>NZ_JBTMWV010000001.1:0-717497 GCF_054489345.1 Devosia sp. A369 | reverse complement strand
CGAGATGAATGGCGACAGCTATCGTCTCGCTCAAAGCCGCGCCCGAAAGGCCGGCTGAGACACCTCAAAAATCGCACGCGCACATGAGACCCCCGCTCGGGCTATGCCCTCCCGGCGGTCTCATGCGCGCGCCAAAGGTGGCCTGGTCTTGCTCCGCCTAATGGCCGGATTTTACTCCGCCGTTGACACCAACGCCGCTCTCATGCTGATAGAGCTGGAAACGCCGGATATCTTCGGTTGTGGCATTATCGGGAGCGCGCCCGAGGAAGGCGGCGAAGCGCCGGACATGACGGATGTAGTCCTGCTGGGTATGCCAGCCCAGGCCGCGCATCAGCATATCCTGCTGCATGCGTTGGCGGAGCGGTGAAATCGGAGCGTTGATCGACACTATAGCCATGGCGAGTTCCTCTCGTTGAAAGAAACTCCATGCTCAGATCGCAACCGACCTCCGCTCAAAGGCCCAAAATATCACGCTCCACCATCCCCATGCACCCTCCCGCGTAGCGGGTTCGTGCATGGGGCGCCGACCGACGTCATTAGATTCGCATAATATGCGTTTGGGAACACCGACGGTTCAGCCGGGCATTCCCTTTAAGCTTGATCGAACCAAGGTCGAAACCCAGCTTTCGGCAGTCGTCCTCAGCGCGCCACGGCGGCTAGCCTTACAGGGCTTGGCGCGTCGACTCTTTCATCTTTTGCAGTAAGACTGACAGGGCCTTTACATCAGCAGGGCTCAGCTCGGCCGTCAGATTGCGAATCCACGCTTCGTTGGCAGCGGCCATCTCGATGAATTTGGCCCGACCCAGCGGTGCCATCTGCACGAAGTCCTCGCGCCGATCTTTGGGTTGTGGGACCGGATGATAAACCCATTATCGACCAGCCGCTTGATAACTGAAGTAATGAAGTAATGTTCGCCGGCGACGCCATTAGCCGGTGACAAGCTCCTGCAGATTTAGCCCGTCGGGCATGCGATAGATGTGCGACAGGATGTCGAAGCCGGGGAAACGTTACGTCGAATTCATAGGTGACGCTCAGATTTTCGAACACAAGCGTGGAATGGCCCCCCGTTTATTCATGGCGTGGATCCAGCATATCGCGCAATGCATCTCCGAGCAGGTTGAACGACAGACTGCTGATCAAAATGGCAGCGCCGGGCATCACGGCGCCCCGCCAGCTCTCCAGCATGCGGATTCCGATTCAAACCGGCCGGATATTCCGATTTGAAGTCGGCCATCGTTCCAGAGTGAACCCGGCCAGGACACGTCACGACCGCCGAAGCCTTCTTCCCGTTACACTTCAAATGTGAATCCACACCCGGCTCAGGGCCGAGATGACACCGAGTTTTTGATGCGCGAGCGACGTACGGGTGGGGCCCGCTAAACCCACCCTTCCATCGCCCGATCAAAAATCTCCAGCGCCAGCACTTTGGTCAGTTCGCGGGGATTGCCGCCCGCGGTGGGATCGACAACCGCCATATCGGCAATCAGCTCGCGCTGGCGCCCATCCACCTTGAAATCGGCCAGGGTATGGGGCACCTCGAGCCGCTGGCGCAGGCCAAGAATGGCGTGCAAAAACGCCTCAAAACTCGGTGCCAGACCCAGATAGGCGGCCAGCCGGGCAATGCGGGCTTCGATGGCGGGTTGGTTGACTGCCAGCACATAGGGCATGAACACCGCATTGGTCATACCGTGATGGGTGTCATACAGCGCGCCGACTGGATGGCTGAGCGCGTGGATGGCGCCGAGCCCCTTCTGGAAGGCGGTGGCGCCCATGGCGGCAGCACTCATCATGTGGCCGCGCGCTTCGATATCATTGGGGTCGGCATACACTTTTGGCAGGTTCTCCATGGCGAGGCGGATGCCCTCCACGGCAATGCCATCGGCCATCGGGTGATAGCCCGGCGCGCAATAGGCCTCGAGGCAATGGGCCAGCGCGTCCATGCCGGTGCCGACGGTGATGAAGCGGGGCATGCCCACCGTTAGTTCGGGATCGGCGATGACGATCTTGGGCATCATCAAGGGATGGAAAATCACCTTTTTGGTGTGGGTGTTCTCGTCGGTGATGACGCCGGCGCGGCCCACTTCCGAACCGGTTCCGGCGGTGGTGGGCACGGCGATGATCGGCAAAATGCCATTTGGATCGGCGCGGGTCCACCAATCGCCAATGTCTTCAAAGTCCCACATCGGGCGGGTCTGCCCGGCCATGAAGGCGATGACCTTGCCGACATCGAGCCCGGAGCCGCCGCTAAAGGCGATGACGCCATCATGGCCGCCGTGGCGCAGTACCTTGATGCCGGCTTCGACATTGGCGGAAATCGGGTTGGGTTTAACCTCGGCGAAAACCCCGACCGGCAGGCCAGCGGCCCTGAGCATGGCGAGGGTGTTTTGCGTGACCGGGAGATTGATCAGCCCGGCATCGGTGACCAGCAGCGGGCGCGTAATGCCGGCGGCTTTGAGCGCCTCAGGCAGTTCGGCGATGCGGCCCGGACCGAATTTGATGGTGGTGGGGTAGTTCCAGTTGGCTTTGGTCATAGGGCGGTCTCCAATTGCCCGGACCTCGTGGTTCGAGGGGCGCGGCGCGCCCACCTCACCATGAGGACCTCATTGCGTTCAGTAGCCCTCATGGTGAGGTGCACGCTCTTCGCGAGCCTCGAACCACGAGGGCGTGGCACTCAGGCCTGTTTCAAATGATAGCTCTTCGGCTGGGTCAAATTGGCGTAGCCGATTTCGCTGAGGCCGCCACCTTTGCCGGTGTCCTTCACTCCGGTCCACACCAATGCCGGATCGAGATAATCGCAGCGATTGGCGAACACGGTGCCGGTCTCAATCTGCGCGCCTAGTTTAGCGGCGGTGTCCAGGTCGGCGGTCCACAGCGAGGCGGTGAGGCCATAGGGGCTGTCATTCATCAGCGTGATGGCTTCGGCGTCGTCGGCGACTTTCATGATGCCGACCACCGGGCCAAAACTTTCTTCCCGCATCACGCTCATCTGGTGATTGACGTTGGTCAGCACTTCGGGCGCCAGATAGGGCGAGCCGGGCTGGTCCAGCCCGTGCTTTGTGTTGAGGTGGCGGGTGGCGCCGCCACGCAGGGCTTCATCGGTTTGCTGGCGCACGTGATCGGCAAAGCTGCCGCGCGCCATCGGGCCGACAATAGTGGCGGGGTCGAGCGGATTGCCTAATGTCCAGCCCTTGGCCTGAGCGATGAAGCGCTCGACAAAGCCGTCATAGGCGGAGGCCGCCACATAGATGCGCTCGACACCGCAACAGGATTGGCCGGAGTTGAAAAACGCCCCATCGGCCAGGTTTTCGGCGGCGTAATCGAGATCGGCATCGGCGCGGACATAGGCCGGGTCCTTGCCGCCCAGTTCGAGGCCCAGCGTAGCAAAAGTACCGGCGGCGGCCTGTTCGATGCGACGGCCACCCGCCACCGAGCCGGTGAAATTGATGTGGTCGATCTGCCCCGAGGCGATCAGCTGTTCGGTATCGGAATGGCCGAGCACCAGATTTTGAAACAGCCCGCTCGGCAGGCCGGCCTGTTCGGCGGCGGCGGCGAAGCGTTCGCCGGCCAGCAGGGTCTGGCTGGCGTGCTTGAGGATAATGGCATTGCCCGCCATCAACCCCGGCACGATGGAATTGACCGCGGTGAGGAACGGATAATTCCACGGCGCGATCACCATGACGGTGCCCAGCGGCTCGCGGGTGATATAGCGGGTGAAACCGTCTTTGCCAGGCTTGTCGACGGGGGCCAGCGCGGTGGTGGCCAGCTCGATCATGTAGCGGCTGCGTTCCTCGACGCCCTTTTTCTCGCCGCCAAAGCGGATCGGGCGGCCCATCTGCCAGGCCAGTTCGGGCACGATCTCATCATTCATCAGCAGCAGCGCATCGAGGAAATGGCTGAGGATTTTTTGCCGCTCGGGCAGGGTGGTCTCGTCCCAATTATGGCGCGCGGCCTTGGCGTGGGTAACGGCGCTGTAGATCTCGGTTGCGGTCGCCAGCGACCGCTCGGCATAGACGCTGCCGTCGATGGGGGAGATGATTTTGACCGTCTCGGTCATTTGTTTGGCCTCTTGTTCTTCCGCAATGTCATCCCGGCCTTGAGCCGGGATCCGGCTTGAGATCCCAGGGTGGGCCCCGGCTCAAGGCCGGGGTGACACCGAGTATGTGACGCGTTCTGTGGCAGCAGGGAGACCGTCAGCTCCGCTCAAACCCGCGTTTCAGCTCCCAATCGGTGACCCGGCGATCATATTCGAACTGTTCCCACTCGGCGGTGTGGACATAGTGGTCGACCACCGAAGCGCCGAAAGCATCCTTGAGCATGGTGGACTGGCGCAGCGTATCGATGGCTTCGCGCAGCGTCTTGGGGATTTCGCGGAGTTTTTTGCCGCTATAGGCGTCGCCGACAAAGGCCGGCTCCAGCGGTAGCTGGTCCTCGATGCCTTTGATGCCGGCGGCGAGCAGGGCGGCGATGGCCAGATAGGGATTGATATCGGCGCCGCCAATGCGGCATTCGGTGCGGATGGCCTTGGTGCCTTCGCCGCAGAGGCGGAAGCCGGCGGTGCGGTTATCCGGCGACCAGATCGCCTTGGTGGGAGCAAAAGTGCCAGCCTGGAAGCGCTTGTAGCTATTGATATAGGGTGCCAGGAAATAGGTGATGTCGCGGGCATAGGCGAGCTGGCCGGCCATGAAATGCTGCATCAGCGGGCTCATGCCGCGCTCATGCTTGGCATCGACAAACAGCGGCTTGCCGGATTTGTCGGCCAGCGACATGTGGATGTGGCTGGAGGAACCGGCCAGCGAAAAATCCCATTTGGCCATGAAGGTCACGGCCTTGCCTTGCGCCCAGGCGATTTCCTTGGTGGCGTTTTTCAGCACCACATGGCGGTCGGCCATGGTCAGGGCGTCGGAATATTTGACGTTGATTTCTTCCTGCCCCGGGCCCCATTCGCCCTTGGAGGATTCGACCGGAATGCCGGAAGCCTGCAGCTGCTTGCGCAAAGCGCGCATCACGCCTTCTTCCTTGGTGGTCTGGAAGATGTGGTAATCCTGAATGTAATCGCCCGAGGTCTGCAGGTTGCGAAAACCCTTCTGGCTGATGCTGCGATAGTCCTCGTCGAACAGGTAGAATTCTAGTTCGGTGGCGGCATTGGCGGTGTAGCCGAGCTGGGCCAGGCGCTCGATCTGGGTCTTGAGGATGGCGCGCGGGCTGTGCGGGATCGGGGCGTGGTGGTGATCGCTGAGATCGCACAGCACGATGGCGGTGCCCTCGAGCCAGGCGGCTTTCATCAGCGTCGACAGGTCGGGCTGCATGGCGAAATCGCCATAGCCCTTGCCCCAATTGGCCGCCGTGTAGCCGGGCACCGGCTCCATATCGATATCGTCGGCCAGCAGATAGTCGCAGCCATGGGTTGGGTCAGTGGCGGTTTCGAGGAAATACTCGGCCTGCAAGCGCTTGCCGATCAGCCGTCCCTGCATGTCGGGAAAGGCGACCAGCACGGTGTCGATGCTGCCGGCAGCGACATCTGTGCGCAGGGCGTCGAGAGAGTATGCCATTCAAGTCTCCGGGGCATGGTTGGGTGCCGGCCGCGCAAGCGCGACCGGCAAGATGGGTCAGCTGTAGCGGTAGGGCGCCCCGGCCAGCTTCATGTCGGCATTGTACTTCTTGATGATCTCGACCACCCGGCCACTGCGCTCCGACTGCTTGCCGATCTCGTCCCAGAAGGCGATGGCGTCGGTTTCCACCTGCTTCCATTCCGCGTCGGGAATGGTGGTCAGCTCGAGCTTGCCATTGATGCGGTAATTGGCTTCGCCGGCCCAGTACCAGTGCTGGCGGTAGTAGTGCGAGGTGTCGATCATCATGCGGTAAAGCTGCTGCAGATGCGGCGGCAGCTCGTTCCACTTGGCGGTGTTGACGAAATAAGACCCGGCCCAAGCGCCCGAAAGCGGATTGGTGAGGTAGTATTTCAGCGAATTGGCCCAGCCCACGGTGTGCAGCTCGGTGGTGCCGCACCAGCAGATGCCGTCGAGTTCGCCGGTCTGCAGCGCCGGCTCGACGTCTTCATAGGGCAGCGTGACCGGGATGACGCCGTATTTGGCAAGGAACTGGCCCGCGGTGGGGAAGGTATAGACGCGCAGGCCATTGAGATCGGCCAGCGAGTTGATTGGCTTGGTGGTGCCGAAGTTGCAGGGGTCCCAGGCGCCGGTGGACAGCCAGGTCACGGCCGGGATTTCGGCATAGGCTTCTTCCCAGATTTCCTTGAGGCCACGCCAGTGCCACAGCGCCGGCACGTCGAGCGAATAGCGCGAGGCCAGCGGGAAATAGGCGCCGAACACTTTGACGTCCACCGGCGCGGCGGCGGAGTCGTCATCGCTCTGGGCGGCGTCGATGGTGCCGGTCTGGACGGCGCGGAACAGCTCGCCATGCGGCACCAGTTGGTCGGCGGTATAGAGCTCGATGACCATTTCGCCATTGGCGGCGATGTTGAACCAGTCGATGGCGTTCTTGACCACATGTTCGGCCAGTGCCGGGCCGGCATAGGTCTGCAGGCGCCAGCGGATCGGCGCCGCCTGCGCCTTGACATAGGGCGTTGCCAGCGCCGTGGCGCCCACGGCGCCGGCGGTGGCCAGGCCCGCTCGCTTCAGAAAGTTACGCTTGTTGAGAATATCAGTCATGTCGGCTTCCTCCCTCATGATGCTGGCGCCCGAGCAACCTGCCGGCACGCCTGTTTGAACGCGACGTCGACTAGGCGGTCTGTGCTCCCCTCATTGGCTTTCCTCTCCCAAAATTCTTCTCCTCATCGCCCGGCATAAAGCCCCGGCAGCCACAGCGCGATCTGCGGAAAGATCATCAGCAGGATCACCGTCAGCGTCATGAGCAGCACGAAGGGCAGGATGGAGCGGTAGATATCGGCCAGCGTGATCTCTGGTGGCGCCATGGCGCGCATCAGGAACAGATTGTAGCCGAAGGGCGGGGTGATGTAGGCGATCTGGCAGGTGATGGTGTAAATAATGCCAAACCAGATCAGATCAAATCCAAGCAGCCGCACCAACGGAATATACAGCGGCGCGACGATCACCAGCATGGCGGTGTCATCAAGGAACATGCCCATGATGACGAAGCTGAGCAGCATCATGATCAGGATGCCCCAGGGGTCGAGCCCGAAGGTGTTGAGCAGCAGGTTTTCGATGGCCCGCACCGCGCCCAGCCCGTCATAGACCGACGAGAAGCACAGCGCCCCAAGGATAATCCACAGGAACATGCAGCTGATCATCAGCGTGTGCCGCGTGGTGGATTCCAGCACCTTCCAGTCGAGCTTGCCCGACAGCGCCGCCGCGATGGTGGCCAGCACCGCCCCCATGACCGAGCTTTCGGTGAGGCTGGTGGTGCCGGTGAGGAACAGCGTCATCATGATGGCGAACACCGCCACCGGCATGATGCCCTCGCGCAGCAGCACCAGCTTGTCGCGCAGGGTGATCCCCTCCAGTTCCTCGGGTGAAATCGGCGGTCCCAACTCCGGCTGAATACGGCAGCGGATATAGACATAGACCCCGAAAATGGTGGCCATCATCAGCCCGGGCACGATGCCCGCCAGCCATAATTCGGTGATCGGCGCCCGTGCGATCATGGCGAACAGCACCAGCACCACGCTGGGCGGGATCAGGATGCCCAGGGTCGAACCGCCCTGGATCACCCCGGTGACCATGATCTTGTCATAGCCGCGCTTGAGCAGTTCGGGCAGGGCAATGGTGGCGCCGATGGCCATGCCGGCCACCGACAGCCCGTTGATGCAGGAAATCAGCACCATCAGCCCCATCGTGCCCAGCGCCAGCCCGCCCCGGATCGGGCCGAACCACACATGGAACATGCGATAGAGATTGGAGGCGATGCCACTCTCGCTCATCATGTAGCCCATGAAGACGAAGAACGGCACGGTGATCAGCGGATACCAGTTGAGCACCTGAAACGCCTGGTTGAATGGCATTTCGACCGCGCCATTACCCCAGAGCCACAGGCCGGCGGCCGAGCCGACAAAGCCGATGACGCCGAAGACGCGCTGCCCGGTAAACAGCAGCACCATCATCGTGGCAAACATGAAGAGTGTAATGAGTTCGGGGGTCATGAAATGGGCCTACCCATGGCCTGGGCAATGTCCCTGAACAATTGCGCAATGACCTGAAGGAGCATGAGGAAAATGCCGAGGCTCATGGCGACCTTGACGGGCCAGAGCAGGGGCGACCAGGCGGAATAATTTTTCTGGCCATACTGGATGGCGTATTGCGTGCTCGAAATGCCGCCCCACAGCAGCACCACCAGAAAGAAGATGACGGCCAGCAGCGTGATCGCATCCAGAATGGACCGTCCCCGGAGCGGAAGCCGGTCGTAGAACAGGTCCATGCGGACATGCGCGCCCTGCTGGAAGGCATAGGCGCCACCCAGCAGATAATAGGCCGAGAGCAGGAACTGGGTCATTTCCAGCGCCCAGTTGACCGGGGCGCCGAACACGGTACGCGATATCGTCGACCACAGCATGACCGCAGCCATGACAAAAAATATCACCATGGCGAAACGCCCGGCCAGGCGATTGATGCGATCAACCCATTTGACAAAGAGAACTATCGGCTTGGGCACGATGCGGTTTCCTGTCTCTTGGTCATCGGATTCCTTCAGCTATCCGTGTTGCGCTGGCCACAAGGTCTGTCGCGCGGCCACCAGGCTTCGCTCCAGCCGCGCCACCCAATCGGCGACCCCGGCAGGATCGAGAATTTCGTCATTGCGGATTTCGATCATGGTGGACGGCAGCCCGCGCCCGTCGCCGTGCTTTTCCAGCGTCAGCGTCACCCCGTTAAGGGCGGCATAGGGCTCGTTCCAGCCCACATTGAGGGCCGGGTCATCGGCCTTGAGCGCGTCGGACAGCGCCTTGGTAAAGCCGGTATCGACGCCATGGATCAGCCCGATCGGCCAGGGGCGGGCAACGCCGAGATAGACCGGCGTAAACGAGTGCATGCAGACCAGAATGGTTTCCTGCTCCGCCTGCCGGCGCGCCTCTAGCACCGTTTCGACGGCGTCATGATAGGGGCGGTGAAAATGCTCGATCCGGTATTGCCGCTCGGCAGCGTCGAGTTGCTCATTGGCGGCGATACGGGTGCTTTCGGACAGGGTCCAGATCAAATCGGGCGCATCGAGCTCGCGATTGCAGTCGATGACGATGCGCGACACGGTGGATTGCACCAGCGGTGCATCGAGCCGATCCGCCAGACGCTGGCTGACGGCCAGGGCGCCGGGGTCCCAGGCGATATGGCTCAGCCGCTCGGTCGGGGTAAGACCCAGATCGCCATATTTGGCCGGGATGCGATTGCTGGCGTGATCGCAGACAATGACGAAGGGCGACGCCCCGCGCGCATTGGAAACCAGCACCGTTTTTTCACCGCTGACGTCCACAGAGCCCCTACGCAGGATCAGTTAACTTCTGTATCAGTAGTTCCATACGGAGTGAAACTGTCAATACTGAAATCATAAATTCAGAGGGGCGCATGGAAGGAAAGTCAGTTTCGGGCCGGGTCCACGACGCCATCTACCGCCTGACGGCGGCCGAGAAGCGGGCGGCGCGGGGGCTATTGGGGTCGTATCCGACGCTGGGGCTGGCACCGGTCGCCGAATTTGCCCAACAGGTGGGGGCCAGCGCGGCCACGGTGCTGCGCTTCGTCTCCGAGCTGGGCTACAAATCCTATCCCGATTTCCAGCGCGCGCTGCGTGAGGAGATGGAGGAGCGCTCCAAATCGCCGCTGCAACGCAGTCCCGGTCCTGCGGCGGGCGGGGAGGCGCAGTTTTTCGACCGCTTCATCAGCCAGACCGTGGCCAATCTGCAAGACACGGCGGCGCTGATCCCGGCCTCGGAGTTTGAGGCGGTGTGTGCCCGGCTGGCCGAGAACAAGGGCAATTGCCATGTGGCCGGCGGGCGCTTCACCGATTTTCTGGCGGGCTATCTGGAAGCGCATCTGCGGCTGATCCGGCCCGGCGTGCGCCGGCTCGATGGCCGGCCGGCCAGCCGGGCCGATCAGCTCATCGACATCAAGCCGGGCGACACCGCCATTATTTTCGACGTGCGGCGCTACGATCCGAGCCTGCTGGTGCTGGCCGCCGATCTGGTGGCGCGACGAGCGCAAATTGTGCTGATCACCGATGAATGGATGAGCCCTGTCAGCCGCTTCGCCAAACTGGTTCTGCCCTGCCGCACCGAAATGGGCCGCACCTGGGACGCCAATGGCGCGCTGTTCACGCTGGTGGAAGCGATTGTGGCGCGGACCACGGAGCTGAACTGGACGGTGGCGAGCAAGCGGATGGGCTCGATTGAGCCGAAGTAGGTCCGAGTGGTGGGTGCGGATACCGGCGCGCCGTGGTGCTGTCGCCCCCGGCAAGATGGATATGGCACAGCAACTTGGTCTGCCCCCACAGAAGTGGTCCTTTTTGAAGTATGGGATATTCCCCTTTTGAAAGGATACGCAGATGGCTAGGAAACGTCCGACGGCTGAAGAGATCGTCACCAAACGTCGGCAGGTCGATGTACTGACCTCGCAGGGAAAAACGGTCGCGGAGGCTGTGCGCGCGATAGCCGTGACGGAAGTAACCTATTACCGCTGGCGCAAGGAATATGGTGGGCTCAAGGGCGACCAGGTGAAGCGACTGAAGGAGCTTGAGGCGGAGAACGCCCGGCTGCGCAGGGCCGTATCCGACCTGACGCTGGACAAGATGGTCCTGGCGGAGGCCGCCCGGGGAAACTACTGAGCCCTGCTCGCCGTCGCGCTTGCGTGGATCATGTGGTTGAGCAATTCGGCATCTCGCAACGTCGAGCTTGCCGCGTTCTCGGTCAGTACCGATCCACCCAGCGCAAGGCTCCCAAAACCCGCGACGATGAAGCGGCTCTGACCGCTGACATCATCGAACTAGCTACCCAATATGGCCGCTATGGCTATCGTCGGATCACGGCGATGCTGCATCGCACTGGTTGGATGGTGAACCACAAGCGGGTGGAACGGATCTGGCGACGAGAAGGGCTCAAGGTTCCACAAAAGCAGCCCAAACGCGGGCGGCTCTGGCTCAACGACGGATCCTGCATCCGGCTGCGGCCCGAGTATCCCAATCACGTCTGGTTCTGTGACTTCGTCGAGGGTCGCACCCACAATGGCAGAAAGTTCCGCATGCTCAACATCATCGACGAATACACCAGGGAGTGCCTGGCCATCAGGATCAGCCGCAGGCTCAAGGCGGTCGACGTCATCGACGTGCTCACCGACCTGTTCATCCTGCGGGGAACCCCGGGCCATATTCGCTCAGATAACGGCCCTGAGTTCGTTGCCAAGGCCGTGCGAGACTGGATTGCTGCTGTTGGCGCCAAGACCGCGTAGATCATGCCGGGTAGCCCTGGGAGAATGGCTATTGCGAGAGCTTCAACTCCAAACTCCGCGATGAACTGCTCGATGGAGAAATCTTCTACACCCTCAAGGAGGCCCAGATCGTCATCGAAGGCTGGCGGCATCACTACAACACGGAGCGCTCGCACTCGTCGTTGGGCTATAATCCACCGGCGCCAGAGGCCATCTCATGGCCGCCAACTCCAAGCGGATCAGTGACGCCCCAAGTGGCGCCAAATCCGACTATGCACTAACAATACAACCGGACCGCTCACGTGGGGCAGAGCACGCACCGATGGACACTAACGACCAAGGAAGCGTTTAGTGAGGCTTCAAGACGAGGTCGATGTTCGCCAACATCAAAAATATCCCCAGCCTTGAACGTGTGATCAGCAAGGGTTGCCGCATCAAGCTCGACCATCTCTGAGAGAAGAGCACCCGACATGCCAAAACCTTCCTGGACACAGGTCTGGACTAGCGTCTTCGCTATTAGCCTTGCTTTTGCCTCGCTTCGGATTGTCGACGAATGTTTCGGAAGTAATCCTTTGCGCGTCGCCGCCGCATTTTAGAAACACGATCAAAGAACAAGACGCCGTTGGTATGATCTACTTCGTGCTGGACACAAACGGTAACGCTCGAACTGGTGACCGCTGCCTATCACTCGCAGCGCACCGGGCAGGCGACGCCAATGCCGATCATGCCGGATCATCCGCTGTATCATTCCTGGCTGCCGGAAGCCGATCAGCGGGTCGCCGCCAGCGGCTGAGAGCGGCAACACACGACAGGCGCGCCGCCGCCGATTGGCGGCGGGCGCAAGGGGAGACTGAGATGGACACTGCGGGACACGGATTTCAACTGGCGGGCGAGCAGCGGCTGTACCAGATCGTGGCGCGCCGGATTGCCCGCATGATCGAAGCCAATGCCAAGGACCCGAATTGGCGCATGCCATCGGAGCGCGAATTGGCCGAGCAGCTGGAAGTCAGCCGGCCGGTGGTGCGCGAGGCGGTGATCGCGCTGGAAATGCGCGGCATTGTCGAGGTGCGTGGCCGGACCGGGATGGTGGTGTTGCCCGGCCGGGTCAAGCAGGTCAATTTCGACGGTATCGGCGATGACGCCGGGCCGGGGCCGTTCGAACTGCTTGAAGCCCGCATGGCGGTGGAGGCGAGCGCTGCGGCAATGGCCGCCGAGCGCGCCACTATCTACGACATCATGGTGCTCGAAGAATGCATCGCCCAGATGCAGCAGGAAACCGACGTGATGCTGCTCAATGAAAAGGGCGATCGCGATTTCCACATAACCATCGCCAAGATGACCGGCAATGCGATCATCGTCTCGATCATCGAGGCGTTGTGGGCGCAGCGGGACGAGTCGGTGATGTGGAAAAAACTGCACGAGCATATCCATGCCCCCAGCGTGCGGCCGCTGTGGATCGGGGACCATCAAGCGGTGGTCGCGGCGCTCCGCATGCGCAATCCGGACGCGGCCTATAAGGCCATGTCCCGTCATATCCGCAATGTCAGCAAGGAACTGCTGGAAGCCGACGAACGCGGACGGCTGACGCCCGATCCGGCGCTGGCCGACAAGGGAAAACTGTAATGCTCAAATCTTTCGAACATGTCGGCATGACGGTCAGTAATATGGACCGGACCATCGCGTTTTACTGCGACCTGCTCGGCCTCAAGCTGCATCTGCGCAAGCTCACTGGCGGCGGCTCGACGCTGGCGTTTCTCGATGCCGGCGGCGGCATGCTGGAGATCATCGCGCCGGTGAACGGCGCCGCGCCGGCAGAGGATGTGCCCGACGGAAGGGCAGGGCTGCGCCATCTGACATTCCTGTTTGAAAGCGTCGATACCATTTTCGCCAAGCTGGAAGCGGCAGGCGTTGAACTGGTGGAGCGTCCACGCAAGGCGTTCAACACCGAAGTGCTCCACAAGGTCGCCTTCCTGCGTGATCCCGACGGCATCATGATCGAACTGGCCGAACGGAACCCGGGCTAGATTCTGATGCCTGGCGAGCGGTTGGGGGTGCCAAGCGACGCCATGGGCTGGCTCCGGGCCGCGCGCTAGACTAAAAGCTGGGCTGGAATCGGCCCGGCCAAATGGCTCGGGTCCGGTCAGGATTGGCGTGGAACGGAGCCCGGGATGACGATCGCAATCATTGGCGGTACTGGATTTTTGGGCAAGGCCGTGGCGCGGCGGCTGCTGGCGCATGGGCAGGACGTGTTGGCTATCGCCCGCGGAATCGAGCCGGTGGCCTTGCCGCACGGTGTCCGCTTCGAGGTCGCCGACCGCATGGACACGCCGGCACTGATCCGCCTGCTCAAGGCGCATCAGGTCAGCGCCGTCATCGATATTTTTACCCTCAGCCTGCGCAACACCCAGTCGGTGCTCGATGCCATGGCTGCGATTGGCGGGCGTTACGTGCTGGTCAGCTCCACCGACGTCTATGCCAATTATGGTGGCTTGCTGAAAAAAGACAGCCCGCCGATCCGGCTGGAACCGGCCACTGAGGATTCGCCGCTGCGCACGCTGCGCTATCCCTATCGCGGCAATTCGCGCCGACCCAAGGGGGTCGAAGACGATCTGTTCGAGGATTACGACAAGCTCCCGATCGAGGAAGCGGCGCGGGCGGATAGGCGTTTCGAAAGCGCCATCATGCGCCTGCCGATGATTTTTGGGCCGGAAGACAAGCAGCACCGCTTTGCCTGGGCGATCCGCAATGCGGCGGCGGGCAAGCCCTTCGCCATTGATGAGCGGGCGGCGGGTTGGCTGAATTCCTATGGCTATATCGATGATATGGCCGAGGCGCTGGCGCTGGCCGCTACCCATCCCGCCGCCGCCGGGCGCACCTATAATGCGGCGCAGCCGCAGGATCGTACGGTGACGCAGTGGGCGCACACCATTCTCGATGTGATGGGGATCGCGACCGAGGTGATTGCCGTGCCGCCCGCCGAAAATGGCATCATGGCCGACCGGGCCGAGGCGTCCAATCTGGCCTATCCGCTGACACTGGATAGCAGTCGCATCCGCGCCGAGCTGGGTTTTGTCGAAACCATTTCCGAGCGTGAGGCGCTGGAACAGACCATCGCCTGGGAGTTGGCGCAGAACTGACGCGGCGCGGGCCTGCGGCGGAAAACCGCTGCACAGCAGGTCCGATCCGGCGCCGGACAGTTGACAACGGCAGGCCGTAATTTAGTGTGGCTAAAATTATGCGGCCGCGCTGGGGTGCGTTTTGTCAGAGCTGATTGCCAAAGATGATCGTCGCGACACGGCGGGGGTAGCTGTCGTCGACACGACGCTGGGCCAGCGGCTGCGCACGCGCCGCAAGGCTATTGGCAAGACGCTGCAGCAGGTGGCGACCGAGTCGTCGCTGACGGTGGGCTTCATCTCCCAGATCGAGCGCGGCATCTCGACGCCGTCACTGGCGTCGCTGTATAATGTGGCCAAGGCGCTGGAAACCTCGGTCGATCACTTCGTCTCCCGCAAGCCGGCGCGGACCCATAGCGTGGTCAGCCATTCCGGCCAGCGCCAGACCTATCAGGTTGGCGGTACCGCCCGGTTCTACGAGTTTCTGGAACGTGGCTTTCCCGACGCCAAGCTCAATGCGTGCCTTGCCCATGTGCCGCCCGGTCACGTCTCCGAAGTCATGAGCCATGAGGGCGAGGAGTTCGTCTATCTGGTCAGCGGCACGATGCGCTACGAGGTCGATGGCACCGCCTATCTGCTCGGGCCCGGCGACACCCTGCATTTCGACTCCCGCAAGCCGCACCGCGGCGACAATATCGGCACCGACACCGCCATCGAATTATGGGTTGGCACCATGCGAGTATTTCCCGAATGATCGGACTGAATTCCACTCTGGCCGCAAGGCTGAATCAGGCGCTGGCGGCCGGGCCGCAGCCGACGATTGCGCTGCTCTGCGAGCTGTTCAAAGCCATTCCCGGCGTGCGCACCGTCACCTGGCTGGCGACGGCGCCCGACCGCTCGGTCACCCATCGCATCGGCACCTCCGATCCGGTCGGCTTTCCGATTGGCGGCTTCGATCCGATTGATGACAGCGCCTGGAACCTGCGCATTTTCGGCGAAAAGCTGCCGGTGGTGGGCGATAATCCGGCGCAGATGGCGCAGTTCATTCCCGAGACCGACCAACTGGTCGCCATGGGTTATGGCGCAACGCTGTGCCAGCCCATCATCATCGCCGATGACGTGCGTGGCCTCGTCTGTCTGCTCGGCGATGCCGGGATTTTGACGCCTGATGCACTCGCCGAAGTCGACGCCCTTCTACCCATCGCCGCGCTGGTCTTCAGCTTTGAGGGGATCAGCCAGCGATGATGTTTCACCAGACAATCAAGCAATCAACCAGGGAGACTGCAATGCGCCTGTTTAAGACGCTCGCAGCCGTAGCCCTTGGAGCGGTCATGACCGCTTCGGGAGCCATGGCGGCGACGCCCACCAATACACTCGTCATCGCGGACGCGATTGACGACATCATCACCCTCGATCCGGGTGAAGTCAGTGAAGTCGGCGGCGTGCTCGCCAGCCAGCAGATCTACCAGCCGCTGGTGACCTTCGATCCCGCTGATCCGACCAATATCTCCGGCGTGCTGGCTGAAAGCTGGTCGGTTTCCGAAGATGGCAAGACTTTCACCTTCAAGATGAACCCGGCCGCCAAGTTTGCCTCGGGCAATCCGGTGACCGCCTATGACGCCGAATATTCGCTGCGTCGCGTCATTCTGATCGACAGCCGTATCTCGTTCATCCTGACCCAGTTCGGCATCGACAAGGACAACGTTGTCGACAAGATCAAGGCGACCGACGCCGGCACCCTGGTGCTTGAAGTCAACGAAAAATACGCCCCGAGCTTCGTGCTCTATGTGCTGTCGTCCTTCACCGGCGGCATCGTCGACTCCGAGATCGTCAAGCAGCATGAGGCCACTCTGGCCGATGGCAGCAACGACTATGGCAATGCCTGGCTCAAGAGCGAAAATTCGGCCGGTTCGGGCCCCTATGTGCTGACCAAGTGGGACCCGAAAGTGTCGATCCTGCTGTCGCGCAACGACAATTACTGGGGCACTGCTCCCGGCGTCGAGCGCATCTTCCTCCAGCATATGCCGGAAAGCGCGACGCAGCGCCTGGCGCTGGAAAAGGGCGATATCGACATTGCCAACAAGCTCGGCCCCGATGATGTCGGCGCCGTGTCGGGCAATGCTGACATCCAGATTATGGAAGGCAATTCCTCGACCATCTATTACTTCGGTCTCAACGTGCGGAACGAAGCGCTGAGCCATCCCGAAGTGGTTGAGGCGATGAAGTATCTGGTGGATTACCAGGGCATTGCCGACAATATCGGCCGTGGCACCGTCAAGGTGCACCAGACCATGATCCCGGACGGGTTCCTGGGCGGCAATATCGACTACAACCCCTATTCGCTCGACGTCGAAAAGGCCAAGGCGCTGATCGCTGCAAGTGGCGTCGCCACCCCGATCAAGCTGGATACCGTGGTGTGGAACGTGCCGCCCTATACCGAATATGCCCAGGCCGTGCAGGCGACCATGGCGCAGGCCGGTATCGAGCTCAATCTGCTGGTCGTCGATGGTGGCCAGTGGCTCGATCGCTATCGCAGCCATGATCTGGACGTCTGGTTTGGCCTGTGGGGTCCGGACTATCCAGATCCGCATTCCAACGCCAAGGCCTTCACCGTCAACGACAAGACCGATCCCGATGGCGCCAACGGTAATCTCGCCGACCGCTTCGGCTGGGATTCGGGCCCGCTGTCGGACCAGGTTCTGGCCGCCGTGCAGGAGCAGGACACCGAAAAGCGCAAAGCCATGTATGACGCCATCCAGCGCGCCCATACCGACAGCTCGCCTTTCGTTTACATGTTCCAGGACAGCCGCAAGGTTGCCATGCGCGCCGACGTCAAGGGTGTCGTACTCGGCATCACCTTCTCGGACGACCGCTATGGCGGCGTGACCAAGCAGTAAGCGTCTAACTGCCCCCTCTCCATGCGGGAGGGGGCAAATCGCCATTCGGGTGTGCGGTCGACCATCGCGCACCCCTCATCCGGCGCTACGCGCCACCTTCGCCCACAAGGGGAGAAGGAAAGAGTATTCCGTTTGACCACATCTGTTCCCCGCGCGCTGCGCCCCATCATCGGCATTGCCTCCTGGCTGCTCACCGTCGCCATCACTTTGCTTGGCCTGTCGGCACTGACCTTTTTCATCGGCCGCGTGCTGCCGATCGATCCGGTGATTTCCATTGTCGGCGAAAAGGCCAGCCAGGCGACCTATGACCGGGTGTTTCTGGAACTGGGGCTGGACAAGCCGCTGTGGCAGCAATTTTTTGAATATATCGGCAAGATCCTGCGCGGCGACTTCGGCACTTCCTTTGCCACGGCGCGGCCGGTGCTGACCGATCTGCTGAATTTCTTCCCGGCCACGCTGGAGCTGGCGACCCTGGGTCTGCTGCTGGGCGTGGTGCTGGGTGTGCCGATGGGCGTTGCCTCGGCCTATTGGCACGAGAAATGGCCCGACCATGTGATCCGTATTGTCGGGCTGATCGGCTATTCGGTGCCGATCTTCTGGCTCGGGCTCGTGGGACTGTTCGTGTTTTACTACAAGCTCGGCTGGGTCGCCGGACCCGGGCAGCTCGACGTGTTCTTCGTCGGCATTGTCGACCGCTGGACGGGTTCGATCCTGCTCGACAGCGCCATGCAGGGCGAGTGGGAGATTTTCCAGAACGCCATCAGCCACATGCTGCTGCCAACCGTGCTGCTCGGCTATTTCAGCCTGGCCTATATTTCGCGCATGACCCGCTCGGTGATGCTCGACCAGCTCAACAGCGAATATGTTCTCACTGCCCGGCTCAAGGGCGCCAGCGAATTTCGCGTCGTGGCCGGACATGCACTGCGCAACGCGGCCATTCCCTTGGTCACGGTGATCGCGCTCAGCTATGGCGGGCTGCTGGAAGGCTCGGTGCTGATCGAGACCATCTTCTCCTGGCCCGGCATCGGCAACTACATTTATTCCTCGCTGTTCGCCGCCGACATGAATGCAGTCCTGGGCGGCACGCTGCTGGTCGGCGCGGTCTTTGTGTTCCTCAACATGCTGTCGGACGTGCTCTACCGCACGCTCGATCCGCGCTCGCGCTAGGAGGCACCCATGAACCTCACCACCACCACCATTGTCGACTCCAAGCGCGCTCTCCGCGCTGCCCGGCTAGCCGAATTCAAGAGCTTTGCCCGCCGCTTCGTGCGCAATCCGCTCGGCATGGTCGGGCTGATCATCGTCATCGCGCTGCTGCTTTGCGCTGCGCTGGCGCCGATCCTGGCCACGCATGATCCCTATCTGCCGGTATTGGCCGACCGGCTGGCGGCGCCGGGCGCGCAATACTGGTTCGGCGCCGACGAGCTGGGCCGCGATATCTATTCGCGCATCGTCTATGGCTCGCGCCTGACCCTGCTGATTGTCGGGCTGGTGATCGTCACCTCGGCCCCGGTCGGGCTGGTGATCGGCGCCGTTGCCGGCAATTACGGCGGCTGGATCGACCGCATTTTCATGCGCATCACCGACGTATTCCTGGCCATTCCCAAGCTGCTGCTGGCGCTGGCCTTCGTCGCCGCGCTCGGGCCCGGCATCGTCAATGCGGCGCTGGCCATCACCCTGACCGCTTGGCCGCCTTATGCGCGGCTGGCGCGCGCCGAAGCGATGGTGGTGCGCAACTCCGATTATGTGAACGCCATCCGCCTCGCCGGCGCGTCGGATTTCCACATCATCGTCTATCACATCATGCCGATGTGCATGTCTTCGGTGATCGTGCGCATGACCTTCGATATGGCTGGCATCATCCTGACCGCCGCCGGGCTGGGCTTTATCGGCCTCGGCGCCCAGCCGCCGCTGCCGGAATGGGGCGCCATGATCTCCACCGGTCGCAAATTCATCTTCGACCAATGGTGGGTGGCAACGGTCCCCGGCATCGCGATCTTCGTGGTCAGCCTTGGCTTTAATCTCTTGGGCGACGCCTTGCGCGATCTGCTCGACCCGCATTTGAGGCAGCGCCAATGAGCGGCCCCCTGGTAGAAATCGAAAACCTCCGCATCGCCTTTCCCGGCGAAGGCGGCGCCATGACCAACGCGGTGCGCGGCGTCTCGCTGACGCTGGGCCGCGAAAAACTGGGCATTGTCGGGGAAAGCGGCTCGGGCAAGAGCCTGACTGGCCGGGCACTGCTTGGCGTCTTGCCGTCTTATGCCCAGGTCAGTGTCGACAAGATGGAATTTGACGGCATCGACCTGACCAAAATCTCGCCCCGGCAGCGCCGTGGCTTGCGGGGTGGGCGGATGGGGATGATCCTGCAGGACCCCAAATTCTCGCTCAACCCGGTGATGCGCGTCGGCCTGCAAATCGTCGAGGCGATCCGCATTGGCGACCGGAAGCTGCCCAAGCGCGAAGCGATCCGTCAGGCGCTGGCGATTCTGGAAGCGGTGCATATCCGCAATCCCGAGCGGGTGTTTTCGCTGTATCCGCATGAATTGTCGGGCGGCATGGGTCAGCGCGTCATGATCGCCATGATGGTGGTGCGCGAGCCCGATCTGCTGATCGCCGACGAGCCCACTTCGGCGCTCGACGTGACGGTGCAGACCCAGGTGCTGTCGATTCTCGACGAGCTGGTCAGCCGGCGCGGCATGGGGCTGATTTTCATCAGCCACGATCTGCGGCTGGTGGCGCGGTTCTGTGACCGGGTCATCGTCATGTATGCCGGCCAGATCATCGAGACCCTGCAGGCCGACCGTCTGCACGAGGCCACCCATCCCTATACGCAGGGGCTGCTGGCCTGCCTGCCCACCATTGATGGCCCGCTCGAGCCGCTGCCGATCCTGCAGCGCCAGGCCAGCTGGCTGGAGGCACGCCCATGATCGATGTCGACCATCTCAGCGTCCGCTTCGGCCCGTCGACCGCCGTCCGCGATGTCAGCTTTCACGTTGCCGAGGGCGAAAGCTTTGGCCTGGTGGGGGAATCCGGTTCCGGCAAATCCACCATTCTGCGCACCATGATGGGGCTCAATCCCGATTGGTCCGGCTCGATCAAGATCGATGGGCAGGATACAAAATCCACCAGCCGCACCGATCTGGCGCGGCGGGTGCAGATGGTGTTTCAGGACCCCTATGCGTCGCTGCATCCGCGTTATGTCATCGGCCAGGCCATTGCCGAGCCGATGCGGATCAACAACATGCCGGACCCCGAAGGGCGCACCCGCGAATTGCTCGACCTGATCGGGCTGGGCGAGAAGTTCCGTTTCCGCTTTCCGCATGAATTGTCGGGCGGTCAGCGGCAGCGTGTCGCCATTGCCCGGGCATTGGCGCTCAATCCCAAAATCCTGCTGCTCGATGAGCCGACTTCGGCGCTGGATGTGTCGATCCAGGCCGAAATCCTCAACCTGCTCAATCAGCTGCGAAGGGATCTGGGGCTGACCTTCGTCATTGTCAGCCATGATCTGGCGGTGATTTCCTATATGTGCGAGCGGCTGATGGTGATGCGCAATGCCGAGGCGGTGGAGACCCTGACCCGCAGCCAATTGCGTGCTCGCGACATCCAGCAGAGCTATACGCGCGACCTGATCGCGGCCAGCTGAGCAGGTCACTTCCGCTCGGCTGGCTGGCGCACTCGACATCGGCGATTTGAGCACGCATGAAAGAGTTTGCGCTGAACTGATCCGCCCCGCGGGCGGTGCTATCGAAATGGAGTGTATTGCATGGCAAAAGTAGCTTTCCTCGGCCTGGGCGTCATGGGCTATCCCATGGCCCGGCACCTGGCTGCCAAGGGGCATGCGGTCACCGTTTACAACCGCAGCGCGGCCAAGGCTGAAAAATGGGTGTCCGAGCATGGCGGCAGCATGGCCCCGACGCCGGCCGCCGCCGCTGCCGGCCAGGATTTCGTGTTCTGCTGCGTCGGCAATGACGACGATCTCCGCCAGGTGACAATGGGGCCGGATGGCGCCTTTTCGAGCATGGGCAAGGGGACGGTGTTTGTTGACAACACCACCGCATCGGCCGCCGTCGCGCGCGAGCTTTCCGAGGTGGCTACGGCTGCCGGGTTCAGCTTTATCGACGCACCGGTTTCGGGTGGACAGGCGGGCGCGGAGAATGGCGCACTGACGGTGATGTGCGGGGGCGACGCCGACGCCTATGCGCGGGCCGAGCCGGTGATCATGGCCTATGCGCGGGCCAGCCGCCTGCTCGGGGACTCGGGCGCCGGCCAGCTCGCCAAGATGATGAACCAGATCTGCATTGCGGGCGCGGTGCAGGGCTTGGCCGAGGCCATCCATTTCGGCCAGAATGCCGGGCTCGACGTCGAAGCGGTGATCGAGGTGATTTCCAAGGGCGCGGCGCAGTCCTGGCAGATGGAAAACCGCTACAAGACCATGGTAGCGGGGCAGTTCGAGTTCGGTTTCGCGGTCGACTGGATGCGCAAGGATCTGGCCATCGTGCTGGACGAGGCGCGCCGCAACAAGTCGCGGGTGCCGGTGACCGCGCTGGTGGACCAGTTCTACTCGGAAGTGCAGGCGATGGGCGGCAATCGCTGGGATACGTCCAGTCTGATCGCCCGCCTGAACCGCAGTAACTAGCCCCCGGCCGCGAGGCGGACGAGGCGGGTTGGTCTGGGGCGCGTCTCTATGGTGGGCGCGCTCTGGGGGCTTTCGGTGGTGAAAATATCCACGATCCGGTCTAGTTCGCTGGCCTGAGCTTCGGACTGCTCGATGGCGGCGTTGATTTCTTCGACCAGGGCCGCATTGTGCTGGGTCATCACGTCCATGGTGCGCACGGCGCCGCCGACCTCTTCGATGGCGGTTGCCTGATCGCTGCTGTCGCGACCAATGCCGCTCATCAAATCGTTGGATGAGCGGGCGGCCACCAGCATGGCTTCCAGCCGGGCGGCGGCGTCGAGCACCAGGCGTGAGCCGCCCTGAACCTCGACATTCGATTGCTCGATCAGCTGCTTGATGTCGGCTGACGCCTGGGCCGTCGACTGGGCCAGGCGGCGCACTTCGACCGCGACCACGGCAAAGCCCTTGCCGGCCTCGCCCGCGCGGGCGGCTTCCACCGAGGCATTGAGCGCCAGCAGATTGGTCTGGAAGGCGACGTGATCGATCATGCCGATGATGTCGGAGATTTTGGACGAGGATTGGGTGATGCGCTCCATGGCCTGCGTGGCGTTGCGCATCACGTCGCCGCCGGATTCGGCGGCCTGGGTCACCGAGGCGGCGACCAGACTGGCCTCATGCGCCCGCTCGGCATTCTTTCGCACGGTGGTGGCCAATTGCACCATGGCGACGGCGGTGTGTTCGATGGTGGTCGCCTGCTTGGTGGTCCGCTGCGACAGATCATTGGCGCCGGACAGAATTTCGCCGGTGGCGACCTTGAGGGAGGCCGAGGCATTCTTGAGCTGGCCGACCACTTCGGCGAGCTTTTCGGCCACGCCGTTGGTGTGATGCTGCAGGTCGGAAAAGACGCCCTTGAACTCGCCTTCGACGCGGCAGGTGACATCGGCCTGCGCCATGGCCCGGAGCACGGCCTGGGTGGCGTTGACGCCTTCGCTGACCTGCTCGACCAGCTGATTGGTCTTGTCGACCAGATCATTGAGGCTTTGATCATCGTAGTGGGAGCGCATGCGCTGGTTGAAATCACCGGCCAGTCCGGCCTCGACCACGGCGGCGAATTCGCCCTGTAGCTGGTTCATCTGCGCCGCATGGTGGCGGGTCATCTCGGCATTATGCGCCAGTTCGCGGGCATTGGCCTGCTCGGCTTCGGCGCTGGTGGCCAGTTCGGCGGTCCGCTCTTCCGACAATGACAGGACCACATTGGTATTGATGGTCATCCAGATCAGCGCCGCCGCTTCGGCAACCAGAATGACCGCATGGAGGGTAACGCGCCCGAGGCCGCCCGAACCGTAAAACACCAGGTCGCTCCACAGCAGACCCAGGCCGAGATGGTGGACGGCCACCAGAACCGTGCCCAGCAGAATGGAGCGGATATCGTAGAGCAGCGCGCACATGGCCAGGGCGGCGAAAAACGCCATGTGGATGTCGATCTGCATGGGGTGGCCGCGCATGGCGATCAGCATCGCGGCGACCTGGCCCATCAGCACGGCGACGGTGACATGGCGCCCCGGGGCGCTCACCCGGAACAGCAGGAAGCTGACGCCCATGATGACGCTCAGCCCGATGGCCAGCATGGCGGCGATGCCGATGGAGCCAAACCGGGCCAGTTCGATGGCCAGCGTTGCGGCGGCGAGGATGACTGTCAGCCCGACCAGAACCAGCGCCCCACGCTGACGGAAAATTTCCAGCGTCATGTCTGCAACTCCTCAATCGGGCCGCATAGGCCTCTTGCTGCGGCGACGAACAGCGCGCCCCGCTCGGTGACGCGTTGGGCAAATTTGCCGTCCAGGGCGACGGCCACGACAATGTTGGAGAATCGGCCGGTGCCGGCGATCTGGCCGCCGGCGTCGATCACGGCGCTCAGGGCATCAATCTGGGAGGTCCAGGGTGGGAATACGACACCGATCTCGCCGCGTTCTGGCGGTAGATGGTAGCCGATGATCAAGGTGGTAAAGGTCAGTAAGGTCGAGGCGCCTATCAAGACGAGCGCAGCACCGTTCGGTTTGCCGATAGTAAAACCTGAGCCCAGACCGCGCGCCCTTGCCAATGCTGCAATCCTTTCAGAATTGCGACTGCAGACCCTTACCGCATGAATATGCGTGGGTTTAGTAGAGCACAGAGGGGTTAATTAAAATTTCCCTGTTTTGGATTGAATTTTATCGATCAGTCGATGCGAAGAAGTGCGTAAGTCAATTTACGGCTATACTTCAATAAACTTGTGTCAATTGAGCAATTGTTTTGATTTCATATGAAGTGGCGAGGGCCTTGGTCAGTTGCCGCATGTTATTCGAAGCGAGACAGGGCAAACGCCGAGAGGTCGATGACCGGCTGACCGTCAATGGCCCATTGGGCCAGGCTTTCGCCAATGGCAGCCGAGTGTTTGAAGCCGTGGCCGGAGCAGGGGGAGGCGACGAGGATCGCCGCGTGTTCGGGGTGACGGTCGATGAGGAAGGCGCTGTCGGGGGTGACGGTGTAGATGCAGGTGGCGGTTTTGAGGGCGCGCGGGGTGACGCCGGCGAGGCGCCCGGCGACATGGGCGGTGTGCATGCGCAGGCTGTCGGAGTCTGGGACTACGCGGTCGATGTGGTCGGGGTCGCTGGCAGGGCCGTAATATTCATCGGCGGTTTTCATCGACAGGCCATCGCGGCTAGGAAAGCCGTAGAAAAACCCATCCTCGGTTTCGCCATGTGGCCACATGAAGACCGGGACGTCGCGCCAGTTGGGCGGGGCATCGGGGGCCAGAGCGAACCAGTGCATCACCTGCCGGACTGGCCGGAGCAGGGAGGTGAAGGGTTCGCCCAACAGGCCCGGAGCCCATGAGCCAGCGGAGACGATGGCCTGGCCGGCATGCAATGTGCTGCCATCGCTGAAGGCGATAATGACGCCGCTGCCGGATGGGGTGATTGCGGTGACGGTCGCGCCCAGCTTGAGGGTGGCGCCGTGACGTTGGGCTAGCTCCAACTGGGCCGCGACGCAGCGCTCGGGCCAGAGATAGCCGCCGCCGGGCTCGAAATAGCCGATCTCGCTATCCTGCGGGGTGAAGGCGGGAAAGCGGTGGCGAATCTCGTCGGCGGAGAGGACTTCGTGCGGGATGCCGTAGTGCTGGGCTGCGCCGATGGAGCGTTGGATAAAGGCGGTGCGACCCGGGCGGACAATGGTGTCGTCATGCTCGGAGATGATGATGCTGCCCACTTCGAACAGCATGTCCTGGCCGGTCTCGGCTTCGATCTCGCGCCAGAGTTCGTGCGAGCGCATGGCCAGCGGCACATAGGCTTCACCCTCGCCAATGCCACGCCTGGTGATGCGGGTTTCGCCGTGGGTGGAGCCTTCGGCGTGGGGCGGGGCGAAGCGGTCGGTGCCGATCACTTTGGCGCCGCGCTTGGCCAGTTGATAGGCGGTGGCGCTACCCATAGCGCCCAGGCCGATGACGGCAATGTCGCAAATCTCAGTCATTGAGGGACGCTTCCTCTCGATGGGGTCGGTCGAGGCGGGCGGTGAGCGCCAGCGCCGCGATGATGATGGCAATGCCGGCAATGGTGGTCCAGGCCGGGACTTCGCCAAAGGCGAGATAGCCGGCCAGAGTGGCCAGCACGATGGAGAGATAGCCCAGCGGGGCGAGCATGCTGGCCGGAGCCGATTGATAGGCGCGCAGGAAGCAATATTGCCCGATCTGCGCCAGAATGCCGATGGCGAGCAGCAGCGGCCAGTCGCCCAATGCCACCGGCTGCCAGACCAGACTGGCGGGGATGATGGTGAAGACCGAGAGGCCGACGGTGTAGAACACCATCAGTACGGTGGTGTTCTCGTTGGCCAAAGCGCGGGTTTGCACTACGGCGAGCGAGCCGAACAGCACCGAGCCCAGCGCCGCCAGAATGCCCGGATTGAGCGCGACCTCGCCGGGGGCGACCATGATCAGCACGCCGAGAAAACCGATGACGGCGCCAAACCAGCGCCAGCCGCCGGAGCGCTCATGCAGCAGCCAGGTGGCCAGTGCCATGACCACCAATGGGCGCATGAAACCGATGGCGTTGGCCATGGCGAGCGGCAGGGCGGTCAGCGCGGCGAAATTGGTGTTGAGCGCCAGCGTATTGCACAGCACCCGGAAGATGTGGCGGCCCCATTGCGTGGTGCCGGCGATGGCGGCGCGATGTCGCCACGCCAATGGCAACACGCTGACCAGCCCGATCAGCGAGCGGATGAACACCATCTGCACGGCCGGGAAGCTGGCGCCACCCAGCTTCACCAGCACCGTCATCACGGTGACCAGCAGCATATCGGATAAGAGCCAGACCATGCCGGCGGAACGCTGCCGAGGCACGGTCATGTCAGGCGGGCTGCACCAGATTGGCCAGTAGGCGGAACGCGCCCGGCACCAGCTTGTCGAGCTGATGATGCAGCACGAGGCTGGTATGGGTGTGACGGCCCTTGCCGACTTCGGCAGAGAGCAGCGAACCGGTCAGCGGGGCTTCGCCGGGGTCGCTCATGGCCAGCAGCGGCACATAGGCCGGGTCCCAGGAGGAGGCGAAATAGAGACCGCGTTCCTTGTCCCAGCCGGCGAAATCAGCGGCGCTGATGGCGTTGGGGCCGGTCAGTAGTTTGTGCTCGGGCGCGAGGATGGTGACCTCGGCCGATGGATTGGTGGTGCGCCAGCGCAATGAGGGCGAGCCGATGGTCAGCATGCGCGGCGGCGTGGCGTCGGGATTCCAGCCATCGGTGGGGCGGTGGTAGAGCGTCAGCAGATGGCCGCCGGCCTCGGTCCAGCGATGCAGGCGCTCGGTGGCGGCGGCCAGATCGGGGCGGGTGCCGAAGGCGAGGATGCCGATGACGATGGAGTCGTATTGGCTGAGGTCGCCGGCTAGCGCGGCGGCGTCGAGTTCGGTGACGTTGGCGCCCATGCGCTTGAGCCAGAGGCCGACGCGGTCACTGCCGCCGCTGATATAGCCGATGCGGCTCTTGGGCAGGTTCAGGTCGAGGGCCAGCACATCAAGGGCGAGCGGGCGCACGAAATGGGTGCGGCCGATATGGGGGTAGGCGATTTCGGTGAGGGCATAGGCCGGGGTGCCATCGACGCGAACGTGCAGAGTGTAGCGGCCGGGTTCGAGATCGGCGGCCGGCGTCAGGGTGAAGTCGGAGCCCTTGGTGGCAACGGCGAGGCCGGGCGCGATGTCGAAGCTGACCCGCTCGGCGGCGATATCGCTCTTGATGGCGACAATGCGCGTATCGCGGGTTGGCAAGGCCAGAATCATGGCGTCGGGGGTGAGCGCCAGCTGATAGGGCGGTACGATCTGCACCGGCTCTTCAGTGTCTAGGGTGATCGATAGCGGTTCGCCGGCGACAACGGCATCGATGCGCAGGCTCACCGCACCATTCCCGCCGAGGCTGAGCCAGTCGGGGGCAAAGGCGTTGGTGATTGCCGCGTCGGGCTTGGCGGTGAGCGGCAGGGTGATGCGGGTATCGGCGGTGGTGACGGCGGCAAGCGGCTCGAAATTAGCGTCCAGCACCGGGGTGATGGTGAGGTGGTCGGCGGTGCCTGCGTCGATTTCAACGGTGAGCGACGCTGTGCCGCCCGGCGCTAGGCGCGGCGAGACGGCAAGGCTGAAATCGAGGCCGGCGGCGAGGGCCAAGGCGGCGTCGAGTTCCTGGCGCTTGCGCTGCAGGCGGTGGCCATGGCGGGCGGCTTCGTCGGCGGTCTGCGCAGCTAGTGCAGCAGCGACGGCGCGCTTGGCGCTGACCAAAGCCGTGGTGAGGGCGGCGGCGTTGGGGAAGGCGGCGATGGCCTGGGCAATGGCAGCGTCGGCCTCGCCTAGCGCAGGGTGGTCGCCGAGATCGGCGAGGCGGGCGGGGAGGCCGGCGCCGATGGCGTTTTCGGCGGCGCCGTTGACCAGATGCAGCGGCCAGCTCAGCTGCGCCGGGAAGGTCCAATAGCCCATATTCTGGCTGCCGTGATAGGCGCGGGAGACTTCGCCGAGGCGATCATAGCTCATGCCGGTCACCGGGTCCGGCCCGGTGGCGGTGACCAGGGTGGTGGCGGGCGGCGGCGGCACTTCGTCGTCGTAATAGCCATTGCTGCCGCCGGTCCAGGCGGGGAGATAATATTTGGCGACGCGCCACGGCGTCAGCCCCTCGGCGGCATGTTCGGGATAGGCGGCCGGTTCTGCAGCAAGCGCCAGCGCGGTCTCGGCGGCTTCGGTCATGGCGCGGTGGTGACCATGCTGGCCGGGCACGTCGAGAAAGGTAGGGATGACGATATCGGGGCGGAACTGGCGATAGGCGCGGACCAGCCGCTCGATGGTGCGCTCACGGCCCCAGCGCGACAGGGTGTCAGGGCCGGATTTGGAGAAGCCGAAATCATGCACCGGATCGTCGGGGCCATGGCCGAGCCAGGCGATATCGGCGTCAAGCACGCGGGCGGCTTCTTCCATTTCGCGCGACCGCATCACGCCCAATGCGCCGGTGCGCTCGGGGCCGCTGGTGTTCTGGCCGCCTTCGCCGCGGGTGGAACAGGCGATGACGATGCGCATGCCCTGCTCGAAACGCATGGTGGCCAGCATGCCGCTCTGTTCGTCGTCCGGGTGGGCGCCGGTGTTCATCACGGTCACGGTCGAGGTCAAACGACTGAGGGCCCGCTGCAGGGCAACGGAACGGGGCGCGGCGGCGCGGCGGTACAGGCGGTCTCGAGCGGTCAGCATGGGGTCGTCCAGTTTAGCAAGTGTTCGGTCAGCCAGTGGCGCTGGCGACGCTGAGGTGAGGTGAAACGGTATCGAGCAGCGGCAGGGCGGCCGCGCCCAATGCGGCGGTCAATTGGCCGGTCTGGCCACGCAAGACGCGCGGCAGGCTGCGCTGCTGGCGGGTGGCGACGGAGACGGGCAGGGGATCGAGCGCGGCAATCATCGCGTCGAGCACGGAATCGGGCAGGCCACCGCCGAAGATCACCGTGGCCGGATCGAAGATGTTTTCCAGCATGCCGACGGTCGGCACCAGATAGTCGGCGGCCAGCTCGATCCATTCATTGAGCGGGGCGCAGTTTTCGTCATGCAGCTTCTGGATGTCTTCGACGGTCGCCGCATAGATGCCGGCCATGGCCAGGTGTTCACGCAGGGCGAAGACCGAGGCGAAGCGTTCCAATGCGCCGGCCGGACCATGGGCGATTCGGCCCTTGCGCGGCACCAGTCCGACATGGCCGAGCTCGCCGGCATTGCCGAAAGCGCCGCGCAGCGGGCGGCCGTCCTGAATGACGCCGAGCCCCAGGCCGACACCGAAATAGAGATAGCAGAAGGTGCCGATCTGCTGGCCGGCGCCATAGAGCCGCTCGCCGACAGCGGCGGCGGTGGCGTCGTTGTCGATGACGAGATGGCTGCCGGTGGCCTTGGAAAACAGGGCGACGGGATCAACGCCGGTCCAGCCGGGCAGGGTGGCCGGGCCAACCGAACTCATGCCTTCGACTTCAAACGGGCCGGGCATCACCACGCCGACGCCGAGCAAAGGCGGCGCGTCGGCGCCCAGGCTGGCCTGCAATGCTGCGATCTGGGCAGCGGCCTGGTCGGGAATCACCTCGGGGCCGGTTTGGGTCAGCGGGATGATGGATTGGCCGCGAATGCCGCCGGAAAGATCGACCAGTACGGTGACCATGCGGTCGGCGGCGATTTCGACGCCGGCGGTCATCGGGCCATTGGGATTGACGGCAAACTGGATCGGCGGCTGGCCGCGACCGGAGCGCAAGCGCCCCAGTTCGATCAGTAGGCCCTCTTCGAGCAGTTCCTCGACAATATTGGCGACGGCCTGAGCGGTGAGCTGGGCGCGGCGGGCAATTTCGGTGCGGCCCATATGGCCTTGCATGCGGATGACTTCGAGCACGACGCGGCGGTTATGCGCGCGGTTGCGCTCGGGATTGGAGCCGATGGCCACGCGCTGGCGCGAACTGCGTTTGCTGCGGCTAATCACGCTGAGACCCCTCCCTGTGCCCGCCGCTGGTGCGCCGAGACAGGTGGCAGATTATCGGCCGATCATAATAACTCAAGTAGATTATTTTATTGACAGGTTCAGTCAGTTCGGAGACGCTTGGGACTGGATAGGCGGGTTTCCGCCGGGTTTCCGTATGCAGATGGCCGCCGGAGGGTCCGCGGCCAAAAGGAGGACTTAATGCTTACCAAGGCAAAAATCGCCGGCTTGGCCGCTGGCATCAGCTTTCTGGCGCTGGGTTCGGCGCAGGCCGTTGAGATCGAATACTGGCAGTATGTGTTCGATAGCCGCGTACAGGCCATGGACAAGCTGATCGCCAATTTTGAAGCGGCTAACCCCGACATCACGGTCAAGCAGACCACCTTCCCCTATGCCGACTACCAGACCCGCGTCGTCGCGGCCAAGGTCGCCGGGCAGGGCCCGGATGTCGTGCAGCTGTTCTACGGCTGGCTCGACAATTTCGTCTCGGGTGGCCTGATCCAGCCGCTGGATCCCGCCGTGTTCCCGCATGACGTCATCGAATCCGAATTCTTCCCGATCGTCTCGGCGATGAAGGTTGGCGAGGACTATTATGGTCTGCCGACCGCCGTGCGTTCGCTGGCGCTGTTCTACAACAAGGCGCTGTTTGCCGAAGCCGGCATTGCCAACCCGCCGTCAAACCTCGAGGAATTCCTCGCGGCAGCCGAAGCCACCACCAAACGCGATGGTTCGGGCAACATCACGTCCGAGGGCGTCACCCTCGACATGGCCGGCCAGGATCACCATTGGTGGCGCGAAGTTCTGATCCGTCAGAACGGTGGCGTTCCCTATGATGCCGAAGGCAACGTTGCCTATAACGACGCCGCCGGCGTTGCTGCGCTGAAGTACTACACCGACCTGCAGACCGACAGCAAAGTGGGCCAGATCGGCTTCATGGACGAAGGTCAGGCCGCGTTCCGCGCTGGTCTTGCCGCCATGACCATCGACGGCACGTTCCGTCTCGGCGCCTTCGCCGGCAACCCGTTCGAATGGGGTGTGGTTGAGTTGCCGGCCGACGCCAATGGCCTGCGCTCGAACTATTCGAGCTACTTCGCCAACGCCATCGGCGCCACTGCCGAAGGCGAGCGCAAGGCTGCCGCCGAGAAGTTCCTGACCTACATCACCTCGGCCGAGGCGATGGAAATCTGGCAGGATACGGTTGGCGAACTGCCGGCCCGCCGCGAAGCCGCGCTGAGCGAAGCCAATGTGGCCGATCCGATCCTCGGGCCGTTCCTCAAGGGCCTCGATTACGCCTACACGACCAAGTTCTATGACGAAGCCGGCCAGCGCCAGGTTGCCGTCGACATGGTCAACCGCGTGCTGCTCGAAGGTCAGTCGGTCGAAGATGCCATTGCTCAGGCGGCCGCCGCCGAGCAGGAAATCATCGACGCAGCGACCGAGTAAGAACGAACGCATAAGTTACGTCCGGCGGCGGTTTGGTCCGCCGCCGGGCGAATTATTTGGCAGGAGCGAAAATGGCGGCGACCGCAAACCACACAGCAGGCTCAGCACGCTTCTGGGACCGGCTGAACATCAGCACCAAACGGGTGATCTGGGCCTGGGTGTTTCTGGCCGTGCCGCTGCTGTTTTATGCCGGCATAAGATTTTACCCGACATTTCAGGCGTTCTGGCTGTCGATGACCAACTGGGACCTGTTGCGCCCAGCCAAGTTCATCGGCTTCGCCAATTATGTCAAAATGTTCAAGGATCCGATTTTCTGGAAAGTGTTCCAGAACACCTTCCTTTATCTGATCATCGGCACGCCACTCAGCCTGCTGATCTCCTTCGTGATCGCCTATTATCTGGATCGCGTGCGCTTCATGCACGGCTTTATCCGGGCGCTGTATTTCCTGCCCTTCCTGACCACTGCTGCGGCCATGGGCTGGGTGTGGCGCTGGTTCTATCAGCCGGTGCCGATTGGCATCATCAACGGTTTCCTCAGCTCGGCCGGTCTGGAGCAGCAGCCTTTCCTGCGCTCGACCACGCAAGCGCTGCCGTCGATCCTGATCCCCGCCATCTGGGCCGGACTGGGCTTTCAGATCATCATCTTCATGGCCGGTATCCGCGCCATTCCCTCGACCTTCTACGAAGCCGCGAAAATCGACGGGCTGGGCGACTGGGCGATCCTGCGCAAGATCACCGTGCCCTTGCTGAAGCCGACCACCGTGTTCCTCGTGGTGTTCTCCTCGATCGGCTTCCTGCGGATTTTCGACCAGGTCTATAACATGACCACCAATGATCCGGGTGGGCCGCTCAATGCCACCAAGCCGTTGGTGCTGATGATCTATCAGACCGCCTTCTCGTCCTACCAGATGGGCTATGCCGCGGCGCAGACCGTGGTGTTGTTCACCATCCTGCTCATCGTCTCCCTGATGCAGCTCTATGTGCTGAGGGAAAAGAAATGACCGCCATGACCGCATCCTCCGAGTTGGCCGCCAACCGCCGCGACATCCGCCCCGGCCGTATCATCATCTGGACCGTGCTGTTGATCGGTGGCCTGATCATGGTCACGCCGCTGCTCTATATGTTCTCGACCTCGCTCAAGACCTCGGGGCAGGTCTATGATCTGCGGCTGATCCCGCTGGCGCCGACCTTCGACAACTATATCAAGGTGCTGGGTGACGGACGCTTCATGAAGTGGTTCTTCAACTCCACCTTCATCGCCCTGACAGTGACGATTTCCAACGTGTTCTTCGACTCGCTGGTTGGCTACACGCTGGCCAAGTTCGAGTTCAAGGGCCGCTATTTCGTGTTCCTGGCGATCCTGTCGACGCTGATGATCCCCACCGAAATGCTGGTGATCCCATGGTACCTGATGAGCAGCCAGCTCGGCTGGATCGATAGCTATTGGGGCATCATGTTCCCGGGCATGATGACGGCTTTCGGCACCTTCCTGATGAAGCAGTTCTTTGAGGGCGTGCCCAACGACTTCCTCGAAGCAGCGCGCGTCGACGGGCTGAACGAGTTCACCATCTGGTGGAAGATCGCCATGCCCATGGTGGTGCCGGCGATCTCGGCCCTGGCCATCTTCAGCTTCCTCGGCAACTGGACGGCGTTCTTCTGGCCGCTGATCGTCACCACGTCGAAGGAGCTTTATACGCTGCCCGTCGGCATTTCGAGCTTCTCCGCCGAAGCCTCGATCCAGTGGGAACTGATCATGACCGGCGCCGCCATCGGCACCATTCCGACCCTGCTCGTATTCCTCGCCCTGCAGCGCTACATCGTGCGTGGCGTGATGCTGGCCGGTCTCAAGGGTTAAGACATGACTGATCCACGCCTCGCCGATAACTCGGTTTTCCCCGATCCCGTTTACAAGGAAACAGTGCTGCGGCCGCTGTTTGACGGGGCCAAGAACCACCACGTCACCGGCTTTCGCGCCATTGATCGCGCGCATCTGGTGATGCTGGCCGAAACCGGCATTGTCGACGCCGACCAGGCCCGCGACATTGCCAAGGCGCTCGACAGCATCGACGCCGAAATCGATCCGGCGACGCTGGTCTATACCGGTGAGGTGGAAGACTTCTTCTTCCTCATCGAGAAGGAACTGAAAAAGCGCGTCGGCCCCGATCTGGGCGGGCGACTGCATACGGCCCGTTCGCGCAACGACATCGACCACACTTTGTTCAAGCTGGGCCTCAAGGAACGGCTGGACGTGCTGATCGGCAAGGCGCTGGCCCTGCACACGGCGTTGGTCGACGCCGCCGAGCGGGAGAAGGCAACGCTGATCGTGGCCTATACCCATGGCCAGCCGGCACAGCCGACGACCTTCGGCCACTATCTCGCTGCCATCATCGAAATGGTGGGTCGCGATATTGGTCGGTTGTTCGAGGCCTATCGGATTGTCGACCTGTCGCCGATGGGCGCGGCGGCGATCACCACTTCGGGCTTTCCCATCGACCGGGCCCGAGTGGCCGAGCTGCTAGGCTTTGCCGCGCCGCTGCAGAATTCCTATTCCTGCATTGCGGGGGTCGACTACATTACCAGCACCTATGCGGCGCTGGAACTGATGTTCCTCCATCTGGGCCGTCCGATCCAGGACTTCCAGGTGTGGACCAGCTTTGAGGTCGGCCAGATCTATGTGCCGAATGCCCTGGTGCAGATTTCCTCGATCATGCCGCAGAAGCGCAATCCGGTGCCGATCGAGCACCTGCGCCACCTCTCCAGCCAGACCTTTGGCCGGGCGCGGGCGATGCTCGACGTGATGCACAACACGCCATTCACCGACATGAATGACAGTGAGGGCGAAACCCAGGCCATGGGCTATCAGGCCTTCGACAGTGCCTATCGGGTGCTCGACCTGCTGGCAGCGCTGGTGGCGCAGATCCGCATCGATCCGGCGCGGGTGGCCAATAATATCCGCCGCTCCTGCATCACCATCACCGAGCTGGCTGACAGCTTGGTGCGGCGCGAAGGGCTCTCCTTCCGCGAGGGCCACGAGATTGCGGCGGCTGTCGCCAAGGCCGTGGTGGCTGAGGGTGGTGATCTGATGAGCGATGGTTATGCTCCGTTCAAGGCCGCTTTCGCGGCGGCGACCGGACGGGACAGTACGCTCGACGAAGCCACCTTCGCCGAACTGGTGTCGCCCGAATATTTCGTGGCCGTGCGCACCCGCTATGGCGGGCCGGCGCCCGAGCCGCTATCGGCGGCGATTGCCGGTTACCGGCAACAGGCGACCGAACTGGCCGCTACTCACACTATTTTGCTGCGCCGCCAGGCTGAGGCCGCGCAATTGCTCAAAGAGCGTTTCGACGCATTGAAGGGATCCGCCTGATGGCAAAAATCGAACTGCAGGGGCTGGTCAAGGAATACGGCAAAACCCGCGCCGTGCACGGCATTGACCTGACCATCGAGGATGGCGAGTTCGTGGTGTTTGTCGGCCCGTCGGGTTGCGGCAAGTCGACTACGCTGCGCATGATTGCCGGGCTGGAGGATATCTCCGGCGGCAAGCTGCTGATCGGCGATGAGGTGGTAAACCAGCGCGAGCCCAAGCAGCGCAATATCGCCATGGTGTTCCAGAACTACGCCATCTATCCGCATATGACGGTGGGCCAGAATATCGGCTTCGGGCTCTATACGTCGAAGCTCTCCAAGGCCGAAAAGCAGCAGCGGATCGAGGAAGCCGGCAAGACCCTGGGTCTGGAAAAGCTGCTGGATCGGCGCCCGGCGGCCCTGTCGGGCGGTCAGCGCCAGCGCGTCGCTATTGGCCGCGCCATGGTGCGCGACCCAGTGGCGTTCCTGTTCGACGAGCCGCTGTCCAATCTCGATGCGCAGCTGCGCGCCCAGATGCGCATGGAAATCAAGAGCCTGCATCGCCGGCTCGGCACCACCATCGTCTATGTGACGCATGACCAGATCGAAGCCATGACCATGGCCGACAGGATCGTGGTGATGAAGGATGGCCGGATTTTGCAGGTCGGTACGCCGACCGACCTTTATGAGCATCCCGCTGACGTGTTCACCGCCCGCTTCATCGGCAGCCCGTCGATGAATCTGGTGGCCGGGACCATGAGCGGTGGCGCGCTGGCAATTGACGGCGTGGCACTGTCGGGGCTGACCCTGCCGAGCCATGATGGCAAGGTGCTGGTGGGCGTGCGTCCGCATGATCTGACCGTTGGGTCGGAGACCGGCGCCGGGCTGTCGGCAACCGGCACGGTCGAGGCCGTCGAGCCGCTGGGGGCAGAGACCCTGGTCCACGTGCTGGTCGGCCAGACCCAGCTGATCGCCACGGCGCCGGGACGCGTCGTGCCGGAGATTGGCAGCAGCCTGACGGTGCATGCCGATCCGGGCTCGCTCTATCTGTTCGACGCCGAGAGCGAGAAGGCTCTGGGCCGCGCATGACGTCTTCCCGCATTGGGGCCAAGGCCGTACTCAGCCTTGGCCGGATTTACTGCGACCTGGTGTTTCGCGGTCTCGATGGCATGCCCCAATTGGGGCGCGAGCAGTTTGCCCAGGATTTTACCCTGACGCCGGGCGGCGGGGCGTTGATTTCGGCCGCGCATCTGGCAGCCATCGGGCGGCCGGCGGCGCTGTTGGCGCGGTTCGGTACCGATGACATGTCAACGCTGCTGGGCAAGCAGTTCGACGAGCTCAATATCGATCTGCAGTTTCTGGATCGGCACGAAACGGCCGGCCCACAGCTGACCGTGGTGATGGTCAATGGCGAGGACCGGGCGTTCCTGTCGCGCCGGGCCGGCCATGCACGACCGGCGACGTTTGAGGCGGCGCTGGCCTGGCCCGAAGCGGCGCATCTGCACATTGCCGAATATGCCACTTTGCATGAAATGCGTGATGCCATCAGCGCCGCCAAGGCGCAGGGGCTGACGGTTTCGCTCGACCCGAGCTGGGATGATGAGCTGATCGCCGACCCGCAGTTTTTCGAGCATGCGGCGGGGGCGGATCTGTTCCTGCCCAATCTGGAAGAAGCCCGGGCGCTGACCGGCTGCGAGGATTCGCATGCGGCGCTGGAGCAGTTGCGGCAGCATTTCCCGGTGGTGGCGCTCAAGCGGGGTGGCGACGGTGCGCTGCTGGCCATGGATGGCGCGGTGCTGGAACTGGCGACACCGGTCGTCGAGGTGGTGGACACCACCGGCGCGGGCGATGCGTTCAATGCCGGCTTTATCGACGCCTGGCTCGATGGCCGTAGCCCGACCGATTGCCTGGCGGCGGCGATTGCCCGCGGTTCGCGCTCGGTGCAGGCCGCCGGGGGAACCGGCAGCCTTTAGTCTGTCAGTGCTGCCAGATAACGAGGCCGGCGGCGGATGCCATCATCACGCCGGCGGTCTTGTTAAGACGGCCAAGGGCTTTCGGGCTCTTGAACATTTCGCGCGCCGCCGAGGCGAGCCAAGCATAGCCGCAGCCGATGATCAGCAGCACGACAATCACGATGGCGGTCAGCTCGGTAAAGGCCAGCAGGTTCATCTGGTCGAGTGGCACCACGGTGGGCAGGATCGCCAGATAGAAGACGATGGTCTTGGGATTGCCCATGGTCAGCGAGAAGCCGGCGAAAAAGGTCTTCCAGCCATCCTCATTCTTGGGCTTCATCTGCTCGGCGCCGGGGCGCGAGGTCCAGAATTTATAGGCGATATAGAGCAGGTAAGCGGCGCCGGCCCAGCGCACGATGACGAAGACCGGCCCGAACCAGGTGGCGATGGCCGCCAGCCCGAACACGGCAAAAACGAAATAGGCCAAATCGCCGACCAGAATGCCCAGCACCATCGGAAAAGCGCCCTTGAAGCCGCCGCCCAAAGCGCGAGCAACAACGGCTGCGACGCCGGGGCCGGGGACCAGCACCGCAATGGCGTAAGCGACGGTGAAGGTGAGGAGGGTGAACAGGTCCATGATCGGGTCTCGGGTTGGGTGGCGGACATTACGCTTGGGTGGGGCGGTTGCCAATGGCTCCTGTGGCCCGCCACCGTGGGTGGGGACCTATTTCAGCATGCTCCCAGGGTGGATCAGGGCAGGCGTGCTAGCCTTTCGATCAGCAGGTCATAAAACCCATCGGCATTGCCGTTGCGGAGGTAGTTGACGTTCCGGGCCTTGTCGGTGACGTGCCAATAGTCGGTGACGGTCATGCCGACCGTGAGGTCGCTGCCGGTTTCGATGGTGACATTGCACTGGCGGCCCTCGAACAGCTCGGGGCGGAGCAGCCAGGCGATGACGGTGGGGTCATGCAGCGGCGCGCCGGACCAGCCGTATTTCTTGAGGTCGAAGGTTTCGGAGAAAGTCAGCATGGCGTGAACGGCCGCGCCGGACGCGTTGCCGAGGCCGAGAATGGCGGCGAGGCGGTCGGGGGTCGACTGGATCTGGTGGGTCACATCGAGCGGCAGCATGGTGATCGGCGCGCCGCAGCGGAGCACGATATCGGCGGCTTCGGGATCGACATAGATGTTGAATTCGGCGGCGGGGGTGATGTTCCCCACCTCAAAATAGGCGCCGCCCATCATGACGATTTCGGCGATGCGCTCGGCGATGGCCGGCTGCTTGATCAGCGCCATGGCGATATTGGTCAGCGGCCCCAGCGTGCACAGGGTGATCGTGCCGGGTTCGGCCGCCATCAGCGTGTCGATGATGTAGTCGACGCCGTGCTGGGCCTGCAGCGGGATGGTGGGCTCGGGCAGGTTGGGACCATCGAGGCCGGTTTCGCCATGCACATGCTCGGCGGTCACCAACTGGCGGCGGATCGGGCGGGCACAGCCGGCATAGACCGGGATGTCGCGACGGCCGGACAGTTCGACTACCTTGCGGGCGTTATTGGCATTGTGGTGCAGGCCCACATTGCCCGCGACGGCGACAATGCCAAGCACCTCCAGCTCTTCTGGCGAGGCCAGGGCCAGCAGGATGGCAACGGCATCGTCCTGGCCGGGGTCGGTATCGATAATGATCTTGCGGGGCATGCAGCAACCTTGCCGAGAAGTGTAATCCGGCCAGCACCCTAGCGAGTGCCGGGTTGCTGGTCGACACCTTCAGGCCGGATTTCTCCAAGGAACATTTGTAGTCAGACGACGTTACCGATTGGCGACGGACCTGGCTGCGAAGCCGTGTGCCTTTCCCGTCAAGCCGATGTTTTCTGGCTTGACGGGGAGCGCCAAGGGGCAAAAAAATTGCGCAGACCAAGGTGCGGAGACGATCGTGGCAGGTGAAGTGATCGGACATGCGGCTGAGGCTGCGGCGCATGGGGTCGATCTGGTTCCGATTGTCGCCCTGTTGGGCGCGGCGGTGATTGCGGTACCGCTGTTCAAACGGCTGGGGCTTGGCTCGGTGCTGGGCTATCTGGCGGCCGGGGTAGTGCTGGGGCCTTCGGGCATCGCGCTGATCCATGAGCCCGAAGCGGTGCTGACCACGGCCGAACTCGGCGTGGTCATGTTCCTGTTCATTATCGGGCTGGAAATGGAGCCAGCCAAGCTGTGGGCGCTGCGCAAGCAGATTTTCGGCCTGGGCGCGATCCAGGTGGCGGTCTGTGGCGCGCTGCTGACCGGAGTGGGGATGCTGCTGGGGTTCGCGCCGGTGGTGGCCTTCATTTTTGGCATGGGCTTTGTGCTCACCTCCACCGCTATTGTCATGCAAATCCTGGGCGAGCGCGGCGAATTGGCGACGCCGCATGGGCAGAAGATGGTGTCCATCCTGCTGCTGGAAGATCTGGCGATCGTGCCGCTGCTGGCCATTGTCGCGATTTTGGCGCCGTCGGGTGAGGATGAAAGCCTGGTGGCCAGGCTTGCCGGTTTTGGCGTCGCCATTGGCGCCGTGCTGCTGCTGATCTTCCTGGGCCGGCGCATCATGAACCCGTTCTTTGCCGCCTTGGCCTCGACCAAGTTGCGTGAGGTGATGACGGCGGCGGCATTGCTGGTGGTGCTGGGGGCGGCGCTGCTGTTTCAGGTCAGCGGGCTGTCGATGGCGATGGGGGCGTTTCTGGCCGGAGTGCTGCTCTCGACCTCAACCTTTCGCCATCAGCTTGAGGCTGATGTCGAACCGTTTCGCGGCATCCTGCTCGGGCTGTTCTTCCTGGCCGTGGGCATGTCGTTGGACCTGGCGGTAGCGGGGCAGCACTGGCAGATCATCGCCATCAGCGTCGTCTGCTACATGCTGGTCAAGGCGGGTGCCATTTATGGCATCGCCCGCTTGCTCAAATCGAGCCATGGGGAGGCGCTGGAGCGCGCCGTGCTGATGGGGCAGGGCGGCGAATTCGCCTTCGTGCTGTATACCACGGCGGTCGCGGCGGGCATTATCGACGGGCCGACCAATGCCATCTTCACCGCCACGGTGATCGTCTCGATGGTGCTGACGCCGTTCTTCGTCGCGGGACTGCGTTTCGTCATGCCCAAGCAAGCTGAACCATCGATGGATGGGGTGGAAACGGCGGATGGTCTTTCGGCGAAAATCCTGCTGATCGGCTTTGGACGTTTCGGCCAGATCGCCAGCCAGCCCTTGCTGGCGATGCGGCATTCGGTGTCGATCATCGACAACGACACCGAGATGATCCGCGCCGCGGCCCAGATCGGCTTCAAGGTGTATTATGGCGATGGCACCCGCCTCGATATTCTGCGGGCGGCCGGTGCGGCACGGGCCGACATCATCCTGATCTGCACCGACAAGAAGGAACAGACGACGCGGATCGCCGAATTGCTGCGCGACGAGTTCCCGCTAGCCAAGGTGATGGCGCGGGCCTTCGATCGTGGCCACGCCTTTGAGCTGATCAAGGCCGGGGTGGACTACCAGCTGCGCGAACTCTTCGAGACGGCGCTGGTGTTTGGCGGCGAAGTCATCCAGCGGCTCGGTGCGACGGAGACGGAAGCCGCCGAGGTCATCGAGGGGGTGCGCGAGCGCGACCGGCAACGCTTCGAACTGCAAATGTCCGGCGAGGACTGGATGGTGGGGCGGCGGCTATTGCTCAGCAATGCCGAGGAACAGGCGCGCGAGGGCGGCGTTGCCGTGGATGCAGAGGCCGTCGAAGACGAGGTCAACAAGATCATTCAGCCCGCACCGCCGGCCTAGCAGGTCGTCGCGGCAATACCACGCCGTCGCGCATAGGGGGCTTTCGCCTGCACAAATTAAGTGCAAGACTAAAGTCTCTAGAGGGGAATACATCGTTATGAAATCTGGATTGCGATATGCCGCAACAGCCGATCGTTTACGACGCCCCTACGCCGGAACCCCGCGCGACTAATGTTGAGGCCATTCAGGCCGAGATTCTCGAAAGACTGATCTATTCGGTCGGCAAGGACCCGATTGTTGCGCGGCCACATGACTGGCTGGCGGCGACAATTCTGGCCGTGCGCGACCGGGTGATGGATCGCTGGATGGAGTCATCCCGCGAAACCTGGCGCACCTCGCACAAGCGCGTCTATTATCTCAGCCTAGAATTCCTCATTGGCCGGCTGATGCGGGATGCGATGAGCAATGTGGGGCTGCTCGAGCCGGTGCGTGACGCGCTCAAAAATCTCAATGTCGATCTGGGCGATTTGATCAACCTTGAGCCCGATGCGGCGCTGGGCAATGGCGGCCTGGGCCGGCTGGCGGCGTGTTTCCTTGAATCCATGTCGACGGTGAAAATCCCGGCCTATGGCTATGGCATTCGCTATGTGCACGGCTTGTTCCGCCAGGAAATGAGCGAGGGCTGGCAGGTCGAACTGCCCGAGGAATGGCTGGCGCACGGCAATCCATGGGAATTCGAGCGGCGCGAAAGCGCCTATGAGGTCGGCTTTGGCGGGCATGTCGAGCCGGTGACCGATCCCGACGGGACCATTCGGCAGGAATGGCAACCCAATGACCACGTGCTGGCGGTTGCCTATGACACGCCGATCGTCGGCTGGCGCGGGGCGCGGGTGAACACCTTGCGGCTGTGGAGCGCGCAGCCGATCGACCCCATTCTGCTCGACAAATTCAACTCCGGCGACCATATCGGCGCGCTGGAAGAAAGCTCGCGGGCTGAAGCCATCACCCGCGTGCTCTATCCGGCGGATTCGACGGCGGCGGGCCAGGAATTGCGGCTGCGGCAGGAGTTCTTCTTCTCGTCGGCGTCGCTGCAGGACATCGTGCGGCGACACCTCCAGCAATATGGCGTGCTGACCTCGCTGCCCGACAAGGTGGCCATCCAGCTCAACGATACCCATCCGGCTATTTCCATCGCCGAGCTGATGCGCATTCTGGTCGATGATAACGGGATCAAATGGGCCGATGCTTGGGTGCTGACCCGGGGCACGTTCGGCTACACCAATCACACGCTGCTGCCCGAAGCGCTGGAAAGCTGGCCGGTGGCGCTGCTGGAGCGGATGCTGCCGCGCCACATGCAGATCATCTACCAGATCAATGCCGATGTGCTGGCCGATGCGCGCAACCGGGCCAAGTTCACCGATGCGCAAATAGCCAATGTGTCGCTGATCGATGAGAATGGCGGCCGGCGCGTGCGCATGGGGCAGCTGGCCTTTGTCGGCTCGCACTCGATCAATGGCGTGTCGGCGCTGCATACCGAACTGATGAAGCAGACGGTGTTTTCCGACCTGCACCGGCTTTATCCGGACCGCATCAACAACAAGACCAATGGCATCACGCCACGCCGTTGGCTGATGCAGTGCAATCCCGCGCTGACCAAATTGATCAGCGAGCGCATCGGACCTGGCTTTCTCGACAATATCGAGCTGCTGCACGGGCTGGACGCGCATGCCGACGATCCAAGCTTCCAGGGGCAGTTTGCCGCGGTAAAGCTGGCCAACAAGCAGAGACTGGCGCGGCTGATCAAGGACCGGCTGGGGATCACGGTGTCGGCTGACGCCATGTTCGACGTGCAGATCAAGCGCATCCACGAATATAAGCGCCAATTGCTCAATATCATCCAAGCCGTTGCGCTATATGATGAAATTCGCACGCATCCGGAACGGGACTGGGCGCCGCGCGTTAAGATCTTTGCGGGCAAGGCGGCTCCGGGCTACTGGAACGCCAAGCTCATCATCAAACTGATCAATGACGTCGCCAAGGTCATCAACAATGACCCGGCGGTGCGCGGCCTGCTCAAGGTGGTGTTCCTGCCCAATTACAATGTGAGCCTGGCCGAAGTCATCGTGCCGGCCGCCGATCTCAGCGAGCAGATTTCGACGGCGGGCATGGAAGCGTCGGGCACCGGCAACATGAAGTTCATGGCCAATGGCGCCCTCACCATCGGCACGATGGATGGTGCCAATGTGGAAATGCACAAGGAAGTGGGGGCGGACAATATCGTGATTTTCGGCCTGACCACCGAGGAGGTGAACGAGAAGCGCGCCAGTGGCGAGTTGCCGCGTGCCGCCATTGATGGTTCGTCCCGGCTCAAGGAAGTGCTGGAGTCTATTGCCTCGGGTGTGTTCTCGCCAGACGATCCAAACCGGTATCGTGACCTGATCGGCGGGCTTTATGAGCATGACTGGTTTATGGTGGCCCGGGACTTCGATGCCTATGCTGCGGCCCAAGCCCAGGTCGATGCGATCTGGGCCGACAAGCGGCGCTGGAACGCCATGGCGATCCGCAATACGGCGCGGGTCGGCTTCTTTTCGTCCGACCGGACGATCAGGCAATATGCGCAGGACATCTGGAATGTCCCAGTGCCGCCGGCATGATGATGAGCCAGGGAGGCAAACAGCGAACAAGTCTGGGCGTGGCGTGGATTGAGGGTTCAGGCGAGTCAAATTCGCCGTTGGGGGAGCGTGTGTGTGACTAAGGAAGACTGGCAAGCCGATTCACGGGAAGTCGAAGCGATCGTCGGCGGTCGTCATTCCAACCCGTTCGCGTTTCTGGGCCTGCACGAGGTCGGCGGGCAGTGGGTGCTGAGGGCCTTCGTGCCGCATGCCGAACTGCTGACCGCCTATGGTCTGGACGATACCGAACTCGGTACGTTGATCCCGCGTCATGCCGCCGGCTTTTTCGAGGGCAAGATCAGCATCGATAAGCGCCAGCCAATCCGCTATCGCGCCAAAAATGCAGGCGGGGAATGGGACGTCTATGATCCCTATTCCTTCGGGCCGGTGCTGGGGCCGATGGACGATTATTACATTGGCGAAGGCAGCCATTTGCGGCTGTTCGACAAGCTCGGCGCGCACGAAATGGAATTCGAGGGCATCCATGGCACGCATTTTGCGGTCTGGGCGCCCAATGCGCAGCGCGTCAGTGTGGTCGGGTTGTTCAATGAATGGGATGGGCGACGCCATCCGATGCGCAAGCGCACCGAGACCGGCATCTGGGAGGTGTTCATCCCGGTGCTGGGTACGGGAACGCTGTATAAATACGAGATCGTTGGACCGGACGGGGTGATACTGCCGCTCAAGGCCGATCCGTTTGGCCGGCAGGCCGAGCTGCGGCCGCGCACTGCCTCGATTGTGCCCGATCCGACGCCATTTCCGTGGACCGACGACAAATATCTCGAAGAGCGCGCCAAGCGCGATTGGCGCCGCACGCCGATGTCGGTTTATGAGGTGCATCTGGGCAGCTGGCGGCGGCGGCCGGATGGTGGCTTCCTGACGTATGACCAGTTGGCCGAGCAGTTGGTGCCCTATGCGGCCGACATGGGCTACACCCATATCGAGTTGCTGCCGATCACCGAGCATCCTTTTGATCCGAGCTGGGGCTATCAGCCGGTCGGGCTCTATGCACCGACCTCGCGGCATGGCGATCCGGCGGGTTTTGCGCGCTTCGTCAATGCGGCGCATGAGGCGGGGCTCGGGATCATTCTCGATTGGGTGCCGGCGCATTTCCCGACCGACGCGCATGGGCTGGCCAATTTCGACGGCACGGCACTGTATGAGCATGCCGATCCGCGTCAGGGTTACCACCCCGACTGGAACACGGCGATCTACAATTTCGGCCGCAAGGAAGTGGTCGGCTTCCTGGTCAATAATGCGCTGTATTGGCTGGAGAAATTCCATATCGACGGGCTACGCGTCGATGCCGTGGCGTCGATGCTCTATCTCGACTACTCGCGCCAGCCGGGCGAGTGGGTGCCCAACAAATTCGGCGGCAACCACAATCTGGAAGCGGTGGAGTTTCTGCGCCGGGTGAATTCGGAAGCCTATCGGCTGCATCCGGGCACTTTCATGATTGCCGAGGAATCCACCTCCTGGCCCGGCGTCAGCCACCCCGCTTATACCGGCGGGCTGGGCTTTGGGTTCAAGTGGAACATGGGCTTCATGAACGACACTTTGCGCTACATGAGCCGCGAGGCGGTGCATCGCAAGTTCCACCATAACGACATGACCTTTGGCACGGTCTATGCCTTCAGCGAGAATTTCCTGCTGCCGCTGAGCCACGACGAAGTGGTGCATGGCAAGGGCTCGCTGCTGGAGAAGATGCCAGGCGATGACTGGCAGAAATTCGCCAATCTACGGGCCTATCTCGCCTATATGTGGGGCCATCCGGGCAAGAAGCTGTTGTTCATGGGCCAGGAATTCGCCCAGCGCGACGAATGGGATGAGAACAAGGCGCTCGATTGGTATCTGCTCGAATCCGGCACCCATGAGGGCATGCGGCGGCTGATCGCCGATCTCAATCTCGCCTATCGGCAATTGCCGGCGCTGCATGAGCGCGATTGCGAGCCGGATGGGTTTGAATGGGTGATCGGCAATGACCACACCAATTCGGTATTTGCCTGGCTGCGCAAGGCGCCGGGGCATGATCCGGTGCTGGTGATCTCCAACTTCACCCCGGTGCCGCGGACCGGCTACAAAATTCCCATGCCGCAGGCCGGCAAATGGGTGGAGCGCATCAATACCGATGCGGGCTGGTATGCCGGGTCCAACAGCGGCAACCAGGGGGCGGTTGATGCCTATGCAGTGGAGGGCAGGCACTGGCCGGCGGAGGCAGAGCTTTATCTGCCGCCATTATCGACATTATTCCTGAAATTTGAGCCGGCCTGAGCCGGGTAGAAAGCGATACGTCCCGGCAAACGGGCAGTAGTGGAGGGTTAGAAAATGGCAGACTACAGAGTACCATCGCCGCTGGCCCGCGAGGCCATGGCCTATGTGCTGGCCGGTGGGCGCGGCACGCGTCTGATGGAATTGACCGACCGGCGCGCCAAGCCGGCGGTGTATTTCGGCGGCAAGTCCCGCATCATCGACTTTGCGCTCTCCAACGCCATCAATTCAGGCATCCGCCGCATTTCGGTGGCGACGCAATATCAGGCGCATAGCCTGATCCGCCATCTGTCGCGCGGCTGGAATTTCCTGCGCACCGAGCGTAACGAGAGCTTCGACGTGCTGCCGGCCAGCCAGCGAGTGCGCGAGGACATGTGGTATGCCGGCACCGCCGACGCCGTGTACCAGAACATGGACATTATCGAGGATTCGGGCGCGCGCTATATCGTCATCCTGGCGGGCGACCACATCTACAAGATGGACTATGAAATCATGCTGCGCCAGCATGTGGACACCGGGGCCGACGTGACCATCGGGTGTCTCGAAGTGCCGCGCATGGAGGCCGCCGGCTTTGGCGTGATGCATGTCGACGGGCGCGACCGGGTGGTCGATTTCGTCGAAAAGCCTGCCGACCCGCCGGGGATTCCCGATAAGCCGGACATGGCGCTGGCCAGCATGGGCATCTATGTGTTTGAGACGCGCTTCCTGATGGAGCAGTTGCGCCGCGACGCCGCCACCGAAGGCTCCAGCCGCGATTTCGGCAAGGATGTGATCCCCTATATCGTCAAGAACGGCACCGCCTGGGCGCATCGCTTCCCGCGCTCCTGCGTCCGCTCCAGCAATGAAGAGGTGAGCTATTGGCGCGATGTGGGCACCATCGATGCCTATTGGAAGGCGTCGATCGACCTGACCGATATCAAGCCACAGCTCGACCTCTATGACCGTGACTGGCCGATCTGGACCTATGCCGAGATCACCCCGCCGGCCAAATTCGTGCATGACTTTGACGGTCGGCGCGGCTCGGCGGTCAACTCGCTGGTGTCAGGCGATTGCATCATTTCGGGCGGCCATTTGCAGCGCACACTGCTGTCGACCGGCTCGCGCGTGCACTCCTATTCGGTGCTCGACGAAGCGGTGGTGCTGCCCTATTGCGACGTCGGGCGAAATGCGCGGCTGAAAAAGGTGGTGATTGACCGTGGCGTCAACATCCCCGAAGGGCTGGTGGTGGGCGAAGATCCCGAATTCGACGCCAAGTGGTTCCGCCGCAGCGATGAAGGGGTGACGCTGATCACCCAGGCAATGATCAATAAATATCTGGCTGGGCGATGATTGAAGTTCTCTCGGTAGCGTCCGAGGTCTATCCGCTGATCAAAACCGGGGGGCTCGCCGATGTGGCGGGCGCCCTTCCGGGCGCATTGGCCGGGCATGGCGTCGCCATGCGGACGCTGGTGCCCGGTTATCCGTCGGTGATGGCCAAGCTCAGTGGCGGCCGGGTGGTCAAGGACCTACCCGATGTGTTCGGTGTACCGGCCAAGCTGATCGCGGCGCGGGTGGAGGGGCTGGACGTCATCGTTATCGATGCGCCGATCCTCTATGACCGGCCGGGTAATCCCTATGTCAGCCCTGACGGCTGGGACTGGCCGGACAACTGGAAGCGCTTCGCGGCGCTGAGCTGGGTGGCGGCCGAATTGGGCATGGGGCTGGTCGAGGGCTACAATCCTCATGTGATCCACTGCCACGACTGGCAGGCGGGGCTGGCGCCGGCCTATATCAAGTTCGGGCCGAACAGCACCGTCAAGACGGTGATGACCATCCACAATATCGCCTTCAAGGGCTCGTTTGGCCGGGAGATTTTCGGCCAGCTGCGCCTGCCGCCGCATGCTTTCGATGTGGGTGGCGTCGAATATTATGGCGGCGTGTCCTACCTCAAGGGCGGCATGGAATGTGCCGATTACGTCACCACGGTCAGCCCCAATTATGCCGACGAAGTCCGTACGCCGGAATTCGGCATGGGGTTGGAAGGGCTGCTCAATGGGCGGGCCGATACCGTGGTGGGCATTCTCAACGGCATCGACACCGAGGCGTGGAATCCGAGCAAGGACCCGGCGCTGGTGCAGACCTATTCGGCCAACACCACCCAGCATCGCCGCGCCAACAAGCTGGCCGTGGCGGAGCGTTTTGGGCTCGATGGAGTGGACGGGCCACTGTTCTGCGTGGTCAGCCGGCTGACCGACCAGAAGGGTATGGATCTACTGCTGCACACGGTGGATGGTCTGGTGGGACTCGGCGCCCGGCTCGCCGTGCTGGGCTCGGGCGACGCGTCGCTTGAAGAAGGCTTCCGCCATATGTGGCAGCGCCATCCGGGCAAGGTGGGCCTGGTCACCGGCTATGACGAAAATCTGAGCCATCTGATGCAGGGCGGCTGTGACGCTATCCTCATTCCGTCGCGCTTTGAGCCCTGTGGGCTGACCCAGCTTTATGGGCTGCGCTATGGTTGCGTGCCGGTGGTGAGCCGCATTGGCGGGTTGGCCGATACAGTGATCGATGCCAATCCGGCGGCGATTGCGGCCGAGGTGGCGACGGGCGTCAAATTTGACGCCGGCAGCGCCCATGCGCTCTATGAGGCGCTGCGCCGTACCGTGCGCCTCTATAATGACGACAAACTTTGGAAGAAAATCCAGCGGCGGGGAATGAAGACGGATGTCTCCTGGGCGACAAGCGCCGCGCGCTACGCCGATCTCTACGCCACTATTACCGGGTTGAGCACCAATGACGATCCTGACCATTAAAACCACGCCCTTTGCCGACCAGAAGCCGGGAACCTCGGGCCTGCGCAAGCGGGTCACGGTGTTTGCCCAGCCCCATTATGCCGAGAATTTCGTGCAGTCGATCTTTGACAGCCTGGACGGGATCGCCGGCCAGACGCTGGTGATTGGCGGCGACGGGCGCTTCTACAATGATGTCGCCATCCAGAAGGCGATCCGCATCGCGGCGGCCAACGGCTTCGGCAAGGTGCTGGTCGGGCAGAACGGGCTGCTGTCGACCCCGGCGGCCAGCCATGTCATTCGCCATCACAAGGCCTTTGGCGGGCTGGTGTTGTCGGCGAGCCATAATCCGGGCGGGCCGGATGGCGATTTCGGCATCAAATACAATATCGGCAATGGCGGACCGGCGCCGGAAAAGATCACCGACGCGATTTATGCGCGCAGCAAGGTGATCGACCGCTATCTGACCAATGATGCGCCCGACGTGGCTTTGGACCAGATCGGCACGCAGCGTTCAGGCGACATGGTGGTCGAGGTGATCGATCCGGTGGCTGATTATGCGGCGCTGATGCAGACGCTGTTCGATTTCGACGCCATCCGCGCGCTGTTCGCCTCGGGCTTCCGCATGACCTTCGACGCCATGCATGCGATTACCGGCCCCTATGGCCACGCCATTCTCGAAGGCCTGCTTGGTGCGCCCAAGGGGACGGTGATCAACGGCACGCCGTCGCCCACTTTTGGCAACGGGCATCCCGATCCGAACCTAGTCTATTGCAAGGAAATGCATGATCTGCTGATGACGCCGGAGGGGCCTGATTTCGGCGCGGCCTCGGATGGCGATGGGGATCGCAATCTGATCATTGGCAAGAACCGCTTCGTTACGCCCTCGGACTCGCTGGCCATTCTGGCGGCCAATGCGCATCTGGCGCCGGGCTACAAAGATGGCATTGCCGGCATTGCCCGCTCGATGCCGACCAGTGCGGCGGCAGACCGGGTGGCGGAAAAGCTCGGCATCGAAATGCATGAAACGCCAACGGGTTGGAAGTTTTTCGGCAATCTGCTGGATGCCGGAAGGGTGACCATTTGCGGCGAGGAAAGCGCCGGCACCGGCTCGAACCATGTGCGCGAGAAGGACGGTCTTTGGGCCGTGCTGCTGTGGCTCAACATCATCGCGGTCCGCAAGCAGAGCGTCGATCAGATCGTGCGCGAGCACTGGGCGAGTTATGGGCGCAACTACTATACGCGTCACGATTATGAAGAGGTCGATGCCGCAATCGCTGGCAAGCTTGTCGATGATTTGCGTGCAGAATTGCCCAAGCTTTCTGGCAGAATTCTTGCAGAAGACTTGCAAGTTGCTTACGCTGACGACTTCACCTACCACGATCCGGTCGACGGTTCGACCAGTGCCAGACAGGGCATCAGGATCGGCTTTACTGACGGCAGTCGCATCGTTGTGCGGCTGAGCGGAACCGGTACGGTCGGCGCCACGTTGCGGCTCTATCTGGAGCGCTATGAGGCCGCCGATGGACGACACGATCTCGAGACGCAAACTGCCCTGGAGCCGCTCATCGCGTTGGTCGATCAGCTCACGGGGATCAAGCAGCGCACTGGCCGGCGGGAACCCAGCGTCATCACCTAGGGCCGTACATGATTTGACCAGGGTCACCTCATCGGCCCTAACCTTTTGTTGTCGCAAGGTTATTTGCGAACACCTTGCTTTAGCATCGGAACACCAATGAAACCCATGATTGTCCCCAATGGGGGCAGTATTGAGCACCTCGGCGCCACCCTCACCGAGGGCGGCGTCAATTTTGCTGTGTACTCGGAAAGCGCCACCACGATCTGGGTGTCGATCTATGACGAGCAGGACGAGGAAACCGACCGCTTCGAGCTCGATGTGCATCAGGACCATATCTGGGCCGGGCTGGTCTCGGGGCTGACGGCGGGCACGCGCTATGGGTTGCGCGCCGATGGGCCCTATGATCCCGATCAGGGCTATTTCTTTGATCCGATGAAGCTGCTGGTCGATCCCTATGCCAAACGGCTGGATCGGGTGTTCGTGCGGTCGCCGCGGCTGCGGCTGGATCGCAGCGAGGCCGTCGACACCGCGCCGCTGATCCCCAAGGCCATCGTGATCAGCAATACCGGCGAGACTATTCTGCCGCGCAAGAAGGCGCCGGGCCTGTTCTATGAAATGAACGTGCGCGGCTACACCATGCGCCATCCCAGTGTGCAGGGGCCGCTACGCGGCACCATTGCCGGGCTGACCACGCAGCGGGTGATCGATCATCTGAAATATATCGGCGTCGACACGCTGCAATTGATGCCGACGGCAGCGTGGATCGATGAGGGGCACCTGCCGGTGCTCGGGCTGACCAATGCCTGGGGCTATAATCCGGTGGCCTATTCAGCCATCGACCCAAGGCTGGCGCCGCGTGGGCCGCAGGAATTGCGGAACATGACCGATCTCTACCGCAAGAACGGCATCTCGGTGATCCTCGACGTGGTCTATAACCACACCGGCGAAAGCGACGCCAATGGGCCGATGCTGAGCCTGATGGGGCTCGACGCCAAGACCTATTACCGGTTCGTGGAAGTCGACGGCAAACAGCATCTGGTCAACGACACCGGCACCGGCAACACGCTGCGCTGCGACCATCCGGCCACGCAACGGCTGGTGATCGACTCGCTGCGTTACTGGGTCGAGGAAATGGGCGTCTCGGGCTTCCGCTTCGATCTGGCCACCATTCTGGGCCGCGATCCCGGCTTCGACCCCAATGCGGTGATGCTGCAGAAGATCAAGGCCGACCCGGTGCTGAGCAAGGCCATTCTGGTGGCCGAGCCCTGGGATCCGGGTCCGGGCGGCTATGCGCTCGGCCAGTTCGGCAAGGAATTCAAGGAGCACAACGACACTTATCGCGACGAAGTGCGAGAGTTCTGGCGCGGTGAGGACGGCAAGATCGGCGCCTTGGCCGGCAAGGTCGCTGGCTCGGCCGAAATCTTCAATTTCTCCGGCCGCAAGCCCAGCCATGGCGTCAATATGCTGGCGGTGCATGACGGGTTCACCCTGCGCGATCTGGTGAGCTATCACGACAAGCATAACGGGGCGAATGGCGAGAACAATAATGACGGCCACAACCACAATGCCTCGTGGAATTGTGGGGCCGAGGGCGAGACCGACGACGAGACCATTCAGGCCGCCCGAAAGCGCGACGTGCGAGCGCTGCTGGCGACGCTGTTCCTGTCGCGCGGCGTGCCGCTGCTGCAGCAGGGCGACGAGATGTTCCGCACCCAGCAGGGCAACAACAATGCCTATGCGCAGGACAATGAAATCACCTGGCTGGACTGGGAAAACGGCGATGGCGAGCTGGTCGACTTCGTCGCCGCGATGAACCGGTTCCGCAAGGCGCATCCCGCGTTGACGCATGACCATTTCCTCTCCGGGCAGGAGAAGAACGGCGTGCGTGACGTGGTCTGGCTGCACCCGGATGGCCGCGAGATGAATGAAGGCGACTGGGGCGACTCCAGCGCTTCGGTGCTGGGCATGCAGCTGCGGCACAAGGATGACGAGGTGCTGGTGTGGTTTAACCGGCGCGCCGAACCGGTGGTGGCGCATTTGCCCGAGGGCGGATGGAGCGTCGGCATTCTCTCCGACAGTCTGGCCACGGTGCCGATCGCCGACAATATCGCGACGCTGACGCCGCGCTCGGTGGTGGCGCTGGTGCGCGGTTAGTCGACGGCAACCATGCCAAGACGCTGATAGAGTGCAATGGCGGGCGCGTTGCCCGCCATGACTTGACCAGATTTGCGCAGGCGGATCACGTCAGTCAGTTCGGCACCTGTCCAAGATTACATTCCGGACATGATTTGAAACATTCCACAATCCTTGCGATTGCCCAAATCATGCCGCGACAATTCCCAAGATCAAGCCCAAAATTGCCTTGGGTGGAGCGCCTGATGCTAGCGTCGACGCGATGTCACGCCGATGACCGCTCGCAGAATCCTGCGGCCTGATCTCGCAATCCATGGAGTTCAAAATGAAACCGATGCGCTCAGTATCGGCGGCAGTGCTGCTCGCTGCCATTCTCGCTATTCCCGGCACTGCGGCCTTCGCCGCGACCACGCCGGCGCCCGCCGCGGCCAAGGTGACCATGGGGGTCAAGACTGAGCTGGTGCCGGTAGGCAATCTGGTCGACATGATCGGTAGCTGGACGGCCGGCGATCTGGCCTTCCTCGACAAGGCGACCAGCATCAAGACCTTCGACACCAAGACGCTCTATCCGGCAACTGAACAGGCCCAGATTGCCAGTGCCGAGGCCGCCAAGTCGGTTCAGCTCGGTAAGTTCCGTGATGCCATTCGCGCCGACGGGGCGCTCAATGGCTGGTTCACTGCCAACCATATCGACGTCAACCGCGTGGTGGCGGTGGCCGACCCGAAGGGCAACCCGGAGATTTTCCTCTATTAGGCGCAGCCCGTCGCCTCGAACTGGACCAGTGCCGAATCCGCAAGGGTTCGGCGCTGGTCGTTTGCGGTAGGCGTTCAGAGCAGTCGCAGGATCACCAATGCGACGAAGCCGGCGCCCAGGAACAGGCAAAGCGGGGAATAGACGCGGGCGTCATTGAGGCGGAAATTGGCTTCGGGAGTCTTTTCGGCCCACCAGGCGGTGTAGCCAATGATGCCGCGTGCCAGGAACATGATGGCGAGGGGCAGGCCCAGCAGCGTCAGGGGCAGGCCGCCGCTGGTGTGGTCGGCCAGTGCCAGGGCGAGGATGCCGGCAGCCAGGGTGACCACCGCCACGGCGAAGGAAGCCAGCCTGGGCGGCATGCGCTCGATATCGCGGAAGCCGACCACGGTCTGGGCCAGCAGCTTCTCGCCGCGGATCGGCCAGGTGAAGCCGAGTGACCACAGCAAATGCGCCGTCGATACGGCCAGCAGGGCGATGAACATGAAAGCGGCGATCAGCATGCTCATAAGCGGAAGAATCTCCTGGTGCGGAAGGAACGCGTGATCGGGGTGATAGCCGCCGCCTCACGCGCGAGCAACAGGGCTCAGGTGACGGTGTTGAACAGGCGGAAGATCCACGACAGCTTGTAGATGAGATAGACCGACACCAGCGTCAGGTGAAAATTCCGGTTTGGCGTCCAGATGGCGATAGCGCAAAGGGCGATGCCGATGGGCGCCTGCAGGGCGAATTCGAAGGCGAATTTGCTCCAATGGGCTTCGCCCTTGATATAGGTGTCGACCAGGTCGCAAAGAATATTGGTGATGAATAGTCCGAAGAACCAGGGGCGACGATTAAGGAAGAAATCCTCATAGCCGTCATATTCAGCCAGCGAATCAGGAAACAGCAGCGCCGCCTGCAGGAACAGCACGATGGTGTAGAGAAAAATGAAGAAGAAGACGCCGAAGGTCCAGTCGTCGAGCTGGAACAGCGCAAATTCCCACCACCAGAAGTGAATGAGTTCGAGCAGGATCGCGCCGACCCATAGCAATTGCAGCGTCGAGAAGGTTTTCCGCTTCGGATGTTGAACCAGACTGGACACGCCCAGCAATAGGCGGGAGATGCCTAGACCGACGACCATGCCCAAAACGATGCGGATGTGGGGAAAAAGCTCCGGCGCAGCGTGCGGGTCCATGGCTCACGGGGTGTTGATCAACTCCGAGCAAGTAAGCACAGCTTGGGCATCTTCGCCAAGCGTCATGTCGTAGAGGCTGGCATCGGCGCCCTTGGTCCACCAAACCCATTGCCCGGCGGCGTAACGCACGCCGGAAGCGGCGATGACGGCGGTAAACACCAGTTCTTCGGGTTCCTCGACAATCGGCACCAGTGCCAGGAAATTCGGCGCCGCGTTGATATAGGTCACGGTGAGCGGCTCGGCTGCCGCACAGTCATAATGCATGACGCGGCGCTCGAAGTCGGATTGAGTCGCCAGATTGATGGTGACCGAGGTTTCGACGGCCTGGGCGGCGCCAGGCGCGAGCAAGGTGGCGATGATGGCTGCGGCGAGCAGGGGATGCGTCATGGGTGGGGCCTCCGTTGGGTTGCGCCATGGTGCTTTCGGCACAAGGCGGAATTGGGTCAGAGACGATCGACCTGGGTGCCGGATGGCCGGAGCAGGTCCGGCCATGAGGGCGCAACGCAAATTGCTACGCTAGTTGGCCTGGGCGGTTTTTTCCCGGCGATAGATGGCGGCGGTGTAGTCGATGATCTGGTCGAGCAGGGCTTCGCCCGCGGCGATCTGCGGGTCGCCGCCCTGGGTGCGGGCAATCAGGGAGATGGCGAGAACCTGGATGACATAAGCATGCGCCGACCGGCCCTCGCGATGATGCTCATTGCCCTGGGCCTCGAAGGTGCGCAGCAATGTGTCATAGGTGGCGGGGGCCATGGTGCGCTTGGCGCTCGACCAATCGGCGGTTTTGAGGTCGTCCGCCAGATCCGCCGCCAGGCTGCCGAGCAGCCACATGGCTTCCTTGTCCTTCGAGCCGTTCTGCTGCAAATCCTTGAGCACTTCGACGAAGCGGATCTTGAATTCTTGTTCCTTGGTGATGGTCATGGGGCAGGTCCGGGTCAAGATGATTGGCTGCCCTTAAAGCATTTGTGCGGGCGGGACGCCATGGCGCGGGCGATAAATCCACGCGCGATGTTCGCGCGTGGAGCCTGATGCTTGAACTGGCGCTGGCAAAGCGGGGCTTAGCTGGCGGGCGTGAACTCGGCCAGAACGGTAGCGCCGTCATCCAGCAATTGCAGCTTGCCGCCGGTGATGGCGAAATTTTTGGTGGCTTCGAGCGCGGCGAAGAAGGCCTGCTCCTGATCCAGCCCGGGGCACGCCATCATGGTCGAGAAGGTTTGGCTGATGGCGATGCCGTTCGGGGTCGGTTCGAGCTTGCCGCCATAGGAATTGCAGCCGCCATTGCCGTTCACGCTGTCGGCAGAAAACATCAGGGTCGAGGTGACGTCTGCGGCGGAGGCCGCGCCGCCGAGTTCAGTCAACTGCCAGCTGGTGCCGATCAGATCGGCCAGCGGGTCGCCATCGGCCGCCGCCGGGAGGGACAGCAAAGCGAGGGTGGCGAGACTCAGCAGGGTCGGGCGCAGCATAGATATTCTCCTTGTTCCGGTGGCAGGCTTGGCCGGTGATTGTGGCGGATTTCGACCCTGGAGGGCAAAACCTATCGGCCGGGCAGGGTCTGGTCTCTTCATTCGCCGATCACAGATGCGCGGCGGGGGAACCCTTGTCGTCCGGTCCCGTTATCCGAACGAACCCGGACGGCAGTCAACGTCATCATCCGGACGCTGTTTTGGTGTCGGTCCTCCCCGACACCAAGCGATCGGTGGACTGCTGCAGAGGCTGACGCTCCTTTGTGGTGTCTCCGGTGGGGGCGCGAAACTTCGGTTTCGCGCCCTTCTTTTTTGCCGTGGCGCTTGCATTTTTGAGCCAACGCCGCTCATGGTCGAATATCATTCGAGACTTCAGGGAAAGCGCGCAATGGTATTGCCGATCGACGCGGTGGACCGAAAGCTGCTGCGGCTGCTGCAGGTGGATAGCCGCAAGAGCGTGCAGATGCTCGGCGAGGCCGTGGGGTTGTCGGCTTCGGCCTGTCACCGGCGGCTCAAGGCGCTGGAGGATCAGGGGCTAATCGAGGCGTATCGGGCGGTGCTCAATGCCGGGCGGCTCGGCTATTCGATGCAGTTCTTCATCGAGGTGGGGCTGATCAGCCAGAGCGAGGCGGCGCTGGAGGCCTTCGAGGCCGCCGTGCAGGACATTCCAGAAGTGCTCGAATGCCACCTGATGGCGGGGCAGTCCGACTATATTTTGCGCGTGGTCTGTCAGGATCACGATGATTTCGAGCGGCTGCATCGCCGGCTCAGTGCGCGTTTGCCGGGCGTGGCGCGGATTCACTCCAATATGAGCATCCGCACCGTCAAGGCGCGTACCGGGCTGCCGATTTAGCAGCGGTCAGGCAATGGCGGTCTGGGCCGCGATCGGCCGATCGACGCTATAGATTTTAATGACCGGTTCGCCAATGAGCAGCGTGCCGGCCAAAATCAGTGCGGCACCGCCCTTGCGGCAGAGAAAGATGATGTTGTTGGCGACGCCGGCGGTGCGCCAGAGCAAGCGCCGGACCATGCCATCCAACCCGCCCTTAATGCCGAGCGAAGGCAGGCTAGTTTCAACGGCCAGATCATGCTGCGCCAGCGTGGCGCGAACATCGGCCATGTCATAGCGCCGGTAGCGCCCATCCTTGTTGAACAGCGACCACAAGATTCCGGCGCGGCGGTCGAGAATGTCGAAATAGAACTGCCCGCCCGGCTTGAGGAAGGGGGCGTAACGCTCCAACACTGCGTAAAAATCGACATATTTGGTGTAGAACATGTCGTTGACGACGATCACGTCATATTGCTGGCTGGGCTCGAAGGCCATGACATCGCAGACCTCGAAGCTGGAGGGGGCGATCAGGCCGGCGTCGACCAGGCTGGTGTGCAAGGGCGCCAGCAAACCATCAATATCGATGCTGTCGATGCGCTTGCAGGCCGGCGACAGGTAAAATTCCATGGCGAAGGGGCCGCTGGCAATATTGAGGACAGTCTTGCCCGCCAGATGCGGCTCGAGCGTGCGTCGCATGATGTCGAAGCGGCGCGCATTGACGAAGAAGCGGATCTCGCCGGCATCGCGCCCCGCGAGATGGGTGAACAATAAATCTTCGTATTTTTTCTGCCGCGCCAGCATATCCAGCAGTCCCCCCGGTGCTGCCAACATTATATCGTCAGATGACGACGACTAGGCAATAGAAGGCATGACCTGCTGGTTAATGGCTGCGAATAGTTTGCGCGACTGTTCGCTATAGTCCTGACGTCAGGTTCAGCCGGTCGAGCACTGCCCGATCGGCCGGATCGACCATGCCGACCAGAAAGCGTGTCACGATGCGCCGGGAATCGGGAGGCAGGGCGGCGATGGCGGCGGTGATGCGGCTGGCCTGCGTAGCCGAGAGCGTACCAAAGAACTGCCGGCCCTTGTCGGTGGCGTGGAGCAGGCGCTGGCGACGGTCGGAATGGCCGGTCTTTTGCTCGATATAGCCATTGTCGATCAGTTGCCGCAGCACGCGGGCCAGGCTCTGCTTGGTGATCTTGAGGATATCGAGCAGATCGGCGACCGGCATGCCGGGGCGCAAATTGACGAAATACAGCACACGGTGGTGGGCCCGGCCAAAATCCTGGCGCCCGAGCAGGGCATCGGCATCGCCGGTAAAATCGCGATAGGCGAAAAAGAACAGCCCCATAATGTCGAGCGGCAGATCCTGACCGCCGGGCGGCACGGAATTTATGTCAGCTATGTTGACATGTTTTAGGTTCGCTGCCATTCTCTTCCCATCAGGACGCCATTTCGTCTTATCCACCAGCCTTTGCGGTTTGCCAAGGCCCTGGGCCTCGGGCATGATCGGCGTCAATAGGGCGGCCGTGAAGAATGGCGCCTGTTCGAAATTTATCGGGAGTGGATTATGGCAGGCGTGCCTATGGACCAGCGTGATGGCTGGATCTGGTTTGACGGCGAACTCAAACCCTGGAAAGACGCGAAGGTTCACGTATTAACGCACGGGCTGCACTATGCCAGCTCGGTGTTTGAAGGTGAGCGCGCCTATGGCGGGGAAATCTTCAAGTCGCGCGAACATACCGAGCGGTTGATCCGCTCGGCGGCGACGCTCGACATGACAATGCCCTGGACGGTCGATCAGATCGAGGATGCCAAGCGGCTGGTGCTGGACAAGAATGGCCTGGTTGACGCCTATGTGCGTCCCGTGGCCTGGCGCGGCTCGGAAGAGCTGAGCGTTCCCGCCCGCAACAACACGGTGCATCTGGCGATCGCTGCCTGGGTGTGGCCGAGCTATTTTTCGGTCGAGGAGAAGCTCAAGGGCATTCGCCTCGAATGGAGCAAGTGGAAGCGCCCGTCGCCGGAGACCATTCCGTCTTCGGCCAAGGCGGCCGGCCTCTACATGATCTGCACCCTGTCCAAGGACGCGGCGATGGCCAATGGCTATGCCGACGCGCTGATGCTGGACTATCGCGGCTATGTCGCGGAAGCCACTGGCGCCAACGTGTTCTTCATCAAGGGCAAGGACATCACCACGCCGACCCCGGATTGCTTCCTCAACGGCATTACCCGCCAGACGCTGATCGCGCTGGCCAAGCGCAATGGCTTCACGGTCACCGAGCGCCATATCATGCCTGAGGAACTGAGCCAGTTCGACGAGTGCTTCCTGACGGGGACCGCCGCCGAGGTTACGCCAGTCAGCGTGATCGGGGATTACAAGTTTACCCCGGGCGATGGCTGCCGCACGCTGATCGACGCCTACACCGCCGAAGTTCAGCCCAAGCGCGCTGCCGCTGCTGAGTAAGCGGATTCAATTTGTGAAAAAGCCGGGCCAAGTGCCCGGCTTTTTTTTGTTTTTGTGGAGACATACCCCAACCACGGTGTCACCCCGGCGAAAGCCGGGGCCCATCCTGAGATGCGCGGCAACCCACATCTCAGGATGGGTCCCGGATCAAGTCCGGGATGACATCGTGGGTGGTGCTGGTTTGGTGCAAGATAGTTCCGGCAGGGCTTCCTGCTTATTCCCAACGCGCCTTTGCCGCGTCATCGGCGGCCTTGGCTTCGATCCAGTGGCTACCCTGCGGTCCGCTTTCCTGTTTCCAGAACGGGGCGTCGGTCTTGAGGTAGTCCATTAGGAATTCGGCGCCCTTGAAGGCGGCGTCGCGGTGGGGCGAGAGGGTCATCACCTGGACGATGGGCTCGCCGGGGCCGAGGGTGCCATAGCGGTGGATCACCGTGGCGGCCAGCAGGCCGAAGCGGGCCGTGGCCTGGTCGATGATGGCGGTGAGCTGGTTGATGGCCAGCTCGGGATAGCATTCCAGCGTCAAGGCGGTGATCGGATCGGCGGGATTGGAGCGGACGACGCCGGTGAAGGTGACGGCGGCGCCGGCGCCATTACCAGCGGCGAGGAAGGCGTTGGTTTCGGCACCGGGATCGAAGGAGTCAGGGGAGACGCGGACACTCATTTCAGCCCCCGGTCATCGGCGGAAACAGGGCGACGACGCTGGCACCAACGATTGATGCGTCGTGGCTGACCAGCTTGGCACCGACGGCGGCCTTGATCAGGCTGCGCTTTTCCACCGCCAGGGCAAAGGCTTCGTCGCGGGAGGCCAGCCAGTCGATGAGGTCAGCGACGGTGGCGACTTCAGCGGGCGGCGACACCTCTTCTTCGCCGCGATTGAGGCGTTCGCGCAGCCAGGCGAAATAGAGGATCTTCATTTCGGCTCTTCGACCAGATGCGGCCAGCTGGCGCGCAGATATTGAAAGCCGGTCCACAAGGTCAGCGCGCCGGCAACCCACAGCACCACATCGCTGGTGAGGCGCAGGCCGGGGATGATACGCTCGAGCAGCACGATGGCGAGCGCCACCAATTGTAGCGTGGTCTTCCACTTGGCCAGCCAGCTGACCGGCAGCACGATTTTGGTATTGCCGAGGAATTCGCGCAGGCCGGAGACGAAGAACTCGCGGAACAGAATAATGCAGACCGGGATCATGTCGAGGCCGGAGAAGCTGCCATCCCAGGCGAGTGCGGCGATGAGAATGCCGACCAGCAGCTTGTCGGCAATCGGGTCAAGCATGCGACCGAGGGGTGAATACTGGTTCCAGGCGCGGGCCAGATAACCGTCGAGCCAATCGCTGGCGGCGGCGATCACATAGATGATCAGCGCGATCAGTCGCAGCACCACATCGCCCTGCATCACCAGCCAGACAATGGGAATGATCGCCAGGATACGGGCGACGGTGATCAGATTTGGAACGAGGAGGAGCGGGTTTCTGGCCATGGGGCGACAGAACAGGAATGGGGGGAGGGGGTCAAGGGTGTGGCGCGCTCTCATCAACCACCGGACGGCACCTCCCCCTTGACGGGGGAGGCTAGGAGGGGGTGCGAGAGCCCCGATGAATTGGGGCCAATCCAACCCCCACCCTTGATCGCCATTCGAGCGTAGCTCTCATGGCCTTCTCACCTAAAATCGCTCCGTCGGAGCGATTTTGCCTGCGGCCGGCTCGAAGCCCCGCAAGGGGGAGGGTGTCGACTGCGACAATGGCGTTACGCCACAGCCTGATTGGTCACGGCGCGGCGCTGGGTGACGGAGTCGGCGAGGGCTTCGAGGGCGGTTACGGTGGTGTCCCAATCGATGCAGCCGTCGGTGATGGACTGGCCATAGACCAGTTCGCGGCCGGGGATGAGGTCCTGGCGGCCGGCGATGAGGTTGGATTCGACCATGACGCCGATGATGCGGCGGTCGCCGGCGGCCATCTGGGCGCCGATATCGGCGAGCACGTCGGGCTGATTTTCCGGCTTCTTGGACGAATTGGCGTGGCTGGCATCGATCATGATGGTCGGGGCGAGGCCAGATTTTTCGGCTAGAGCGGCGGCGGCGTCGACACTGGCGGCGTCGTAATTGGGGGCTTTGCCGCCGCGCAGGATGATGTGGCAATCCTCATTGCCGGTGGTGGCGGCAATGGCGAACTGGCCGTCCTTGGTGACGGCGAGGAAATGGTGCGACTGGCTGGCCGAGGCGACGGCATCGAGAGCGATCCGCACATTGCCGTCGGTGCCGTTCTTGAAGCCGACCGGACAGGACAGGCCCGAGGCCAGCTCACGGTGAATCTGGCTTTCGGTGGTGCGGGCGCCGATGGCGGCCCAGCTGACCAGATCGGCAATGTATTGCGGCGTGGTCATGTCGAGGAATTCGCAAGCGGCGGGCAGGCCGAGATTGTTGATGTCGAGCAGCAGGGCGCGGGCGGTGTGCAGGCCGACATCGATCTGGAAGCTGCCATCGAGATTGGGGTCGTTGATCAGGCCCTTCCAGCCGACCGTGGTGCGCGGCTTTTCGAAGTAGACGCGCATGATGATCTCCAGCCGGTCGCCCAGGGATTCGCGCAGCGCGACGAGGCGCTTGGCGTAATCCAGCGCCGCAGCGGGATCGTGAATGGAGCAGGGGCCGACGACGACGGCGAGGCGGTCATCCGAGCCGGCAAGGATATTGTGGAAGGCGTGACGGGCGCTGATGACGGTGCGGGTGGCGGCGTCGGTGCGCGGATGCTGGCGCATCACCTCGATCGGGGTGGTCAGCGGCTTGATGGCGGTAATGCGAAGGTCGTCGGTAGATTTGAGCATTTGGTGGTCTCCTCGAGGAATTTTCGGGGAGGCGGCCAATAAAAAAGCCGCCTCGGGTGGGGGCGGCTGGCTCGGTGTTTGGTCGTATCTTGTGAGATCAGATCAAGCGCGCAATAGCCTCCGCCGGGAGCGGATAGCTAAACCAAAACGAAACGGTGGCGACGGAGCGGATCATGGCGGTGGTTGTAGCGCCGGAAGTTGGGACTGTCGAGTCTGACTTTGGTAGGGGCGCTTGGGGGCCTATTCCACCCGATTGAAATGATCGTAGATCAGCTGGGCCATGGCGTTGGAGATGCCGGGGACGGCGGCGAGGTCGGCGAGGGAGGCGCGGCCGGTGGCTTTGGCGGAGCCGAAATGGTTGAGCAAAGCGCGCTTGCGGGTGGGGCCGATGCCCTCGATTTCATCGAGCGGGTTTTTCACCGCCTCCTTTTTGCGCTTGGCGCGGTGGGTGCCGATGGCGAAGCGGTGGGCTTCGTCGCGCAGGCGCTGGACGTAATACAGCACCGGATCGCGATGCGGCAGCATGAAGGCTTCGCGGCCTTCCATGAAGAATTTTTCGCGGCCGGCGTCGCGTTCCTCGCCCTTGGCGATGCCGATAAAGATCACCTCCTTGGGCAGGTTGAGTTCGGCGATGACTTCGCGCACGGCGTTGAGCTGGCCGGCGCCGCCGTCGATGAATACCACGTCGGGCCAGTCGGGCATGCCGGTGGTGTCGTCCTCGGCCTCGTTGTCGCTCTCATTGGCAAGGCGGGTGAAGCGGCGCGTCAGCACTTCGCGCATCATGCCGAAATCGTCGCCGGCGGTGATGTCGGATTTGATGTTGAAGGTGCGGTAGTGCTTTTTGGAAAAGCCTTCCTCGCCCGCCACCACCATGGCGCCGACCATGTTGGTGCCCGAGATATGCGAGTTGTCGTAGGTTTCGATGCGGCGCGGCACGTCTTCGAGGCCGAAGGTTTCGGCCACGCCTTCGAGCAGCACGCGGTTGGTAGCGCCTTCGGCGAGCTGGCGGCCCAGCGCCTCGCGGGCATTGTTGAGGGCGTGATTGACCAGGTCGCGCTTTTCGCCGCGCTTGGGCTGCTCGATATAGACGCGGCGGCCGGCGCGGGTGGAGAGCGCCTCGGTCATCACCTCGGGTTCGGACAGCTCGTGGCTGATCAGCACCAGCCTGGCCGGGGTGCGGTTTTCGTAGAACTGGCCGATAAAGGCTTCCAGCACCTCGGCGTCGGAGAGACTGGCGTCGGCGCGGGGGCGATAGGGGTAATTGCCCCAGTTCTGGAAGGCGCGGAAGAAGAACACCTGCACGCAGAACTGGCCGCCTTCGTGATGGATGGCGAAGACGTCGGCCTCTTCCACCGTCTTGGCGGTGGCGTCGCCCTGCGACTGGACCAGCGCCAGCGCCGAGAGGCGGTCGCGCAGCAGGGCAGCGCGTTCGAAATCAAGCTGTTCGGCGGCCTGGTTCATGTCGTGCTGCAAATGATCGCGCACGCCCTTGGATTTGCCCGAGAGGAACAGACGCGCGTCCTCGACCAGCTCGGCATAGCCTTCCAGCGAAATCTCGCGGGTGCAGGGAGCGGCGCAGCGCTTGATCTGGAATTGGAGGCAGGGACGGGTGCGGGCGGCGTAGAAACTGTCCGAGCAATTGCGCAGCAGAAACGCCTTTTGCAGGCTGGCAATGGTGCGGCCAACGGCGGTGGCCGAGGCGAAGGGGCCGAAATAATGACCCTGCCGGCGACGCGTGCCGCGATGCTTGGTCAGTTCGGGCGCCTCGTGATCGGTGGCGATGAGGATATAGGGAAAGCTCTTGTCGTCGCGCAGCAACACGTTGAAGCGGGGTTTCAGCCGCTTGATCATGTTGGCTTCGAGCAGCAGCGCTTCGGACTCGGTCTCGGTGACCACGAATTCCATGCTGGTGGTCGCGGCGATCATGCGCTGCAGGCGGACTTCGAGGCCGTCGGGGCGGGTGTAATTGGTGACGCGGGCCTTGAGGCTCCGTGCCTTGCCCACATACATGACTTCGCCATCCGCATTGAGCATACGGTAAACGCCGGGGGCGGCGGGCAGGGTACGGACGAAGGCGCGGATGACTTCGTGGCCGCTGGGCGGGGGCGTGGTGTCGTCGGTCATAGCCGGGGCGTCGGTTTGCTCTTGGGCAGATATTCGAGATGCTCGCCGCCGTCGAGCGCCAGCATCTGGCCGGTCATGGACGGAGTGTTGAGCAACATTATGACGCCATCGGCGATGGCCTCGGGGCCGGCATGACGCTGCAACGGCAAGGCGGCGACGGAGCGTTCGAATTCGGCCTGGCTCTGGCGGGTATGCGGCAGCACCGGGCCGGGGCCGATGGCATTGACGCGAATGGATGGGGCCAGCGATTGCGCCAGGGTGCGGGTGGCCGACCACAGCACTGCCTTGGAGAGGCTGTAGCTGAAATAGGCCGGCGTCGGATGCAGCACGCGCTCATCGACCAGATTGACGATATTGCCGTCGACGCCTGCCGGCAGTTGCGCGGCGAAGTCGCGGGCGAGGAAAATCGGCGCCTCGGCATGGATGGCGAAATGCTGGTCCCACAGCGCCTCATCGACATCGCGGGCACTGTCGGGTTCGAAGGTGGAGGCGTTGTTGACCAGCACGGTGAGCGGGCCGAAATGGCTGGCGGCCTGCGCGATCAGCGTGGCGCGCTGCGAGCGGTCGGCGAGGTCGGCCTGGATGATTTCGGCGCATCCACCCTGCTGGCGGATGCCGTCGCGCACCGCAGCGGCACCCTCGGCGTTGCTGCGATAATGGATGATGACCTGGTGACCGGCACGGGCTAGCGCCTGGGCAATGGCGGCGCCAATGCGGTCGCTGGCCCCGGTGACGAGCGCGGCGGAATGAGCGGGTGGTGAGTTGGTGCGATTCGACATGATGGCTGTGTGGGACCTTGTGGCCGGACCATAGGCCGCTTTGGCGGCTTTCTTCAATGCCGGAGAGGGCCGGTTTACCGGGGGCTGCTGACAGTTTCAGACAGGAGCGTTGTCCTTTTGTTGCACCAGAATCGGGCGTAGGCTCTTGTTGTTACGGCAAGCCATTAGCTTGCGGGCACTCCATGAGGGGGGAAGTAAATGGAAGTCATCGTGCCTATCCTCGTCCAGCTCATCGCCGGCGGCGCCGGTGGTAACATTATCGGCCAACTGGCCAAATCGCTCAATCTCGGCACGGCCGGCAACTCGATCGTGGGCGCGGTCGGGGGCATCGCCGGAACCTGGCTGGCCAGCATGATTCCGGGCCTCGATGGCCTGGTTGGTGCGGCTGCGAGCGCTGCGGGAACGGCAGGCGCGGCCGGTGGCCTCGACTTTGCTGCACTGGCCGGGCAGGGCGCCACCGGGCTGGTCAGCGGCGGCGTGCTCACGGCCATTGCGGGGCTGATCAAGTCGGCTATGGCCAAGGCCTGAGCTTTGCGATAGCGCTTTGAACGCCCCGACACCTCGCTGTGCCGGGGCGTTTTCACGTCCATTGATTGCCCATCGCCATGTCCATTCCCGTTGCCGATGCTCGTGCCGACAATATCGGCCGCGCCATCTTCCTGACGCTCATCACCATTGTGGTCTTCGGCGTGCAGGATGCCCTGGCCAAAATTCTGGTGCAGACCTACTCGCCGTTCCAGATCACCATGATGCGCTATTGGGGCTTTGCCGCTTTTTCGCTGCTTCTGGTGATGCGGCAGGCGCCGCTGCGCCAGGCCTTTGCTTCGAAAAAACCGCTGTGGCAGGTGCTGCGCGGCGTGCTGCTGATGGCCGATATCTGGTTGTTCGCGCTGGCGCTGCAGACCGTGCCGCTGGGCGAATTGCAGGCCATCACCCTGGTTTATCCGCTGCTGGTGACGCTGTTCGCCATTCCCATTCTCGGCGAAAAGGTGGGCATTTTCCGTTTTGCCGCGGTGGGCATCGGGTTCCTTGGCGCCTTGGTGATCGTGCGGCCGGGCGGCCTGCCGCTGGATTGGGGCGTGCTGTTCGCGCTGGCTTCGGCAACGCTTTATGCGATTTATATCGTGGTGACCCGCAAGGTCGGCCGGCACGATAGCGCGGCGACCAGCATGATCTATACCGCGACCATCGGGCTGGTGATGTCGGGGGCGGTGGGCGTATTTTTCTGGCAGCCGATGGGCTGGAACGATGTGCTGATGGTGATGACCATCATGGTGACCACCAGCATCGGGCACGGGCTGATGATGCTGGCGCTCTCGATGGCGCCGGCCAGCGTGGTGCAGCCGTTCAATTATTTCTCGCTTCCCTGCGCCATTGTGCTCAGCGTGGTGGTGTTCAACCACTGGATCGACCCGATCTCGCTGATCGGCACGGCCATCATTGTCGGAGCGGGGCTGGTGGTGATGGCGCGTGAGCGCATCAAGCGGGTGCCGGTGGTGGCCGATCCGCGTCTGCCGGGGCAGGAATAGCAAAACGCCGCCCCGAAGGGCGGCGTTCAAAACATTAGTTGCCCATGCAGAAATAGCCGTTGGGACCATTAAAGCAGACGCTGCCGCCATTGTTGCCCGGCCAGGGCTGCGGGCGCGGCGGGCGCGGGTTCCAGTGGGGCGGACGCGGCGGGCGTGGGTTCCACTGCGGCGGGCGATCCCACCCATTGTCCCAGCCACTATCATTATCCCAACCGCCACCGGGACGACCGGGGCGGCCGCGATCGAGATAATTGGCGGAAACCCAGCCATCCGGGCCGCTCTTGACCACATAGCACCAGCTGCCGCGGCACTGCTGCACGTCGACCCGTTCGCCGCGGCGCAGCGTATCGATGGCGCTGTAATGCGTGCCCGGACCCGAGCGCACATTCACATTGCCGGTGGCGACTGCCGGGGCTGCAAAGGCCGCGGCAGACGTCGCCAGAAGCGCCAGGGCGGCGAGGCCGCCAGCCATGAGTTTCTTGCTCAAAACCATATTGGTTCTCCTTGTCTGTTAGGCATTGCCTGCCTGTGACCCTAGAAAACACTTTTACGGATGAACCAGACCTGAATGGTCCGCTCAGATTTACTTCAAAGGCGCAGCAGCGCCACGAAACGCTTGAGGCGCTCGCCCAGCTGCTTGCGCTGTTTGGGCTTGAGTTCGCCCATCAGCGCTTCTTCCAGCTGGCTCCAGTGATCGGCCAGACTGTTGCGGATGCGTACACCCCGTTCGGTGAGGGCAATGCCCGGCGCCAGTTCGGGGCCAACGGCCTGGCGAATGACCAGGCCCCGCTCGATCAGGCGGGTGAGGCGGGCCACCAGAGCGGCCTCGGGCAGGCCTAGCTCGGCGGCCAGCTCGGCTTCGGTGGTGCCGGAGCGGCCCAGCTCAAACAGCACGGCGTCGTCGCCCGGTTCCAGTCCCTTCTCGAGCAAAGGCAGCAGCAGCGCCTTATGCGCGAGCTGGCCGGCTTCGATGAGCCGGTAGAGAGTGGATCGGGATGAAGGTCTGGACATAGGCAGGAAAATAGTCCGGCTCCTCGGTCACGTCGATTGGCGTCCTATCCTATCGTTAATCGTGGACGGACCAAGGCCAGTTATTGTTCACCCAGCGCAGGTGAGTTATGCGTAGATTACCTCGCTGACGTGAACGGAGTGCCATGACGCAGGACCTCGCCCGCATCCGTGCTTTCGTTCAGGTCTTCGACGCCGCCGGGTTTTCGGCGGCCGCGCGCCAGCATGGGCGCTCCAAAGCACTGCTCAGCAAATATGTCACCGATCTCGAGGATTATCTCGGGGTTCGGCTGATGAACCGCACCACGCGCAAGCTCAGCCTGACCGAGGCGGGGGAAGCCTATTACCGCGAAGCCAGCGCGCTGTTGCAGCAGCTGGACGATCTCGACGCCACCATTACCGATCAGACCGCGGCACCGCGCGGGCTGCTGCGGGTGTCGGCGCCGCGCAATTTCGGCGAGTCGACATTGGCGCCGGCGATTTACGATTATCTCAAGAAATATCCCAAGGTGACGCTCGATCTGCGGCTAGAGGATCGCTATGTCGACCTGATCGACGAGGGGATAGACGTGGCGCTGCGCATTTCGACGCTCGGCGATTCCTCGCTGATCGCGCGCAAGATTGCCGATATGCAGGTGGTGGTGGGAGCGGCGCCAGAGCTGCTCAAGCTGCATGGCACGCCCAAGCATCCCGAGGATTTGCGGCATCTGCCCTGCATTGTCGACGTCAATCTGCAGGGGCAGTCGAACTGGCGCTTTGTCGAGGATGGCAAGACCATTTCGGTGCCGGTCAATGGGCCGCTGCGGGTCAATTCCCCGCTGGCGGCGCGGCAGGCGGCGGTGATGGGTCTCGGATTTGTCGTATTGCCATCCTATCTGGCCGATCCGGCAGTGAACAGCGGCGAGCTGGTGCCGGTGCTGGGTGAATATTTGCCGACCGGACAGACGCTACAGGCGGTCTATCCGCATCGGCGGCATCTGGCGGGCAAGGTGCGGGCGCTGATCGACCATCTGGTCGAGTGGTTCCAGAACCATCCTATCGGTTAAGGGCAGGTCTTTGAATTTTTGGGCTGTTTCGCGCCGGGTGATCGGCGTTGTCGCTGTGATGCTGGGGTTGGTCGTGCCCGCCATGGCGCATCCGCATATTCTGATCGATGCCAAGGCCGTGGTGGTGTTTGACAGCACTGGCGCGGTGGCCGGGCTGCGCCATGCCTGGACTTTCGACGCGGCCTTTTCGGCCTGGATGGTACAGGGGCTCGACACCAATGGTGACCGCGTCACCAGCCCCGAGGAATTGCAGCCGCTGGCCGACGAGAATATGGCCGACCTCGCCGATTTTGGTTTTTACACCTATGCCGGCGCGCGCGATGCGCCGATGGCCTTCACGGCAGTGGGCGACCAGCGCATGGTCTATGACGATGGCCGGGTGACGCTGAGCTTTTCGGTGAATGCCACCACGCCGTTGCCGGCAGGCGGGCGGTTCGAGCTGGCGGTGTATGACCCGGAATATTACGTCGCCATCAGCTTTGCCGAGGCGACGGATGTCACGCTGGAGAATGCGCCGGACAGTTGCGCAGCGGTGCTGGTGCCGCCGACGCCGATGGACCGGGCGGTCGAGGAACGGCTCTATGCGCTGGGGCCGGAGGTGCTGGAACTGCCGCCCGATCTTGCGGCGGCGATGCGCGGCACGCAGGGCATGATCGCGGTCAATTGCGGCGCTGCGCCGGTGGCGGCGACGGCGCTGGAGGCAGCCAACCAGGTTGCCGAAGCGCGCCCGGCCACGCCGTTTGGCGGCCCGCCGCCGGAGCCGGGACTGAACCTGCCACGCAGCGGCTTTTTCGGCTGGCTGCAGGACCAGCAGCGCAATTTTTATGGCGCCATGACCAATTCGCTCGACGCATTGCGCACCGACTGGACCGCGTTCTGGGTGCTGGGCGGGCTGAGCTTTCTCTATGGCGTGTTTCATGCCGCCGGGCCGGGGCATGGCAAGGTGGTGATCTCGTCCTATGTGCTGGCCAACGAGACGCAGCTGCGGCGCGGGGTGAGCCTGAGCGTGCTGTCGGCGATGCTGCAATCGCTGGTGGCGGTGGTGTTCGTACTGATCGCGGCGGGGCTGATGGGCCTGGGCAGTGTCGCCCTGGGTGACGCCGCCAACTGGATCGGTATTGCCTCCTACGGCCTCGTGGCGCTGCTGGGGCTGTGGCTGGTGGCGCGCAAGATTTTTGGCTGGGGCCATCATCACCACCACCATGAGGATATGACGCAGAAGGCGCGTGGGCATCTGCATGATCATGTTCATGAACATCACCGCGACCATGATCACCATGACGGCCATGCGCATGTGGTGACGCCGCAGGCGGCGAGCGGCAGCTGGCGCGAGCAATTGGGCGTGGTGCTGGCGGTGGGGCTGCGGCCGTGTTCGGGGGCGCTGGTGGTGCTGGTGTTCGCGTTGTCGCAGGGGCTGCTGGTGGCGGGAATCGCCGCGATGTTCCTGATGGGGGCGGGCACGGCGATCACCGTGGCCCTGCTGGCGACACTGGCGGTGACGGCCAAGGGGCTGGCGCGGCGGATCGGGGGCGTCGACAACCCGGTGACGGGAGCGATTGTCTGGTGGGTGGAGCTGTTGGGGGCGTTTGCGGTGCTGGCCTTTGGCGTGCTGCTGCTGATCGCGAGCCTCTAGCGCGACCCATCGCCGCCTTGCGGATGACGGTGGAGCGGTTAAGGTGCGCCCCAGCCTAGAACCCTTCCAAACTGGCCGCTCATGTCCCAAAATTTTCCGCCCGATCATCCCTTCGTTCAACCGCCCAAGATCGGCGTCGTGCTGCTCAATCTGGGCACGCCGGATGCGACGGATTACTGGAGCGTGCGGCGCTACCTCAAGGAATTCCTCAGCGACCCGCGCGTCATCGAGACGCCGAAGTGGCTGTGGTGGCCGATTCTCAATCTGGCGATTCTGAGCGTGCGGCCGCAAAAGAGCGGCGAAGCCTATGCCCAGATCTGGGATAAGGAAAAAAATGAGAGCCCGTTGCGGGTGATCACGCGCGACCAGACCGAGGCGCTGGCGGCGCGGCTGGCCGGGCACGACAATATCGTGGTGGATTTTGCCATGCGCTATGGCAATCCTTCCACCAAGAGCGTGATGGAGAAGCTGCGGGCGGCGGGTTGCCAGAAGATCCTGCTGGTGCCGCTCTATCCGCAATACTCGGCGACCACGACGGGAACGGCCAATGACAAGGCGTTCGAGGCGCTGGGGACGATGCGCTGGCAGCCCGCCGTGCGCACCGCGCCGGCCTATTTCGCCGATGCAAAATATATCGAGACGCTCGGCAATTCGATCCGCGATGGCGTGGCAGCGCTCGACTTCGAGCCGGATTTGGTGGTGACCAGCTATCACGGCATGCCGGTGGAATATCTGGAGCGGGGCGACCCGTATTATTGCCAGTGCCACAAGACCACGCGGCTGGTGCGCGAATATCTGGGCTGGGACGAGTCCAAGATCATGGTGACGTTCCAGTCGCGCTTCGGCCCGACCAAGTGGCTGGAGCCCTATACCGACGCGACGCTGGCGGCGTTGCCAGGGCGCGGCACCAAGAAGATCGCTATTCTGGCGCCGGCGTTTTCGGCCGACTGCATCGAGACGCTGGAAGAAATCGCCATGGAAGGGCAGCAGATTTTCAAGGACGCCGGGGGCGAGAACTTCGCCTATATCCCATGCCTCAATGACAGTGCTGCCGGCATGGACATGATCGAAGCCATGGTACGCCGCGAACTGGGCGGCTGGATCTAGGCGACCGCCTACTGGGCCAGCTTGCCGCCGTCGATGATGGCTTTGACTTCGCGTTCGACGGTGTCGAGCAGGCGGTTGATGGCCGAGACGGCGGCGTCGACGTCACTGGCGAGGATGGCGTCGGCCAGCTCGCGGTGGATGGGGAACGAGTCGAGGCCGAAATTGTCGGCGGCGAAGGGCGAGTGGCCGCCGCGTTCCAGCGCGTGATCGAGATTCATCAGCAACTGGCCATACATCGGATTGCCGGTGGCGTCGTAAATGGCGCCATGGAAGGCGTGGTCGGCCTTGCGCCAGGGGCGGCCGGCATCGACTTCAATCAGCAGCACATCACAGAGCCTGGAAATCTGCTGGCGCTGGTTGGTGGTGGCCTTGAGCGTTGCCTTGCGCACGACGTCGTTTTCCAGCGTGCGGCGGATTTCCATCAGCCGCAGCAGCGCTTCGCCTTCGAGGCGGACCATGGTGGGCACCAGCCCACGCGAGGTCTGCACCCGGGCGGAGAGATAGGTGCCATCGCCACGGCGGCGGCGGATGATGCCCAGCCCTTCCCAGCGATTGAGCGCTTCGCGGATGGTGGAGCGGCCGACGCCGAGCGTGGCGGCCAGCGAGACTTCGGGCGGCAGGCGGTCACCGATCTTGAGGCCGGAGCGCTCGACCATATCGGCCAGCGCGTCGAGCACCGCCACCCCCCGGGTGCGGGTTTCGAGTGGCTCGAGATAGCTCAGGGCCGCCTGTGTCACTGCGCCATATCCTCCTGGTGTGTCGCTGGCTCCACACATCACAGTTTGCGGGGTTTGTCAGCCTTGCGATGCGGCGCGCGGGGCGGCTGAGGCCGAAAGGCCGAGCAATTCGGTCAGCGCGTCGATCAGTAAATCCATCTGTGGCTTGGAATTATAGCCCTGCACCGAGAGGCGCACGATGCAAATGTCCTGCCATTTGAACACGGGAATTTCGATATTGTAGCGGGTGAGCAGCGCGTCCTTGATGGCTTCGACGTCGCAGTCGGGCACTGGCATGGCGACCATTTGCGGGGCACAGAATTCGGCGGCGCTGAGCGGGGCGAGGTCGGTGCGTTCGCCAAGGCGGCGCGCGGTGTCCTGCGCCAGGGACTGGCAATGGGCGGCGACGGCATCCCAGTCATTGTCGCGGCGGAACTCCAGCGCTGCCGGCACGGTGAGCCAGGCAGATGGGTCGCGGGTGCCCTGCATTTCCAGCTCATCGATGAAGGGCGAATTGCCGAACGCGCCCTTGGTCCCCGGCTCCTTGGACTTGTCGGTCCAGCCATGGCTGATGACCAGCGGGTTGAGCAGGGGCTGCATTTCGGGGCGGGCGTGGAGGAACGCCGAGCCCTTGGGGGCCATCATCCATTTGTGGCAATTGCCGGCATAGAAATCGGCGCCGAGGGCATCGAGGTCGAGCTTGATATGGCCGGGGGTGTGGGCGCCGTCGATGACGCTCCAGATGCCGCGCTTGCGGGCTTCGGCAATGGCGCGTTCGATGGGGAAGAGCAGGGCGGTCGGCGAGGTGATGTGGCTGAGGAACAGCACCTTGGTGCGCTCGGTCATGCCGGCGAGAATGGTGTCGGTGAACTGCGCCTCGGTCAGCAGCGGCATCGGCACTTTGACCACGACCACTTCCGCGCCGGTGCGGCGGGTGACATAGGCCCAGGTCTTTTCCAGCGCCGAATATTCGTGGTCGGTGGTGAGAATCTGGTCGCCGGGTTTGAGGTCGAGCGATTGGGCGACGATGTTGAGGCCGAGCGTGGCGTTGGTGAGGCCCACGAGGTCTTCCGGGCTACAGCCCAGTTCGGCGGCGAGCGCGACGCGGGGGACGCGCATATTCTCGGTCAGCTTGCGGCCGAGGAACTCCACCGGCTGGCCTTCCAGCTCGAGCTGCCAGTTCTGGTAGGTGCTGAAGACCGGGCGCGGGCAGGCGCCGAACGAGCCGTGATTGAGAAAGACGACATCCTCGCGAATGAGGAATTGCCGGGCGAGATTTTCGGACACTTCAACGGCCTTTCAGGGTCGGATCGAGGGCATCGCGCAGGCCATCGCCAAACAGCGTGGTGGCCAGCACGGTGATGGCGAGCGCGGCAGTGGGGAACACCGCCATGTGCCAGTAGAAGAACATGAAATCGATGCCCTCATTGATCATCTGGCCCCAGGTCGGGGTGGGCGGGGGCACGCCGATGCCGAGGAAGCTGAGGCTGGCTTCGAGCATCATCGCCATGGGGATGGCGAGCACGAAGCCGACAATGATCGGGGAGATCGAATTGGGAATGAGGTGGCGGCGGATGATATACCAGGGGGAAGCCCCCAGCGCCTGCGCGGCCCGGACGAATTCCTTTTCGCGGAAGGCTTTGACCTGGGCGCGCACCAGCAGGCACACCTGCACCCAGCCGAACAGCGCCGCGATCAGTACGATGGTGAAATAGCCGCCGCGGGTGAGGGCGCCGAGCAGCATGGCGGCCAGCAGTGGCGGCACCACCGAGAACAGCTCGATGACGCGCATGACGATCCAGTCGGTGCGGCCGCCGAAATAGCCGGCCAGCGCCCCGAGGGGAATGCCGATGATGATGCTGAACACCGCAGCGGCAAAGCCGATGGTGAGCGAGACGCGGGACCCGTAGACGATGCGGGTGTAAAAATCGCGGCCCAGATCATCGACGCCGAACCAGTGCTGGGCCGAGGGGAAGGCCAGCGCCTCCTTGCGGAACAGCTGGGCCTCGGGTGGGGCGGGGGTGATCAGCGGCGCGAAGATGGCCATCAGGATCAGGATGGCCAGCACCACCCCGGCGGTGACGGCGGCCTTGTTGCCGGTGAAGCGCCGCCAGGCGAACCAGAGCGGATTGCGCTGGCGATAGGCGGGGGCGGGGGCAGCGATAGTCATGGCTCGCCTCCGACGCGGATGCGGGGGTTGATCAGGGCATAGACGATGTCGCTGAGCAGATAGGCGATGCAGTACATGAAGGTGATCATCAGCATCAGCGCCATTTCGAGGGGATAATCGCGACCCTCGATGGAGGAGACGAAATAGGCGCCGAGCCCCGGCACGCGGAACATGGCTTCAACGAAGATCGAGCCGGTGGCGGTGCCGATGAACATCGGCAGGAATACTGTGACCAGCGGGATCGCCGAATTGCGCAGCACGTGCTGGAAGACGATGCGGCGCTCGCTGAGCCCCTTGGCGCGCAGCACGGTGACGAAGGGGCGGTTGAGCGTGTCGAGCATGGCCGAGCGGGTGTAGCGGGCATAGGTGGCCAGCGGGATCAGCGCATAGGCGGTGATCGGCAGGATCCAGCGCTCGGGCTTGCCCCAGCCGCTGGCGGGGAGCCAGTTGAGCCAGACGGCGAAGACCAGGATCAGCAGCATGGACGAGACGAAGACTGGAATGGTCAGGCCCAATGTCGCCAGCGTCGAGGCGAGATAGTCGATCCAGGTGTTGCGATTGAGCGCGGCGGCCATGCCGAGCAGAATGCCAAGCGGGGTGCCGATGACGACGCCGAGGCCGCCGAGGACGAGGCTGGGGACCCAGGCGCGGGACAGCAGTTGGGTGACGGTTTCGCCGGGGCTTTGATAGGGCACGCCGAAGTCGAAATGCAGCACGCCCCACATGTAGCGCAGATACTGAACATACAACGGCTGATCGAGGCCGAGCTGGGCCATCAGCTTGGCCCGCACGGCGGCGGAGACCGGCATGTCATTGGCGTCGAACGGCCCGCCGGGAATGGCGTGCATCATGAAGAAGATGATGAGGGAGACGACGATGAAGGTGACGGCGACCGAGATCAGGCGGCGCAGGATGTAGCCTAGCATGATGGCGTCCTCGCTGCCGGGTGCGTGGGACTCCACCCCCTCCTAGCCTCCCCCTTCAAGGGGGAGGTAAAGATCGAGTTTGGGGCGCGATCTGGGTTTACCCATCGGACAGTACCTCCCCCTTGAAGGGGGAGGTTAGGAGGGGGTGATTTGCTGAGCTGCTGCATATCGATCTCCCTCACGTGGTCACAATCGCTTCGACGCGATGGTTGGGGGCGATGGTCACCAGTTGCGGGGTGGCGTTGGGGGCGAGGCCGGTCTGGATCACGGTGTAGCGCGGCGTTTGCGCGGCGATCTGTTCTGCGGCGAGGAAGCTGCGGGTGCGGCGGTCGCGGGGATTGGCGGCGGGGATCGCGTCGAGCAGAGCGCGGGTATAGGGGTGCTGCGGTTCGTTGAAGATGCGGTCGGTGGGCGCTTCCTCGACGACGCGGCCGCGATACATGACGACGACGCTATCGGTGAGCGATTTGACCGTCGATAGATCGTGGCTGATGAACAGCATGGAGAGGCCCATTTCGGCCTGCAACTCCTTGAGCAGGCCGATGATCTGCGCCTTGACGGTGACATCGAGCGCCGAGGTGGGTTCGTCGGCCACCAGCACAGTCGGGCCGAGGATCAGGGCGCGGGCGATGGCGACGCGCTGGCGCTGGCCGCCAGAGAGTTCGTGCGAATAGCGATTGCCGAAATTGCGCGGCAGGCCGACGCGTTCGAGCCAGTCGAGCGCCTTTTCGGTCTGTTCGCGGGCGGTGCCAACGCCATGGATATGCAGCGGTTCGGCGATGATCTGGGCCAAAGTCATCATCGGGTCGAGGGCAGAATAGCTGTCCTGAAACACGATCTGCATGCGGCGGCGAAAGGCTTTGAGCGCGTCGGAGTCGAGGCCGGAGATATCGGTGCCATCGACCAGGATCTGGCCGCTGCTGGGCTCGGTGAGGCGCATGGCCATCATGCCGGTGGTGGTTTTGCCGGAGCCGGATTCGCCGACCAGGCCGACGATCTTGTTGCGCGGCAGCACGATATCGACCGGGTGCACGGCGTGGAAATCGCTGTAGGTCGAGAGCAGGCCCGCGCGGCGGCGGATGCGGTAGGTTTTGGCGAGACCGCGCAATTCGAGCGCCGGGGCAGCGGTGGCATCGTCGCCGCGCGAGGGGTCGAAACTGGTGGTGAGGCTGGCGAGCAGGGTTTTGGTATAGGCGTGCTGCGGGGCATCGAATATCTGCTGCACCGAGCCTTCTTCCATCACCGCGCCGTCATACATCACCAGCACGCGGTCGACGGTTTCGGCGATGACGCCGAGGTCATGAGTGATCATGATCAGGGCCATGCCGAACTCGGCCTGCACCTGTTTGATGAGCTGGAGTATCTGCGCCTGAATGGTGACGTCGAGCGCGGTGGTGGGCTCGTCGGCGATCAGCACTTTGGGGCGGCAGGAGAGCGCCATGGCGATCATGGCGCGCTGCAACATGCCGCCGGAGAGCTGGTGCGGATAGTAATTGAGCACGTCGCCGGCGTTCTTGATTTCGACGCGCAGCAGCAATTGTTCGGCTTCGGCCAGGGCTTCGCGTTGCGAGACGCGGCGGTGGGCGCGGATGGTTTCGCCGATCTGGTGGCCGATGGTGAAGACCGGGTCGAAGGCGGTCATCGGGTCCTGAAAGATCATCGCGGCGGCGCGGCCGCGCAGGCGGGCGAGGTCTTCCTTGTTGGCGGTGAGGACGTCGATGCCGTCGAGGCGGAGCTTGCTGGCGCTGACATTGGCGGTGGCGGGCAGCAGGCGCAGCAGGGCGGCGCAACTGACCGATTTGCCGGAGCCGGATTCGCCGACAATGCCGAGACTTTCGCCCTCGTTGACAGTCAGGCTGACGCCACGGACCGCATCGATCTGGCCGCCATATTGGCTGAAGCTGACCCGGAGGTCTTCGATTTCGACAAGTGGCATGGGTTGGCCCTGGCAGGAGAGAAGGGCGCCTCCCAGTCCGGGGACCGGGAGGCGCGGCAAGACCGGGATTACTGCTTCGTCAAATGCGTGAAGAAGTAGTGGGCCAGGCGGTCGAGTGGGGTGAAGCCCAGGGCATTGGGCTGGGAGGCATCGCCGCCGAGTTCATCGGAGATGACGGCGATGGTGATCGGGTGGACCAGCGGCACGATCAGCCCCTGATCGATCATGATCTGCTCGGCCTGGGCGTAGAGCTGATAGCGGGTATCCCACTCCGAGGCGGAGTCGGCCTCGGCGACGATCGCGTCATATTCGGGGATGTGGTAGCCGTGCCGGCCGCCATTGTAGAAGATGCCGTAGAAGTTGGACGGGTCGAGATAGTCGTACTCATAGGGCGCGATGAAGATGTTGTTCTTCTTGTTGAGCAGCCCATCCATCCAGTCGGCGCCGGGCAGGACGCGGATATTCATGGTGATGCCCAGCACGTCCTTGAACTCGGCCTGCAGGAACTGCGCCATGGCCGGGATGATGGCGCCGTTATAGCCACCCTCTTCGCGATACCAGATCTCGATTTCGGGGAAGCCCTCGCCATTGGCGAAGCCGGCATCGGCCATGAACTGCTTGGCCTTTTCGGGGTCAAATACGGCCTCGGCGGCGATGTCGGGATTGTAGCCAGGATAGCCCGGCGGCAGGATCGAACCGGCGGGGATGGCGATGTCCTTGAGCACGGTTGAGGTCAGCTCGTTGCGGTCCACGGCATAATAGAAGGCGCGGCGGACATTGACGTCGTTGAACGGCGCGGCATCCAGATCGTAGGAAATATAGGAGGTGGCGAAGACCGCGTTCTTGCGGATGCCATCGGGGTAGCGCTGCGTCGCCACCGGCACCTGGCCGGTATTGAGGAAGGAATAATCCGCATCGCCGGCGAGGAAGGCCGGAAGGCCCACTTCGGGCGCGCCGAGGGTGGGGTCGATTTCGAGGCGGTCGATCTGGGCCTGCCAGGGGCCGGTATAGGTGTCGGACTTGGTCATCACGACCGAGTTGTTGGATTTTTCCCAGCTCTCCAGCTCGAACGGGCCCGAGGAGACGATGGTGTCGACATTGACGGCCCAATCGTCGCCGAATTTGTCGAACTGGTGTTTCGGCACCGGATACCAGAGGCTGGTGACCGAGGGCAGATAGGGTTTTGGCGCGATGGTGGTGACTTCGATGGTCAGATCATCGACGGCCTTGAGGCCGAGGGTGGAGACGTCGGCAGTGCCTTCGGTGACCTCTTTCCAGCCCTTGATGCCGCCGGCAAAATCCCAATACCAGGCAAAGTCGTAGCCGGTCGTGGCGGCGCGCTGCAGGGCGAAGATGTAGTCATCGGCCGTGAGCGGTTCGCCATCGGACCAGACCAGGCCAGGGCGCAGCTTGAAGGTCCAGGTGAGGCCATCCTCGGACTGGCTCCAGCTTTCGGCCGCCATTGGCGTCAGCTCGAATTCCTTGTCGAAGGTGGCAATCGGCACCTGCAGCAATTCGGCGAAGGTGGCGCGGTCATAGACCGTCTTCATGTAGTCCATATAGGTGCCGGTGGTGGACTGCCCCGGCGCGACGACGGTGGTCTGGGCCAAAACCGGTGCCGTCAAAGCCGTGGCGACGGCCAGCACTCCGGCGAATTTCAGCATTGAATTCATCATGCTCCCTCCTTGTTGCAGATGCTCTTCTGGACGTTTCCGTAAGCCGCTCCTTGCCGGAGCTGGTCATTTTGCGCCTGGCGCCGCTATCCGCGACGGCCCGGTTTCCTCCCGAAACCAGTCCAATGCCATATGTCTGACAAATCCAATTTTGCTTGGCAAGCCAGCTTGTGCGAGGGGCGTTCACTTTGTTGGCGGCGGAGGGGGCGGCACCACCCGGCTGGTGAGGGCGTGGCTGCCACGGATGTGGGCGGTGTCGCCCCCTCCCCCTTGAGGGGAGGGTTGGGGAGGGGGTGGTTTGGTGGGGCACTGATGGACCCCCACCCCTGGCCCCTCCCCTCAAGGGGGAGGGGAGGGCAAGAGCCGATGATTTCCTGTGCCGGAAACGTTCTATCCCCTTCCCATCAGGCTGCGGGCGGCGGTTTCGATGGCGGCGGCGTCGATGCCGAAATGGGCGTAGAGGTCGTTGACGGTGCCGGTCTGGCCGAAATGCTCCACGCCGAGCGTGATGGTGCGGTGGCCGAGGACGCTACCGAGCCAGCCCAACGTCGCCGGATGGGCGTCGATGGCGGTGATCAGGCCGGCATGGCGCGGCACGTCGGCGAGCAGGGTTTCGATGTGGCAGGTGGCAGTGCGGTCGCCATGCAGGCGCGCTCGTTGCGCGCCGTGCCAGCCGGCATTGAGCCGGTCGGCCGAGGTGACGGCGAGCACGGCGACATTGCGCCGGTCGCCGCCGATGGCTGCCGCTGCGGCGATGGCTTCGCTGGCGAGCACACCCTGATAGGCGATAACCACTTCGCACTCCGGCGTTGGGGCTTTGAGCCAATAGGCGCCGCGAATGATGGCATCGGACAGGGACTGGTCGACGCTGCGGGGTGGTTGTTCGATGGCGCGGGTGGAGAGGCGCAGATAGACCGAGCCGCCGGTGACGTCGCGCGGCCAATCGGCCAGATCGGGGCGGGCATCGCCGGAGCGCTGCATATAGTCAAACGCCCAATCCATGATGATCGACAGCTCGTCGGCAAAGGCCGGCTCGAAGCTGGCGAGGCCATCCTGCGACATGCCGATCAGCGGGCTGGCGATGGACTGGTGCGCCCCGCCTTCGCCGGCCAGCGACACGCCGGAGGGGGTGGCGACCAGCAGGAAGCGGGCGTCCTGGTAGCAGGCATAGTTCAGCGCATCGAGGCCGCGCGAAATGAACGGGTCGTAGAGCGTGCCGATGGGCAGCAGGCGCTCGCCGAATAGCGAATGGCTGAGGCCGGCCGCGCCGAGCGCGAGGAAAAGGTTCATTTCAGCGATGCCCAGCTCCAGATGTTGCCCCTCTGGAGTAAAGCGCCATTTCTGGGCACTGGGGATAGCTTCTTTCTGGAAGGTGTCGGCCATCTCGTGGCTGGCGAACAGATTGCGCCGATTGACCCAGGTGCCCAGATTTGTGGACACCGTGACGTCGGGCGAGGTGGTGATGATGCGGCGGGCCAGATCGCTATCGGTTTTGGCGATGGCGTCGAGGATTTTGCCGAAGGCGGTCTGGGTGGAGGTGGCGCCGGTGCCGACGAATTGCGGGCCGATGGTGGCGACGGCGGGCGAGGTGTGGCGACGGGATGCACTGGTGTTGAACGGCACCTGGGCGAGGAAGCGCTCGATGGCGGCCGGATGCTCCAGCCCTTCGAGCTTGTCCCATTCATGGCCCTCGCGGACATTCATCGCCTGGCGCAAAGTATCCATCTGCGCGCCGGTCATCTGGCCGGCGTGATTATCCTTGTGGCCGGCCAGCGGCGTAGACCAGCCCTTGACGGTGTAGGCGATGAACACCGTCGGCTGTTCGGTGCCGGCGGCCTCGAATTGTTCGAGCAGGCTCTGCGTGCAATGGCCGCCGAGATTGGCCATCAGTTCGGCCAGTTGGGCATCGCTGCGGCGGGCGAGCAAAGCGCTGACCTTGCCCTGATCGCCGATTTCGTCATTGAGGCGCTCGCGCCAGGCGGCGCCGCCGCGGAACATCAGCGCCGAATAGATGGCGTTGGGGGCGGCGTCGATCCAGGCCTTGAGCTTGTCGCCGCCCGGTTCGGCGAAGGCGGCGCGTTGCAATGCGCCATATTTCAGGGTGACGACCTTCCAGTCGAAGGCGCGGAAAATGGCTTCTATACGGTCGTAAAGGCCCTCGCGGACCACGCCGTCGAGGCTCTGGCGGTTGTAGTCGATGATCCACCAGGTGTTGCGCAGGCCGTGTTTCCAGCCCTCGAGCAGGCATTCGTAGACGTTGCCCTCGTCCAGCTCGGCATCGCCGACCAGCGCGATCATGCGGCCTTCGGGGCGACTGGTATCGGCCCAGGATTTGGCGCGGACATAGTCCTGGATCAGGCTGGCGAAGGCGGTGAAGGCGACGCCGAGGCCGACCGAGCCGGTGGAAATGTCGACGTCGTCAGTATCCTTGGTGCGGCTGGGATAGGATTGCGCGCCGCCAAAGGCGCGGAAATTCTCGATCTTGTCCAAGCTCTGTTTGCCGAACAGGTACTGGATGGCGTGGAATACCGGGGCGGCGTGGGGCTTGACCGCCACCCGATCCTCGGGCCGCAGCACGCCGAAATACAGCGCTGCCATGATCGCCGCCATCGAGGCGGAACTGGCCTGATGGCCGCCGACTTTCACCCCGTCGACATTGGGGCGAATGTGATTGGCGTGGTGGATCATCCAGTTGGAGAGCCACAGAATCTTGCGCGTCAGCGCCTCAATGCTGGCGACCCGCGTGTCCGTCGCTCCGCCAATGCCGCCGCTATCCATGAGGCCTCCCCGCAATTTTGACGATTTTGCGCCTTGCGGGGAAGTCTTTCTCGTCTATTTTGACCCGTACGGCGCAGGATGGCGCAGGATTTAGGAAGATTTGAGCAGGAAAATGGTGAAAACCGCCGAAATCGCGCTGACCGCCATCGATCGCAAAATCCTGCGGGCGCTGCAGGAGGATGGGCGGATGACCATCCAGGCGATTGCCGACCGGGTGGGCCTATCGGCGTCGCCCTGCCTGCGCAGAATACGCCAGATGGAGAGTGCGGGGATTATTGCCGCCTATAGCGCGACGGTGGACCAGACGGCGGTGGGGCTGCCGGTTTCGGTGTTCATTTCGATCAAGCTGGAGCGGCAGCGGAGCCATGAGCTGGATGCGTTCGGCGCGGCGATCAGCCGGTGGCCCGAGGTGATGGAATGCTATCTGATGACCGGACAATTCGACTTTCTGCTGCGGGTGGTCTGCGCCGATCTGGGGGCCTATGAGCAGTTTTTGCGGGAAAAGCTGACCCAGGTGGAGGGCGTCGCTTCCATTGAGAGCAGCTTTTCGCTGGGGCAGGTGAAATATTCGCGGGTGCTGCCGCTCTAGCCTACCAGCGGTGCTGGAAGCCGAATTCGGGGCCGAAAATCGGACCCTCGAAACGGGGCGGGGTGACCGGAATTTTGGCGGCCCAGCCGACCAGATAGGAGGCGCGCACCCAGCCGGTGTCGGTGACGAAGCACCATTGTTCATTGCGGGTGCAATAATCCAGCGTCACCTCACTGCCGTCGGCAAGGTTGCCGATGGTGGGATAATGGCTGCCGGGACCGGTGCGCACCGCGGTATTGCCGCCGCTGACCCGTGCCGTCGGCGCCGCCAATGCGGGCGCGGCCAGAGCGACGCTGAGGAGCAGCGCGGCGATGGCGGCAAGGCTGGCCTGGGCCGGGCGGGAAAATGGGCGCATGGGAGCCTCCGGGGACGGTTTGGACACTGAGACTGGCAATGCCTCAGCGCTGTGGCGGTTGCAAGGCACGCCGAAATGCCGCCCGACGCAAGCGCCGGCGGGGACACGGTAACGGGCGGCCTTTGACTCCACCGAATAGTACAAAGCGAGCCAAGGGCCGCCCGTCACGAGCCGGATTTTAGGCTGGGGCCGGTTCAGGCGCGACCATTCTTGCAGGTTCGGCTGCCGGGCCGGGAGCACAGCCCTCCTGGCCTTCAATGCTGCAAATGTCGCCGAGGCGAGATTTGTCCGGCTGTGCCGGATCCAGCGACGAAATCCCCTACCCAGGCGGGCGCCCCCTCCTGCCGGTCTTCCCACCCGACCCTGCGTAGGGGCCGCGTGAACTGGCGGGAATGGGAGCATGATGGCATGCGGGTCATGGGGCGGGGATAAGATTTTTTGTTTTTCGCGCTGTACGCCTTCGTCATTGCCGGGCTTGTCCCGGCAATCCATCTTCCCAGGGCGCAGTGTGGACCACCCGGATAAACCGGGTGGTGACGGTGGGGAGGGCTCAGCGATGCGGCGAGGGCAGGCCGTCCGGGCCGAGCCGGCGGGCATTCGTGCCGGCACTGGTGTCAGCACTGGTGTTGGGCTTGGTGAGGTGGAGATAGCGCCCCTCGAAGGTGACGGCGGCGCCGCTGAGCCGCGTAACCAGAATGGCAAAATCGGCGGCGGTGAATTTGACCTGCGGATCGAGGGCGACAAAGCGCGGCAAAGCGGGCTCCCGGCAAAACAGCCGATTGGCGGCATCGATGGCGGCATTGAGCGTTTGCACGCTGGCCTCGCTGATCACGCCGGAGGGCTTGTTGATGCGCAGCACATAATTCAGCGCGGCGAGGTCGACCGAGAGGCGGTTATAGGCGGTGATGGATTTGCCGCTGAGGCTGCGGGGGCGTTTGGACATGGTGGGCTCCGGTGAACGGGATAACCGGAGAGTGTAGCGCGGCTGGCGGGCGCGGGGAGAAGTTGGGGTCTGGTCCGCTGGTTCGGTGCGTGTGGCCCACCCCCACCCTTGATCCCTCCCCACAAGGGGGAGGGAGGCGATGAACACCGGCATCACAACCTGCGCCTCCCTCCCCTTGATGGGGAGGGATTGAGGGTGGGGTGGGGCCAAGCACACCGGCGCGACAGCCCACCCCCCTCGGGCGAGGCCGTTGGATGGACAGACCACGCGTGAGACGCGATGGTGTGTCGGGGGACGAGGATGCGAAAACTATTCTGGGTGCTGGCCGGACTTATGGCCTTGGGGGCGCTGGGCAATATTATCGGTGGCACGGACACGCCGGTCATTGCCTCGACCAATCCTGCCGCCGTGCAGGCAGCGATCCCGACCGCACCGGCTTTCGAAGCGACCATGTTCGTGTCGGCCAGCAGCCTCAATCTGCGCGAGGCCCCGACCAGCGGCGCGCGTGTGCTCACGACTTTGCCGCGCAATACGCCGGTGCGGACCGGTGAGCGGCGCGGTGGTTGGGTGCAGGTCTCGGTCAATGGCCGGGTCGGCTGGGTCAGCGATGACTATCTCGGCGCCACACCTATCGCGCCAGCGCTGTCTGTGCCGGTGCAAAGCCAGCCGAGACAGCGCGTGGTGCAGCAGCCGCAGAATGCCGCGTCCTGCCCGTCGCGGCGCTATTGCACCGAGATTAGCTCCTGTCAGGAAGCACGGTTCTATCTGGCCAATTGCAGCTGGGGGAGCAAGCTGGATGGCGACGGGGATGGCGTGCCGTGTGAGAAGCTTTGTCGGTAGGGGGCGATCCTCGGTGGACCGGGCTGGCAGGATACTGCCCACCCACCGCGTCACCCCGGCGGAAGCCGGGGCCCATCCTGAGTTCGTTTAATGCGGCCCCATCTCAGGATGGGTCCCGGCTCAAGGCCGGGATGACACCGAGTTTGTGTGGGCTGTTCGGCTTAATCTGGCGAGAGCAAATTGTGCGGCGGGATAAGGGCGGACCCGCAACAAACTCGACCTCTCTCAAGTGCGACCAAAAAACAGCAACGAGACAAAATTCATGCTTGTTCAGCAGGCAAGGAGCAGAATTCGCATCGCCGTTGTCTTTAACAACGATTGCAATTATGAAGATGCGGTCAATCGGGGGGCATGAATTGGCGACTTATCTTGCAGAAAATTCTATTCGGACGGCGGTAAGCCATCTTTGTCGCTTCGGTGATACCGACATTTTTCCTCATCTAATTGAACTCGTCTACCTGGCGGAAAAGGTGGATGAGATCGTAGATCAGCTTAAGTCGTACGATGTTTCCAATTTCCAGCCGTCTCATTCTGTCGAAGCATTAGCACCAAAATCCCGCTACGGTTTCAGAATTGCGAACCAGCTAATTATGCTTGATGCTCTGCTCCTAATGGCAGGAACTGTAGACATCGCGCCTGATTTGGAGAATTTTAAGGCGCCAAATGAAGTGTTTGGGCCGTTTTCATACAGATTTGAGAATAAAGGTTCCGGGTCTGTATTGAAGGATGGCCGGACATATCGAGATTGGATTGAGTTTCAGCGAGAAATAGCTAAGGATGAGACTATTGAATTTGTCGTTTTTACCGACATTGCCGATTTTTATCAGAGAATTTATTTTCATAGAATAGAGAATGTTCTTCGCGCTGCCTCAGCAAATAAAGGCGTTGCTTACTTGATAGAGAAGATTATCAAGAAGATACGTGCGAAGCAGTCTTATGGAATACCTGTGGGTGGAACAGCGTCACGGTTTATTGCCGAAGCTGTGCTGTCGGATTTTGATCATGCTTTAGAAGCTGAAGAGTGCGAATTCACTCGTTTTGTTGACGATATCCGAATTTATGTACGTCAAGGGGAGAGCGCGTATCGTTCTTTGGCATTTGCGGCTGAGGTTCTTCTGTCAGAGGGGCTCACCCTGAATGCTCAGAAGACGCGGGTTGTTACCCGTGAGCAGTATGTGGACTTTCTTGATGATGAGGGACTGGACGCATTCGATGAGGCGCAGCGCGCCGCATTAGAATCGCTCTCCAATTCACTCTACTTTGATGAAGCTGAGGAGCCTGATGAGGAAGAACTGGCTGCTCTGCAAGCGCTGAACCTAGTCGAACTACTCTCCGACCTACTAAGTGCAGAATTTTGGGACTTTGGAAAAATTCGTTCTATACTCAGGGCGCTCCGAATTACCCAGAATGCGGAATGCGTACAGTTTATCGGTGATAACCTGGAGTTGTTGCTTCCGTTTATCAAGGATGTGGTTCTGTTACTTGATAATCTTTCAAAGTCTGGAGCGCTTCCAAATGGATTTGATATCACACCGTCAGTTGTGGGCCATCTTAAGGCTGGCGCCGGGCGAAGCGTCCCGGTGATTAGAGCGTGGCTCCTAGAGCTATTTGTTCGACGGGTGACACCAATAACGGCAAAGACACTCGGAGAAATTGAGCGAGTCTCTGAACTCGACGGCCGGCAGATCATACTAATTAATGCGACAATCGCTAACGTGGCCTATTTTCGTAAAAATAAGACCCGTTTCGATCAGTTTAGTGTTTTTGAACAGTACGCGCTGATAGTCGGTGCGACCTGTTTGCCTAAGGATGAGTACGAAACCTGGGTCGATGCAGTAAGGGGCGGGATGGGCCAGCCTCTCGATAAATCTTTTTGTGACTGGGCTAAGTCAAAACAAGGGAATTTTGGCTCGATAGTTACAGATCTTGCTAACCTAGCTCAAGCGAGCGACGGCCAGTCCTAGGCCCTTCTGGGTCGTGCCCCAAGGGCTCGGCCTACCTCACCTCCCCGCTCAACGTATCCAACTCCATCTCCCGCAGCCGCTTGACCTCGTCGCGCAGTCTGGCCGCCTTCTCGAATTCCAGATTGGTCGCGGCTTCGCGCATTTGGGTTTCGATGTCTTTGATGACGGCGGCGAGGTTGGCGCCGACCTGGACTTGTTCCTTGCCGTCGCGGCCCTTGCCGATGGAGACGGTGACGTGGTCGCGTTCGTAGACCGAGTCCACGATGTCGTGGATGTTGCTGCGCACCGATTGCGGGGTGATGCCGTGTTCGAGATTGTAGGCGGTCTGCTTGTCGCGGCGGCGGCTGGTTTCGGCCAAAGCGCGTTCCATCGAGCCGGTGATGCGGTCGGCATAGAGCACCACCTTGCCGTCGACGTTACGGGCGGCGCGGCCGATGGTCTGGATCAGTGAGGTTTCGCTGCGCAAAAAACCTTCCTTGTCGGCGTCGAGAATGGCGACGAGGCCGCATTCGGGAATGTCGAGGCCTTCGCGCAGCAGGTTGATGCCCACCAGCACGTCAAAACCGCCGAGGCGGAGGTCGCGGATGATCTCGATGCGCTCGATGGTGTCGACATCGGAGTGCATGTAGCGCACGCGAATGCCCTGCTCATGCAGATATTCGGTCAGATCCTCGGCCATCTTCTTGGTGAGGACGGTGAGCAGGGTGCGGTAGCCCTTCTTGTTGGTCTGGCGGATTTCATCGACCACATCGTCGACCTGCGCCTTGGCCGGGCGGATTTCCACCGGGGGATCGATCAGCCCGGTGGGGCGGATGACCTGTTCGGCAAACACGCCGCCGGTCTGGTCCATCTCCCAACTGCCAGGGGTGGCCGAGACATAGACCGATTGCGGCCGCATGGCGTTCCATTCCTCGAAGCGCAGCGGGCGATTATCCATGCAGGAGGGCAGGCGGAAGCCATATTCGGCCAGGGTCGCCTTGCGGCGGAGGTCGCCTCTGTACATGGCGCCGAGCTGGCCGATGGTGACGTGGCTTTCGTCGACAAACACCAGCGCGTTATCGGGCAGATATTCGAACAGCGTCGGGGGCGGCTCGCCCGGCTTGCGGCCGGAGAAGTAGCGCGAGTAATTCTCGATGCCGGCGCAGGAGCCGGTGGCTTCCATCATTTCCAGATCGAACAGCGAACGCTGTTCGAGGCGCTGGGCTTCGAGGAAGCGGCCGGCGGCGTTCAGCTCGGCGAGGCGGGCATGCAGCTCGGTGCGGATGGCCTTGATGGCCTGGTTCATCGTGGTGCGCGGCGTCACGTGGTGGGAATTGGCGAAGACGCGAATGAAGGTGAGATCGGCGGATTTTTTGCCGGTCAGCGGATCGAACTCGGTGATGGATTCGATCTCGTTGCCGAACAGCGACACGCGCCAGGCGGCGGCTTCATAGTGGGCGGGGAAGATTTCCACCGTGTCGCCGCGCACGCGAAAGGTGCCGCGGACGAAGCCGGTGTCGCCGCGCTTATATTGCAGGGCCACCAGCTTGGCGAGCAGCTCGCGCTGGTCGATCTTCTGGCCCTTTTGCACGTCGATGGTCATGGCGGTGTAATCTTCCACCGAGCCAATGCCGTAAATGCAGGAGACCGAGGCGACGATGATTACGTCGTCGCGTTCGAGAATGGCGCGCGTGGCCGAGTGGCGCATGCGGTCGATCTGCTCGTTGATGGTGGATTCTTTTTCGATGTAGGTGTCGGTGCGCGGGACGTAGGCCTCGGGCTGGTAATAGTCGTAATAGGAGACGAAATATTCCACGGCGTTGTCGGGGAAGAAGCTTTTGAACTCGCCGTAAAGCTGGGCGGCGAGGGTTTTGTTGGGAGCGAGGATCAGCGCCGGACGGTTGGTGCGGGCGATGACCTGGGCGGCGGTGAAGGTCTTGCCCGAGCCGGTGACGCCGAGCAGCACCTGGTCGGATTCGCCATTGTTGATGCCTTCGACCAGCTCGGCGATGGCGGTGGGCTGATCGCCGGCGGGCTCATAGGGCGTGACCATGCGGAACGGCTTGCCGGCGTCGCGCTTGAGGTTGGACTGCGCCTTGTGCGGCACCCAGGGGGAGGAGCCCTCCACCTCCTTGCGGCCATGCAGGATGATCTGCTCGAGGGCCTTGACCGTGGCGGTGATGCCGACGGTCTGGGCGTTTTCCAGGCTCTCGCCCTTGCGGGCCTTGTTCTTCTTGATGCTGTCATCCAGCGCCGAGCGGATTTTGGACAAAGCTTCGGGATCGGCGGCAGCGGCGCGGGAAATGTCGCGGGCCGACATGGCGGCGGGCGAGGGCATATGGCCGAAGCCGGCTTGTGGGGTTTCACCCATGCCGTCGAAATCGACGCGGTCGACCGAGTTGATCTTGGTCTTGCTGGATTTGGCGGCCATGCCGGTGGCGGTGTCGTTGGAGGATTTGGTGGTGCGGCGCTTTTCCAGCGCGGTCTTCTTCTTGGCGGCCTGCTGCTCGGCCTTGAGCGCAGCGGCTTCGGCCTCGGCGGCGTCGGACGCGACTTTCTGGTCGGCACGGTCGAGGGCGCGCTTGTTGCGCATGCGCTCGGCATAAAGCGGCTTGCTGGCCGCGATATCCTCGGCCTTCTCGATCTCGCCGAGGAAATCGTCGATGGAAAACTCGGCTTTGCCGGGGCGTGCAGACTTGTCGGCCATGAAGACACCATGCGCTGGGGAGGCGACTCAGATGGGGGCTGAGGCGCGTTTATGCAATGTTGCCGCCAGCATAGGGGCTATCGAACGGAGAGGGAACAGCCGCTGCTGACAAGGGGTGTCAGGAGGCCGCTGGTTTACCGCCGGGCTTGGTGGCGAACCAGATGGTGTGGCGGGCGCCGCGGCCGGATTTGCTGGCGCGGACGCTGAGCTCTTCGACGGCGAGATTGGCGCGCTTGAGGCGGCGGGTGAATTGGGCGTCGGGAGCGGAGGACCAGACGGCGAGATGGCCGCCGGGGGTGAGCGCGACCTTGGCGGCGGCGAGGCCGGTGGCGTTGTAAAGCCGGTCATTGGCGGGGCGCGACAGGCCATCGGGGCCGTTATCGACATCGAGCAGGATGGCGTCGAAGGGTTTGCCGCCGCTGATGGCGGTGGCGACGTCGCCGACGTGAATGGTGACGCGGGGATCGTCGAGGCTGGCGCCATGGATAATGCTCAGGGGCCCGCGAGCCCAGGCGACGACGGCGGGGACCAGTTCGGCGATGACGATTTCGGCGTCGGGGCCGAAGCTGTCGAGGGCGGCGCGCAGGGTGAAGCCCATGCCGAGGCCGCCGATCAGGATGCGCGGTTTGGCGCGGGTGCCGATGCGGGCGACGGAGAGGGTGGCGAGCTGTTCTTCGGAGCCGCTGAGGCGGCTGTTCATCAGCTCGATGACGCCGGACATGATGGAAAACTCGGTGCCGCGTTGCATCAGCTTGAGCGCGCCGCCGCCGGGCATGATGGTTTCATCGAGTTTAACCCATGGCAGCATGCCGGACTCCTGTGTTGACGGGCTGTGTAGTCCGGTTTGGCGGCGGAGTCATGGGTGGGCTTGTCGCGGGGGCTCGGTGTGCGTGGCCCCACCCCACCCTCGGTCCCTCCCCATCGAAGGGGAGGGAGGCGCTGGGGGCAACGCACCGGTTGATCCGGCTCGATCTCAGGATGGGTCCCGGCTCGAGGCCGGGATGACATCGGGGTGGGGCGGCTTTGTGCCTTAGGCGAGTAGCGTCACCGGGACGGTGCCGCCATTGGCGGCGAGTTTGGCGAGGACCTGCTTGTGCAGCCAGATATTCATGGTGGCGGAGTCGGATTTGTCGCCGGTGTAGCCGAGTTCGTCGGCCAGGGTCTTGCGGGCGGTGAGCGAGCTGTCGAGGTCGAGGGCTTTCATCAGGTCGACGATGGAGGTCTTCCAGTTGAGCTTCTGGCCCGATTTGGCGACGGCAGCGTCGAGCACGGCGGCGACATCCACCTTGGCGGCGGGGGCGGCAGCAGCGGCGGCGGCGTTGGCGGCGATGGAGTCGGCAATCACCTTGTTGGCGGCGGCCATGCCGGCGTCGAGCGCGGCCTGCTGCTTGTCGGCGACCGAAGTGGTCGGAGCCGGGGTCGGGGTGCTGGTGGTCGAGGCGGTGACCGGAGCGCCGAAAATCTTGCCTTTGATATCGTCGAAGAAACCCATGAAATGACCCTTTGCAAAAGTAATCATTCTAGAGACGGCAGCTTGGCGGCGAGATCAAGGCAGAACGGGCTGCCATCGTCACCATCCGGTTTATCCGGGTGGGCCATGCGGTGTGCAGGGACGATGGATTGCCGGGAGGGGAGACGCGCCGCCCCGCGGGGCGGCGCGGTGGGTTTAGTGGCGGGCCGGGGTCCAGACGATCCAGGCGAAGAGCAGCACGCCGATGAAGGTGACGATCGAGAAGACGGACAGCACGGGCACGATGGCGGTGTTGCCCTGCAGCAGCATGTAGAGCGAGGCGGTCATCACTACGACGCCGAGCGTGTAGATCGCATATTGCAGCATGGGCAGGCGACCGACGGCCTTGGCCGGGTTCAGGGCGTAATAGCCGCCGAACAGGGCGCTGGTGACCCAGCCGAGCAGGTTGATATGGGCGTGGGCGCTGGCCACGCCGTGATTGCCGCTGATCGACATATGCAGGCCGACGGCGATGCCGACGAGCAGGAACAGAATGGCCGTGCGAAAGAAGTATTTGGAGATGCGTGGCATGATGGTTTCCCCCTGAGACGCTGGCGTCGCAGTCCCCTCATGGACTCAGTCCAGCGGAGGCACGATAGACTGTTGGTTGGGGAAAGCTATTGCTGTTGGGGGACGCGGTGGGCCGTGCAACGCGGGCCGCTGCGTCGGTGTATTTGGCCCCACCCCACCCTCGTTCCCTCCCCATCGAGGGGAGAGTGTTATTTTAGACTGCCGCTCCGAAACGCTGCGTTGGCGGCAATGACACTATCGGCTCTTGCCCTCCCTCCCCCTTGAGGGGAGGGCCGGGGAGGGGGTGGCATTGTGGGCAACTGCACGACCCCCACCCTCAATCCCTCCCCTCAAGGGGGAGGGAGGCGAAGGAACCGATATGCCGGAGCCGAGTCCAAAGGAACCCTCCTTCAAGGGGGAGGGGACCGCATGGTGTTTGGGGCAGCTGTCAGTAAACCCGGATCGAGGAGAGGGCGCGGCGGAGGTAGCGGTCGAGGGTGGGCTGGGAGGCGGTGATGCGCTCGCAATAGCTCTGGAAGAAGCGATCGCGGCAGGCAGCGGCGGAGACCGGGCCATCGATTTTGACCGAGGCGAAGCTGTTATCCAGGCCGAGTAGCGCGAGGTCGTCAATGACGCGGCCGGAGGGGACGCAGAGGGCTGCGCCGGTGTAGTTGGCGCCCTGATAAAAGCAGACGCTGCCGCTGCCGCCGGCATAAGGCGGGCGAGGCGTGCCGGGGGGCTGGCCGAAAGCGACGCCGTGCTTGGGCGTCCAACCGCGACCGCCAGCGCCATCGACGAGGCACCATAGTTTTTGGCAGCGCATCGCCTTGATGGCGACCAGAGCGGGCAATTGGCCGGTGATGGCATATTGGGCGCCGGGGCCGTTGTAGAGCACCAGCGGCTGGCGGCTCCAGGCATGGGTGCCGGCGACCTCCGGGGCGGCGAAGGCCGGGGCCTGGCTGAGCAGGAGAAGGGTGAGGAGGCTGGCAAGAGCGGTCAGGAAACGACGCATGGCGGTATGATCCCCGGCGTTGATCGACGACAGCAGCCTAGCGCGGCGGGAGCCGGGCTCCAAGGCGCAAAAAAAGGGCGCAGCCGAAGCTGCGCCCGTATCAGATGAGGTTAGCGGAGGCGGATCGAGACGATGTAGTCGTCAAAGTCGCCCAGCGAGGAGGCGCTGGTGGTGTAGGTGCGGCAGCTGCGGAAATTGCTGTCCGAGCACACCTGGACCTGCAGGCCATCGCGATTTTCGATCGAGGAAATGCGGTCGGCCCAATCGCCCAGATTGCGCACGCTATCACCTTCATTCATGCAGAAGCTGTCGCCACGGAAGCGCGAACGATCATAGAAACAGACTTCCGAGAAACGCGGGGGCTGCGGGCGAACCACCGGGGGACGCGACGGTGTGGGGCGCGTGTAGGGCGGCTGCGACGGCGTCGGGCCAACGCCGAAATTGAAGCTGGGGCCGTCAGGGCCGACCTGGAAGCCGAAGGACAGGCCGGGCTGGCTCGGATTGACCGGGCGACCGCCGCCGGCATTGAGATAGCTGGCCGAGACCCAGCCATCGGGGCCGGGCTTGGCGATAAAGCACCAAGAGCCCTGGCACTGCTGCACATCGACCGTGGTGCCGCGCTGCACGGTGTCGACCACGGTATAATTGGTGCCCGGACCGGAGCGCACATTGACGTTGCTGGTGATGGTGCCCGGTGCGGCATAGGCAGCCGGCAGGAACACCACCGCAGCGGTGGCGGCCACGGCAACGCCGGTAGCGATATTGAGCAACATCTTGCGGGTTTGGCGATTCATGGTCTGCTCCTCAGGACTCTGCCGACCGGTCCCGGGGATCGGGACGACGCTGGCGGCCGGTGACGCTTACTGTTTAGTCAAGTAACGGGGGCAGGAAGAAAAGAGTTCCGACCCCCGCAACCGGATCTGTCGATATGGTCAATAGCGGCGGCTGGCTGAACGCTGGCTGAACGGATTGGCAGACCCCGTTCAGCATGGAGTCAGGGCTCAATCCGACGCTTTTTGCCGTCTTCGCCCAGCGCCACATAGATGAAGCGGCCGTCGGTGACCTTGACGCGATCGTCAACGTGGTTGCGGCGGGCCCAGGCTTCGATGGCTACGGTGATCGACGTGGTGCCGACGCGCTCAATGGTGGTGTAGACGCACAGCACGTCGCCCACCTTGATCGGGGAGATGAAGGTCATGGCCTCAACGGCCACGGTGACGGTGCGGCTCTGAGCCCGTTCATGGGCGGCGATGCCGCCGGCAATATCCATCTGGCTCATCACCCAGCCGCCGAAAATGTCGCCGGATGGATTGGTGTCCGCCGGCATGGCCAGCGTGCGGATGGTCAGGACGCCAATGGGCTCGCTGGGGCTAGGCTGCACGATCACGGTCCTTTCACCGGCCAGCGGCCGACAGCTTCTTCCCAATGCTTGCGGCAGAGCGAGATATAGACCGATTTCTCAATCGAAACCTGCTCGCCATCGGTCAGCACGCGGCCATCGACATTCTGGCGAACCACCATGGTGGCCTTGGCGCCGCACTCACAGATGGTGCGAATTTCCCGCAACTCATCCGCGATGGCAAGCAGTTGTTGGGAGCCGGGAAACAGTTTGCCCTGGAAGTCGGTGCGCAGGCCGAAACACATCACCGGAATCTTCAGCCGGTCGCTGACCCGGGCCAATTGCCAGACCTGATCCGGGGTGAGGAACTGCGCCTCATCGACAAACACGCAATCGACCTTGCCGCTCTCCTGCTCTTCGCGGATGGCGTGGAACAGATCGTCATCGGCGGAATAGAGGGCCGCCGGCTCGGCAATGCCGATGCGCGAGGCAATCAGGCCGATGCCGTTTTCGACATAAAGCGCCGAGGTATAGAGCAGCGGCCGCATGCCGCGCTCGCGGTAATTATAGGCGGCCTGCAGCAGCAAGGTCGACTTGCCGGCATTCATCGCCGCGTAGGAAAAATAGAGCTTGGCCATGCCTGTTTGTGCCGGACCTGTGGAGTACGCGCGAGGGCTAAGAGCGGTGCTCCACAAAAAAAATGGCCGCCCGGGGGTGGGCGGCCAGAAATGCCGATGGCGTCGGCAGGAGCGGCGGGGTTGGCGGCCGCAGGCTCCCAGGGTCGGGCCGCCTGGGGAAGGGGCCGGGACCAAGGGGAGGCTAGCGGCGCTGTGTGACGACGGCATGACGGCGTGAGGCCCGCCGTTCAGTTGGCGTTCAGCTTGGCTGATGCCATTGTGGGGCCGAATTTGTATGGAGTTTTGACGATGCGGAAAGCGGTTTTTGCAGTTGGGGCGCTGGCCCTGCTGGCGCAGCCGGTGCTGGCGGCGTCGCCGGCCGGTATCTGGGAAATCGAGATGCGGGATTCGCGCTACAGCGTCGAATTATGCGGCGATGGCACCCAACTCTGCGGCACGCTGATCTGGCTCGGCAATGGCGCCGACAACAAGGAAAACCTGCCCTATCTCAACACGCTGATGATCGATCACGCCAAGCCGGTGGCGCCGAATTTGTGGAAGGGCGATCTGCATATTTATGGGCAGACCGCCAGCGGGACCATCACCCAGGTCAGCGATGACCAGATCACGCTGCAGGGCTGCGTGCTGCTGGTGATCTGCAAGACGTATCAGATGTATCGGTATGGGCAGTAGGGGGGGCTTCGCCCCGGTCCGTCACCCTCGGGCTTGACCCGAGGGCTCTATACTTGCTGCGCTTAGCGTAAGTGCAACGCCCTCGGGTCAAGCCCGAGGGTGACGAGCGGTGGGTTGGGACGCAGGCCCCTAATTCGTTGTTCGGGCCATATGGGCCTGGCGGCGGGACCAGAGGGGGGGCAGGGCTTCGACGGCGAGGATGGCGGCGAAGATCAGCGCGGCGCCGGCATAGCCGATCGGGGGCAGGCGCTCGCCCAGCAGCAGCGCGCCACCGATGGCGGCGAACAGGCTTTCGGCGGAGAGAATGAGCGCCGCATTGGCGGGCGGCACATATTGCTGGCCGATGGCCTGGAAGGTGAAGGCGACAGCGGTGGACAGAATGCCGGCATAGGCGATTTCCAGCCAGCCGGCGCTGATGCCGGCCATGGTCGGGGTTTCGAGGACGAAGGCCAGCGACGATGCGGCCACGCCGGCGATGAGGAAGCTGACGGCCGAAACGAAAATCGGCAGGCCGGTGGCGCGGGCGACATGGCCGAGCAGGATGACATGCAGCGCCCAGAATACTGCGCCGATGACGATGAGGCCGTCGCCGCCATTGAAGCTGTCGAGGCCGCCGCCATTGAGGAAATAGGTGCCGATCAGCGCCAGCGGGACGCAGACGAAAATGATCGGATGGGCCCGGTTGCGGAACAGCACATAGCCCAGCACCGGGACGAAGAAGACATAGAGCCCGGTGAGGAAACCGGCATTGGTGGCGGTGGTGGTGGCCAGCCCGGCCTGCTGCAGCCAGGAGCCGGCGAAGAACACCGCGCTCATGGCGAGAATGAAGCCCCAATGGGCGCGGGTGAGCGGTTCGACACGGCGACGGCGTTCGCGTAGGGCGAGCGGCAGCACCAGAAGGCCGCCCAGCAGGTAACGCACCCCGGCAAAGGTCAGCGGCTCCATGCTGTCCATGGCGGATTTTTGCGCGATGAAGGCAAAGCCCCACAGCATGGTGCAGATCAGAAGCAGCAGGGCGGCGACGGGGCGGGACATTGGATTTGGCTTTTTGGTTGGGGTGGAGTGTGCAGTCGACACCCTCCCCTTGCGGAGAGGGATCAAGGGTGGGGGTAATCACGCGCATCGAGCTTGCGGAGAGATACCCCCTCCCGGCTCGATCACGGACTTAGCAAACGCTAAGTCCTATCTCGCTGTCCCTCCCCGCAGGGGGGAGGGTTGTCGACTGTTGGATTTCGCCTACTTCAGCTCGGCATCCAGTGCGGCGATGAGCTGCTGGATTTCCTCTGGCGAGGTGTAGTGCGTGAAGGAGAGGCGCAGGACGCCGTGGGTGGGGTCGATGCCGACGGCTTCGAGCAGGCGGTAGGCGTAAAAGTGGCCGCCGCCGGCCATGATGCCGTGTTTGGCGAGGCGGGTGGCGACGGCGGCGCCGGGTTCGGAAAGGCCAAGCGCGATGGTGGGGGCGCGGGTGGCCGGGTCGGCGGGGCCGATCAGGCGGACGGTGTTCTTGCCGCGCAGATAATCCAGCAGCGGGGCGGCGAGGGCGATTTCCTGGGCGCGCATGGCGGCGTGGGCGCGGCGATAGGGATTTTCGCCTTCCACATTGTCGCCGGCGATGGTGGCGACGGTTTCGAGATAATCGACGATGCCGGATGATGCAGCGATCTGGGCGTGGTCGGGGCCGGCCGGGGTCAGGCGGTAGCGCGGCTTGTCTTCATTAAAGAAATGACCCTGATTGGGCAGCGCCATCGCCAGTTCGGGACGCACGGCCATGATGCCCTGATGCGGACCGAACACTTTGTAGGCCGAGAAGAAATAGATATCGGCGCCGAGCGCCATGAGGTCGGGCAGGCCATGCGGGGCGTAGCTGACGCCGTCGATGGCAGTGACCGCGCCGACGGTTTTGGCGCGGGCGGCGATATCGGCGATGGGGTTGATCTCGCCGGCAATATTGGAGCAATGCGGCGCGGCGACGAGGCGGACCTTGCTATCGAGCAGCTTGTCGAGATCAGCCAGGGAGAGCTGGCCGGTGACCGGATCGACGCGCCATTCGCGGATTTCGGCGCCCATTTTGGCGAGCTTGCGCCAGGCGCCCGAATTGGCCTCGTGATCCTGATTGGTGACGATGACGGCGTCGCCGGGCTTGAGCCAGCCGGCAAAGGCATTGGCCAGCACATAGGTGTTGGCCGATGACGAGGGGCCGAAATGGATCCAGTCGGCGGTGACGTTGAGCGCCTGCGCCAGCCGCTCGAAGCTCAGATTCATCGCGGCGCCGGCTTCCTCGGAGGCCGGGTAGAAGCCATAGGGCTGCACCTTGGTGGCGCGATAATAATGGTCGAGCTTGGCGAGCACGGCGCGAGCGGTGTAGGAGCCGCCGGCATTTTCGAAAAAGGCTTGGCCCTGGAGGGACGGTTCGGCAAAGGCGGGGAATTCGGCGCGAATGCGGGCCGGGTCGAGAGGCAGAGTGCTCATCAGCTATGGGTCCAAGCGGCGGGTCTCCGATTGGTAGAGGATGGGCAGATAAAAGCAAACCCCGGCGGTTGAGCGCCGGGGTTTGAGCGACCACCCGCCCGGGGGCTGGCGGGTTATCGCAACGGTGGCGTCAGCCCTGGGGGGCGGGCGCGGTTTCTACTGCCGGAGCGGCGGGGCCGCGCTTGTTGAACTGGCCCAGCTTGCCGCCGCGGTCGGGGCGCTGTGGGGTCAGTTGGGCCAGTTGCTCGGCGCTGAGGCTATCGAAAAAGGCGGTGGCGGCGGGCTGCACGGCTTCGAGCGCAGCGAGATGGGCGGCGGCGATGGCGATGCGGGCATCAAGGCGCTCGGCGGGGCCGGGACGCGTGGCGGTTTCGCCATCAGCGGGAGCCGTGGGACGCAGGGAAGCGGTGGCGGTGGTGAAGTCGGTCGCGGCGGCCAGCGCGGCGGTCTTGAGCGTGTCGAAGAGCGGCTGCTGTTCGGTGGTCAGCGTGACGCGGTGGCTGAGGCGGACCAGGGCGATCTCGACGCCTTCAGCGCCACGGGCGAAATTGAGGACATCACCGCCACCCATGCGGGCATCCATGCGGCCACCCTGACGCTGGCCGTGATGGTCGGCACGGAAGTTGTGTTGCTGGGCGGAGGGGGCAGCGCTTTGGGCATAGGTCGGGGCGACGGCGGCGAGGCCGATGGTGGCGGTCATCAGAGCCACGATGGCGGTGGTGGTGATCGTCTTCATGGGAGGTCCTTTGCATGGGAGCCGGGTAGGCCCGGCAAGAAGGACCCTAGCTGGTGTTGCCTATGCGTGACCTTGCGGGGAGGTGAAGACTTGGTCAGGTTGGTAAGGTGGGGTCGTTTGGGCATTCCGTGTTTGGGGCCGCCGCCCCCTCACCCTAACCCTCTCCCCGGAGGGGCGAGGGGACTGATCGAGTGTGGGGGGCGATCGGTAAATGGGGGCTGGCATGATCGAGATTGTGGTCGATCCGTTTCCGTCTGACGACGCCATGCGGGGCTTGTGGCGGCTGGCTTGGGGCGGCGAGGGGGCGGAGAGTTTTCAGCCGATATTGCAGCGGAGCCTGGGGCATGTCGGGGCGTATGACGGCGCGGCGTTGATTGGCTTCGTCAATGTGGCCGGGGATGGGGGCGTGCACGCCTTCATTCTCGATACCTGCGTGGCGCCGGCCTATGGCCGACGCGGCATCGCGGTGCAACTGGTGCAGCAGGCAGGGGAGACGGCGCGCCAGCGCGGGGCGCAGTGGCTGCATGTGGATTTCGAGCCGCAGCTGGAGGCGTTTTACCGGCAATGCGGCTTTGGGCCGACCGCTGCGGGGTTGATGCGGCTGGCCTAAGGCCGCAGGTCGCGGAGGCCGGAGAGGATCAAAGTGAGGCCGAGGGCGCCGAAGGCGGTGCCGAAGGCGGCTTCGATCCAGCGCCAGAAGCGGGCATAGCCCCGGCTGGCGGGGCCGCTGGAAAACAAGATGCCGTAGGTGCCGTAGATGAGGATGGACGAGGTTGCGGCGATGGGGCCGAATAGCAGCACTTCGCCGCCGCCCAGGCCGGAGCCGAACAGGAAGGTGGCGATGGCCATCCACATCAAGAGGGCTTTGGGGTTGGTCATGACGACGAAAAAGCCGCGCCGCCAGGCGGCCAGTTCGGAGAGCGGGCGGGTTTCGCGTTTCAGCGCCGCATCGCTGCCGCGCAAAGCGGCCCGCAACCCGCGATAGCCCATGACGCAGAGATAGGCGCCGCCGACGAATTTGAGCAGAGTGAGCAAAGCCGGCACGGCGGCAAACAGGGCGCCGAGGCCGAGGGCGGTCATGGCGGCCCAGACCAGCGTGCCGGAGGCGATGCCGGCGACCACCAGCAGGGACAAGCGGCGGCCTCGGCCGAGCGCCACGGCAATGACGGCGAACATATTGGGGCCGGGCGAAGCCTGGGCGGCGACGACGCCGAGCAGGACGATGAGATAATTCTGCAGCATGGGGGTGCTCGGGGGCTAGCGGAAGCGGCTGGCGACGAAGGCGTTGATGGCGTCGAGCGTGGTCATACCCTCGGGCGTATCCAGATTGAACTGGAATTCATGCGGCAGGGAAGGAACGTGATCGGCGGGGAAGAAGAGGGACTCAACCGATACATTCAGTTCGGTGAGGCGCTGGGCCAAGGCGACGGCCTGCACGCCGAGCGGATCGCCATTGCCGCTGGAAATGAAGGATGGCGGGAAGGAAGGGGTGACGTAGTTCGTAACCGGGGCCAGATCGAAGGCTTCGTCCTCGACGAAATTCTTGACGCCGGAATAGGCCCACAACACGGTGCGCAGGAACCAGCCGAAACTGCCGTCGAGATCAATGCCGGTCATGTCATAGGCGCCCGACACCAGCAGCGCGCCGCGCAATTGGGCCGGGGTGATGGTGGGGGCGATGTCCATGGCGGCGGCGTAAGCCGGGTCGGTGATGATATTGGCAAGCTGGGCGGCGATCTGCGCGCCAGCGGAATCACCGGCGAGAATGATGCGCGTTGGGTCGATATTGAGCTCGGCGGCGTGGGCCGTGAGATAGGCAAGGGCGGCGTTTACCTGCCGGACCGGGGTGGGGTAGCTGCTGCCATAGCCGGTGGAATATTCGACGCTCACCGTGGCGACGCCGCTGCCGGCGAGGACTTTGACATAATTGGCGACGCCGGCTTTGCTGCCGGCGATCCAGGCGCCGCCATGCACCCAGACGATGACGGGCAATGGCGCGGTCGCGTCAGGCGGCAGGTAAAGGTCGAAGGTCTCGATGGGGTCGGGGCCATAGGCCAGATCGGCGCGGGTGACGATGCCGGGCGGCACGTGCTTTTCCAGCCGCGCCTCGGAGGCGGCGTCGCCCTGGGCGAAGACATATTGGATGAGCAGCGCCGAGGGCCAGGGGCTGAGGCGAAACGCCAGCAGCCCCGCCAGCAGCAGCACGACGACGGTCGCTAACGTCCACAACCAGAACCGCTTCATCGACCTGCCCCCGCATGCGTCGCGACACTAATTACGGCGCGGGGCGAACTCAATGGCGTTTCAGGTCAGGAGGCGATGTATTCGCGCAGCTCTTCGGTCTCGCGTTCGGCCTGCTCGATCTTGGCCTTCACCACGTCGCCAATGGAGACGATGCCCACCAGATCGCCATCTTCGGCAACCGGCATATGGCGGATATGGAGCTGGGTCATGCGCTCCATAACATCGGCGATGGGGGTGTCGCGGGTGCAGGTGACGACGCCGCGCGTCATGCACTGGCTGATCGACAAAGCGAGGGCGCCGGTGGGGTCCTGGCCGAGGCGGCGCACGATGTCGCGTTCGGAGAGGATGCCGATGATGGCGCCGCCGGCATCGGTGATCACTAAGGCGCCGACATTATGCGCATTGAGCGCGGCCACCGCATCGCTGAGGGTGCCGGCTTCGGGCAGGGTGTGAACCATCACGCCCTTGGTTTGCAGGATGGTATCGACAAGCATGTTGAAGTCCTCCTTGCGCCAAGTCTGGACCGCCGTCGGGCGCGCGGCAATAGGCCGATGGTCGAGTTGCAGAAAATAGAAAAGGGCCGGCGCAAGGCCGGCCCAGTTGGTGACGTTGGTCAGGGAGGACGTCGGAGATCAGGTGTAGCGCTGGCTAGGGGACCAATGATGCGCGATACGCCGGGGAGCAGGGGCCTCCGCCGGCAAATTGCCACGCAAGGCAAAGCGCGTGACTTCGAACAACACTGCGAGGACCAGGATGGTCAGCGGCACCATGAACATCGCGATCTGGGTGTCAGGCTGGCTGGCCAGATTGGCGGCGGTGGCCGGCGTAACGCCAACCAGCAGGGCTGAAACCGTAGCCAGGGCCAGCAGGGCCGTGGAGGCTACAGCATAGAGCCCGATATTTTTCCGCTTGCCGGACGTGGAATTGTGCATGGGATCGACGTCTGCCTTGTCTTTCGCAATGCCCTCATCAAGCCACGCGAATGCGGTTCGAGTTTGGGGGCAATGGGGTCCGACGCGTACCATTTGAAGGCAAAACTGTGGCAGAGCGAGCCGCCGGAGGCGGAAAACAGGCTCCGCAACCGGCGGCTCAGGCTGGGTTAACGATGCCGATGCGCCTTGTGCGGGCGGCCCAGAATGGCGGTGATCGCGGCGGTGAGCGGGCTGGTCAGGCCATCGATATAGGGCTGGTTGCGCTCGGTGACGACCGGGGCGGTATCGGCCTCGATCCAGTGCTGGTGATAGATAGTCTTGAACAGATAGCTGGCGGGGATCATTTCAGGCTCCATATTGAATCGGTTCAATATATATATGTGGAGGAATGCGTTGAACCGGTTCAAAATAGGAGCTGTACTGCCACGGAGTCAAGTGGAAATTGAACCGATACAAAAATTGTGATACCGCAACAGCGAGAAACCGGAGCGGGTGGAAATTGGCAAAGCAGGGCGAGACCAGCATCAAGCTCAAGGACGTGGCGAAGGCTGCCGGGGTGTCGCAGGGCACGGCGTCCAACGTGTTCAGCCGGCCCGATATCGTGCGTGAAGAAGTGCGCGAGCGGGTGCGCGCTGTGGCCAAGGAACTGGGCTATGCCGGGCCGAGCCTGACCGGGCGGCTGCTGCGGGCGGGCAAGATCAACGCCATCGGCGTGGCGACGGCCGAGCCGCTATCGTATTTTTTCGAGGACCCGTGGGCGCGGGCGATGATGGCGGCGATTTCGGCCTGTTGCGATGCGCGCGGCGCCGGCATCGCGCTGGTGTCGGCGCAGAACCGGCAGCGGCCGGCCTGGAATATCCAGAGCGCCTTGGTGGATGGCTTCGTGCTGATGTGCGCCGAACAGGGTGAGTTGCTGGTGGATCTGACCCAGCAGCGCGACCTGCCCTTCGTGGCGCTGGCTCTTGATGAGGCGATGGGCAAGGTGCCGGCCATCGCCATCGACAACCTGGGCGGGGCGCGGCAGGCGGCCGAGCATCTGCTGGGGCTGGGGCATCGGCGGTTTGGCATTATCGGGCTGGGCGACGCGCCAATGGTGGCGCTGGAGTTTTCGGCGTTGCGGGCCGGGCCCTATGCGACGGTGCGTGACCGGGCCGAGGGCTATGCGCAGGCGCTGGAGGCAGCGCCGGCGGAGGTGGTCGCGTTTGAGACCGATGCCAGCCGGGCCGGTGTTACGGCGATCATGGAACAGCTGTTCGGCGCGGGCGATGGTCCGACGGCGCTGCTGGCCATGTCGGACCGGGTGGCGCTGCTGGCGATGGACTGGCTGCAGCAACGGGGCCGGCGCGTGCCGGAGGACGTGTCCATTGTCGGCTTTGACGGCGTGCCTGAAGGGGCCGAGACGCTGCCGGGCCTGACCACGGTGGCGCAGCCGATGGAGGAGATCGCCAAGTGGGCAGTGGCGGCGATACTCGACGACCAGATGCCCGATGGGCGGGAATTGCTGGCACTGGAGCTGGTCATTCGGGGCAGTACCGGGGCGCCTCGTCCGAACTGACCAGTTGCTCCCGACCCGGCGAGCCCGTATCAGTCTGCCCGGCATTTAAGCGGGAGAATGAAATGGGGTTCTTGTCCGAAGCACTGGCGCGGGTGGCGCCGTCGGCGACGGTGGCAATCAGCCAGAAGGCGCGCGTCATGGCGCAGGAGGGCCGCGATATCATCGCGCTCAGCGCCGGCGAACCCGATTTCGATACGCCGCTCAATGTGCGCGACGCTGCCAAGCGCGCCATGGATGAGGGCAAGACCCGCTATACCAATGTCGATGGCATTGCCGAGCTGAAGGAAGCCGTGGCCGCCAAATTCCGCCGCGACAACGGGCTCGACGTGACGGCGGCGGATTGCTTTGTCAGCTCCGGCGGCAAGCAGATCATTTTCAACGCGCTGATGGCGACGCTGAACCCCGGCGACGAGGTGGTGGTGCCGGTGCCCTATTGGGTGAGCTATCCCGAAATCGTGCGGCTGTGCGGGGCCGAGCCGGTGTTTGCGGTGGCGGATGCGTCGACCGGCTTCAAGCTGTCGCCCGAAGTGCTGGAAGCGGCGATCACGCCCAAGACCAAGTGGCTGCTGCTCAATACGCCGTCCAACCCGACCGGCGCGGCCTATAGCGCCGAGGAATTGCGCGGGCTGGCCGATGTGTTGCTGCGCCATCCGCAGGTGCATATTCTCACTGACGATATCTATGAAGTGCTGGTTTATGATGGCGGGGTGTTTGCCACCATCGCCCAGGTCGAGCCGGCGTTGCAGGCGCGCACGCTGACCATGAATGGGGTGTCCAAGTCGCATGCCATGACCGGCTGGCGCATTGGCTATTGCACCGGGCCGCGCCCTTTGCTGGCGGCGATGACCAAATTGCAGGGCCAGTCGACCACCAATCCCAGCTCGATCTCGCAATGGGCGGCGGTGGAAGCGCTGAACGGGCCACAGGATTTCCTGGCCGAGTGGCGGGACGTGTTCCAGACGCGCCGCGATCTGGTGGTGGCCGGGCTCAATGCCAATACCGGGCTGGACTGCCTGACGCCGGAGGGGGCGTTTTACGTGTTCCCGTCGTGCCAGCGGCTGCTGGGCAAGATTTCGGCGGGCGGGGCCAAGCTGGTGACGGACGAGGATTTCGTCATGGCGCTGCTGGAAGAGACCGGCGTGGCGCTGGTGCATGGCACGGCGTTTGGGCTGCCCGGGCATTTCCGGCTGAGCTATGCCGCGAGCAATGCGGAGCTGGAAGAAGCGGTGCGGCGGATCCAGGGGTTTTGTGCTGGGATTCGGTAGGGGCCCCGCTCGTCCCACGACCACGATGTCATCCCGGCCTTGAGCCGGGACCCATCTCGAGATCTCAGGATGGGCCCCGGCTCAAGGCCGGGGTGACACGGCGGGTGGGTGAGATCGCTAGGCGTAGGGCGCTGGTCCTATTTCCCCATCCAGCTCAGAAAGCCCGTATCGCTGCCGCCGGCTTGGGCGAACATTTGCATCAGTTTGTTGGTCGATTGGTAGCTGGAGACGGCGGCCTGGTAGAATTGGTCGCTCCAGCCGACGGCTTGGCGCTCTTCGGCGCTCATCGAGCCGTAGATGGCCATGATGTTCTGGCTGAAGGCGCTGGGGTCGCTGGATTTGGCGGCGTTCTGGAAGCCGGCCAGTAGGGCGGCGCCGCTCTTGCCGCGCAAGGCGGTCTGGGCAGCGTTGATTTCCGCGGTGTTGAATTGAGCGGTGCCGTCGAGCACGATGGATGACAGGCTGCGGCTGTCGAATTTGGCCATGTCGATATAGGTGCCGACAGTGGTGGCCTTGTTGAAGGTCGGCGCCTTGCCGTTTTCCAGCGCCGTCGCATAGAGCTGGTCGAGCACCTTGCGGGTGCCGGTCGCCACGTCGGCAATGTCGGGCGGGGCGGTCTGCTTGCCGGCGTCGAGCAGCACCAGATAGAGCGCCACCGGATCGTCGTCGCCGGCGTCGGGCATGGTCTTGGGATCGGTCTGCAACTGCTTTTGTGCATCGGTGACGGCGGCGCGACCGGCGATCCAGTCGGCGCCGGCCTTTTCCTCGGCGCTGAGGCTGTCGAGATAATCGGCGGCGGCCTTGTAGAGGCCAGTGAAATTGCCGGTGACCTTGGCGACGGCGGCGGGGCCGGACAATGCCGCCTCCAAGCGACGCTGCATTTCGAGGCCGGCGGCGGTCCGTTCATCGGGGCTGAAACTGTCATCGCTGGCCATGGCGAAGAGTTCGCGGGGGTCGAGGCTGGTCAGGTCGAGGGCGAGTTTGCCGGCTTGCAGCGGCGAGGTGCGGTCGGCGTCCTTGAGCAGGGCGGTCAGCTTGGCGCGGGTGTCGGTGATCACCGTGGCGAAATCGCGCTCGGTCAGAGCGGCGCGGGCCTCGTCGGAGAGGGTCACCATGGTCGCCGCAGAATCGGTGGTGCTGCTGCCGGTGGATGCAGCGGAAGCGGTGCTGGCCTTGCTGGCAGCGTGATTGGAGGCGGCGGCCTGATAGTAGCTGCTGGTGGGGTAGGTGGTGTTGATGCCAACCATCGGACACTCCTGCATTCGGTCAGGGACCGTCATGCAAGCTCTATGCCGACAAAAAACCGTGCAGAATCAATGACGGGTGGAGCAGGGGCGGCAGAATGTGCCGGGTGGGGGACAAAAAAGGCCCCGCCCGAGGGGATGGGCAGGGCCTAGGGGTCATCAGCCGAAGCATCTGACCTTGGAGGAACGGCGCCACGAACGCCGTTGATCTGGTCGAGATGACTATCTGATGACGGCAGGCGCGACACAAACGCGCAATGGGAAGTGCTGCCATGCAGATTCGCTGGTCGGCGCCGGCATATAGGCAAAAAAAAGAGGCTCCAACCGAAGTTGGAGCCCAATGATAGGGCCGAAGCCAAATCTTAGTAATGGCCCAGCGCAAGGGAGGAGGATATGCGCCGAACCGGGTGGACAGAGGCCGAGGGAGGAGAAAAGGCCTAAGTCCGGTGTCGCAAGAAGCGGGTCCGAGGGAGGAGGTACGGAGCGGCTTCACCAGCGACAAGGCCAATATAGGTTTTGACCGTCTGGTCAGCAAGGGAAAGGTCAGCATGACTGCCATGCAATTCTGACAGCGGCAATCTGTCCATGCCTTTCTGAACGCTCAGAATATCGCCAGATATTTCAGCAGCGAGATGATGCCGATGACGATCACCACGATCTGCACGATCTGGCGCATGCGCGCTTCGATCGGCAGGCGCTGAACCAGCCAGAGAATGAGGACGATCACCAGGAAGGTCAGGATGCTGATCAGAACGGAAGTGCCCACGGAATTCTCCAAACGCGCAGGTTGCGCGATGCTCAACGCGGCGGTTGGTGTTTCGTTGCGTCCAGCGGCACCGACGAAAAAAAAAGGCCCTGTCCGAAGACAGGGCCTGATGACTGGGCCGAAGCCAAATCGAAAGTGGGGCAGAGAGCAAGGGAGGAGGAGATGCGCTCTGCCATTGAACCTGGATCGAGGGAGGAGGATACGATCCCGGTTCGGTGTCGCGATACTTGGTCCGAGGGAGGAGGGTTCAGACCGCGTCTCAGCGACAGGTGCAATATGTACTCTAGTGAGTTGGTAGACAATAGGATCACCAACATGTCAGCCATGCAAATTTCGCGTAGGCCGAAAATGAATGTGGCCCCACTCGAGGGGAGAGTGGAGCCACATCAGTTTGCAGGGGCAAGCCCCCGCAAGGAGGGAACGCAGCAGGCGCAAGGGAGGAGGAGAAGCGCCCGCTGTGCTGGTGGGCATATAGGCCGCGAGCTTCTGCTCATCAATCGAGCAGGTGACATGGAAGCCATGCGTCTTGCGCATGTGGTTTTAAAAGAGGTCGGTGAAAGGCTTGGCAATTAACCGGGTTATTGCAGCGAATCGAAGCTGGCGATGGCCGCAGCCAGCTCGCCCAGATGGGCGATTTTGATGTAATGCGGCTCATTGGCGGGTTCTTCGGCCTGCTCATAGGCCCAGGTGAGGTCATGCGGCACATAGGCGGCAAAGCTGCCGGCAGCCAGCGCGGGCAGGATATCGGAGCGCAGCGAATTGCCGACCATGATGGTGCGCGCAGCGCCATCGGTGTGACGCTCGAAGATGCGGGCATAGATCGCCGAATTCTTGTCGGCGACGATTTCGACGGCGGCGAAATACTCGGCGAGACCGGAGGCGGCGAGCTTGCGCTCCTGGTCGAACACATCGCCCTTGGTGATCAGAATCAGCCGGTGGGTCTGCTGCAACTGGTCCAGCGCGGCATCGACATAGGGCAGGGTCTCGATGGGGTAGCGCAGAAGTTCGCGGCCGGCAGCGAGGATTTCGGCGATGACGGTGCCGGGAACGCGGTGGTCGGTGACCTCCAGCGCCGTCTCGATCATCGAAAGGGCGAAGCCTTTCATGCCGAAGCCGTAAAATGACAGGTCGGGCGCGTCGGTATAGTCGCGCAGCAGATCAACGAAGCGCTGCTCAGTGAGGCGGAAGAACTGCTCGTTTTGCCAGAGGGTGTCGTCGGCGTCGAAGGCGATGGTGGTGATGGGCATGGGCATGGGGCTATGCCGTCGTGTGCTGGAGCAGGGACCGCCATTCGGGCGTAGCCCTCATGGCCTTCTGACCTAAAATCACGCCACTGGCGTGATTTTGCCTTGGCCGGTCAGAAGCTCCACTCACGCGCTTTGCCGACGAGGAAGTCGCGGAACACGCCGACGCGCTTGGAGTTTTTCAGGGCTGGCGGATAGACGAAATAGGCCTCGTAAGCCGGCAGCTCGACCTCGGGCAGCACCTGGATCAGGCCATCGGCCTTTTCGGTGACATAGGCGGGCAGCATGGCGATGCCGATACCGGCGCGGCAGGCCTGCAGCATGCCATAGATGGCATTGACCTTGAGCGCGGCGCGACGCGGGCTCGAATCGGTGCGGCCCATGCGTTCGAGATAGTTGATGTCGCCCAGATAGGACGGCACCGGCTCGCCGAAGCTGATGATGCGGTGATCATCGAGCTGCTCGGCGCTGGTGGGCACGCCATAGGCGTCGAGATAGGCGTTCGACGCGTAGAAGTGGTTGTGCACGGTGAACAGCTTGCGCTGGATCATCTCGGACTGGTTGGGGCGGTGCAGGCGGATGGCCACATCGGCCTCGCGCATCGCCAGATCCAGCTCGGCGTCGTTGAGGCGGATTTCGAGCTGGATCAGCGGATAGAGCTTGAGGAATTCATCAAGCCGCGAGCTGAGCCAGGTCGAGCCGATGCCGACGGTGGTGGTGACGATCAGGGGACCGGTGGGGACATCCTGGCTTTCGGACATCTGGGTTTCGACCTGCGCCAGCTCCCAGCTCATGCGGTGGGCGGTGCGGAACAGCTGCTCGCCCACTTCGGTAAGCACGAGGCCCCGGGCGTGGCGAATGAACAGCTTGAGACCCAGATCATCCTCAAGCGCGGAAATCTGCCGGCTGACCGCCGACTGGCTCATGCCGAGTTTTTCGGCGGCATGCGTGAAACTGCCCGACTCGGCGGCGGTGTGGAAAATCCGGAGTTTGTCCCAGTCGAGCATTTCGTTTGACGCTTTCTAATTTGGCCGGCTGTTACTCCGCCGCCTCGGCAAGTTCGTGTTCGGCGAGATAGCGCTCGGCTTCGAGCGCTGCCATGCAGCCCATGCCCGCCGCCGTCACTGCCTGACGATAGACATCATCGGTGACGTCGCCGGCGGCATAGACGCCGGGGATATTGGTTTCGGTGGTGCCCGGCTTCACCAGCAGATAACCGCCGGGCTTCATGTCCAGCTTACCTGCAAAGATGGATGTGGCGGGGGCATGGCCGATGGCGACGAAAATGCCGTCGATCGGCTGCTCATAGGTGCGATTGGTGGGGATATCGCGCAGCGTCACCGAATTGACCGAGGGCGGCATGGCCGTGCCGCCGATATCGGCGATCTCGGTATTCCAGCGCACTTCGATCTTGGGGTGTTTGAACAGGCGGTCCTGCAGGATGCGCTCGGCGCGGAACTCGTCGCGGCGATGCACCAGGATGACCTTGCTGGCAAAATTGGTGAGGAACAAAGCTTCCTCGACAGCGGTATTGCCGCCGCCGACGACCAGCACTTCCTTGTTGCGATAGAAAAAGCCATCGCAGGTGGCGCAGGCGGAAACGCCAAAGCCCTGGAATTTCTGTTCGCTCGGCAGGCCCAGCCATTTGGCCTGGGCGCCGGTGGCGATGATGATGCTGTCGGCGGTGTAGATGTCGCCGCTATCGCCGGTGAGCACGAAGGGGCGCTTGTCGAAATCGACATCGACGATGAGGTCGTTGACGATTTTGGTGCCCACATGCTCGGCCTGCGCCTTCATCTGGTCCATCAGCCAGGGGCCTTGAACCACGTCAGCAAAACCGGGGTAATTCTCGACATCGGTGGTGATGGTCAGCTGCCCACCGGGCTGCAGACCCTGAATCATCACGGGTTCAAGCATGGCGCGCGCCGCATAGATGGCGGCGGTGTAGCCGGCCGGGCCGGAACCGATGATGATGACTTTCGCGTGCATCGCAACGCTCTCCGACTAAATGCGAATTATCCTCAGGCCCTAGTTAAGGGTCTAAGGCCCACTCTTTCAAGGCAAACCATTGCGTAGAGCTGCATGTGCCTGTGGAACACACGCAAATGTCACAGCCATGCCGGACAGCGGCCCGCGTTTTGGGGCCGGCAACGAGAAGCGGCGGCAGGATGCCGCCGCGAATCGCATGCAAAGCTGGCGTGAGCGCCCGAAGGCGTCAGGCGTATTTGACCTTGAGGATCTCGTAGCTGCGGGCGCCGCCCGGGGCCGAGACCTCAAAGGAATCGCCGACTTCCTTGCCGATCATGGCGCGGGCGATGGGCGAGGAAATCGAGATGCGGCCAGCCGAGGCATCCGCCTCGGGATCGCCGACGACCTGATAGGTCTTTTCTTCCTCGGTATCCTCGTCGACATAGGTCACGGTGGCGCCGAACTTGACGGTGGTGCCGGACAGCTTGGTGATATCGATGATATCGGCCAGCGCCAGAATCGTCTCGAGTTCCTTGACCCGGCCTTCGTTGAGGCTCTGCTGCTCCTTGGCAGCATGATACTCAGCGTTTTCCGACAAGTCGCCATGGGCGCGCGCTTCGGCAATGGCCTCAATGATGCGACGGCGCTCAGTGGCGGTGCGATGCTCAAACTCGACGACCAGCGCCTTATGGCCGCCAATTGTCATCGGGATCTTTTCCATTTCGTCGCCTCCATGCGGCACGGCAGATAAATAGCCTCATCCCCAGCCAAAATCCGTGCGGCATGCGCTTCACGATTAAATTTTAGGGGAATTTGGCCCACGTTGCCCGCCGGCCGCGTTTCGGTCAAGCGGGTGTGTCACTGAAGATGGTCATGTCCACACACGCATTCAAGTTTTGAACCCAATAGCGTCGAAAGGCCCCACCATGCCCGGATTTCGGATTTCCCTGCTTGCCATGCTGATGGCGGGTGTCGCCAGCCTGCCGGTGATGGCCCAGACCATCGAATCAAGCGCCGGCCCGCTCAGTGCCACCGTGGTTGCCGAAGGGCTGGACCATCCCTGGGCGCTGGGCTTTCTGCCGGATGGGCGGATGCTGGTGACCGAGCGCAGCGGGCAGCTGCGGGTGATCGCCGATGGGGTGGTGGGGGCGCCGATTGCGGGCGTGCCCAGAGTCTATGCCGAAGGGCAGGGTGGCTTGCTCGATCTGGCGCTGGCGCCCGACTTTGCCAGCAGCGGGCAGATTTATCTGAGTTTTGCCGAGCGTGCCGCGGATGCGGGCCTGCAACGCGGGCAGGGCACGGCGGTGCTGTCGGCAAAATTGGTGCTGGAGGGTGACAGCGGGCGGCTGGAAAACAGCCAAGTGATTTTCCGCATGAATAATTTCACCACCACCAATCGGCATTTCGGTTCGCGCATCGTGGTCGGGCAGGACGGCAATCTGTTCGTGACGCTGGGCGAGCGCGGCGATGCCGAGCGGGCGCAGGATATGGGCGATCTGGCGGGGGCCATTGTGCGTATCGGCCCGGATGGCTCGGTGCCGGCGGATAATCCCAAGCTGGAGGGTTGGGCGCCCGAATTGTGGAGCAAGGGCCACCGCAATCCGCAGGGCGCGACACTGCGCGAGGATGGGACATTGTTCACCGTCGAGCATGGGGCGCGCGGCGGCGATGAGGTGAATATGCCGCAGCCGGGCGGCAATTATGGCTGGCCGGTCATCACCTATGGCGTCGATTATTCCGGGCTGGCGATCGGGGAAGGCACTGAGAAAGCCGGGATGGAGCAGCCGCTACATTATTGGGACCCGTCCATCTCGCCTTCGGGACTGGATTTTTACGAGGGCGATTTGCTGGCTGACTGGCAGGGCGATCTGCTGGCCGGGGGGCTGAGCGGGCAATTGCTGGTGCGGCTCGATGTCGAGGGCGATGCCATTGTCGGCGAGGAACGGCTGTTCGCCGGACAGCTGGGCCGGATTCGCGATGTGCGGGTGGGGCCGGATGGGGCGATCTATCTGCTGACCGACGAGGCGAATGGCCAATTGATCCGGGTGGCGCCGGAGGGGCAATAGGCGCAATCGGGCTTGCTTCGTCGGGACGGTCCGTCGAAACTGCGCTAACAGCAAGCCGGAGCAGATCAATTGGCCGATACCAGCCACATCGTCGGGGGCGGACCCAAGAAGGTTCTCTATACCCTCGCCACCATTTCCCGCATGGGCGTGGGCAAGGCGGCCAAGGCGCTGACGGCCAAGAATACCTGCAAGGCCTGTGCCTATGGCATGGGCGGGCAGCGCGGCGGCATGACCAATGAACTCGATGAGTTTCCCTCGGTCTGCAACAAGAGCGTGCAGGCACAATCGACCGACATCCAGCCGGCGATTCCGCACGAGATTTTCGAGCATGAGCTGGCCGACCTGCAGGAACTGACCGGGCGCGAAATGGAGCATCTGGGGCGGCTGGGCACGCCATTGTTCAAGGCGGCGGGGGCGGACCGCTTTGCCCCGGTGGATTGGGATTTCGCCATTGCCCATGCGGTGAAGAAGCTGGCGGCCACGGCGCCGCGCCGCAGCTTTTTCTATTCGTCGGGGCGCTCGTCCAACGAGGCGGGCTTTATTTTCCAGCTGCTGGCGCGGGCCTATGGCACCAACAACGTCAATAACTGCTCGTATTATTGCCATCAGGCGACCAGCGAGGGGCTCGGCAGCACCATCGGCAAGGGCACGGCCGGCGTCGAGCTGGAGGATTTGACCGGGGCGGATCTGATCTTCGTCATCGGGGCCAATCCGTCGTCCAACCATCCGCGCTTCATCCACATGCTGAAGAATTGCCGCGACCGGGGCGGCGAAGTGATCGTGATCAACCCGGCCAAGGAGCCGGGACTGGTCAAGTTTGCCGTGCCCAAATCGCCCAGCTCGATGCTCAAGGGCGGCAGCGAAATCGCCTCGGACTATGTGCAGCCGCGCATCGGCTCGGATATTGCCCTGCTCAAGGGCATCGCCAAGGCGGTGCTGGAGCTGGGGTTTGCGGCGGATGAGTTTATCGCGGCGCACACCTCTGGCTTTGCCGCGTTCAAGGCCGATATCGCGGCGCTGAGCTGGGACGCGGTCACCGATGCCTGCGGGATTTCGCGCGACGAAATCGAGCATATTGCCCGTCGTTACGGGCAGGCCGAGCGGGTGGTGTTTGCCTGGGGCATGGGCATGACGCACCATATTCATGGCGTCGCCAATGTGGAGGCCATTGCCAATCTGGCGATGCTGCGCGGCATGGTCGGCAAGCGCTATGCCGGGCTGTTGCCGCTGCGCGGGCATTCCAATGTGCAGGGCATCGGCACCATCGGGGTCAAGCCGGTGCTGGCCAAGGATGTGCTGGCGAAGATGGAAGCCGAGTTCGGCGTCAAATTTCCCGAGGAAGTGGGTTTCGACACCATGGCCTGCCTCAAGGCGGCCGAGGCGGGGGAGATCGATAGCGCGGTGATCATGGGCGGCAATCTGTGGGGCGCAACGCCCGACACCGCTTTTGCCAGTCGCGCCATGGAAGCCATCGGCTTCAAGCTGTTCCTGACCACGACGCTGAATATGGGCCATGTGCACGGGCTGGGCGAGGGCGAGGTGCTGGTGCTGCCGGTGACGGCGCGCGACGAGGAATGGGAGCCGACGACCCAGGAATCGATGTTCAACTATGTGCGGCTCAGCGATGGCGGCATTCGGCGGCTGGAGAATGTGCGGCCGGAAAGCTGGATTCTGGGTGAAATCGGCCAGCGCCTGCTGCCGGACTCGCCGATCGAATTCAAGGCGTTCAGCGCGCATTCCAAGGTGCGCGAGGCGATTGCCGCGATTGTGCCGGGCATGGAAGAACTGGCTGATATCGACGTGGCCAAGCGCGAATTCCACATCAAGCACCGGCTGATGCACACGCCCGAATTCGGCACGCCGGACGGCAAAGCGCATTTCGTGGTGACGCCGCTGGCGCAATTGGCGCGCGAAAAGCTGCATCTGGCGACGGTGCGCAGCGAGGGCCAGTTCAACACCATCATCTATGAAGACAAGGATAGCTATCGCGGTGGCGCCGGGCGGCATGCGGTATTCCTCAATGGCGAGGACATGGCGGCGTTCGGGGTGAGCGAAGGGCAGGCGGTGACGCTGGCGTCGGACACCGGGCGGATGACGGCGATTGTGACGCAGTTCGACCTGCCGCGGGGTAGCGCCATGGCGTATTATCCGGAGGCCAATGTGCTGGTGGGGACCGAGGTCGATCCGCGCAGCAAGACGCCGGCGTTTAAGTCGGTGCCGGTGTGGATTGAGGCGGGGCTGTAGGCCCTCTCAATTACCCAACCCCTACCGCGCGTCACCCCGGCCTTGAGCCGGGGCCCATCTCCATATCATGCCAGCACCGCCATCTCAGGATGGGTCCCGGCTCAAGGCCGGGATGACGCCGTGGTTGTGGGGACGGCAGCGACCGGACTGGCCTCCTCCTCTCCACCGCCGAATTTCTGCACCAGATCGGCTGCTGCGGCGGCGAGGCGGGCGATTTCGGCTTCGGTGAAGGCGCGCGGTTCGTAGTCGAGCAGCACCAGGGCGCCGACGCAGGTGCCGTCGGGCAGGACCAGCGGGGCGCCGGCATAGAGGTCGATGCCATTGGTTTGCAGATAGACATTTTCGCCGACCAACGGGTGGGGGGCGGCGGAATGGACGATCAGCGGGGCGGCGGTTTCGGCGACGATGCTGGTCAGCTGGTAGGCGCCGTCATCCTCGATATGGCGCTCGTCATTGAGCAGGTTGATGGCGGCGACGGGAATGTCGAACTCATCGGCGATTTGCTGGATGGCCTGGCCGAGCGCGTCGTCGCCGCGACCGGCGCCGGCAAAGGGCTGCTTTTTGTTGCTGACCGCGCGGGTGGCGGCCTGCTGGCGCATCTGGCCGATGACGGTGCTTTCCACCGCGTCGTCGAGCGTGCGGAAGATGGCGTTGACATGCAGCGTATCCGGCGTTTCCTCGAGATTGAGGGCGGTGAGCGCGCAGACCAGGATGCGGATATCGGGCGCCATGCGGTTGATGCGGCGCGAGACATAGCGCACCTGGGCGCGGATATCCTCGCCCATGAACACCAGCGCGATCACCTCCACCCCCTCCAGATCGAGCCGGCCGATGGCTTCCTGGCGGATGGCCAAAGGCGGCAACACGCGGCTGGGCAGGTTTTCCTCGGCCAGATTCAGGGCGAGCAGAGTGGCAGCGCATTCGTCGATTTCGGTGCGGCCGCCGATCAGCAGGATCTTGCTCCGGTCGGGCCTGTCGATGTCGGCGATTTCGGCGATGATGGCGTCGAAGGATTGCACCAGCTGGCGGCGCTGTGGCAGGGCCTCAGGGCGATCGGACAGCTCGTTATTGGCTAGCGTCAATGCCGGCATCATCACCTCGCTCAGATAGCGATTGGTGTCGTGATCCTCGATAAAGTCCTCGCTCAGATCGATGGCGTCCTCGGCGTCGCCCTTGAGCATGCGCTGGTAGAGCCGTTCGGCGGGGGAGAGCACGGGTTCGCTGCCGAGCATGGTTTCGAGGAACTGGAATTGCGGCAGGTGACGGCCGATGACCACCAAGCACACCGTCATTGGCGTGGCGAGGATCAGCCCGACCGGGCCCCAGAGGGTGGCCCAGAACATGGCCGAGAGCAAGATGGCGATGGGGGAGACGCCGGTGCTGGAGCCATAGAGGCGCGGTTCGATGACATTGGCGGTGGTCAGGTCGAGCGCCAGAAACAGGCCGACCGACATCAAGAGCATGCTCCAGCCGGGATCGACGGCGAAGGCCAGCAGGAAGGGCACGGTGGCGATGATCAGCGCGCCGACAAAGGGGATGTAGCGGAAGAGGATGATCAGCAGCCCCCAGAGCACGGCGCTGGGGACGCCGATGAGCCACAGGCCGAGGCCGAAAATGATGCCATAGGTGACGTTGACTGCCAGCTGGATCAGCAGATAGCGGCCGACCCGGCGGCTGGCGTCGGCGATGGCGATATTGGTCTTGGAGTAGCGGCCGGCGCTGACCAGCCGAATGAAGCGCTCCTGCAGATCGCCCCGGCCCAGCAGCAGGAAAATCAGGAAGACGGCGACGATAGCGACGGTGGCCACCGGACCGATGATCGAGCCGAGCAGGGAGCTGACAATGCCGAGCGGGCCGATTTCGTTGGAAATGGTGACCGGCAAGGGTGCGCCGGCGCGGCGCGGTTCGTCGGCGCTGGTGCCGGACAGCCGGGCGCTGAGCTCGCCGAGGGTATTGCTGATTTGTTCGAGGAAGCCGCCACCGCCGAACTGGGCCTGCAGCGCGGCGATCTTGGTCGAGATGGTTTCCTGATAGCCGGGCAGTTCCTGCGCCAGCTTGATCACCTGATTGCCGGCGATGTAGGCAAAGCTGCCAAGCAGGCCAAGCGCCAGCACCACGGCCAGGATCACCGCCAGCGCATCGGGCAGATGCAGGCGGCGATTGAACCAGGTGACCAATGGGGCCAGGGCAAAGGCGAGCAGAATGGCCAGCACCAGCGGCACCAGAATGCCGGCGCCCAGATAGAGTAGGGCGGCCATCAGGGCGAAGGTGGCGATGCCTTGAAAAATCGCCGTATTCGGCCGCTCGTCCGGATGCTGCAGATGATGTTCAGACACAGGCCATTTCCCCCAATGAGCCTGCTCAATGCCGGCGGGAGGGAAACGTTCCGCGTTCCGGGCAGCAGGGAGGGGTGATGCGGCGCGCTACCCGTTGCCCAGTGCGTCGGCTTGCCTTACATAGACGGCCAAATCTCCCAACACTGCGAAGAGGGTCAGCAAGCCTATGGCTCGCCAGTTCATCTACCACATGCACGGAATGTCCAAATCCTATGCCGGCGGCAAAAAGGTGCTGGATAATATCCATCTCAGTTTCTACCCCGACGCCAAGATCGGCGTGCTGGGTCCCAACGGCTCGGGTAAGTCGACGCTGCTCAAGATCATGGCCGGCGTCGATACCGAGTTCCAGGGCGAAGCCTGGGCCGAAAAGGGCGCCAAGGTCGGCTATCTGTCGCAGGAGCCCGAGCTGGACCCGGCGCTGAACGTGCTCGGCAACGTCATGGTTGGCGTCAAGGAAAAGAAGGCCGTCATCGATCGTTACAACGAGCTGATGATGGACTATTCCGACGAGACCGCCGACGAGGCCAGCAAGCTGCAGGACCAGATCGACGCGGAAAATCTGTGGGATCTCGAATCGCAGGTCGAAGTGGCGATGGAAGCGCTGGGTTGCCCGCCGGGCGATGCCGACGTGACCAAGCTGTCGGGTGGCGAACGCCGCCGCGTGGCGCTGTGCGCGCTGCTGTTGAGCAAGCCCGATCTGCTGCTGCTTGACGAGCCGACCAACCATCTCGACGCCGAAACCACTGCGTGGCTGGAACGCCATCTGCGTGAGTTCGCCGGCGCCGTGCTGATCATCACCCACGATCGCTACTTCCTCGACAATGTCACCGGCTGGATTCTCGAGCTCGATCGTGGTCGCGGCGTTGCCTATGAAGGCAATTACTCGGCCTATCTCGGGGCCAAGGCCAAGCGCTTTGCCCAGGAAAAGAGCGAGGACGCAGCACGCTCCAAGGTGCTCGAGCGCGAAAAGGAATGGATGGGCCAGAGCCCGCAGGCGCGCCAGACCAAGTCCCGCGCCCGTCTCAAAGCCTATGACGAACTGGTCAAGATCAACGAAGCGCGTACGCTGTCGCACACCGCGCAGATCATCATTCCGCCCGGCGAACGGCTTGGCCACAATGTGATCGACGTGGAAAATCTCTCCAAGTCGTTTGGCGATCGGCTGCTGATCGACAATTTGACCTTCAAGCTGCCCCCGGGCGGTATTGTGGGCATTATCGGGCCGAATGGCGCCGGCAAGACCACCTTGTTCAAGATGCTGACCGGGCAGGAACAGCCTGACTCGGGCACCGTCACCGTCGCCGAGAATGTGCATCTCGGTTACGTCGACCAGAGCCGCGATAGCCTCAACGCCAACAAGACCGTCTACGAGGAAATCTCGGAAGGCGATGAAGTGCTGATGCTGGGCAAGCGCGAAGTGAACGCGCGCGCCTATACCTCGTCGTTCAACTTCAAGGGCGGCGATCAGCAGCAGAAGGTGGGCAACCTCTCGGGTGGGCAGCGTAACCGCGTGCATCTGGCCAAGATGCTCAAGTCGGGCAGCAACGTGCTGCTGCTTGACGAGCCGACCAATGATCTGGACACCGAAACCCTCGCTGCGCTGGAAGAAGCGCTCGAGGAATTCGCCGGCTGCGCCGTGATCATCAGCCACGATCGCATGTTCCTCGACCGTCTGGCGACCCATATGCTGGCCTTTGAAGGCGACAGCCATGTGGAATGGTTCGAAGGCAACTTCGCCGACTATGAAGCCGACAAGATCCGCCGGCTTGGCGCCGACGCGGTCAATCCCAAGCGCGCCACCTACAAGCCGCTGACGCGCTAAGTTCTGCCGGGCGCTCCACTGCTGTGGAGCGCCCGTTTGCCTTGGAAACCATGCGCTCGCAGGGATGGTGCGGGCCTGGCAAAACTATGCGACATAATAGGCGATATGGTGGTGATTGCCGGGCGCCTGCGGGCAGGCCTCACGGGCTTTGGGGGTAAGATGAGACTTCTGACGGCGACCCTGATCTGGGGCGCAATGGTGACACTGGCAGCGGCCGAGCCAGCGCAGTGTACCGTCACCGGCTACGACACCTTTGATTGCGATGTGGTGCTGGATGGCGGGGGGCTGACTTTTGGCCTGCCGGACGGAAGTATATTTGCCTTCACGCTGGAACAGGACGGCGTGGGATCGGCTTTCATCGTGGCGGCCGATGCCAGCCCCGGCTGCTGGGCGCGCGACGAGGAATTCGCGTTCTGCGTGCTGGTCCAGCAATAGGACTGCGCACACACCACAGGGAGATTAGCCGTGGTGGGCGAAACATTTTCAGTTTCCGTCGGCAAGGCGAAACTCGCCGGCCGGCAACTCGGTGCCGGCGGCCTGCCGGTGGTGTTTCTGCATGCCGGGGTCTGCGACAAACGGATGTGGGACAGCCAGATGGACGTGGTGGCCGAAGCGGGCTGGCACGCCATCGCCTATGACCGGCGCGGCTATGGCGAGAGCGTCAGCGCCGACGAGGCGTTCAGCCATATCGACGATCTCGAAGCGGTGCTGCAGGCCTTCGATATTCATGCCGCCGTGCTGGTCGGCAGTTCGCTGGGCGGCGGGCTGGCGCTGGATTTCGCGCTGCGCCATCCGGGTCGGGTGATAGGGCTGGTGCTGATCGGCACCTCGGTCACCGGTGCGCCCTGGAGCGCCACCGAAGTCGAGCAAATGATCGAGGACGCCGAGGAAGATGCCTGGGAGCGCGGCGATGCCGATATGCTCAACCGGGTGCAGGCGCATGAATGGCTCGATGGGCCGCGCGCCAGCAGCGGCCGCGTTGGCGGCGCAGCGCGCGAGCTGTTCCTCGAGATGAATGCGCTGGCGCTTAATCAGCCCCGGCTGACTCAGGAAGAAGCCCCGCCCGATGCCTGGCGCCGGGTCAGCGCCGTTGGCGCGCCGACGCTGTTGCTGGTGGGCGACGAGGATTTCACCGCGCTGATCGACCGGCACGAGCATTTGTCGGAGGAAATGCCCAACACCTTCGCCGCCATGCTGGAAGGCGTGGCGCATATCCCCAGCATTGAGCGGCCGGAACTGGTCAACGCCATGCTGCTGGAATTCCTCGATGCCATCGAGGGGGATGATGAGGATGAGGGCGACGGCGACGAGTGAATGGGCACCCACCGTGATCGAGCCGGGTGGGGGTGCGAGAGCCCCGATATTGGGGCCAAACCACCCCCCACCCTTGATCCCTCCCCGCAAGGGGGAGGGTGTCGACTGGGCGTTTGTGGTTCCAGTTATTCCGAGATGTACCCACTTGCGCGATCTCAGGATGGGCCCCGGCTCAAGGCCGGGGTGACACCGTGGGTGGGGGAATTCCCAGCAAAGCTAAGCCGCCAGAATCCCGTCGAAATGCTGGTCCAGTTGGGCGGTGGGGGTGTTGGTCAGGTCCTTGTTCAGCTCGCCGACGATGGTTTTCTTGACGGTGGGAGAGATCGCCTTGCGCAGATCGCCCAGGGCGATGGGGGCGGCGGCGAGGATCAGGCGGTCGAAGGCGCCCTGCTGGTGCTGGCGGTCGAGCGTGGCGGCGACGGTTTTGAGGAATTCGGTTTCGCGATAGTCCACCGGGTCGGTGCGTGGCTCCATGGCGCTGCGGGCGCCGCCGGAGGAGCGGCCGCGGCCGGGCTTGTCGCTGACGATGTCCTGCGCCTGCAGCGGATCAATGGACCAATCCAGCCCGTCGACCTGTCGGAGTCCTTTGCCCGGGCCGGTATTTTCGACAATCCGCGCTTGCGCGCCGTTGGCGATGAGAACCCAGGTGACGATCTTCCGCATGATATGCTCCTGCTGGTGGTCGTGGTAAGGGCGGGCTCAGCGCTCGAGGCCTGCCGCGCCGACCTTTAGAAGGTTGGCCAAGACCATCAGCTTTGCAAGGCCCGCCGATCACAAACTCTGATTGGCCGACGCGCTCCGGCACTGCTATCAGAAGGCTTTCAGGCATCCGACCGGATGCGGAGTTTTTTATGTCCCTTCCCGAATCTGCCCCGGCGGCGATTACCCCGGAGGCGGCCGCGGCGCCATCCAGCGCGACCGCGCATGATGGCCGCAACGGCATTCTGGCGGCGCTGGCGACCTATACGATGTGGGGTTTCCTGCCACTGCTGTTCCGGCAAGTCGAAGCGGCCGGTTCGGTGCTGATCGTCGCCGAGCGGACCGTGTGGTCGCTGGTGCTGCTGACCGTCATCCTCGTCTTTTCCGGTGGCTTTGGCGACGTGCGGGAGCTGTTCAAGGACCGGCGGCGCGTGTTGGGCACGCTGCTGTCCTCGGTGCTGCTGGCGGGCAATTGGCTGCTTTATGTCTGGGCGGTAGAAACGGGGCAGGTGCTGGAAGCCAGCTTTGGCTATTTCATCAACCCGTTGGTCAATGTGCTGATGGGCATGCTGCTGCTGGGCGAGCGCCAAAACCGGCTGCAGACGATTTCCATCGGCATCGCGGCAGTGGCCATCGCCATTCAGGCCGTCGGGCTGGGCAATATTCCCTATATTTCGCTGGGATTGGCGCTGTCTTTCGGGTTTTACGGCTATATCCGCAAGACTGCCCATCTTGGGCCGGCCTCGGGCCTGTTTGCCGAGACGGCGCTACGCCATTGGCGGTGGGCTATGTGCTGTATAGCCTGGTGACCACCGGGCCGGGCATTCACGCCGATCCCTATCACATGACGCTGCTGGTGCTGACCGGGCCGGCCACGGCAATGCCGCTGCTGCTGTTCGCCCTGGCGGTGCGCCGCCTGCGGCTGACCACCATCGGCATGCTGCAATATATCGCCCCGTCGATCCAGTTTCTGCTGGCGATCTATCTGTTCGGCGAGCATCTCAACGCGATTCGGCTGTTCAGCTTCGGGCTGATCTGGGTGTCGCTGATGGTGTTCAGCTATGACAGCTTTCGCCGCCGCAAAGGGGCCGTCGCGGCTTAAAGCTCACAGCCGCCGCGTGGTGCGGATCAGTTCGGCCATGGTCTCAAAGATCTGGCCGAAGGGCGTCGCCTCGCGCCAGACCAGCGACAGCAGCCGCCCGGCGCCGGGCGAGATCAGGCTGTGGATGGCGATGCGCGGGTCGGTCGCTTCCTTGCGCAGGGCGATGGCTGGCAGCAGCGTCACCCCCTGACCATTGGCGACGAATTCGACAATGGTCGACAGCGAGGTGGCGGCAAAGGTGCGGCCGGACGTGTCGCTTTCCAGCCGGCAGGCGGCAATGGTCTGGTCGCGGAAACAGTGCCCCTCATCGAGCAGCAGAATGCGGTCGGGGTCGAGGCTGGCGAGCGAAACCGGGGTGGTGGTGGCCTCGTTGCGGCTGGTGGCCAGCACGAAGGCGTCGTCAAACAGGGGACGCTGCACCAGGCGCGGGCCACTGCCGGGCGGATCGGTGCCGATCAGGGCGACGTCGAGGCTGCCATCGGCAAGACCGGCGAGCAGCGCGTCGGTGCGGTTTTCGCTGACGATGAACGTCATGCCGGGCAGGCCCTGGGTGAGGGCGGGGAAAATATCGGGTAGCAGATAGGGCGCGACGGTGGGGATCAGGCCGAAGCGGATCGGGCGGGCCGGATGGCCGGCCTGGTGATAGGCGAAGGCGTTGAGGCTATCGGCCCGGTCCAGCACCTGGCGGGCGCGGGCGACGAATTCGGCGCCGAACGGGGTGAGCCGCGCCCCGGTGCGCAGCCGGTCAAATAGCGGGGTGCCGCAAAGCTCTTCGAGGCTCTGTATTTGCTGGCTCAGTGCCGGCTGGCTGATGCTGCAGGAGGCGGCGGCGCGACCGAAATGGCCGGTTTCGGCCACCGCCACGGCATAGCGCATCTGCTTAAGGGAAATTGTCATGATAGGCACAGCTTATCACAATGAGAGGATCAATCAATTTGCCTAATGGTGGTGTGTGAGGCACAACGGGAGATGAGTTTAGAATCGTTACAAGGAGCGCCGACATGAGCGACAAGATCAGAATGACCACAAGCGCTGGCGCGCCCGTGCCTGACAACCAGAATTCGGAATCGGCCGGTCCGCGCGGTCCGCTGCTGATGCAGGACTATCAGCTGATGGAAAAGCTGGCGCACCAGAATCGCGAGCGGATTCCTGAGCGCGCGGTGCATGCCAAGGGCTGGGGCGCGTTTGGTACGCTGACCATCACCAATGACATTTCCAAATACACCATCGCCAAGGTGTTTGGCGAAGTGGGCAAGCAGACCGATCTGCTGATCCGGTTTTCCACCGTGGCCGGCGAAGCCGGTGCGGCGGATGCCGAGCGCGACGTGCGCGGTTTCTCGCTGAAATTCTATACCGATGAGGGCAATTGGGACCTGGTGGGCAACAATACCCCGGTATTCTTCGTGCGCGATCCGCTGAAGTTCCCCGACTTCATCCACACCCAGAAGCGCCATCCCAAGACCAATCTGCGCTCGGCCACGGCGATGTGGGATTTCTGGAGCCAGAGCCCGGAAAGCCTGCATCAGCTGACCACGCTGTTCTCGGATCGCGGCCTGCCGGTGGCGCCGATGTTCATGAATGGCTATGGCAGCCACACCTATTCGTTCTGGAACCAGGACGGCGAGCGCTTCTGGGTGAAGTTCCACTTCAAGACCCAGCAGGGCCACAAGCATTACACCAATGCCGAAGCCGAAAAGATCATCGGCCAGAGTCGCGAGAGCTATCAGGAGCATCTGTTCGGCACCATCGACCGGGGCGAGTTCCCGCGCTGGACCATGAATGTGCAGATCATGCCCGAGAGCGACGCGGACCAGACGAGCTATAATCCGTTCGACCTGACCAAGGTGTGGCCGCATGCCGACTATCCGCTGATCGAGGTCGGCGTGGTCGAGCTGAACCGCAATGCCGAGAACTACTTCGCCGAAATCGAGCAGGCGGCGTTCTCGCCCTCCAACAAGGTGCCGGGCATCGGCTATTCGCCCGACAAGATGTTGCAGGCGCGGGTGTTCTCCTATGCCGACGCGCAGCGCTACCGCCTGGGCACGCATTACAACTCGATCCCGGTCAACCAGCCCAAGTCGCCGGTGCATCACTATCATCGCGGCGGGCAGATGAACGTCGATGGCGGTCTCAAGACCGGCAATCCGGACGTTTACTACGAGCCCAACAGCTTTGGTGGCCCGGTGGAAGACAAGTCGATCCAGGAGCCGCCGCTGCGTCTCAATGGCGATGCGGACCGCTACAATCACCGCGACGGCAATGATGATTACGGCCAGCCGCGCGCGCTGTGGGCGCTGTTCGATGACGCCCAGGAGGGCCGGTTGTACGACAATCTGGCCGCAGCAATGGCCGGGGTTCCGGATGCGATCATCGAGCGTCAATTGGCGCATTTCCACCTGATCCACCCGGATTACGCCGAAGGCATCCGCACGGCTCGCGCCGCGCTGTCCGCACAGGTCAAGGACAGCATTTCCACGCAGGAAAACGTCGCGGCTGAGTAAGGCTGTTTGGCAGACGATGGCGTGGGCGAAAGTCCACGCCAAGCCCCTTGCGGCAGAATTGATCCTCGGCGAGATTGTTGCTGGGGGCTATCATGATACAATTCACGCCAGAACGCAGGCAGATTTTACTCTGCGACTACAATATGGCCGGCGTAGATCCCGAGATGCGTAAGGTGCGGCGTGTGGTTGTTGTCTCTCCGCGATCCTATAATAGGGCGGGGCGATGTGTTGTTGTCCCATTTTCCGCTACGCAGCCGCGTTCGCTTGAGCCGTCTCATGTGCCATTCGCCGACGGTGTGTATCGGGCCCTGACGATCGCCACCTGGGCAATTTGCGATACTGTTTCCCACGTATCGTTCACGCGGCTGGACCGCGTAAAATCTGGGCAAACCTATCTGCGCGAGTTCTTGTCGCGGGATGATATGGCACGTGTCGAGCAAGGTCTTGGGCATGCCCTGGGGCTGGTCTTATCTTGAATTTGTGCCCGCATTGGACTATGTAGAGAACACATCCCGAAAGGGACCTGTGGGGCCCGTGTGAACTGGAAACAGTTCCCGGGCCCTAAACTTTGTCCACATCCCCTAAAATTTGAATCAAATCTCGCTGTTCGCCTTCAGGGCGTGCAAGACACTGACGGCGCATGTTCAGGCTCTAGAGTGACGGCAGAAGCCGGGAGTGCGTGAAAATGAGCGAACTTGACCAGGGCCAACGGGCGTTTTCGAGTTTCCGGGTGCTGAATGGCGAGGATAACCATTCCGAGCGCGAGCAATTGTTCCGCAACATGGCGCAGCTCTTCAGCTATGTGTCGGATCGCTGCGACGACGACCAGGTTGCCCAGTATGACGAAGTGCTGTGTCAATTGGCCGAACTGGTCGAGGTCGAAGCGCGGGCGCATGTCGCCCAGCTGCTGGCGCCGCTGGAGCGGGCGCCAGGCACGGTGGTGGTCATGCTGGCCAATGACACTATCGAAGTGGCAAGGCCGCTGCTCGAATTCTCCACCGTGCTCTCCGACGATGATCTGATCGACATCATCGGCCGCCAGAGCGAAGAGCATCGCATCGCCATTGCCGGACGGGCCAAGGTGCCCGAGCGGGTGGGCGAGGCGATTGTCGCGCATGGCGAGACTTCATCTGTGGTGCGCCTGGTTCGCAACAGCAGCGCCGAGTTCGACAAGGCAACGCTGGAAAAGCTGGTAGAGCGCGCCGCGCGGGACGCTGAAATCGCCGCCGATTTGCGCAACCGTCCCGAGATTGACTGGAAGTCGCTGCGCGGGGAAATCGACTCGGTGGCCAGCAAGGTGCTGGAAACGCTGGGCGAGGTAAATCGTGGCATCGATCCGGTGGCGGCCGGCAAGGTCAACGCCGTGGTGTATAACCGGATGCGCAACCGCGCCGGCTTCTCGGCCACCGAATGGAAGGTCGCCTACAATCAGGTGAAGGCCCTGAGCGACCGCAAGCAGCTCGACGACCGGGCGCTGGCCCGTTTCGCCCGCTTCGGCTACGGCCACCACGCCGCAGCCGCGCTCACCGTGATCCTGCGCGTCGGCCCCGAAGTGTTCGTCAAATGGCTTGCCGGCCAGGATTATGTGGCGATAACCGTGGCGCTGAAGGCGGCGGGCCTGGCCTCGGATCTGTTCGAGGCGATTGTGGCGACGTTGCCGTGGCGCGACCTGCCTAGCGAAGCCGACAAGGCCATGGTGGTGAGCCGCTTCGAAGCGATCGATACGGACGAAGCCATCGGCATTTTCGAGCTGTGGCGGGCGCATTCCTTCCGCAAGCGCGCCGTCAGCGAAGGCCGGACCGCGGTCGCTTAATCTTCGCGTTTGATTTGATGGCATGGAGGCCCCGCGAAAGTGGGGCCTTTTTGTTTTCAGCGGAAGGCGGGTGCGTTGCTCCCCTTGTATCCATCGCATAACCCGCACATCCCTCTGGACCTGCTCCTCAAAATCAATATAAAGATATCTTTATATCTCGTGAGGGAGTGGATGGCGGCTTTGGATGAATTGGTGAGCGTATTGAAGGCGGCGGGCGAGGGCACGCGGCTGCGCCTGCTGGCGCTGCTGGCGGATGGCGATCACTCGGTCAAGGACTTGACCGAAATCCTCAAGCAAAGCCAGCCCCGCGTGTCGCGCCATCTCAAGCTCCTGGCCGATGCCGGGCTGATCGAGCGCAATGCCGAGGGGGCCTGGGCCTATTACGGGCTGGCGCAGGAAGGCCATGGCGCGGCGCTGGCGAGCTGGCTGATTGCCCGCGTCGATTGCAATGATCCCGACCGCAGCCGCGATATCGAGCGGCAGCAGGCGGTGCGCGCCGGCCAGCAATCGCGGGCCACCGAATATTTCGCCAAGGTTGCCGGCAGCTGGGATTTGCAGCAGCGGCTGCATGTCCCCGAAGCGGCGGTGGAAGCCGCCGTGGTGGCGGCGCTGGATGGCCGCAAGGTCGAGACGCTGATCGATCTGGGCACCGGCACTGGCCGCATGCTGGAGGTGCTGTCCGACGCTTACAAGCGCGGTATCGGCATCGATGCGAGCCGCGAAATGCTGGCGGTGGCACGCTCGCGCCTGGCCAGTTCGGGCATCAGCCATGCCCAGGTTCGGCTCGGCGATATCGGCGATGTCGAACTCAATGCCGGGCCGGCGGATGTCATCGTCATCCATCAGGTGCTGCATTATTTCGACGACCCGGGCCGCATGCTGGCGCAGGCGCGACGCCTGCTCAAGCCCGGCGGGGAGATGATCATTGTCGATTTTGCCCCGCATGACCTCGAATTCCTGCGCAGCGAGCATGCCCACCGGCGGCTCGGCCTGTCGCAAACACAGATGAGCGGCTGGGCCGCTGCCGCCGGCCTTGAGGTTGCGGCGGTGCGCGAGTTTCCCAGCAATAACAGTGAACGCGGACTGACGGTTTGCCTGTGGCGCCTCAGCGACAAGACCTGAACGGAACGATTATGCTCGACGACAATCTTCGCGCCAGCCGGCTGACGGCAGACCAGCGCCCGGAGCTGCAGATTTCCTTTGAGTTCTTCCCGCCCAAGACCGACGTCATGGAAGAAAAATTCTGGGACAGCGTGCACAAGCTGGCGCCGTTGCGGCCGCGTTTCGTCTCGGTGACCTATGGCGCCGGTGGCTCCACCCGTGAGCGCACTCTGCGCATGGTCAGCCGCATCAAGGCCGATACCGGCGTCGATGCGGCGGCGCATCTGACCTGTGTCGGGGCCACGCGTGACGAGGTCGACGCGGTGGTGCGCGGCTATCAGGAGGCGGGTATCAACCGCATCGTCGCTTTGCGTGGCGATCCCCCGGAGGGGGTGGGCCAGCCCTTCACGCCGCATCCCGACGGCTATCAGAACGCCGCCGATCTTGTGGGCGGGCTGCGCCGTATTGGCGATTTCGATATTTCGGTGGCCGCCTATCCGGAAAAGCATCCGCAAAGCCCGGACTGGGCGACCGAGATCGACAATCTCAAGCGCAAGCTGGATGCCGGCGCCGACCGGGCTATCACCCAGATGTTCTTCTCCAATGGCGATTATCTGCGCTATCTCGAACGCGCCCGCGCTGCCGGGATCACCGCGCCGATCGTGCCGGGCATCCAGCCGATCCACAGCTTCAAGCAGATCGCCAATTTCGCCGGGCGCTGCGGCACGTCGATTCCAGCCTGGCTGGCCGAACGCTTTGACGGGCTGGATGACGAGCCGGAAACCCACGCGCTGGTGGCTTCGGCCGTGGCGGCCGAGCAGGTGACCGAATTGCTGGATGAGGGCGTCACGGAGTTCCATATCTACACCCATAACCGCTCGCCGCTGGCGCTGGCGCTGGGGCGAATCTTGGGCCGGCGGCCGTAGGGGTAGGGGGACACGCCACTCAGTAAGGCCGGTGCGTGTGACACCCCCACCCTTGATCCCTCCCCACAAGGGGGAGGGAGACGATGAGCACTGACACCGCAACCTGCGCCTCCCTCACCTCGATGGGGAGGGAATGAGGGTGGGGTGGGGCCAAACACGCCGATCCAGCCCACCAGCCTTTAACCATACGTTCACCATGATCTGGTGCCATCAGCGTCTGGTCTGTGGGTCGGGAAGCGGAACGGCGTCATTCAGCTTCGGTTCAGCTCGCAGGCCGCATTGCTGGGCTTTGACCGCCATTTCATAAAATGGCCACGAAAATCCGGCTCTTTCGCCCTGCGGGCGGAGCAAATCGGGACGTAGAACCATGAAGATCGACCGTCGCATCACCAATGGCCTGGCTTGGGCCGGGGTTCTTCTTGTTGTCGGCGTGCCGGCAGCGGATTTGCTGTCGGCGCAGTTCATGGGTGGGCCAGATCGTTCGGCGCCGCCCCAAATCGCGGTGATCGAGCCCGAAGCGCCGGTGCCGGCGCCGCTGGAGCAGCGCCCCGATGCGGAGGAAGCAGCATCCGTTGCGCCGGTGGTGATCCAGCCGGCGGCGCAGACAGGCGATGCGGTCGACAGCTTCGTGCAATCGGGTCGTCCGCTGCCCAGTTATATTACTGGTGCTGACGCGCCGGTTGCGACTGCGCCGGTCCAGCCCAGTGCGCCAGCGCCCAAGCCTGCGGTCGCTACCCCGGCAGCGCCACCAGTGGTCAATACCGACCCGGTGGAGGTCGCAGCCCTGCCGCCCAAGATCGCGCCGGTGCCGATGCCGCTATCGATGCGGCCCCGGCCGGTCGCGCCGCCGCTGGCCAACGCCCAGCCTGCCGTGGTCATTCCGCCCAGCGTCACGGCGCCGTCCGCGATCACCGCTGCCGACCTCGAAGACTGGGAAAGCGGCCCGCTTTCGGAGTTTCTGGCCCGGCGCCAGCAGCAGGGCAGCGCTCCCGTTGTGCAGCCCGATTATGATCCCAACGGCTTCTTCCTCGATCAGGCCCCCAACCAGCCGCGCAATCGCGTCATCGCCCGCGAAGTGGACCCGCCATTCTTCTTCGGCAACTGAGGCAAGGCCGCCCTGCGTCCTCGGTGATGGACCGGGCGGCGGCCAGCCGGTATCGTGGTGGTCTTAATCGGGCAGGGCGGCTGTTCGATTCCCTCCAACCGCGCGGCGGATAGACAAGTGCATGCGCCAGCCTAGCGAGACGACGGACATGTGGCAGAGACTCGGCGAGCTGGTCGGCTCGTTCAGCCAACGCACTGGCCTAGCGGGATCGCTGGTCAATGCCCTCGACCCCGACAATTGGTTGCCGGGTGGGCGCGATGCTGCCTTTACCCTGGCGCTGATCGCGCTGGCCGCCAAGATGGCGGTCGCCGATGGCGTGGTGACGGCGTCCGAAGAGCGCGCCTTCCGCGCCACGGTGGAAATCGCTGCAGGGCATGAAGAGCAGGTGGCCCGGGTGTTCAATCTCGCCAAGCAGGATGTGGCCGGCTACGACGCCTATGCCCGCAAGGTGACGCGGTTTTTCGCCGATAGCCCCGATACGCTGGAGCATGTGCTCGACAGCCTGTTCTACATCGCCACCGCCGATGGCATGGTGCATGAGGCCGAGCTGGAATATCTCAAATCGGTCAGCGACATTTTCGGTTTTGACGATGTGCGCTTCGAACAGTTGGCCAGCCAGCATGTGCGGCTAGAAGCTGGCGTCGACCCCTATGCCGTGCTGGGGCTGGCGCCCAATGCCGATCCTGCCGAAATCCGCCGGGTCTATCGCCTGCTGGTAGCCGAGCATCACCCCGACCGGCTGATCGCCAAGGGCGTGCCCGAAGCGCTGATCGATGTGGCGACCGACCGGATGAAGGCGATCAACCTGGCCTACCAGGCGCTGACCAAGCCGCCGCTTTTGCCGCAGCTGACTGCGAATCCCGTCGCATAACGCCCCGCGAACGGCTTGACGCCCAGAGCGCGCTCCCGCACAACAGCGCCTGCCAGTTGACCGGGTGACCGCTGGCAGTGGGGTAACCCATTGCTGGAGGAAAGTCCGGGCTCCTTCGAAACACGGTGCCGGTTAACGGCCGGCGGGGGCGACCCCAGGGAAAGTGCCACAGAAAGTAAACCGCCAGCCTTCGGGCAGGTAAGGGTGAAAGGGTGCGGTAAGAGCGCACCGGGTGCCTGGCAACAGGGATCGCACGGTAAACCCCACCGGGAGCAAGACCAAATAGGGATGACGCGGGGCTTTATGCCCCAGCTTGTTTTGAGGCCAGATCATCCGGGTTGGTTGCACTAGGCGTCTGGTAACAGGCGTTAGAGATGAATGGTCACCACGTCGCAGGCCTCGGCCTGGGGCCCTACAGAACCCGGCTTATAGGTCAACTGGCGTTTTCCTTTCGGGTGGTGGCCTTCACCCCAAAAATCGCACGACCACCCGTGTGCCGGGGGCGGCGGTTTCGTAGTCCACCGTGGCGCCCAGGCTTTGGGCCATGGCTTTGACGATGCGGCTGCCGAGGCCCGTGCCCTGCGGTTTTCCGGTGCCGTCCCAGCCGATGCCGTCATCGGCCACGATCAGTGCGATGGACTGGCCGTCACAGCGGGTCATGGTGATGCGGATGTCGCCGCGGCCAAGGCCGGCATAGGCGTATTTGATGGCGTTGGTGACCAGTTCGGTGACGATGACGCCGATGGAGGCCGCTTTTTCGGTGGCAATGGCGAGGTTATCGGCAGTCACCAGAATGCGGGCGTCGTTGCCGGTGGCGCGCATGGTGGCTTCCAGCTCGGCGCCGAGGCCATGCAGATAGTCGCCGATCTGCACCGAGCGGACGTCGTCGGTGGTGTAGAGGTGGCGATGCACGCCGGCGATGGCCTGGATGCGGGCCTGGGTCTCGGCCAAGGCGTTTTTCGCCTCTTCATTGGATACGGCATTGGCCTGCAGCCCGACCAGGGCGGCGACCATGGCCAGGCTATTGGCGACACGGTGGTTCACCTCGCCGAGCAGGATTTCGGCGCGCTCCCGCGCTTCACGAATCTCCTGCACCGCCTGCGCCTTGGCGCGGTTGAGCTGCATCACCTGGACGGCCTGCTCGACAGCGCTGCCCAGCAGCTCGCGGAAATCGTCATCGACGGTCTTGAGGACATAATCGTCGGCGCCGGCCTTGAGCGCGGCGATGGCGACATCGGTTTCGATGGTGCCGGTGACATAGACCACCGCCGGCCGGTCGGGCAGGCCGACCATCTGCGCTAGCACGTCGAGGCCGGTGCCGCCGGGCAGATAGTGGTCGAGCACCACGACGTCGATGCCGCCCTGCCGGATGCGGGCCAGGCCCTCGGCACCATCCACGGCGTGTTCGACGATGAAGTTACGTCGCTCCAGCGCCTTCTGCACCAATCGGGCGAGGCCGGTATCGTCATCGACATAAAGCACGCATGGCGACCGGCTGGGCATGGTCAATCGGATTCCGGCACTTGCATCACCGAGAAGAACAGGCCGAGCTGACGGATCGCATTGGCGAATCCGTCATAGTCAACCGGCTTGGTGATATAGACATTGGCGCCCAGATCGTAGCAGCGCTGGATTTCGCGCTGGTCGTCGGTGGTGGTCAGTACGACCACGGGTGAGCGCCGCGTGTGTTCGTTGCCCTTGACCTTTTCGAGGATGTCGACGCCGGTCATGTCGGGCAGGTTGAGGTCGAGCAGCACCAGCAGTTGGCGGCCCTTGTTGATGGCGCCGGTGCCGTCCGGGCCCATCAGATAGGCCAGCGCTTCGGTGCCATTGGTGAAGGCGACGATCTGGTTGGCCACCCCGGCGCGACGGATGTTTTTCTCGATAAGGCGGGCATGCCCCTCATCGTCCTCGATCATGATGATGGTGACCGGCTTGCCGTCATGGCTCATGTCGTTTGACTCCCGAGATAGAGGCGCAGATCGCGCGGCAGGGTGATGGTGAACGTGGTGCCAACGCCCGGTTGCGAGCGCAGGATGATGTCGCCCCCGAGGCTTCTTACCATGGTGCGCACATGGGCGAGGCCAATGCCTTCGCCCGGCTGGGTCTGGGTGCCGGCGCGGCGGAACAGCTCGAACACGCGTTCGTGGTCGGTGGCGGCGATGCCGCGACCATTGTCCTCGACCTCGATTTCGATGTGATTGCCGGGGGCGGGGCGGGCGCGCAGGGTCACCGCTAGCGGCCGGTCAGGCTGCTGATACTTGACCGCATTGTCGAGCAGATTGCCCAGCACCTGCTCGAGCGACAACCGGTCGGACATGATGCGCGGGGCCTTCACGTCGACAGTCACCGAGCCGCCATTCTCGACCACCTGATGTTGCACGCTGGCGACGGTGGTTTCGGCGATCTCGGTCAGGTCGAGGGTTTCGGGCTTCAGCCGGCGGCGGCCTTCGCGGGAAATCTTGAGGATGGCGTTGATCAGCCCGTCCATCTTGCGGGTGGCGGCGCGGATGAAGGTGATGGCCTCGGGCAGGTCCTCGGTCGCGGCGACCCTGGCCTCGGCGAATTTGGGATCGCCGTCATCGGGGCGGTCCTTCATATAGTCTTCGAGCTGGGCGACGCTGGTTTCCAGCTCGCTGGTGAAGCCCATGATATTGACCAGCGGGGCGCGCAGATCATGGGTCACGATATAGGCGAAGCGCTGGATTTCCTCATTGGCGCGGCCGAGATCGGCGGTGCGCTCGCGCACCCGGTCTTCGAGGCCGAGATTGGCCGCCTCGATTTCGGCGCGAGCACTGGCGAGCTCGCGCGTATAGACCATCACCGTCCAGGCCGAACCGCCGACCACGGTGAAGATGACGAAGGCGGCGATGACGGTGACCCAGCGCAGGGCGGTGGCGGTACTACGCTGGTCGGTCACGCCCTCGGTCAGCCGGTCGTCGGCGCCGCCGATCAGCGAATCGAACAACACCCGGGCGCGGTCCATGGCGGCCTTGCCGGCATTGGTGTCGACGATGGCGATGGCCTGCTCGGCCTGACCGGTGCGCACCAGCTCGATGGTGCGGGCCATTTCGTTCAGCTTGAAGTCGATATCGGTGCGCAGCTCGGCCAGCGAGTCAGTGACCTCGGGGTAGGGGGCCAGCATCGCCGTCAGACTGGCGTATTTGGTCTCGATCAGCGTCAGCGCTGCCGCGTAGGGCTCCAGATAGGCTTCGTCCTGCGTGATCAAGAAACCGCGCTGGCCAGTCTCGGCGTCCTGCAAGGCAGTGCGCAGATCCACCGCCGTGGCGCGTGTATCGCGGGCTTCGACAACTTCATCGAAGTAAACCTGGGTGCGTTCAACCAGCCAGATTGTAGTCCCGACAATGCCGACCAGCGCCAAAAGGCCGATCAACAACAGCATTACAGTGGACCGCACGAAGGCGTTGGTTGAAATGGGCAAGGCAGGCTCCAGCTGTGTCTCTGTTCATGGCGCAGAACCCGGACCCTCGCAATAGGCAATGGCCTTTCCCCGGTGATTTTGGACTGTAGCGTTGCTGGCGGGCGAAGATCGGTGTGCCAAACCGCTAATGGGAAACAGAATCTTAAGCGTCCTCATTCAAAGTGCTGGGGAATTTACCAACCGGCTTTCTCGGCCGGGATGTGGAGTAGTGGCCTCTATGGGCAAGCGTTCCATGCCCGAAACCAGCCCCAATGCTGGCCCGCATGTTCCCGTCCTGCTGGACGAAGTTTTAGCTGCGCTGTCGCCTTTGGCGGGCAAGCGCATTATCGACGGCACGTTTGGCGCGGGCGGCTATTCGCGTGCGCTGCTGGAAGCGGGCGCCAGTGTCATTGCCATTGACCGCGATCCGTCGGTCCAGCCGTTTGCCGATGCGCTGACTGCCGAGTTCGGCGAGCGCTTCGTCTTTGTCCCCGGCACGTTTTCCGCACTCGACAGCCTCGCCGCCGAGCATGGCTCGATCAATGGCGTTGTGCTCGATATCGGCGTCTCCTCTATGCAGCTCGATCAGGCCGAGCGCGGCTTTTCCTTCATGCGCGACGGGCCGCTCGACATGCGGATGAGTGGGGCCGGCCAGAGCGCCGCCGACCTGGTCAATACGCTGGATGTCGAGCCGCTGGCCAATCTGCTCTATGCCTTTGGCGAAGAGCGCAAATCGCGCCGCATTGCCCAGTTCATCGTCGCGGCGCGTGAAATCGCGCCGATCCAGACGACGCTGGAGCTGGCCCGCATCATCGAAAAATCCATCGGCCGCAAGCCGGGTGACGCCCATCCGGCGACCCGCTCGTTCCAGGCGCTGCGCATTGCCGTCAATGCCGAGTTCGATCAGCTGGTCGAAGCGCTGTTCGCCGCCGAGCGCCTGCTGGACGAGGGCGGGCGGCTGGTGGTGGTGACCTTCCATTCGCTGGAAGACCGCATCGTCAAACGCTTCTTTGATCCCGACAAATCCGGCCCGGCCCAGTCGCGGCATTTGCCGCAGGTGGTCTCCGAAGCGCGCCGCTGGGTCGAGGTGGCCAAGGCGGTCAAGGCCGGCGAAGCCGAAGTGAGCCGCAATCCGCGCGCCCGCTCGGCCATGCTGCGCGCTGCCAGCCGGTCCGACGCGGCGTCGCGTCCGGTCAAGTTCGACGGTCTTGGCGTGCCCCGGATCAGGGGTGAAGCATGATCCGCAATCTCAATATCATCCTGATTTTCACCAGCGTGTTCATGCTGTCCGGCGTCTATGCGCTCAAATTCTCCATCGAGAATACCGCCAGCGAACGCACGGCGCTGATTGCGCTGATCGATAGCCAGGAGGGCGAGCTGTCGCTGGTCAAGGCCGACGAGGCGGTGCTCAGCCAGCCGGGCCATATCGACCCGATCGTGCAGCGGCATCAACTGGCGCTGGCCATCGTGCCGGTCAAGCAGGAGCAGTTCGGCGCGTTTGACGCGCTGCCGATGCGCCCGGCCAAGCCGAACAGCGCCGCCATGGACTCCCTGTTTGAGTCGCTGGAAGCCGGTGTCGATCCGATCGACGCCATCCTCGAACTGGAGGGTATCGAATAATGGCGGCCACGACTGAGGGCAGCGGTTTTACCATCTCGCTCGACGGCGCCCGCAAGGCGCGCGGCAATCTCACCCAGGCCCGCATCCGCTGGATGGTGCTGGCGCTGGTGCTGGGCTTTGGCCTGGTCGGCGGCCGACTGGTGCAATTGGGCATGGTGGTGTCGGATTCCACCATTGAAGGGCAGGCGCGCGACGTCATCACCGCGACCCGCCCGCCGATTCTGGACCGTAACGGTCTCGAAATGGCCGTCGATATTCGCGTGCCGTCGCTGTTCGCCGAACCGCGTCGTATCATCGATGTCGAAGAGGCGGTGACCAAGCTGCGTACCGTGCTGCCCGACCTCAGCGAGGCGTGGCTGCGCACCCGGCTGACCGGCGACAAGGGCTTCGTCTGGGTGCAGCGCGAGCTGTCGCCGGCGATCCAGGAACGCATCATGCGGCTGGGTATTCCCGGCATCGACTTCATCACCGAATCCAAGCGCTTCTATCCGGGCATGAGCGAAGCCAGCCATATCCTGGGCTCGACCAATATCGACAATCAGGGCATTGCCGGCATCGAGCGGCATATGGATGGCGAAGACGTGGCGCTGCTGCAGGAGCTGGGGCTGGCGCGCGGCAATGCGCTGGCGCCGGTGGAGCTGAGCGTCGACATGCGCGTGCAGCACGTCATGCATGAGCAGATGCTGGATGCCATGACCCGCTACCAGGCGGTCGCTGCGGCTGGGGTGATGATGGACATCTATACCGGCGAGATCGTCGGCCTGGTGTCGGTGCCTGACTTCGACCCGAACGATCCCAAATCGGCGCTGGTCAAGGACAGCTTCAACCGCATCACCGCCGGCATTTTCGAGCCGGGCTCGATCTTCAAGACCGTGACCATGGCCGGCGCGCTCGATAGCGGCGCGGTGCGGATCAACGACCAGTTCGACGCGCGCTTCGGCATTCGCTTTGGCCGTTTCACCATCGACGATTTCCACGGCAAGCATCGCATTCTCAGCCTGCCGGAGGTGTATAAATACTCCTCCAATATCGGCACGATCCGCGTCATGCAGGCGATGGGCAAGGATAATTTCCGCGCCTTCCTCACCACCATGGGCTTCGATCAGCGCGTGCCGTTCGAGCTGCCGGAAATGCGCCTGCCGACGGTGCCCAAGGAATTGTCCGAAGTGGGCTCGGCCACGGCGTCGTTCGGCCACGGCCTGTCGGTGTCGCCACTGCACATGGTCACGGCCTATGCCGCCTTCGTTAATGGCGGCAACTATATCGCCCCCACGCTCTACAAGCGCGATGTGGCCGAGGCCGAAGCGCTATATCGGCGGGTGCTGCGGCCGGAGACCAGCGCGGATATCCGCTATCTGATGCGCCTCAACGCCCTGGAGGGTTCCGGCTCGCAGACCAACAAGGCGTCATTGGGCTACCGCGTTGGCGGCAAGACCGGCACGGCCGAAAAAGTGGTGGATGGGCGCTACTCGTCGAGCAAGGTCACCAATTTCTTCGCCTCGGCCTTCCCGATGGACAATCCGCGTTACGCCATGCTGATCATGGTCGATGAGCCCAAGGCGGAAAATCCGCAATCGGGCACCACGGCCGGCTGGAACGCGGGCAATGTCACCGGCCGCATTGTGCAGCGGGTTGCGCCAATGTTGGGAGTTGCCCCAGATTTCTCCGAAATGCTGGATACCAATCTCGTTCCACGTGTTCTCAGATAGCTTGATCCCGAAGGACTCCACCCCGTGTCACTCAGCGTAACACAGCTGCTCGAAGGCTCCGGCGCCCGGCCCAAGAAGGGTTTGGGGGCGGTTTTCGGGCTGAATTCCGACAGCCGCCGCATCGAACCCGGCGATATCTTCTTCGCGCTGCCGGGCGCCAATGTGCATGGCAACCAGTTCGTCCCCGACGCGGTGCGGCGTGGGGCGCTGGCGGTGATCAGCGATACTGCTCCGGTCGGCGATCCCGGCGTGCCGGTGATCATCGTCAAGGATGTGCGCGCCGCGTATGCACGCGCCGCCTCGCGCATTTTCGAGCCGCAGCCGGAAATCACCGTTGCCGTCACCGGCACCAATGGCAAGACCTCGGTCGCCTCCTTCGTGCGCCAGATCTGGGGCTATGCCGGCATTCCCGGCGGTAGTATCGGTACGCTGGGCGTCGAAACCGCCAACCGGTTGATCGAGGGTAGCCTGACCACCCCGGATTCGCGCACGCTGCACCAGTCGATGCGGGCGCTCAAAGCCCAGGGCATCGATCATGTGGCGCTGGAAGCCTCCAGCCATGGGCTCGATCAGCGCCGGCTCGACGGCATGCATTTTGAGGCGGTGGCCTTCACCAATCTCAGCCGCGACCATCTCGATTATCATGCCGATATGGATGCCTATCGCGATGCCAAGCTGCGGCTGTTCACCGATCTGCTGGTCGATAGCGGCCCGGCGGTGGTCAATGTCGATGATCCCGAATACGAGCCCTTCATGTTCGCGGCGCTCAGCGCCGGGGCCACATTGCTGACGGTGGGCCGCGAGGGCGCCTATATCGAAGTGCTGTCGATCCAGCCGGAAGGCTATGGCCAGCGCGTCGAAGTCCGCCATGTCGGCGAAAAGCTCAGCTTCCATCTGCCGCTGACCGGCGAGTTCCAGGTTTCCAATGCCATCGTCGCGGCGGCGCTGGCCATGTCGACCGGCGTCGACAAGGCACAGGCCTTTCCGGCGTTGAGCGAACTCAAGGGCGCCAAGGGCCGGCTGGAGCTGGTGGCCGAGCATAATGGCGCGGCGATCTTTGTCGACTATTCGCACACGCCCGACGCGCTGCGCACCGCGCTGGAGGCCCTGCGCCCCTATGCCACCAACACGCTACGGGTGGTGTTTGGCTGCGGCGGCGACCGCGACAAGGGTAAGCGCCCCCAAATGGGCGCCATCGCCAGCGAGCTGGCCGACGACGTCATCGTCACCGACGACAATCCACGCACCGAGGACGCCAAGACCATCCGCGCCGAAATTCTCGCGGCGGCCAAGGGCGCCCGCGAAATCGGCGACCGCAAGACGGCGATCGCCACGGCGGTCAAGGCGCTGCAGCCCGGCGATGTATTGCTGGTGGCCGGCAAGGGCCACGAGGATTACCAGATCGTCGGCACCACCAAGACGCATTTTTCCGACCACGAAGCGGTGGCCGCAGCGATCAAGGGGTAGGGCAGTGCGCGGTTGGCAGGCACCTTGCTGCACCTCTCCCTTTGGGGGAGAGGTCGGCGCGCAGCGCCGTGTGAGGGGGCCTGTCCCACGCATTTCACTCGGCAAAGGCCCCCTCACCCGACCCAAGAGGGTCGACCTCTCCCCCAGAGGGAGAGGTGCAGCCAGCGGCAAAATTTATTCATGACCCAGCCCCTCTACACCATCGACGCCATCCTCGCTGCGACCGGCGGCAGCACGGAGCTCGATCCGTCCACCCCGATCAATTCCATCTCCATCGACTCCCGCGAACTCGGGCCCGATGCGCTGTTCGTCGCCATCAAGGGCGACCGCTTCGACGGCCATGATTTCGTCGAGACGGCGCTGGCCAATGGCGCGAGTGCCGCGTTGGTCAGCCGGGGCGTGGGAGAACGCCGCATTGTCGTGCCGGATGCGCTGGAGGGGCTCTCCAATATTGCCCGCGCCGCCCGCGCGCGCAGCCGCGCCATCATCGTCGGGGTGACCGGCAGCGTCGGCAAGACCACCACCAAGGAAGCCATCCGCGTGGTGTTCGAGGCGGCGGGGCAGACCCATGCCTCGATCAAGAGCTTCAACAATCACTGGGGCGTGCCGCTGATGCTGGCGCGGCTGCCCGAGACGGCGCAGTTCGGCGTTTTCGAAATGGGCATGAGTGCGCCCGACGAAATCCGGCCGCTGTCGCAGCTGGTGCGGCCGCATATTGCCGTCATCACCACCGTCGCCCCGGCGCATCTCGAAGCCTTCGGCTCGCTGGATGGCATTGCCCGCGCCAAGGCGGAAATCTTCGCCGGCCTCGAAGCGGGCGGCACTGCTGTGCTCAATGCCGACCACCCGCAGATCGACCTGCTGCTCGCAGAGGCCGAGGCAGCGGGCGTGGCGCGCGTGGTGACCTATGGCGAGACCGAGGGTGCCGACTGGCAGATTGTCGATGTGGAAATCGTCGCCGGCCGCAGCTTTGCCACCGTCATCCATCAGGGCGAGCGCCATGCACTGCTGCTCAATGTGCCCGGCCGCCACATGATCGCCAACGCCACTGCGGCGCTGGCCGTGGCCTATCTGGCCGGCGTCGAGCCGGAGGTAGCGCTACGGGCGCTGGCCGGTTTTGGTGCGCAGGCAGGGCGGGGGGCGCAGAGCCGGCTCGGCCCCACGGCCAAGCCGCTGCTGCTGATCGACGAAAGCTACAATGCCAATACCGCCTCGATGGCGGCGGCGCTCGACGTGTTCGCGGCCCAGCCGGCGCTGGGGGGGCGCAAGGCAATCATTCTCGGCGACATGCTTGAGCTGGGTCCGCAATCGGCAAATCTGCATGCCAGCCTCGCGCCGGCGGTGATCGCTTCAGGCGCCGAGCTTGTCTATCTGGTGGGCGCGGAAATGACCGCATTGGCCGCTGCGCTCGGCCCAGACCGGGTGACCGCCCATGCCCAGACGGCAGCGGATATGGCGGAGATCGTGCTCAACGATCTTGCCTATGGCGATGCAGTTATGGTCAAAGGGTCCAACGGCGTGGGGCTGAACAGCATCGTGGACAAGATCCGCCATCGGTTTGACGACAACTGATCCCACCCAACAAGGACCCTCCCTTTCATGTTGTATTTTCTCGGCCAGTTGGGTGACGCGCTCTCGGCGTTCAACGTTTTCCGCTACATCACCTTCCGCACCGCCGGCGCGGTGATCACGGCGCTGTTCTTCGTGTTCATGTTCGGTCCCGGCATGATCGCGCTGCTTCGCCTGAAGCAGGGCAAGGGCCAGCCGATCCGCGAAGACGGTCCGGCCGGGCATTTGCTGACCAAGAAGGGCACGCCGACTATGGGCGGGCTGATGATCCTGTCCGGCGCGGTGTTTTCGACGCTGCTCTGGGCCAATCTCAGCAATGGCTATGTCTGGGTGGTGCTGTTCGTCACCGTGGGCTTTGGCGCCATCGGCTTTTACGACGACTATCTCAAGGTCAAGCGCATGAGCCACAAGGGCTTTGGCGGCAAGCAGCGCCTGTTGCTCGAAGCACTGATCGGCGGCATCGCGGCCTTTGCCATTTCCCAGCTGGCGCAGGGCTCCTATGGCACCTCGCTGCTGTTCCCCTTCGTCAAGGATCTGGCGCTCAATCTGGGCTATTTCTACATCCTGTTCGGCGGTTTCGTCGTCGTCGCCGCCGGCAATTCGGTCAATCTTACCGATGGGCTGGATGGTCTGGCCATCGTGCCGGTGATGGTCGCCGCCGCCTGTTTCGCGCTGATCGCCTATCTCGTCGGTAGCGTGAGCTTCTCCGATTATCTGCTGCTCAACTATGTGCCTGGCACCGGCGAATTGTCGGTGGTGTGCGGCGCGCTGATCGGCGCCGGGCTGGGCTTTTTGTGGTTCAATGCGCCCCCGGCGCAGATCTTCATGGGCGACACCGGTTCGCTGGCCCTGGGCGGCGCGCTCGGCTCCATCGCCGTCGCCACCAAGCATGAAATCGTGCTGGCCATCATTGGCGGGCTGTTCGTGCTGGAGACCGTTTCGGTCATCGTGCAGGTGGTGTCGTTCAAGCTGACCGGCAAGCGGGTGTTCCGCATGGCGCCGATCCATCACCATTTCGAGCACCTCGGCTGGACTGAAAGCCAGGTGGTGATCCGCTTCTGGATCATCTCCTTCGTGCTGGCCCTGATCGGGCTGAGCAGCCTCAAGCTGCGCTAGACGCTGAGGGGCGGCGCGGCCTTCGGCCCCGCCCCTCACGCCGCCGCTTCCGTGGCGGAGTCCCTGCGCGATCCAGCGCAAAACGAACACCACAAATGCCGCCAGCCGCCGCCGCGTCGGCCTCGCCTTGGCGCTCGCATCGCCATTTGCGGGCTTGGGACGTTAGACGAAGGTCTAGTCCCGAAAGTTATCCTTCATTTTCAACTATTAAAACGATTTAACTCTGGCATTTCAGCGTTCTGGCGGCAAGTTTCATAAACTTAAGCTAAAATAGCTGAAGCATAGTTAGCCTTTACATTCCGTCTTCAGGGGGAGGCTTGCGAGCGTAAGTGATTGAGTCCGATCATTTCGCAGCTTTTTATTGGAGATTTTGCCATGAAAAATCGTGTTCTTACGGTTATTGCTGCCGCGATGCTTACGGCGACGGCATTTGCGCCGGCGGCGTCGGCACAGAGCCTTTTGGGTCTGGTCGGCGGGGGTGATAGCGGCGCGCTCATCACCTTGAGTAATGGGTCGGCCGGGGATTCCGGGGCGATCAATCTTGGGCTCGGCGGTGGCAACGGCAATCTGCTGGATGCCAGTGTGCTGCCGAATTCCGGTGGCTCGCTGGTTGATGCCAATGTCAGCCTTGGCGGCAGCAAGGGCCTCGTCGACGCCAATGTTGGCCTGCTCAATGGCGGCGTGACCGTCGATGCCAATGTCGGCGGCAGCAAGGGGCTGGTCAATGTCGGCGTCGGTGTTGGCAATAATGGCGGCGGCGGCAACGGCGGCGGCGGGAATGGCGGTGGCGGGAATGGCGGTGGCGGCGGTGGTGGCGATAACGGCGGTGGCAACGGTAACGGCGGCAATGGCGGTGGCAACGGCGGCAATGCTGTGGCCGTTCGGGGTGGCAGTGGCGGCGGTGGTGCCGCTGTCTGTGCCGGCGCTGATCCGACCAAAGCGTGGGGCCTGTTCGAAGGCACCTCGTTCTCGGGTTGGGAGCGTGCCTCCAATATCGAAATCATCGCAGTGCAGCTGTGCCCCGATGACCGGCAGAAGATCTCCCAGATGATCCGGGGGCAGCACAAGCATGGTCAGTTGCAGCAGGCCGTGCGCTCGGATGCGCTGATCAACGCAGCGCTGAGCCGTTCGCCCTACAACGCGGAGCGGGTGCTGGGCGTCGATCGTTCCGGTTCGCGGCTGAAGGTCTATGTCTATTAAGCTGCCGCTTCCTTGATCCGTGAGGCCCCGCGACCCGTTTGCGGGGCCTTTCTTTTGCAAAACGCAATGCTGATTTGGAAATCGGTAACCAACCGGCTGTTACAATTGCAGCTAGTTTGTATCGAGTAGCCCCGGCCTTGTGATGATGTTCTCCCGTGCTGAAAAGACGCCTCTGGCCGAGTGGTGGTGGTCGATTGACCGGGAACTGCTTGGGGCCCTGATCCTGCTGATGACCTGCGGCATGGTGCTGAGCTTCGCGGCCAGCCCGCCAGTGGCCGAGCGGCTGGGCCTGTCGCCCTGGCACTTCGTCATCCGCCACGCCATGTTCTGCATCCCGACACTGGCGGTGATGGTGGCGACCTCGTTCCTCACCCACCGGCAGGCGCGCATCGGCGCCTTGGTCACGCTGGTGATCAGCCTGGCGCTGCTGTGGGCCACTTTGCGCTTCGGCACCGAGGTCAAGGGCGCGCGGCGCTGGATTTCCTTTGCCGGCCAGTCGATCCAGCCCTCCGAATTCGTCAAGCCGGCCTTTGCCGTGCTGGGCGCCTGGCTGTTCTCGGAATCGATGATCCACAAAAACGTGCCGGGTAAAATCCTGGCCTCGGTGATCATGCTGGCGATTGTCGCCGGCCTGCTGCTGCAGCCCGATATCGGGCAGACCGCACTGGTGGTTGCCACCTGGGCGGTACTGCTGTTCCTGGCCGGAATTTCCTGGTTCATCATTTTTGGTATGGCCGGCTCGGCCCTGGCGCTGCTGTTTGGCGCCTATGTGTTTTTCCCGCACGTGTCGCGCCGTATCGATACCTTCCTCAACCCCGAGGGCGGCGGCAATACCTACCAGATCGACCGCGCCCTGCAGTCGCTGCTCGAAGGTGGCTGGTTCGGCCGCGGGCCGGGCGAATCCATCGCCAAGAAGCTCATTCCCGATGCTCATGCCGACTATGTGTTCTCGGCGGCGGCGGGCGAATTCGGCATCCTGTTCTGTCTGGTGCTGGTGGGGCTGATCGCCTTCATCGTGCTGCGCGCCATGATGGGAGCACAAAGGCAGACCAGCCTGTTTGCGCGTCTTGCCGCATCGACTTTGGCCATCCAGTTCGCCATGCAATCGGGTATCAACCTAGCCGTGAATCTCAATCTCATGCCGCCCAAGGGCATGACCTTGCCCTTCGTTTCCTATGGCGGCACCTCGATGATCGCCATCGCCTTCGGCATGGGGCTGATGCTCGCTTTTACCCGCACCAAACCCGAGGAACGCATGGCCACCGGCATCCCCAGCTACAAGAGCGCCATCGCGCCGCTGGCGCCCGCAGAATGAAGAAATTTGTTTTGATGGCAGGCGGCACGGGTGGACATCTCTTCCCGGCCATGGCGCTGGCGCAGGAGCTGGGGCGACGCGGCCATCTGGTCGAGCTGATGACCGATCATCGCGTCGAAAGCTACGGCGCCGATTTCCCGGCCAGTGCCATCCATATAGTACCCTCGGCCACGCCGTCGCTGCGCAACCCGATCAAATTCATCACCGGGGGCCTGACCATTGTCGGCGGCATTGCCGTGGCCTTTGGCAAGCTGCGCCGGAGCAAGCCCGACTGCGTGATCGGCTTTGGTGGCTATCCTACCTTTCCGCCCTTCATTGCCGCCCATTTCCTCGGCATTCCCGGCATTCTGCATGAGCAGAATGCGGTGATGGGCCGGGCCAATCGGGCGCTGGGGCGGTTTGCCGACCTGCTCGCCATGAGCTTTGCCCAGACCAAGTTTTCCGAGACGCTGAATCTGGAAAAAATCGTCACCGGCAATCCGGTGCGCGACCGGGTGCGCGCCGTATCGATCACGCCCTATCCCGAGCTCACCGTCACCAGCCCCATTCGTCTGGTGATCTTCGGCGGCAGCCAGGGCGCCAAGGCGCTGTCCGACATCGTGCCGGCTGCCATCGCACTGATCCCCGAGGCGCTGCGCCAACGGCTGCAGATCGTGCAGCAATGCCGCGCCGAGGACCTTGACCGGGTGGCCGAGATGTATCGGCGGGCCAAGGTCAATGTGGAGCTGGCATCGTTCTTCGCCGATCTGCCGGAGCGGATTTCGCGCAGCCATCTGGTGATTGGCCGCTCCGGCGCCTCGACCATTGCCGAGCTGACAGTGCTGGGCCGACCGGCCATTCTGGTGCCGCTGCCCGGCGCCATCGATGCCGACCAGAAGAATAATGCGCTGGTGGTGGAAGCCGCCGGGGGCGGGTGGGTGGAAGAGCAGGCCACGCTGTCGCCTCAATCGCTAGGCACTCGCCTCACGGACCTGTTAACCGACCCTGCCAGCCTGATTAATGCCGCCGCCGCCGCCCGTTCGCTGGGCCAGCCGCGCGCCGTCGAGAAGCTGGCGGACCTCGCCGAAATGCTTTCCGGCCGAAACCTCGAAGTGGATACGCGCTCATGAATATGCCGGAAACTCTAGGCCCAGTGCACTTTGTCGGCATTGGCGGCATCGGCATGAGCGGCATCGCCGAAATTCTGCACAATCAGGGCTATATCGTGCAGGGCTCGGACGCCTCGCTCAACCCCAATGTGCAGCGGCTGCGCGACATGGGCATCACTATCCATATCGGCCAGTCAGGCGATAATCTGGGTGAAGCCGAAGTCGTGGTGATTTCCTCGGCGATCAAGAAGGACAATCCCGAGCTGATGGCCGCGCGCGCCCGGGCGCTGCCGGTGGTGCGTCGCGCCGAGATGCTCGCCGAGATCATGCGCTTCAAGAACGCCATCGCCATTGGCGGCACCCATGGCAAGACCACCACGACGACGCTGGTGGCGACCCTGCTCGATGCCGGCGAACTCGATCCGACCGTCATCAATGGCGGCATCATCAACGCCTATGGCACCAATGCCCGGCTGGGCGGCGGCGACTGGATGGTGGTGGAGGCCGACGAAAGCGACGGCACTTTCGTCAAGCTGCCCGCCGACGTGGCTGTGATCACCAATATCGATCCCGAGCATCTCGACCACTACAAGGATTTCGACGGCGTCAAACGCGCCTTCCGCCAGTTTGTCGAGAACGTACCCTTCTACGGCTTTGCCGTGATGTGCCTCGACCATCCGGTGGTGCAGGTGCTGGTCGGCGAAATTCAGGACCGCCGCGTCATCACCTATGGCACCAACCCGCAGGCCGACGTGCGGCTGGTCGATCTGCAGACCATCAATGGCGTCAGCCATTTCGCCATCGAAATCCGTGACCGCATCCGCCAGACGCAATTGCGCATCGATGGGCTCGAACTGCCGATGCCGGGCGAGCACAATGCGCTCAACGCCACCGCTGCCATCGCCGTGGCCGATCAACTGCGCGTGCCGGCCGATGCCATCCGTAGGGGGCTCAAAGGCTTCTCGGGCGTCAAGCGCCGCTTCACCAAGACTGGCGAAGTCGGCGGCATCACCATCATCGATGATTACGGCCATCACCCGGTCGAAATCGCCTCGGCCCTGCGCGCGGCGCGGCAGTCGACCCGCCGCGATGTCATCGCCGTGGTGCAGCCGCATCGCTATTCGCGCCTGCATGATCTGTTCGACGATTTCGCCGCCTGCTTCAACGATGCCGATACCGTGCTGGTCGCTCCGGTCTATGCCGCCGGCGAACAGCCGATCGAGGGCGTGACCCATGAGGAACTGGTGCATCGCATCATCGCCCTGGGCCACCGCGACGCCCGTGTGCTCGACCGCTCCGAAGACCTCGCCAGGCTGATCGCCAGCCGCGCCGAGGATGGCGACTATGTCGTCTGTCTGGGCGCCGGCAATATCACTCAATGGGCCGCCGCGCTGCCGGGCGAACTCGGCGCGCTGCTGGGCCAGGAGGCAAAATGAGCTATCCCGATCTGATCCCGCAGCTGCAGCCCTGGATTGCCGAAGTCCGCGGTCGGCTGATCCCCAATCAGCTGCTGAGCGAAGTCACCTGGTTCCGCGTCGGCGGTCCGGCGCAATTGTTCTTCACTCCGGCCGATGAAGCCGATCTCGCGTTTTTCCTCAAGAACCTGCCCGCCGAAATCTGTACTACGGTGATCGGGCTGGGCTCAAACCTGCTGATCCGCGATGGCGGGCTCGACGGCGTGGTGATCCGCCTCTCGGCCAAGGGCTTTGGCCAGGTCGAAGTGCTGGACGATCACCAGATCCGCGTCGGCGTCGCGCTGCCCGACGTCAAGGTCGCCACGGCTGCCGCCGAGGCCGGCGTTGACGGGCTGAGTTTTTATCGCGGCATTCCCGGCGGCATTGGCGGGGCGCTCTATATGAATGCCGGCTGCTACGGCACCGAAACCCGCGACCGCATGGTCGAGCTGCGCGCCGTGACTAGGCAGGGCGACATCGTCACCCTGAGCAATGCCGAGATGGGCTACCACTACCGCAAGTCGAACGGTCCGCGCGGGGCGGTGTTCACCTCGGCAGTGTACCGGGGATTTGCAGGAAAACCGGAAGAAATCTTGCAGAATATGCGAGAAATCACCGAGAAAAGAGAGAGCAGTCAGCCGACAAAAGCCAAGACTGGCGGCTCCACTTTCAAAAATCCCGAAGGCCATTCGAGCTGGAAACTGGTCGACGCCGCCGGGGGCAGGGGCCTCAAGGTCGGCGGCGCGCAGATGAGCGAACTCCACGCCAACTTCCTGCTCAACGTCGACAACGCCACCGCGCTCGATATCGAAACGCTGGGCGAGACGGTGCGCAACAAGGTCCGCGCCAATTCGGGCATTGAATTACAATGGGAAATTCGCCGCATGGGCCATTTCCTGCCCGGCCAGGAAGTTCGCGAATTCCTCGATGGCGATGTGTTCACGGGGGCGGTGTGACCGCCTTGCTTCATACCCATAATCAAGATCGGACCCAGCCATGACCAAACACGTCGCCGTCCTCATGGGCGGCTGGTCCAATGAACGCCCGGTATCGCTCGCCTCGGGCGCCGGCTGTGCCGCCGCGCTGCGTAATGCCGGCTATCAGGTCAGCGAAGTCGATGTTAATCGCGATATTTTCAATGTGCTGACAGCACTTAAGCCCGATGTGGCGTTCAATTCGCTGCATGGCACCTTCGGCGAAAGCGGCATGATCCAGGGCGTGCTGGAGCTGCTGCAGATCCCTTATACCCATTCAGGCGTGCTGGCCTCGGCGCTGGCGATGGACAAGCACCAGTCCAAGATCATGTTCAAGGCCGCCGGCATCCCGGTGACCGACCACGTCATCGTGTCGCGGGCCGAAGCGGCGCGGGCCCATGTCATGCCGCCACCTTACGTCATCAAGCCGATTGCCGACGGGTCGAGCTTTGGCGTGTTCATCGTCAAGACCGGCACCAGCCACCCGCCGCAGGAGATCCTGCGCGAGGACTGGAACTCGGGCGAGATGGTGATGGTGGAGCGTTATATCCCCGGGCGTGAGCTGACCTGCGCGGTGATGGGCGACGTGGCGCTGGGCGTCACCGAGATCGTTACCGATCTGGGCTTTTACAATTATGAGGCCAAATACGCTAAAGGCGGTTCAGTCCACATTATTCCGGCCCAGCTGCAACCGAAAATTTACGACAAAGTGCAAAAGCTGAGTCTAGCCGCGCATGCGGCTCTTGGTTGCCGGGGCGTGACGCGGGCGGACTTCCGCTACAACGACGCTGCCGGTCCCGATGGGGAACTGGTCTGCCTTGAGATCAATACCCAGCCGGGCATGACCGAGACGTCGCTGGTGCCCGAACAGGCTTTGCATGCCGGGCACTCCTATGAAGATCTAGTCGCCTGGATGGTGGAGGACGCGAGTTGCAACAGGTAAAAAGCGAGACCTTTCTCGCTGGCGCGCGGATGATCGATCCTCGTGCATTGCCTGTTCCTGTCCGTTCGCCCCGGCGCAAGCTCGCCAATAATCTCGGCCGTGCCTGGGTGTTGCACCGCAAGGCCATGTTGCGCGGCGCTGCCATCGCGGCGCTGCTGGTGACCGCTGTCGGCCTTTATGAATTGCGCGCGCCCATCGGCATGGCCGCCGCCACGCTGGGCGATGTGGCGCAGGGGCGCTTTGCCGCCTCGGGCCTCGCCATCGGCGAAATCTCCATTTCCGGCCAGACGCTGACCAGCGAACAGGCCATTTTCGACGCGCTTGGCATCGAGCCCTATACCTCCACGGTCGCCTTCGATGTCGAAGCGGCGCGCCAGCGGGTGGGCGACCTGCCGGCCATCGCCAGCGTCACCGTGCGCAAAACCTATCCGGGTGACGTCATTGTCTCCGTCACCGAAAAGCTGCCGGTGGCGCGCTGGCGCGTCGATGGCATCACCTTTGTGGTTGATGCGACCGGCGAGCAGATTGGTGAGGATCGTGGCGCCTATCACGATCTGCCGCTGGTCGTGGGCGACGGTGCCAATGACGATGCCATGGTGATGATCCGCGCGCTCGACCAGCATCCGGCGCTCAAGGCCGATCTGGTGGCGCTGTCGCGCATTGCCGACCGACGCTGGGACCTGATCTACGACACCGGGCTGCGGGTGCAGCTGCCCGAGCTGGGCGTGGCGCGCGCGCTGCGCAACCTCGAAGCCTACCAGGCCAATTTTCAGTTGCTCGACCGCGACCTGACGGTCATCGACATGCGCGTGGACAGTTTGGTGGCGGTGCGCCCGACCAAAACCGATGCCGAACTGGCCGCCGATGAAAAGGCCCGCAAGGCCGCCATCATCGAGCGTGCGCGGTCGGGTCAGCCCTATCCGATGCCACCCCGCACGCTTCCCTCCCTCACTCTTGGCCAAGCGACCACCCAGCAATGATGACCGATGCCATGACCTCCCGGCTTCGCCCCGTTCAGCCCGGCAAGACCTCGCTGGTCGCCGTGCTCGATATCGGGTCGACCAAGATTTGCTGCGTGATCGCCCGGCTCACCCCGCGCGCCGAAGGCAAGGCGCTGCGTGGCCGGACCCATCGGGCCGAAGTGATCGGCTTTGGCTATGGCCCGTCCTCGGGGGTCAAGAGCGGCGTGGTCACCGATATCGAAAAGGCCGAACAGGCCATCCGCTCGGTCGTCGGCATGGCCGAACGGGCGGCTGGGCTGACGCTGGAAACCGTCATCGTCAACGTCACCGCCGGCCGGCTCGGCTCGGAAACCTTCTCTGCCGCCGTCTCGCTCGATGGCCAGGAAGTGGAAAAGGGCGACATCCATCGCGTGCTGCGCGCTGTCAACGAGCGCAGCGTCCGCCCCGAGCGGTCGATCATTCATGCGCTGCCGATAGGCTATTCCCTCGACGGGCAGAAGGGCATCCGTGACCCCAAGGGCATGGTCGGCGACAAGCTCGGCGTCGATGTCGCCGTGGTCAGTTCGGAAACGCTGGCGATGCGCAATCTCGAACTGGTGCTGCATCGCTGCCATTTGCAGATCGAAGCGCTGATCGCCACGCCCTACGCTTCCGGCCTCGCCACACTGGTCGATGACGAAGCCCAGCTCGGCGTGGCCTGCATCGACTTTGGTGGTGCGACCACCACTGTCTCAGTGTTCAATGACGGCCATCTGGTTTGCGCCGATGCCATTGCCATTGGCGGCCATCATCTGACCCTCGATATTGCCCGCCAGCTCTCGGTCAGTGTGGCCGATGCCGAGCGGCTCAAGACATTTTACGGTTCGGTGCTGCCCGGTCAGGCCGATGAGCGCGACCTCATCGCCATCCAGCCGGTTGGCGCCAGCCATGACGAAGCGCCGGGGCAGGTGGCCCGTTCGGTGCTCACCCGCATCATGCGCCCGCGTATCGAGGAAATCCTCACCGCCATCCGTGACCGGATGCAGGCCACCGGCATGATGGATGTCTGCGGCCGCCGTTTCGTGCTCACCGGTGGCGCCAGCGAAATGACCGGCCTGCCCGAAGTGGCGCGTCGCACCCTGGCCCGCAATGTGCGCACCGGCCGGCCGATGGGCATTGCCGGCCTGCCGGAAATGGCCAAGGGCGCGGCCTTCGCCACCGTCGCCGGCATGCTGATCTATCCGCAGGTCTGCGCCAAGGAATATGCCGAGCCGCGCGGCAGCCGCAAGCTGATCGGTACCGATGGCTATTTCTCCCGCGTCGGCAATTGGCTGCGCAGCAGTTTCTAGGCGCGGTTGACATGGGGTCGTGGTCGGCGCAACAGAGGCCGTCTTGATGGCCTCGCCATTGCATTATCGAGAAACACTCATGAACCCCGACAGTCGCAGTTCGACGTCGCCTCTGCTTATCGCCTCCCGCTGCTGACGGCATTGCTGCTGGGCGGGCCGGGTGCGGTCATTGCCCAGGAGTTAGCCTATGTTGCGCAGCTATCAGAATAACCTTGCCCGGCTGGTTGAAGTCCCCACTGCCGAACTGAGCACGGCCACCAATCTGGTGTGGCTGGACCTGCTTCATCCCACGCCAGAGGAAGAAGCGCTGGTCAACGGCCTGTTGGGCATCGAGATTCCGACCCAGGCCGAGATGGAAGAGATCGAGCTGTCGGCCCGGCTCTATACCGAGGACGGCGCCGAGTTCATGACCATGACGGCGCTGTCGGGCCTCGATACCGACGATCCGGTCAAGACGGCGATCACCTTCATTCTCAAGGGCACCACGCTGGTCAGCGTGCGCTTCGCCGATCCCAAGCCGTTCCTCGCCTATACGTCTCGGGCGCAGAAGCCCAAAAGCGTCGCCTGCAAGACCGGCGCCGACGTGTTCCTGGGGCTGCTGGAGGCGATGACCGACCGCACGGCCGATGCGCTGGAGCGGCTGGGCAATGAGATCGACCAGATTTCCCGCGATGTGTTCCGCAAGAAGAATTCCACCGCTGAAAAATTCCAGCAGGATCTGCGCTCGATCATCGAGCAGATCGGCGGCAAGGCCGAATTGCTGACCATGGTGCAGGAAAGCCTGGTCAGCGTGTCGCGGCTGACCGCCTATCACGGTGCCTCCAACGAGGGCGCGACCAAGGCGGCCCGCGAGGCCCGCCAGCTGTCCAAGCTGATCCAGCGCGATGCGCTGTCGCTGGGCGAGCATGCGCGGACGCTGTCCAACAAGATCAATTTCCTGCTCGATGCGACGCTGGGGCTGATCAATCTTGAGCAGAACCAGATCATCAAGATTTTCTCGGTCGTGGCGGTGGTGCTGCTGCCGCCGACGCTGATCGGTTCGGTCTATGGCATGAACTTCGACATCATGCCCGAACTGCATTGGGATTTTGGCTATCCCTTCTCGCTGGGGCTGATGGTGGCCTCAGCAGTGCTGCCGTTCCTGTATTTCAAGCGCCGCGGCTGGCTGTAGCGGCGAGCACTCAAGATGGGCCCCGGCGCAAGGCCGGGGTGACACCGTGGTTGGGGCAATGACTCAAGACGCGCTGGCATCGGAGAGGCGTTACCCTCCGGCATAGGCCTTTTCCAGGTCGGCGATGACGAGCTTCTTCATCTTCAGCATCGCCTGAGTGGCGCGGCCGGCGGCGGCTTTGTCGTGCCCGAGGACTGTGGTGTACATCTGCTTGGGCACCACCTGCCAGGACAGGCCGAAGCGGTCCTTACACCAGCCGCACATGCTTTCCGCGCCGCCATTGCTGACGAAGGCGTTCCAGAAATAGTCGACTTCGGCCTGATCGGCGCATTCAATCATGAAGCTGACCGCTTCGGTGAATTTGAATTGCGGCCCGCCATTGAGCAGCATGAATTTGTGTCCCTCCAGCTCGATAATGGCGGTGAAGGCCGGCCCGTTCGGGTCCTGGTGGGTCACCTCGAGCACCTTGGCGCTCTTGAAGGTCTCGGTGTAAAATTTGATGGCGTCGTCGATGCGGTCATCGAACCACAGGCAGGGCATGAGCTTGGTCATGATCGTTCTCCTCTTAACGTCCTGAACTTTATCCAGAACCAATATGTTATATTGCTAAATGGTTATATGAAGCCTGTCAAGCCGATCCGGGGGCGGCGTGGTTAACATTGGGTCAATCCGTAACGCCCCTGTGTCGCAAATTGCGTTCACGTTAACACCCGTGAGACAATTGTTAGGGGCCGGTTAACGTTTGGGAGGGTAAATCTTTACCAACCACGCCACTATGAGGCCATTCATGACCATCAACCTCACCATCCCGGATATTCAGGAACTCAAGCCACGCATCACCGTCTTCGGTGTTGGCGGTGGCGGCGGTAACGCCGTTAACAATATGATCGAGTCCGGGCTCGATGGGGTCGACTTTGTCGTCGCCAATACCGACGCCCAGGCTCTGGCCCTGTCCAAGGCCCAGCGCATCATCCAGCTCGGCGTCGGTGTTACCGAAGGCCTCGGCGCTGGCTCGCATCCCGAAGTGGGTCGTGCGGCCGCCGAAGAGAGCTGGGACGAGATCAACGACCATCTCAGTGGCTCGCACATGGTGTTCATCACCTGCGGCATGGGCGGTGGTACCGGTACCGGCGCTGCGCCCGTTGTGGCTCGGGCAGCGCGCGAGCAAGGCATTCTGACCGTTGGCGTGGTCACCAAGCCCTTCAACTTCGAAGGCAATCGTCGCACCCGTCTGGCTGACGATGGCATCGATGAGCTGCATCGCCATGTCGATACGCTGATCGTCATCCCCAACCAGAACCTGTTCCGCGTTGCCAACGAGAAGACCACCTTTGCCGACGCGTTTGCGATGGCCGATCAGGTGCTGTTCTCCGGCGTCGCCTGCATCACCGATTTGATGGTCAAGGAAGGCCTGATCAACCTCGACTTCGCCGACGTGCGCGCCGTGATGCGCGGCATGGGCAAGGCGATGATGGGGACCGGCGAAGCCTCGGGCGAAGATCGTGCCCGTCACGCCGCCGAAGCCGCCATTGCCAATCCGCTGCTTGACGATGTGTCGATGCAGGGCGCGCGCGGTCTGCTGATCTCCATCACCGGCGGTCCGGACCTGACACTGTATGAAGTCGATGAAGCGGCCAGCCGCATCCGCGAGGAAGTCGACCCCGATTGCAATATCATCCTGGGCGCGACCTACGATCCGAGCCTCACCGGCACGCTGCGCGTGTCCGTCGTGGCCACCGGTACCGACGCCACCATGGTGCAGGCCCTCGAGCCGGCTAAGCCGCATGCGTCGCGCACTCCGCTGGAAGTGCGTCGTCATGTGCCGGTCGAGCCGACTCGCGTGCAGGTCGAACGGGCGTCCGTGACCACGCCGGCCATGTCGCAGGCGATCGAGCATCAGGTCGAAGCGGCCGTGGCCGAGGCGTTCCACGCCGACTCCGCGCCGGCCCATTATGGTCATGAAGACGATGGCGTCTTCGTCGAGCCCTATACGCCTTCCGCCACTGAGAGCCTGCATGAGGCCGACGAGCCGGTCGCCATGGAAGAACAGCCGGTGCCAAGCGTCTATGTGCCGTCGCACGCGGCGCGCCCCGAGGGTCAGCGCCGCATGCCGCGCACCGAGGAGCTGCCGATTGTTGCGAGGCGGACACAGGAAGCGCAGGAACGTCCTGAGGCAGAACCGCGCAATGCGCGCGCTCTGTTCAAGAAGCTGGCCTCCAATGTCGGTCTTAATCTGGGTCAGCCCCAGCCGGCTCCGCGCGAAGAAATTTCCTACGCCGCCGCTGACGACGCCGCTGCCCGCAGTGCCATAGAGGCAGGCGGCGCAAGGGCTTCGCGTGCCGGTGCGCCGCTGGACGGTGCCCGTGGCAACCTTGATGCTCATGGTCGCCAGCCGGCCCCGGCGCCGCAGAAGGAGAGCCTCGAAATCCCGGCTTTCCTGCGCAAGCACGGTTAACGGCGCGCCGCCAATTCGAGAAAACATTACTCGGTGCGACTTTCGCACCGAGTTTTTTTTGGCTAACACAGTGCCGGACGTTCAGGGCCTGGGGTCGGAGTAATATTGCGTATGCACAAACTGTCCACGCGCCAGCGTACCCTTTCGGCTGCGATCAGCTTTTCTGGCTATGGTGTCCATAGCGGGCAGCCGGTGACCATGACGATCAAGCCGGGCCCGGCGGATTCTGGCATCACCATCTGCCGCGAGCTGGGCGATGGCACCACCACCGTACCCGTACAGGTGCATTTTTCGCGCGTGACCCGCACGACGCTCTGCACCACGCTCGATCTGGGTGGCAGCATCAGCGTCGCCACCATCGAGCATGTCACCTCGGCCCTTAGCGGAATGGGCGTCGATAATGCTCTCATTACCCTCGATGGCGGCGAATGCCCCATTCTGGACGGCAGCGCGCGCCCCTTTGCCGAAGCTATCCTGCAGGTCGGTCTCGACATCCAGCCGGCGCAGCGAAAATTCCTCAAGGTCATCCGCGCCGTCACCGTGCGCAACAATGACGCTTTCGCTGCCCTCGAGCCCTATAATGGGCGGGCGCTTGATCTCGAGATCGATTTTGACAGCAAGGTCATCGGCCGCCAGCGCATGATCTTCGACTGGACGCCGCGCCGCTATTATGAAGACGTGTCGCGCGCCCGCACTTTCGGTTTCGTGCGCGATGCCAAGATTCTGCGCCAGGCCGGCTATGCGCTGGGCTCCAGCCTCGACAATTCCATCACGGTACACGAGGATCGTATCCTCAATCCGGGCGGGCTGCGCTATGAGGACGAGTTCGTCCGCCACAAGTTGCTCGACGCCATTGGCGATCTGTCGCTGGGTGGGCTGCCGATCTGGGGGCGCTTCCGCTCCTATAAGGGTGGGCATGCGCTTAATGCCCATGTGCTGACCGGTCTCTTTTCCAGCGAAGCCAACTATGAGATAGTCGGCGCAGAGGACCTGCCACTGGAATTCGAAGCCTTCGAAGACCAGCCGGATGGGTTGGAGGTCAATCATTACCTGCGGTCCGTGCGCTGACCCCCGAAGGGGGGCGAGGCGTAGCGCCACAGTTTTGATCCATTTACTAACTACGCCGCCGCAATGCGGTTTTCGTTATAAGGACGGGGCAGTTCGTGACAGTTGACGCAATTGGTGGTTTCACCAGCCGGGCCGCCCGGTTCCTCACCGTTGCCGTGATGGTGGCGGTGCTCGCCGGCTGCAGCCTGTTCGGGCCAGTCAAGAACAAGGAAGAGCCGATCATTCCGGCCGCCACGCTGTATCAGAAGGCGCTGGACGATATGGATCGCCAGTATTTCGCCACCGCGATCAAATCGCTGGAGCAGCTGGATCGCCAGCACCCGCGCGATCCGATGGTGGAAAAGTCCAAGCTGATGCAGGTCTATGCCAATTACCGCAGCGGCAAGCTGAACGAGGCGATTCTCGCCGCCGACCGCTTTATGGCGCTGTATCCGAATGGCAAGGACGCAGCCTATGTGCTGTATCTCAAAGCCAATTCCTATTTCGCCCAGATCAAGGACATCACCCGCGACCAGCAATTGTCGCGTGATGCCATCGACACCTACAGCTTGGTGATTTCCAACTATCCCAAGTCCGAATACGCCAACGACGCCAAGGAAAAGCTGCTGGTGGCGTTTGACCAGCTGGCGGGCAAGGAAATGTCGGTTGGCCGTTACTATCTGGGGCAGGGCCAGTACACCGCGGCCATCAACCGCTTCCGCGTGGTGGTGGAAACCTGGCAGACTTCGACTCACATCGAGGAAGCCCTGTTCCGCCTGACCGAAGCCTATCTGTCGCTGGGCCTGACCAACGAAGCCGCGACTGCTGCCGCCGTGCTGGGCCACAATTATCCGTCCAGCACCTGGTACAAGCAGGCCTTCGAACTGCTGGGCAAGCAGGGCCTCGCCCCCGCTGTCAACAATGGCAGCTGGATGGCCGGGCTGAAGAAATAACGTCGTTGAAGTAATTTGTTGCTAGTTTGTTCCGGGGCGCTAAGATGCGCCCCGGTTCGTTTGTGTGGATTGCTTGGCGTGATCTGGCCGAATCCTCGACGTCAGTCCCGCAGCGGCGGGAATCTCCCTGTGCGAAAGGGGGATTCCCGCTTTCGCAGGCATGACGCCCTGATGGTAAGACTAAGACAAGATCTGCGCCGCTTGGCGGCCGAAGTTTGGGAATAACCCGCGCATGCTGAACGCGCTCTCGGTTCGCAACATTGTTCTTATCGACCAGCTCGATCTGGCGCTCGATGGTGGCATGACCGTCCTCACCGGCGAGACCGGTGCCGGAAAATCCATTCTGCTCGACGCCCTGACCCTGGCGCTGGGCGGGCGCGGCGACGCCTCGCTGGTGCGCAGCGGGCAGGAGAGCGGGCAGGTGGTTGCCGTGCTGCAACTGGCCGCCGATCATCCGGCCCGCGCGGCGCTGCGTGACAATGCCATTCCCGACGACGAAGACGTGATCCTGCGCCGGGTACAGTTTGCCGATGGCCGCACCCGCGCCTTCATCAATGATCAGCCGGTTTCCGCCGCCTTGCTGCAAAAGGTCGGCGGGCAGATCGTGGAAATCCACGGCCAGCATGACGACCGGGCATTGGTCGATGGTGCCACTCACCGCGCCACTCTCGACGCTTTTGGCGAGCTGGAAGGCCAGGTCGGCAAGCTGCGCGACGCCTGGCAGGATCTGGCCGACGCTCAGGACGCCGTGGTGGCGCAGCAGGCGCTGGTGGCCCAGGCGCTGGCCGCCGAGGACTATGCCCGCCATACGGTGGAAGAACTGGGCAAGCTCAAGCCAGCGACCGGGGAAGAGGACGAACTGGCCGAGCGCCGCCAGCATTTGCAGCAGGTCGAGCGGTCCGCCGCCGATGTCATCGAAATCGACGGCATGCTCAACGGCCCGTCGGCGCCCGCGCCGGCCCTGGCCAGCCTGATGCGCCGGCTGATGCGCAAGATCGATGGTGGCTCCAGCCTGTTCCAGCCCATCGTTGATTCCCTCGACGCCTCGCTCGCCGCCCTCGACCACACCGGCGACGCCCTCGAAGACCTCAAGCGTGAAATGGCCTATGATCCGGCCGAGCTGGAAAGCGTCGAGGAACGCCTGTTCGCTCTGCGCGCCGCCGCCCGCAAGCACCAGACCAGCTGCGACGGGTTGGCCGACGTGCTTGCCAAATATCGCGACGATCTCGAAACCCTGCAAAGCGGCGAGACGCGGCTGACGGCCCTCCAAGCCGCTGAAGCCAAAGCGATGGACACCTATCGCAAGCTCGCCACGACGCTGAGCGCCGGGCGCGCCAAGGCCGCTGCGGCGCTGGGCAAGGCGGTGGGCCTTGAGCTGCCCGACCTCAAGCTGGGCGCAGCCAAATTCATCGTCGACCACCAGATCGACACCGCCCGCATCGCCGCTTCCGGCTTTGACCAGATCGCCTTTCACGTCCAGACCAATCCCGGCACCGCCGCCGGCCCGTTGCTCAAGGTGGCTTCGGGCGGCGAACTCAGCCGGTTCCTGCTGGCGCTCAAAGTGGTGCTGGCCGACCGGGGCTCGGCTCCGGTGCTGATTTTTGACGAAATCGACACCGGCGTCGGTGGCGCGGTCGCCGACGCTATCGGCCGCCGGCTGGCGCGCCTTGCCGGCAAGGTGCAGGTGCTGGCGGTAACCCATGCCCCCCAGGTGGCGGCACGGGCCCAGCGCCATCTGCTGATCGAAAAGCAGGCGGTCAAGGAAGGCGCGTTCATGCGCACCCACGTCAAGCCGCTGGACAATGCCGCCCGCCAGGAAGAAGTCGCCCGCATGCTGGCCGGCGCCCAGGTGACCGACGAAGCCCGCGCCGCCGCCAGCAAGCTGCTGAGCGAAGTGGGTTAGGGGATAGCTCAACATACCCCCTCCCAACCTCCCCCTGACAAGGGGGAGGCGCCGCGCGGTGGGCGTGGCACGATGGAGCCCGATCCTCGATGTGTACCGCCCCCTATCAGGGGGAGGTTAGGAGGGGGTATCCTCTTCACAACCAACAGTACTGGCCGCCGAGTATTTCATGACCGACCTGTCGCAAAAACCCGTTGATGAGCTGACCGAAGCCGAGGCGCAGGCTGAGCTGGCGCGGCTGGCCGAGGCCGTTGCCGCCGCCGATGTCGCCTATCACCAGAACGACGCCCCCGAGATCACCGACGCTGCCTATGATGGGATGCGCCGGCGCAATGACGCTATCGAGGAAGCCTTTCCGGCGCTGGTGCGCGATGACAGTCCGTCCAACTCCGTCGGCGCGCCGCCCGCGGAAGGCTTTGCCAAGGTGCGCCACGCCGTGCCGATGCTCAGCCTCGCCAAGGCCTATAGCGACGAAGACGTGGTCGATTTCATCACCCGTGGCCGGCGCTTTTTCGAGCGCGACAAGGACCTCGAAATCGCTTTCACCGCCGAGCCCAAGATCGACGGGCTCTCCGCTTCGCTGCGCTATGAAAATGGCGTCTTCGTGCAGGGCGCGACGCGCGGCGACGGTGCGGTAGGCGAGGATATCACCGCCAATCTGCGCACTATCAAGGATATTCCCGAACGGCTCGCCGGCTCGGGCTGGCCCGAGAACATCGAAATTCGCGGCGAGGTCTATATGACCTATGCCGAATTCCAGGCATTGAAAGCCCGTTCCGCTGCCGCTGGCGGTCAGGATTATGTCAATCCGCGCAATACCGCAGCCGGCTCGCTGCGCCAGAAGGACGCCTCGGTCACCGCCAGCCGCAATCTGCGCTTTTTCGCCTATGCCTGGGGCGCCATCACGGCAGACCCGGCGCCGACGCAATATGAGGCGGTGCAGAAATTTGCCGAATGGGGCTTTCAGGTCAGCCCGCTGATGGTGCGGGCCAATTCGGTGGACGAACTGATCGCGCAATATCGGCTCATCGAAGAGCAGCGCTCCTCGCTCGGCTACGATATTGACGGTGTGGTCTACAAGGTCGACCAGCTCGAATTGCAGCGCCGCTGGGGCTTCGTTACCGGTGAGCCGCGCTGGGCCGTGGCGCATAAATTCCCGGCCGAACAGGCGACCACTGTCATCAAGAAGATCGACATTCAGGTCGGTCGCACCGGAACGCTGGCACCGGTAGCGCGGCTGGAGCCGGTTACTGTCGGCGGCGTGGTGGTGGAAAACGTCACGCTGCACAATGAGGACTATATCAAGGGTTTCGACAGCTTTGGCCTGCCGATCCGCGAGGGCATTGATATTCGCCTCGGCGATACCGTGGTCATTCAGCGGGCCGGCGACGTCATTCCCCAGATCGTCAGCGTGGTGCTGGAGAAGCGCCCAGCTGACGCGGTGCCCTATGAATTTCCCCAGACCTGCCCAGTTTGCGGCTCGCCGGCCACGCGCGAGCTGAACGAGAAGACCGGCAAGGAAGATTCCCGCCGCCGCTGCACCGGCGAATTGATCTGCCCGGCGCAGGCCATCGAACGGCTGCGCCATTTTGTGTCGCGCGGGGCGCTGGATATCGAAGGCCTGGGCGCGGAAAACATCGACCTGTTCTTCAATGCCGGCCTGATCAAGACCGCCGCCGATATCTTCACCCTCAAGGATCGCCGGGCCGAGGTCACCCATGCCATGGCGACGCGGCGCGAAGAGCAGGCGCTCGCGCGCGAAGCCGCTTCGGGCAAGACGCGCAAAAATGTCCGTAGCGTTGAGGACCGCAATTATGAGGGGCTCGACAAGCTGTTCGCTGCCATTGATGCGCGGCGCAATCCGGAGCTGGACCGGTTCATCTTCGCGCTGGGCATCCGCCATATCGGGGAAACCACGGCGGCGATGCTGGCGCGGACCTTCTCGACCATGGAAGAATTGATGCGCGTCGGGAAGGCAACCGCTGCCGCTGAGGACCCGCTGACGGTGTTCCCTTCGGTCGATGGCATTGGTGGCACGGTGATCAAGGCGCTGGTCGATTTCTTCGGCAATCAGCGCAATGACGATGTGGTGGAGGCGCTACTCGCCCAGGTGCAGCCCAAGCCTTATGTGGTGCAGGTTTCGGCCGATAGCGTAGTGGCGGGAAAGACGGTGGTGTTCACCGGTTCCCTCGAAAAAATGACACGATCGGAGGCCAAGGCTATGGCTGAACGGCTGGGCGCCAAGGTGGCCGGGTCGGTGTCGGCCAAGACCGACATTCTGATTGCCGGGCCGGGCGCCGGGTCCAAGCTGAAAACTGCCGAGGCGCTGGGCGTCGAGGTGATCAGCGAGGATGAGTGGTTCGTGCGCGTCGGCAAATAGCCACACGGGGATTAGGCCATGCGAGGATTGAGAACTGCGGCCGTCGCCGCCCTGCTGCTGCCCGTGGCGGCGCAGGCCAGCGAGTCCGGCGATCAACTCGCCCTGCGCCTCTATGACGGCACGCTGGGGGAGGCGCGCGACACCGTCCTCCGACAATGTGGCGAACGCCATTCTGACGCCTGTTTCGCCGCCGGGCTGCTGAGTTTGGTGGATGGCGTGGAAGCGGCGGCGCAGGCGTTTCACCGTCATGGCGCCGCTACGCCCGGCATGCCCATTGCGGCCAGATTGCTGGGGGTGGGGCCTGACGATACGCCCGGCGGCCCCGCCAATCCTGATCCGAAGCCGCTCAGTTATGAGCAGCTATACGCCATCCTCGCCGATTTCGTGACGGCGCTGGATACGGCATGCGGACATTTCGAAAATGCCGGCGCGGCGGGCGATTACGTCATCAGCATCGATCCGCTCAGGGTGCGCATTGATCTCGATGGTAATGGCACGGCGGACGCGCATGAAACGCTGGGCGCCTTGCTTGTTTCAGTCGGTTATTTCGCCGATATCCCCTTTGCCGATGCCCCATCGCAAGCGGTCGCGGATACCAGCATCGGTTTCGATCGCGCCGACGCGCTATGGTTTGCCGGCTATACCCAGATTGTCGCGGCGCCGATCGACCTGCTGCTGGCGCATGATTTCTCCGGCTTGTTCAATGCCTATCTGCACCGGATATTTCCCAAGGCCGGACTGCCGATGCAGGATTTTGCCGTTGGCGGCTCGCTGTTCATGGATGCGCAGAGCGATGGCGACATTGCCGATTTGATCGCCGCCATCCACACGCTGGATTTCTCGGTGACCGACAGCGCGCGGCTGGCCGGAGTGCTGGAGCGGCTGAAAGCCATCACCGGCTTTTCCCGCCGCAACTGGGAAGCCATCCTCGCCGAAACAGATGACAATCGCGAGCTGGTGCCGTCCCCACGCCAGACCTCCATCGTGCCCGACATGGCGGTGACGCAGGAGATCGTCGACGCCTGGCTCGCCACGCTGGATACGCTTGATCAGGTGTTCGCCGGCGAGCTGCTGGTGCCGCATTGGCGCTTCAAGCAGGGCTTTGATCTGAAAGCCTATTTCGAGACGGCGACGGAAACCGATCTGGTGCTACTGCTCACCGGGTCCGGCGCACTGCCCTTCCTGCGGGATGGGCCGGTGGCCGATGCGCAGAGCTTTGCTGCCGCCAATCGCAGTTTTGGGGCTGACTGGCTCAACTACGCCTTCTGGTTCAATTAGCGTCACCTGGAGAATCACCATGCGCCTAGCCGCACTCGCCGCCGGCCTGTTCTTGACCCTGACCGGGTTCGCTGCCGCCCAACCCTATGAATCGCCAGAAGCGCTGCTCGAAGCCTTTTACGAGCCCTATTTCAGTGGCGATTTTTACGAGGACGAGACCCAGTTCCGTTCCGAGGCGCTGCAGGCGCTCTACGACAATGACGCCGAAATCACCCCCGAAGGCGAAATGGGCGCCATCAGCTTTGATCCCTATATCGATGGTCAGGACTATGAGGTCACCGATCTGGTGATCGGCACGCCCGCCATGGATGGCGATGCGGCCACGGTGGAGGTCAGCTTCAAGAATTTCGGCCAGCGCCGCCGCCTCGTCTATGAGCTGGTGCTGGAAGACGGCTGGAAGATCGACGATGTGGTATCGACCAGCCCGGATAATCTCTATCGTCTGAGCGAGATTTTTGCCGAGGCGGCAGCGGCGTATTAGGCGGCATCCTTTCAGTCGACACCCTCCCCCTTGCGGGGAGGGATCAAGGGTGGGGGCGCGGGCGCTGAGCTTGCGGAGCCAAACCCCCACCCAGCTCGATCAAGGACTTAGCGCTGGGCTAAGTCCCTATCTCGCTGTCCCTTCCCGCAAGGGGAGGGTGACGCCGGTGGGTGGGCAGCCGTCCTAAACCGCCGCCGTCGCGCCCTTCAGCCAGTCCCGCACATTGCCCGTGACCTTGGGCCCGATCTCGGCCCACACCCGCTGGTGATAATCATCCAGCCACGCCCGCTCATCATTCGTCAGCAGTGCGGTGTCGATCAGGCGCTTGTCGATCGGGGCCAGGGTCAGGGTTTCAAACTCGAAATAGCCGGGGAATTCGGTGCTCTCGATCACGGTGATCAGGTTTTCGACGCGGATGCCGTATTCGCCGGTCTTGTAGTAGCCCGGCTCGTTGGAGATGACGTTGCCCGCTTCGAACGGGATGGTGTAACGCGGCGAAATCCCCACCGGGCCTTCATGTACGCCGAGATAGGCGCCGACGCCGTGGCCGGTGCCGTGATTATAGGTGACGCCCGCCTGCCAGAGAAACTGGCGCGCCAGAATATCGAGCTGGGCGCCGGTGGTGGCCTTGGGGAAGCGCGCCATGGAAATGGCGATCATGCCCTTGAGCACCCGGGTGTAGCGGTCGCGCTGTTCCGCGGTCGGGGTGCCGGTGGATAGGGTGCGGGTAATGTCGGTGGTGCCGGCCAGATATTGTGCGCCGCTATCCACCAGCATGAGTTCGCCGGGGTTGAGCCGGCGGTCGGTCTTGGTGGTCACCCGGTAGTGGACGATGGCGCCATTGGGGCCGGCGCCGGAAATCGTATCGAAGCTGGCGTCGACGCAGCTCTCGTCCTCGCGGCGGAAGGCCTCCAGGGCGGTGACGATGCCGATTTCAGTCAATTCGCCGCCCGGCGCCGTCGCATCGAACCAGGCGAGGAATTTGGCCATGGCCACCCCGTCCAAAACATGCGCTTCGCGCATGCCGGCCAGCTCGGCCGGGTTCTTGCGCGATTTCGGCAGCAAGACCGGGTCGCGCTTTTCGACCAGCGTTGCGCCGGCCTCGCTCAGCGCTGCTACGATGGCCTCGGGCGCGCTGGCAGGGTCGATCAGCACGGTCTTGCCGGCCTTGCCCAGCTTGGCCAGCGCGGCTGGCAGGGACGGGCTGCTGGCCAGCTTGGCCACGCCGTCCAGTGCGGTATGCACCGCATCGGTGATCTTGGCCGGGTCGAGATAAAGCGTCGGCTGGCCCTTTTGCGGCACGATGGCAAAGCCGAGCACGAAGGGGGTGTTAGGCACGTCGCGGCCGCGCATGTTGAACAGCCAGCAGATCGATTCCGGCAGCGTCAGCACGGTTGCGTCGGCATGGTCGGCGGCCAGTGCCGCCTGGATTTCGGAAATCTTGTCGGGGGCAGCCTGGCCGGCCCGGTTGTGGCCGAGAAATTCGATGGTCGAGACTGGGGGGGCCGGGCGGTCGGGCCAGACGGTGTCAACCAAATTGGGGCCGGGCACTAGTTTCGCCCGGCCCTCGAGCTTGGCGGCCAGGTCGCGGATTTCGCCGGGCGTATGCAGCCAGGGATCATAGGCAATGGTGCCGAGCTTGGGCACATAGTCGGCCACCTGGGGCGACAACCCGCCCAGCAGCCACTCATGAACGGTGAATTTAGCGGTATCGGTCTGGGCCGGAGCCTGCAGCGTATAGCGGCTATCGACGAACAAGCCGGCCTTCTTGGCGCCCACCATGGCCAGCCCGGCCGAACCGGTAAAGCCGGTAAGCCAGGCCAGTCGTGCTTCGCTGGCCGGCACCGATTCGCCACGATGCGCGTCAGCGCGGGGGATGAGGAAGCCATCCACCCCGGCCTGACTCATCGCTTCGCGCAATGCGGCAAGACGCGGAGCGACTGTCTTGCTGTCGGTTTTTTCCTCAAAGCTCTGGAAAATGGTGGCTGGAAAGCTCTTTGCGGTCATGAACGGATCGGTTCCTTGCGCCGGGCTGCGCCCCGGACATGGCTGTTGTGCGGCTTTGGGCATGGCATATCGCCCACTACCGCCTACCTTAGTCGCAGAACCAAGGAGAACGAAGATGGGCAAGGACAAGAATTTCGTAGCGCGGGCATTTGACGCGCTGATCGCCGGCCGCGAGCGCGAAGCACGCCTCTATGTCGAGCGCTTCGAGCGCAGCTACCCGCGCCTGAACAACAAATTTACCAAATAGTAACGGGACTTGCGGGGGACGCAGGGCTGGTCTGAGACAAAGGACCTAACCAAATCCTACCCGCCAGCCTAAACAGAGCATGACGGCGGCAACAGACTTCCGTCATCGCGTGCATGGAGACAGAAAATGACCGAGAGCAAGAACGATTTCCGCAAGGCCCTGGGCTCCGTCCTCGACGCCCGTGGTCGTGAATCGAACCGCCAGGTCAGCTATCGCATGCAGCACCAGCTGATCGGCGCGTTCACCAAGCGTCCGTAAGGATGCCGCAGGAATTGCTGACGACACTGTCGATCCCCGGAGCCCGCTTCGGGGATTTTGCTTTTTAGGCAGGGTGATCTGGGGATGGGCCCCGGCTCAAGGCCGGGGTGACACTGTGGGTGGAAAGGCGTCAGGGCCGTTCGAGGATCAGCGTCGACCATTCCTTGCGCTGCAACTGCTCGTTCAGCACCAGCCCTTCGCGCGTATAGGCATCGATGACGCCGGGGGCCTGATGCTCCAAGATACCGGACAGGATTACCGTCGCGCCGGGCTGGGCCACAGCGGCCATGGCCGGGGCCAGCGCCATTAGCGGGCCGGCCAGAATATTGGCCACGAGCAGATCATAAGGCGCATTTTTCTGGATTTCGGGGTGGTCGACGCCGGTCGCTTCCAGCGCGACGATCTGCGGACCGACACCGTTGTGGACGGCATTGTCGATGGTGGTGGTCACCGAAATTGGGTCGATATCGCTGGCGATCACCGTCAGCTGGGTCCGCTTGGCCAGCGCGATGGCGAGCACGCCGGTGCCGGTGCCGACGTCGATCATGCGCTGCGGCGAGCGGCGCTTGAGCACTTTGTCGATGGCTTCGAGGCACCCGGTGGTGGTTTCGTGGTGACCGGTGCCAAAGGCTTGTGCCGCATCGATTTTCATCGGGGTCAGCCCTTCGGGAATTGGCCCGGTTTCATGGCTGCCATAAACGTAAAAGCCACCCGCGATGACCGGTGCCAGGCCTTCCAGCGACTTGGCGACCCAGTTGATGTCGGGATCGATGGGGGCGACGGAAAATTCCACCACGCCGCCCAGGGTCTGCCGCGCCAGCTCAACAAAGGCATCTACATTGGGCGGGCTCTCGCAGGTTGCTTCGAAAAACCATTCCCCGGTCTCTTCATTCTCATGCGCCGAGGCGGTCAGCGCCAGATCGTCCCGCTCCATGACGGCATCGACCAGGGCATAGGCCTGATCCTTGGTGAGCGGGGCGGAGAGCTGGTCGACGGCCATGGGGAAATCCTCTGTTCAGCGCCTAGTTGCGATAAGTCCATCGCTAGGTCAATCTGACTTATCCCCGCATCGGCCGGGATGCGCCAGATTTGATGGAGGCAGGCAATGTTTGGATTGATGGGCAGGATGCTGGCACCGCCGGGCAAGCGCGAGGAATTGCTCACGATCATGCTTGAGGGCAACGCGCCCATGCCGGGCTGCCGTAGCTATGTCATCGCTCGCGATCTGGTCAGCGCTGAGGGCATCTGGATCACCGAAGTTTGGGACAGCAAGGACAGCCACGCCGCATCGCTCAAGCTGCCGCAGGTGCAGGCCACTATCGCCAAGGCGCGGCCGCTCATTGCCGGCTTTGACCAGCAGATCGAAACCGAGCCGCTGGGCGGAATCGGGCTTATGCCTTCTTGATAAAACTCTCCAGCACCTTCTTGCGGCCGGCCTTTTCAAAATCGATGGTCAGCTTGTTGCCCTCGATATCGGCAATGGCGCCGTAGCCAAATTTGAGGTGGAACACCCGCTCGCCCATGCCGAAGGCCGAGCGGTCATTGCCCAGGTCAACCGAGCGGGCTACGAGATCGCCATCGATGGTCAGCGGGCCGCCGCCCTTGCGGCTGGCCTGTTGGGCGCGGGCGCGAGCCCAGCCGGGGGTTTCGTAGACACTCTCGAATGGGTCGGCCTTGTTGAAGCGGCTGCTGGCGCCGCCGCCATAGCCATAGCCGCCATAGGATGAGCCGGTATCGGTGACTTCCACCGCATCGGCGGGGAGTTCATCGAGAAAGCGGGAAGGAATGGCCGATTGCCAAAGGCCGTGGATGCGGCGGTTTTGCGCGGCGGAGATGCGCACGCGCTTGCGGCCACGGGTGATGCCGACATAGGCGAGACGACGTTCCTCCTCGAGCCCAGCTCGGCCGCTTTCATCCATCGACCGCTGGCTGGGGAAGGTGCCTTCTTCCCAGCCGGGCAGGAAGACAGTGTTGAACTCAAGCCCCTTGGCGCCATGCAGGGTCATGATGGTGACGGCGTCGGCGGCATCGGCGTTATCGCGGTCCATGACCAGGGCGATGTGTTCGAGGAAGCCACCAAGGGTGTCGAATTCTCCCATGGCGCGGCTCAGTTCCTTGAGGTTTTCCTTGCGGCCCTCGGACTCAACGGATTTGTCGGCGCTGAGCATGTCGGTGTAGCCGCTCTCTTCGAGGATCTGCTCAACGAGTTCGAAAGGCTGCAACGTCGCGGTGCGGAACGCCCAGTCTTCGAACTGGCCTACCAGGCTACCCAAGGTCGTGCGCTGCTTGGACTTGAGTTCCTCGGTTTCGAGCAGCAGGCGGGTGGCTGCCAGCAGCGGCATGTTCTGGTGCCGCGCCGTCTCCATCAGCATTTTTAGCGTGGCGTCGCCTATGCCGCGCTTGGGAACATTGATGATGCGTTCGAAGGCAAGATCGTCGGCAGGTTGGGCGACGAGACGCAGATAGGCCAGAGCGTCCCGGATTTCCTTGCGCTCGTAAAAGCGCGGGCCGCCGATGACGCGGTAATTGAGGCCGAGGGTAATGAAGCGCTCTTCGAACTCGCGCATCTGAAAGGAGGCACGGACCAGAATTGCCATGGAGTTGAGGCTCTCGCCCCCGCGCTGATATTGTTCGATCTCTTCGCCGACCGTGCGCGCCTCTTCCTCGCTGTCCCAGACTTGGGTGACAGAGACTGGCTCGCCAGTTTCGCCCACATCGGTCTGCAGCGTCTTGCCGAGGCGGCTTTCGTTGAAGGCGATGATGTTGGAGGCGGCCTTGAGGATGTTCGAGGTCGAGCGGTAGTTGCGCTCGAGCTTTATGACCTTGGCGCCCGGAAAGTCCTTTTCGAAGCGCAGGATGTTGTCGACCTCGGCGCCACGCCAGCCATAGATCGACTGATCGTCGTCGCCCACGACGCAGATATTGGCTTCGCTGGCTGGTTTCCCCTGAGCCAGCAGGCGCAGCCAGAGATATTGGGCGACGTTGCTGTCCTGATATTCGTCCACCAGCATGTATTTGAACTTGCGATGGTACTCCGCCAGCACGTCCGGATTTTCCTTGAACAGCCGGATACACTCCAGCAGCAGGTCGCCAAAATCGGCGGCGTTCAGCGCTTTAAGCCGGGCCTGGTAGGCGGCGTAGAGCTTGCCGCCACGACCATTGGCATAGCTGCCGCTATCGGCCGGCGACACATCCTTTGGCAGCAGGCCCTTGTTCTTCCATCCATCCATCATTCCGGCGAACTGCTTGGCGGGCCAACGCTTCTCATCGATATTGTCGGCGACGAGCAACTGCTTGATCAGCCGGATTTGATCGTCGGTATCCACGATGGTGAAGGAGCTGGTCAGGCCCACCAGCCCGGCGTGCTGACGCAGGATGCGGGCGCCGATCGAGTGGAAGGTGCCCATCCAGGGCATGGCATCGAGCCGCGGCACGAGCTTTTCGATGCGCTCCTTCATTTCCCGGGCGGCCTTGTTGGTAAAGGTCACCGATAGGATCTGGCCTGGCCAGGCGCGGTTGGTATTGATGATGTGGGCGATGCGGGTGGTCAGTACCCGTGTTTTGCCGGTGCCGGCGCCGGCCAGCACAAGCAACGGGCCTTCGATGGACTCCACGGCATCGCGCTGTTCCTCATTGAGGCCGCTCAGATAGTCGGGCGCCTGGTTCCGTTTGAACTGGCTGGTAATCGACCCGGCAGCGGGGCGATCGAGTGGGTGAGCATCACCGGACATTGAGGGCCTTTCCATCGCGGCGTCCGGGGCAGGACGCACTGCGCGGGCATTGACGAATCTTATTTTGTTCTCGTTGGGCAATATAGGGATTGGCGGGTGCGGTGTATAGAACGCGGGCGCTGTCACCGATCCGTCATGGTGGCGTCATGGGACTGTCTCGTGCCCACCCTATGCGGAGCCTATTCCAACCGAGGCTCCATCATGTTCAAGCCAAAATACCTGGCCGCCATCACGGCGGCGTTGCTGGCCACGACCGGTACGGTCGCCGCTGCCGAGTATTTCAACCGCATTGCCAGCTTCCCGGTCGCACTGAATACGCCCGATGCCGAAGAGGGGGCCGAGAACTCGGCCGAAATCATCACCGCAACCGAAGACGGCATGACGCTGGTTTATTCCAATGCGCTGCTGGGTGGCATTGGCTTTATCGATATCACCGACCCGACCGCGCCCAAGCCGGCCGGCTTCGTGGCGCTGGATGGCGGCCCTACCTCGGTGGCGGTGATCGGCGGCAAGGCGCTGGTGACCTCGGACACCACGACAGACTTCACCGCCCCTACGGGTTATCTGGCGATCATCGACATTGCCACCAAGACCATCGAGGCGACCTGCGATCTGGGCGGCCAGCCCGACGCCATTGCCAAGAATTTCGACGCGTCGCTGATTGCCATTTCGATGGAAAACCAGCGCGACGAAGACCTCAATGACGGCGTGATCCCGCAACTGCCCAGCGGCAATATCACCTTCTTCGACGTGGCCGGCGGCAGCGTCGATTGCGGCACCATGCGGGTCACCGAACTGGCCGGTGTTGCTGATTTCGCCGGCGATGATGCCGAACCGGAATATACCGACTTCAACAGCCTCAACGAATTGGCGGTGACGCTGCAGGAAAACAACCACATCGTCATCCTCAATGGCGAAACCGGCAAAATCATCAGCGATTTCAGCGCCGGCAGTGTTGACCTGGACGGCATCGACGCCACCGAAGATGGTCGTCTGAGCTTCACCGAGAGCCAGCATGGCCGCAAGCGCGAGCCCGACGCAATCCAGTGGCTCGATAGTGACCGCGTCGTCATCGCCAATGAAGGCGACTACGAAGGCGGCTCGCGCGGTTTCACCATCTTCCACAAGGACGGCACCGAACTCTATGAGAGCGGGTCGTCGATGGAATATATCGCCGCCCAGCTCGGCCACTATCCGGAAGGCCGCTCGGACGCCAAAGGTGTCGAGCCCGAAGGCATGGAAGTGGGCAAGTTCGGCGACACCAACTTCATCTTCGTCAACCAGGAGCGTTCCTCGCTGGTGGCGATCTACAAGGACACCGGTGGCGAGCCCGAATATTGGCAGTCCGTGCCCTCGGGCATTGGCCCGGAAGGCGCCTTGGCCATTCCGTCGCGCAATCTCTATGTCACGGCCAACGAGACCGATCTGTCGCCCGACGGGCTGGCTGGTTCGCATGTGATGATCTTTGAACTCGCTGAAGGCGAGCCGGCCTATCCCCAGATCATGTCGGATCTCGATGCCGACGGTAAACCGATCGGCTGGGCCGCGTTGTCCGGCGCCGTGGGTGATGCCGAACAGCCGGGCATTCTCTATGCCGTCAGCGACAGCGCGTTCAGCGAAGCGGCGGTCTACACCATTGACGCGACGGCCAAGCCGGCCCGCATCGTCAAGAAGACCGTGGTTACCCGCAATGGCGTGCCGGCCCAGAAGCTCGACCTGGAAGGCATCACGCTGGACGGCGAAGGCGGTTTCTGGCTGGCTTCGGAAGGCGACACCGCCAAGTTGACGCCGCATGCGCTGTTCCACGTCAATGCGGATGGCGAGATCGAGGATGAGGTCGCTTTCCCGGCAGCGCTACTGGCCGGCGAGACCCGTTCGGGTTCGGAAGGCATTGCCAAAATTGGCGACACGCTGTGGATCGCCATTCAGCGCGAATGGAAGGATGATCCCAAGGGTCTGGTGAAGCTGGTTTCCTACAACACCGAAGCCAAAGAATGGGGCGCGGTGCATTATCCGCTCGAGGCGGCCGCCGAAGGCACCTGGGTCGGGCTCAGCGAAATCACCGTGCAGGGCGACTACGCCTACATCATCGAGCGCGACAACCAGATCGCCGACAATGCAGCCCTCAAGGCAATCTACCGCGTGCCGGTAAGCGAACTGGTCGCGGCCCCGCTGGGCGGCGAGTTGCCGACCGTCAGCAAGGAACTGGTGCGAGACCTGGTTCCCGACCTCAAGGCCAATAATGGCTATGTGGTCGACAAGGTGGAGAGTTTCGCTGTCGACGCCGCCGGCCATGGCTATGTCATCACCGACAATGATGGCGTGGACGACTCCTCGGGCGAGACCTTCTTCTGGTCGATCGGCGCGCTCTGATCCTGCCGAATTGCCATGGATGGCCGGGCGGCGACGCCCGGTCATCGCTATTTAATCGCCGCCGCCATTTCGTGTCGTGTATTCAAGGCAATGGCGGGGTTGCGCGGGGCGCGTGCTTGCCTACACTCTGCCGCGGGAAATCGGGTGGCCGCGTGCAGTGCTGAACCGCATCTACATCATTGTCGGAACGCTGGCGATCATCGTGCTCGCCGGGGCTTTCATCGTGCCGTACTTCATCCAATGGAGCGATTATCGCACCCGGATGGAGGAACTGGCGACCAGCGTGCTGGGCACGCCGGTGACGGTGCGCGGCGATATTGAGTTCACCCTGCTGCCGCAGCCGCGCCTGCTGTTTTCCAATGTGCTGGTGGGCTCGCCCGAGGAGCCGGCGGCGACCGTCGACAGCGTCGAAGCCGAATTCTCGCTGATGGATTTCCTGCGCGATAATTACAACGTCACCCGTCTGGTGCTGCGCCAGCCGGTGATCGATTTCACCATTGATGAAAGCGGCTTTTTCGGCAGCGGCGTTTCGGTGGTTGGCGGCAATGGCAGCGTCGGGTTGGGGCAGGCCAGCGTCGTCGGGGCCACCATTCGGCTGATGGATCGCCGCTCCGGCGAGACTTTTGTGGCCGACAAGGTCAGCGGCGAATTCAAGCTTGGCAATTTGAACGGCCCGTTCGCATTTCAGGGCACAGGCGCCTTTCGCGGCCAAAGCTATGGCCTGCGCTTCAACTCGGCGGCGGCAGATGCGAGTGGCAAGGCGCAGGTGTCGATGTTCGTGCAGCCGGTTTCGGCGGCGTTTTCGCTGTCTGCCGAAGGCACGCTGGCGCCCGGCATGGCGCCCAAATTTGACGGCGCCGTCACCTATCGCCAGAAGCCGCCGGCTACCACGGTGGCCACCGATATTCGCGGCGATCTGGTGCTGGAAAGCAAGGTCACCGGCTCGACCGACCGCATCGTGCTGTCCGGCTATACGCTGCGCCCCGACGAGAACCGCGCCGGCACGCGGCTGACCGGGGCGGCGAGCATTCAGCTGGGTGCAGCCCATAGTTTCGATGCGGTGATTTCGGGCGGCGTCTTCTCGCTGCCGCCGCGCGACGCCAAGGAAGATGCATCGACATTGCCCTATGAGGCGGTGCGGCTGCTGGCGGAACTGCCGGCGCCGATCATCCCGCCGATGGCGGGGCGGGTGGGTATCGATCTGGCTGAAGTGACCCTGCGCGGCTTCGCGCTGCGCAATGTGCGGATGGACGCCAGGACCGATGGCCGGGTCTGGCAGATCGAGCAGTTTATCGGCCAGTTGCCCGGCGATACAGAGCTGCGCGCCAGTGGCCAATTGACCAGCGAGAAGGAGCGCCCGGCCTTCCAGGGTCAGGTCTCGCTGAACAGTGCCCGGCTCGACGGGCTGGCGGCGCTGTGGCGCAAGCCGTCCGATGACAATCCACTGTTCAACCAGCCGGGCAGGCTGGATGGCAAGGTGATGCTGGCCGGGGACGCGCTGGGGCTTGTCGGCGGCGTGGTGACGCTGGCCGAGCGCAGCCATGGCGTCGAAATCCGGCTGGGGTTTGGCGAGGAAAAGCGCCTCGATCTGGTGGCGCATTTCGACGCGCTGGGCCGGCCGGGCAGCGCCATGCTGGCGGCGCTGCTGCCCAATGTTGCGGCCGAGCCATCCTTTGGCATCAGTTTTCCCTTTGGCAGCTTTTCGCTGACCGGCAAGGAAGCGCGCGTGCTGGGCTTCGACGGCAGGGAATTGGTGGCTGAGGGCCAGTGGCGCAACAACATGGTCAGCTTTTCGCGGCTGGCGGCCGAGGCATGGGGCGGCATCGGTCTTGATGCAAAGCTGACCGCCGGTGGCACCGCGGTGGCGCCGGACCTCTCGGGTTCGGGCACGCTGCGCATTGCCGTCGCTGATGCGCCGGCGCTGCTGGGGCTGTATGATCTGCTGGACATGCCGCAAAGCTGGCGCGATTTTCTGGCGCTGTCGGCGCCGGCGGATTTGACCGTCGATATCGGCGGCATATTCGACCGCGCGCAAACGGTGACCTTGGGCGGCAAGCTCGGCGCCAGCGATCTCAATCTGCGGGCTGAACTCGGCGGGGGCATTGGCGGCCTGATCACGGCGCCGCTCAGCATCATCGGGGCGCTGGAATCGACCGACATTGCCGGGCTGACCCGGCAGATCGGCTTTGGCGATACAGCGCTGTTTGGCGGCGATGGCTCGATGCTGGTCAGTCTCGGCTTCGAGGGCACGCCTCGCGACAGCCTCCAAACCAGCCTGACCGCCAGCCTGGGCGATGAGAGCGTCAGCTATGCCGGCACGCTGCTGGCGGCCGGCAATGGCGAAATTCAGGGCACCGGTCGGCTGGATATCGCGCTGGCCGATGCCGGCGGTCTGGCGCGGATTGTTGGCGCGCGCGGGCTGAGCCTGCCGATGGCCACGGGCACGGCGCAGTTGCATTTTGAAGGCAGCCGGTTGGCGCGGCTGACCGACATCACCGGAACTTCGGGCGACACCGGCTTTGCCGGCGAATTGTCACTGTCGCGCACTGGCACCACAGCCGCGGTGGCGGGCGATGTGGCGATTGATACCGTCTCTGTAGAGGGGCTGGCGGCGACGTTGTTTGGTCGGGCGGCGCTGGTGAGCGGTGGCGGGATATGGCCGGAAGGCCCGATTGCGCTGGGCGATCAGGCGCGCCAGACGCGTGGCACCGTGGCGGTGACGGCAGGGGCCGTTTCGGCTGGCGGCATCGAGCGGCTGGGCAAGACCAGTTTTGAATTGAGTTGGGACGAAACCAGGCTGCGGCTGGCGCGGTTTGAGGCGGTGGCCGGCGCGGGGCAGTTGGGCCTCGATATGGTGGTGTGCTGCGCTGGGCCGTTGGTGGACAAGACGGTCAGCGGCCGGATGACGATCACAGGCATGCCCGTCGACGCGCTGGCGCCTGCACCGGTCGGCACGATGCTCGATGGAGTGCTGGCCGGTGGCATGCGCTTTGAGGGCACCGGCGCCAGCATTGGCGAGGTGTTGGCAGTGGCCTCGGGCGAGGGCAATTTCACCCTGAGCGATTTTTCGGCCACGCAATTGTCGCCCAATGTGTTCCCTACCGTCGCCCGATTGACCGACGTGCTCAATTTGGACGCCGACGCCATGGCGGCAATCATGGGGCTGGCGCTGGGGCAGGGGCCGTTCAATGCGCCCGCTGCCACCGGGGCCTTCACCATTGCCGGCGGCGTGGTCCGGCTGGCCAATTTCATTGTCGAGGGCGATGGTGCCGGGCTGGCCGGAAGTGTCAATCTGGCGCTGAATTCGCTCGGCCTCAATGGCAGTTTCGTCATGACGCCGCGCGGTTTTGAGGACGAAAATGGCCTGGTCGGGCCGGACACCTCGCGCATTATCACCCGGCTGGGCGGCACGTTGCCGGCACCGGAGGTGACGCTGGATCTGGGCGAGATGATCGGGGCTATTCTGGTCCGCGCCAACGAGCTTGAGGTTGATCGCCTCGAAATCCTGCGCGCCGAGGATGCCGAGCGGCAACGCGCCGCCGCCGAGGAGCGCAATCGGCTGATCGAGGAACAGCGGCGCAAGGCAGCTGAGGCCGCCGCAAAACTGGCCGCAGAGGAAGCCGCAAGATTGGCCGCCGAGGAAGAGGCAAGGCGGCTGGAGCAGGAACAATTGCAACTGCAGCGCCCGCCGCCTCCGACGCCGTTCAATCTGTCGGTCCAGCGCCCGCTGGACCTTGGACTCCAGCCGATGGGCCCATCCTCGGGAATGGGGCAGCCGCTGTTTTAGGGGGGAGAGGGTTGGTCGGCGATCAGGCTAAAGCCCGCCCGCTTCAATCTTGCTCTGATACCAACTTAACACCGCCAGCCGCGCGGCCGACGACAGATTATTGGTCTGCCGGTTTTCGTCGATGTGGCGGATCAGGCCGGCCATGGTCTGGGCCTGCTCGGCCGCCATGGCGTCGAGCGCGGCCCAGAATTCAGGCTCAAGCGCGATGGAGGTGCGGTGGCCGGCGATGGACAGGGAGCGCTTGTCCATCGGTGCAGGTCAGGGCTTCTTGCGGAAAGCGTCGAGGCTGACGACTTTTTCGCCGGCGTTTTCTTCGGTACCGCTGGGCGCGCTGGCGGTGGCTTCCAGCTCGGCGTCGGCGCCGGCTTCAACCGCAGCAGCGCCGGGCGCGGTTGCGGGATCGAACTGCAGGCCGAACTGCACGGACGGATCGAAGAAGCCTTTGACGGCTGAGAAGGGGATCACCAGCGTTTCGGGGATGCCGTCAAACGACAGGCCGACTTCAAAGCCGGTTTCGGAAACCCTCAGGTCCCAATACTGGTTCTGGATGACGATGGTCATTTCCTTGTCATACTGGCCGAGCAGTTTCTCGCTCAGGCGCACGCCAGGGGCGCGAGTGACGAAGGAAATGAAGAAGTGATGTTCACCGGGCAGTCCGGTTTTGGCAACCTCGGCCAGCACCTTGCGCACGACGCCGCGCAGGGCTTCCTGGGCGAGAATGTCGTATCGCATGTGATCTTCGGCCATGAGCAATCTTCCAGGTCGTAGGTTAGTCTTGGGCATCGAATCCCGAACGATCCATATCAGCCTCACGTTCCGCGAGAATTCAAGGATAAAGGCATCGAAAGGGAGGTTAGGTGCAGGCTTCTGTTGCCAGGTGCCTGCGGACCCCGCCTGTCGCCCGGCTAGGAGCGGAGGACTTAATTTCCCAATGCTAGCACTGCTTACGCAGCGAGAGCGACTGGAGCCTTATGGTTGTCATTTGCAACTATAAGTTTCGGACCGATAACGGTGGTACCTCACCGAGCAAAAGCACACCCTTTACGCCCTCGTCGATCCTGTTTCGCCCCCATTGGCTGCCCCGTTTCCGGGGAAGATGGTGGAGGCGCCGGGTACTGCCCCCGGGTCCGAAAGGTTTATTACGATGACAATTTATCGCCATAGCTCTTGCGAGCACTCCCTATATAGGCCGGACCGGGCGGGGCTGAAAGAGGGTATGGGCATTTTTGTGCCGGCTGCCGCTACGCGCTGATGCGATTGGCGCTTTTCCCACAGGTGTTCAACCGGGCTTAACGCCTGCTCGCCATGCTGTCACCCAACTGACAGGAGGGCCGGGGCATGGCGATATCGAGAACAGTCAGGCGTTGGCGCAACGGCACGCGGCGTGGCGCTACGGCCGGCTGGCCGCTGCTGCTGCTGGCCTTTGCCATCGGCGGCGGGGTGGGCGGAATCGCTTTGGGGGCGCTGCCTGGCCTCAATCTGTCCGATTGGTTGCTCGAGGCGCCCGCACCTAGGGCGTTGGTGGCGAACGTGCCGTCCCGGAGCTTCCCGATTTGCTCGGGCGGCGGCCGCATCAATTGCGTGGTCGACGGCGATACCTTCTGGCTCGATGGCACCAAGATCCGCATCGCCGATATCGATACGCCCGAAGTGGGCCAGCCGAGCTGCGCGGCCGAGAAGGCGCTCGGACAACGGGCTACGACACGGCTGCAGGAACTGTTGAATGCCGGGCCGTTCGACTTGCAGGCGGCCGATCGCGATGAAGACCGCTATGGCCGCAAGCTGCGGATCGTCGAGCGCCAAGGGCGGTCGCTGGGCGATACCCTGGTAGCCGAGGGACTGGCGCATCGCTGGGGTGGGCGCCAGCAAAACTGGTGCTGAATGCTCAGCCGTTCCAGGCCATGCACATATAGACGCCACCGGCCTCCAGCTCATCGAGCATCTGCGCCAGGTGTTTTTGCTTGGTGTCGTCGCGTCTGACCTTGTTGATCCACAGCAGATAATCGTTGCGCTGATAGGGCGGCCTCGCATCATATTGCTCGCGCAGGCCGCGCGCTTCCAGCGCCTCACGGACGAAATCGGGCATGTCCTGGCGCGGCCGCAACGGGCGCAGCACCGGGCTCATGGCAAGACGGCCTGCGCCTCGATCTCGATAAGGAAATCGGGGTTGGCGAGGCCGGCGACGCGCATGCCGGTCACGGTCGGCGGGTTGGTGCGCTGGCCCCACACCGCCATCCAGCTGCGAAACGCGGCCTGCAGATCCGCATCCTGATGGATGATGACAGTCACCTTCACCAGATCCTCCAGCCCCGCCCCGGCGGCGGCCAGCACCAGCTGCATATTGCTCAGCGCCTTTTGGGCTTGCGCGGCCACGTCACCCTTGCCGACAATCTGCCCATTGGCGTCGACAGCGTTCTGCCCGCCGATCAGCAACAGCCGCGCACCCGCCGGCAGGATGATGCCCTGCGAGAACACCGGGCTGCGGTACATTCCGGCAGGATTGAGATGTTCAATGCTCATGCTCGTCTCTCCTTGGTTTCGGGGCGATGCTAGACCGTCCTGCTGACACCGCCTGTCAGGACGCGATGGGGTATTCTATTACCTGAGGCGGCGGGGCGCTTTCCGTTTTCCGCTGCAAACAGAAAATCGGTGTAGGCTGACGATGACAAGCCAAGAGAAGCACCATGACCGACAATTCGACTGACAGATTGATCCACGCCGCCGAGCGGTTTCTGGGCAAGGGCGAGACAGCGCTGTCGAAGACAGAGCGGCAGGTGCTGCAGCAGGCGCTCAGCAAGAAGGCGCTGGCGCTCGATACCAGTGCGGTATTCGATGAGAAATCGACCTTTGGCCAGCGCCTGGCCGATGGGGTCGCCGCCTTTGGCGGGTCGTGGACCTTTCTCATCAGCTTTGGCGTGGTGCTGCTGGCCTGGGTGGGGTTCAACCTGCTGCTGACCCAGACGGCGCCTGACCCCTATCCGTTTATCTTTCTCAATCTGCTGCTGTCGATGCTGGCGGCGGTGCAGGCCCCGGTGATCATGATGAGCCAGAACCGGCAGGCGGCGAAGGACCGGCTGGTGACCGGCCATGATTATGAGTGCAATCTGAAGGCCGAAATCGAGATCATGGCGCTGCATGACAAGGTCGACCAGATGCGCAATGACGATCTCAAGCAGCTGATCGCCAAACAGCAGGAGCAGATCGACCTGCTATTGCGGATCGTGGAAACTCGGCTCGGCACGGGGGCAGCGCCGGGCGAATCGCACTAGGGTGAGGCCATGCAGCCCTATCTGAAACTTCTCGCCGACATTCTCGAAACCGGGACCGACAAGTCCGACCGTACCGGCACCGGCACGCGCTCGCTATTCGGCTACCAGATGCGCTTTGATCTCAGCCAGGGTTTTCCCCTGCTGACGACCAAGAAACTGCACCTCAAATCCATCGTCTATGAATTGCTGTGGTTCATCCGCGGCGAGACCAATGTGCGCTGGCTGCAGGAGCATGGCGTCAAGATCTGGGACGAGTGGGCCGACGAAAACGGCGATCTTGGGCCGGTCTATGGCAGCCAGTGGCGCAGCTGGCCGGCGCCGAATGGCCGCAAGATCGACCAGATCGCCAATGTCATTGAATCCATCAAAACCAAGCCGGATTCTCGGCGTCATATCGTGTCGGCGTGGAATCCCGCCGAAGTCGACGAGATGGCGCTGCCGCCCTGCCACTGCCTGTTCCAGTTCTATGTGGCCAATGGCAAATTGAGCTGCCAGCTTTACCAGCGCTCGGCCGATACGTTTCTCGGCGTGCCGTTCAACATCGCCTCCTATGCGCTGCTGACCCATATGGTGGCGCAGGTGACCGGGCTAGAGGTCGGCGATTTCGTCCATACCTTCGGCGACGTGCATCTCTACTCGAACCATTTCGAGCAGGCCCAGCTGCAACTATCGCGCGAGCCTCGGCCGCTGCCGACCCTCAAGATCAATCCGGCGGTGATGCGGCTGGAGGATTTCGTGTTCGAGGATTTCACCTTCGAGGGCTACGATCCGCATCCCCATATCAAGGCAGCGGTGGCGGTGTAAGCTCAGGTATCGGAGGAGAGTCTGCGGCACCTAGCAAGTTATTGAAACGACTTGATGATCTGGAGGCGGGCGATGAAGTCCATAGCAGTTTTGGGGCTGTCGCTGCTGGTCAGCGCGCCGGCGCTTGCCAACGATACCTCGGCCGTTTTGACCACCGGCGGGCTGGAGTTTATCAGCAGCCAGGACATCGTGATGGAGCGGGAAGACCTTTTCATCTCGCAGGACGAAATCCGCGTGGTCTATCAGTTCCGCAATAGCGGCGAGACCGACCAGGACATCCTGGTCGCCTTCCCGATGCCCGATATCGTGCCGAATTTCTTTTCGCCGGTGGCCTTTCCCAGCGGGCCCGACGACAATCTGTTCGAGTTCAAAACCACCTTCAACGGCACGCCGGTCGAGGCGACGCTGCATGAATATGCCTATGCGCATGGCGTCGACCGGACCAAGACCATCAAGCAACTCGGCCTGCCGCTGGTGCCGATCTCCGAACGGGCGAGCGACGCGACCGATGCGCTCGACGCCGAAACCCGCGACCGCCTGCTGCATCTGGGACTGCTGGTGCCGGATGCATATGATGCCGGGCAGGGCTGGGAAAAGCACTATTATCCGGCCTGGACCTATAAGGCGACCTACACTTGGGAAGGCCACTTTCCGGCCGGTAAAACGGTCACGGTGGAACACCGCTACAAGCCCAGCGTCGGCGGCACGGTGGGCGTCACCTTCCTCAGCGAGCCATTTGAGGGATACGACCCGGCGTCGGAATACCGGACCAAATACTGTACCGATGATGCCTTTGTCGCAGCGGTGCGCAAGACGCTGCCCAATCCAGATGAACCCTGGGGTGCGCCGTTTTACGAACACTGGATTTCCTACATCCTGACCACCGGCGGCAATTGGAGCGGTGGCAGCATCGGCACCTTCCGCCTGGTCATCGACAAGGGCAGCACCGACAATCTGGTGTCGTTCTGCGGCGATGGCATCAAGAAGATCGGCCCGACCAGCTTCGAAATGGTCAAGACCGATTTCTGGCCCGACAAGGAGCTGGATATTCTGATCCTCGAACGGCAGCCGCCGAACTGAGACGCCGTGAAAGGGCGCGATTTGACCGACCAACTTTCTATTCGCCCCGCCACCGAAGCCGATGCCGGGCTGATTATCCGCTTCATAGCCGCGCTGGCTGAATATGAAAAACTCAGCCACGAGGCCAAGGCGAGCGAGGCCGATATCGTCCGCGACCTGTTCGGCGCCGCGCCTGAGGTGTTTTGTGAGATCGCCGAATGGGAGGGTGAGCCGGTCGGCTTCACGCTCTGGTTCTATACCTATTCCACCTTTCAGGGGCGGCATGGCATCTGGCTGGAAGATCTGTTCGTCAGTCCGGAGTTGCGCGGCAAGGGTATCGGCAAGGCGCTGCTGGTCAATCTGGCCCAACGCTGCGTGGCCGAAGGGCTGGGGCGCTTTGAATGGTGGGTGCTCGACTGGAACGAGCCCTCCATCGAGTTCTACAAATCACAGGGCGGAATCATGCAGGACGAATGGACCAAGGTGCGCGTCGAAGGCGCTGAGTTGCTGCAGCTGGGAGCCGCGTGATGATCCGCATCGCCATGATCGCCGGCGTGGCGGAAAACGGGGTCATCGGCAGTGACCAGACCATTCCCTGGCGCGTGCCGTCCGACATGGCCTTCTTCAAGAGGGCGACGATGGGCAAGCCGATCGTCATGGGGCGCAAGCAATTTGAGACGGTGGGCCGCCCGCTGCCGGGCCGGGCCAATATCGTCATCACCCGCCAGCAGGACTATCAGCCCGAAGGCGTTCTGGTGGTGCACAGCATCGATGCAGCCATCGAGCAGGCGCGCCAGATCGCCGAGGTCGATGGTGTTGATGAGATCATGGTTATCGGTGGTGGCGAGCTATATGCCCAGCTGATGGACCGGGCCGACCGGCTCTATATCAGCCATATCGACCTGGCTCCGGCCGGCGATGTGGTGTTCCCGACCATTGCGCCCGAGCAATGGGTGGTAGTGGATCTGCCCGAGGTGACGCCGTCCCCCAAGGATGAAGCCACCTACCGCGTCAAAGTGTATGATCGCCGGACGGCCACTGCGCATTGATCGCGTGAGCCCCTTGCCTATATAAGTCCTCAACGCAGCGTATAACTGAAAGAGACATGATGCCGTGGGAGAATAACGGAGGCGGAGGTGGCCGCAATAATAATGGCGGCCCCTGGGGGCAAGCGCCCGGTGGCGGTGGTAGCGGTGGTCCGCGCCGCCCAGGTGGCGGCAATACGCCCAACCTCGAGGATATTCTCAATCGCGGTCGCGATCAGTTCAGCGGCGGCATTCCGGGTGGCCGGTGGGCTTTGGTCGGTGGGCTCCTCGCGCTGGTCGCCTTTTGGGGCCTCAACGCGATCTACACCGTCGATCCGCAGGAAGTCGGCGTCGAGTTGCGCTTCGGCGCGCCCAAGCCAGACCTGTCCATGCCGGGCCTGCATTTCCATCTCTGGCCCATCGAGACTGTGGAAAAGGTTGCCGTTACCGAAAACCAGACCCAGATCGGTGTTGCCAATACCAGCGCGTCGTCGAATTCACGCGCTGAAGGCCTGATGCTGTCGGGCGACCAGAACATCGTCAACGTGCAGTTCTCGGTGCTGTGGTCGGTCAATGACGCCGTGGCCTATCTGTTCAACGTGCGCGATCCCGAATCCATGGTGCGTTATGCCGCCGAAAGCGCGATGCGCGAAGTGGTTGGCCGCCGCCCGGCACAGGACATCTATAGCGATGACCGCCAGGGCATTGCCGGCGAGGTGTTCACCATCACGCAGGGGATTTTGGAAAGCTACGGCATGGGCGTGCAGGTCAGCCAGTTGCTGATCGAAAATGCCGGCCCGCCGGCCGAAGTTATCGACGCCTTTAACGAAGTGCAGCGTGCCCGTCAGGACGAGACCCGCCTGCAGGAAGAAGCGCGTTCCTATGCCAACACCCTGCTCGGCGATGCCCGTGGCCGGGCAGCGGCACTGCGCGAAGAAGGGGCCGCCTACACCAACCGCGTGGTGCAGGAAGCAACCGGTGAATCCGAGCGCTTCAACGCCATCTATGCCGAATATGTCAACGCCCCCGAAGTGACCCGCAAGCGCCTGTTCCTTGAAACCATGGAACAGGTTATCGGCAACTCGGAAAAAGTGCTGGTCGAGACCGGAGCCGGCGGGCAGGGGGTGATCCCCTATCTGCCACTGCCTGAACTGCGCCCCGGCGCCAATACCAGCACGACGGGGAACTAAGTCATGAACAATCGTCTGATCATTCTTGGCGTTGTCATTCTGGGCGCCCTCTACGTCTTCTTCTCCACCATCTACGTGGTCAACGAGCGCGAGCAGGCTATCGTCATGCGCTTCGGCCAGATTACCGATGTGCGCACCGAGCCGGGGATCTACTTCAAGATCCCGACCGATATCGTCGACAGCGTGCAGATCGTCGAAGATCGCCTGCTGCGCTACGACATCGCCAATATGCGCGTGCAGGTCTCCGGCAACGCCTTCTATCAGGTGGACGCTTTCCTCACCTACCGCATCTCCAACCCGCGCCTGTTCCGTGAACGCGCTCTGGGTCAGCTGTCGGTGGCCGAGGATCGTATCGGCACTCGTTTCGATTCGGCCCTGCGTCAGGTCTATGGTCTGCGCGAGTTCAATGCCGCTTTGTCCGAACAGCGCCCGCAGATGATGGCTGAAGCCCGCGACCTGATCCGCCCGGATCTGGAAGAGCTTGGCATCACTGTCGTTGACGTGCGTATCCTGCGCACCGATCTGGAAGCCGACGTGTCGGCGACCACCTTTGAGCGGATGAGGGCCGAACGCCTTGCCGAAGCCGCGCTGCTGCGTGCTCGTGGCCAGGAACAGGCCCAGAGCCTGCGCGCCATCGCCGACCGTCAGGCCGTCGAAATCGTCGCCGCTGCCACCCGTGACGCGGAAATTATCCGTGGTACGGGCGATGCGGAACGCAACCGGCTGTTTGCTGCCGCCTATGGTCAGGATCAGGAATTCTTCGAGTTCTATCGCTCGATGGAAGCCTATCGTACCGCGCTGGTGAATACCGGCACGACCATGCTGCTATCGCCCGAAAGCGAGTTCTTCCGCTATTTCGGTTCTAATGGCGAAATGCCGGCCGCCAACACTAATCTGGCGACGCCGATCCAGCCCACGGCCGCGCCGATCACGGCACCAGCCAGCAGCGGGCCGGCACTGGATGGCTTGGGCATCGAGGAGAGCACCATCCCTAGCATCACGCTGGAAGATGGCTCGGAGCTGACCCCGACGATTGGCACCGAAGTTCCGGCGCCTGCCGAGGCACCCGCTGCCGTAGCGCAGTAGGTTTTAGGCTCGCAAATGAAAAGGCCGGCGCTGAGCGCCGGCCTTTTTTGTTGTCGCTGTCGAGCTTTAGCGGACGATATCGTCCTCGTTGAAACCCTGCAGATAGAGCAGGGCGGTCAAATCGCCGTGGTCGATGCGGATGCCGGCCTGGGCGGCAACGGCGGGCTTGGCATGCAGGGCGACGCCGAAGCCAGCGATGGCGATCATGTCGAGGTCGTTGGCGCCGTCGCCAACGGCGATGGTCTGGCTCAGCGGCAGGTTGCGCTCGGCTGCCAGGGCGGTCAGGCGGTCGCGCTTGGTGGCCTTGTCGACGATGGGCTTGCTGACCGTGCCAGTGAGGCGGTCGCCGTCAAATTCGAGAGTGTTGGCAATGGCTTCGTGGAAGCCGATACGCTTGGCGAAATAGTCGGCAAAGAAGGTGAAGCCGCCCGAAACCAGCGAGGTATAGGCGCCATATTCCTTCATGGTCTGGATCAAAGCGCGGCCACCCGGCGCCAGCGTGATATGCTCCCGGCGGACTTCCTCAATGACGTGTCTTTCCAAGCCTTTAAGCAGGGCGACGCGGGTGTCGAGGGCCTGGCCGAAATCGAGCTCGCCGCGCATGGCGCGGTCGGTGATTTCGGCGACCTGGTCCTTGATGCCGAGGGCGGCGGCGAGTTCGTCGATGCATTCCTCGTTGATCATGGTGGAATCCATGTCGGCGACGAGGATCTGCTTGCGGCGGTTTTCGCTCGGCACCAGGGCGGCGTCGACCCGCTGCGTGCCGATGACTTCGCGCGCGATGGCGAGGGCGTCGGTTGACTTCGGGTCGATGATCTCGCAGGCAATAGAGTGGTTTAGCCAGTTCAGCTCACCGCCCGTCTGCTGTATGACGGCGGCGGCCAGAGCCGGATCAAGTTCGGAATCGGTGGGGTTGGCGATGAGGCAAAGGACGGGCATGGGGTCTTTTCATAGGAGGAAAAATTGACAGCCCGCAGGCGCGCCGTTTTGATAGCGGGTCCGACTGCCAGCGGCAAGTCGGCGCTGGCGTTGGCCATGGCGCGGGAGCGGGATGGCGTGATCGTCAATGCCGACTCGATGCAGATTTACGATACGTTGCAAGTGGTTACGGCGCGGCCGAGTGATGCGGAGACGGCGCAGGCGGAGCATCGCCTCTATGGCAGCGTACCAGCAGCACAGCGGTTTTCGACTGGACAATGGCTGCAGGCGGTTGGGGCCGTTATCGAGCAGGTTGATCCGGCGCGGCCCTTGATTTTCGTGGGTGGGACCGGGCTGTATTTCGATGCGTTGCTCAATGGCTTTGCCGATGTGCCGGCGGTTCCGGCAGCGGTGACGCTGCAAGTTCAACAAGAGATTCAAGCGCTTGATGCCGAGCAACGGCTGGCGCTGCTGGAGCGGGAGGACCCGGCGGCGGCGGCGCGGCTCAAGGTGGTGGACCCGCAGCGGCTGATCCGGGCGCTGGCGGTCAAGCGCCATACGGGTCGAAAACTGTCGGATTTCCAGCAAGCAAGCGCTGCCAGCATGCTGGCATATTTCTTGCTGGAAAAGCTGATTTTGGACCCGGAGCGGGATGTACTGCGGCAGCGCATCGCGATGCGGTTTGAGCAGATGTTTGACGGTGGGGCGGTGGCGGAGGTGGAAGCGCTTCGCGCGCTCGATCTCGACCCGGCATTACCGGTGATGAAAGCGATTGGGGTGCGCGAAATCGGCGACTGGCTCGATGGGGTTTTGCGCCGGGACGAGGCGATTGGGTTGGCGACGATTGCCACCCAGCAATATGCGAAAAGGCAGCGGACGTGGTTTCGCAATCGGTTTGCGGATTGGCCGCGGCGGGGGAGCTGAAACGCGGGTTCGTCTAATCTCGCCGTTGGTGGGTGGGTGTCGCTTTCACTGACACGGGGTGTGTGGATCCCACGACACCCCCACCCTAACCCTCCCCTCAAGGGGGAGGGGATGGCATTGGGGCTCGCTAGCAGCGAGGACTTCTCAGTGCGGGCGGAGGAGGCCGAGGCGTTCGCGCATGGCGAAGCGGGCGACGAGGACGATGGCGACAGCGGCGAGGCCGGCGGCGAGGCCGAGCCAGATGCCGACGCCGCGCCAGCCGACGACAAAGCCGAGAACCCAGGCCAGGGGGAAGCCGACGGCCCAATAGCCCAGAATGGCGAAGACCATCGGGATCTTGGTGTCGCTGAGCCCGCGTAGCGCGTGGGCGGCGACGACCTGTGCGCCATCGACGAGCTGGAACAGGCCGGCAACGACGAGGAAGGTGCCGGCCAGCATCAGGGCGTTGGCGTTTTCGGGGACGCGCGGATCAAGGAACAGCGAGACGATGGACGGGCCCAGCGTCAGGAACAGGGTGCAGGACACCACCATGAAGGAGGTGCCCAGGGCAAAGGCGGTCCAGCCGGCCTTGCGGACGCCCTCGGGATCGCCGCGACCATAGGCCATGCCCACCCGCACCGTGGCGGCAATGCCGAGCCCCAGCGGCACCATGAAGGCCATGGAGGCGCATTGCAGGGCGATGGCGTGGGCGGCGACTTCGTCGGTGCCGAGCAGGCCCATCAGCAGGGCCGCGGCGGTGAACAGGCCGACTTCGGCCAGCACGGTGAGCCCGATGGGGGTGCCGATGCGGAAGATTTCGCGGAAGCGCGGCCAATCGGGCTTCCAGAAGCGCATCAGCACATAGAAGCGCTTGAAGCGGCGCTGGCGCAGCACATAGGCCAGCATCAGGACAAACATGACGATATTGGCCAGCACGGTGGCGATGGCGGCGCCGCGCAGTTCGAGGCGCGGAAAGCCGAAATTGCCGAAGATCAGCGCATAATTGACGAAGGCGTTGAACAGCACGCCGCCGACGGTGATCAGCAGGATGATGCGGGTGGCGTCGAAGGCCGAGAGCAGTGAGCGCAGGGCGATGATGGCGAGCGCCGGAAACAGCATCCAGACGCCGGCGTGAATATATTGCTCGGCCATCAGCGTGGTGACCGGGTCCTGGCCGAGCGCGGCATAGATATGGCGGATCTGCCAGAGGATGGGGATGAACAGGATGGCCAGCGCAATCGCCGCCCACAGGCCCTGCCGGACGACACGGCGCACCGCCTTGATGTCACGGGCGCCGCGCGCCTGCGCCACCAGCGGGGCGACGGCCCCGACAATGCCGATGCCGCACACCAGGAAAGGCATGATGAAGGTGGTGGCCAGCGTGCCGCCGGCCAGATAGGTCGGGCCGAGCCAGCCCAGCATGATGACGTCGGTGGCGGTCAGCGCGTTCTGCGCCAGCTGGGCAACGACCAGCGGCCAGGCCAGCGCAAAGGTGGCGCGCAGTTCGGCGCCCCAGGTGCCGGCGGGGGAATGGCTGACGGCGACCGCGCCGGGCGCAGCCGTGGCTGGCTCGTTCATCTCAAATATCCTGCTTGTGGGGATTGCTCCGGAATAGGTTGAGGTGCAGCCTGCGTCAGCTACAGTCCCGGTATCCACCAAATCTCACTCTCCCTCGTAGATGAAACGGCAAGCCAACGAAAGAGGGCTGGCCGGAGACCAGACAAATGACTGACCCCAATATAGTTTTACCGCGCCTGACCCTGGCGGCGGCCGGAATCATTGGCGCCATCGGCGTGGTGGCGGCAGCAGGCGCTTCCCATGGCGAGCTGTCGCGCAATCTGGCGGCGATTGCCGCTATCGGGCTGGCGCATGGGCCGGCGCTGCTGGCGCTGGGGCTGGCGGGGCGCGGCCGGGTGCTGAGCGCGGCGGCGGCGCTGCTGGCGCTGGGCACGCTGGTGTTTATCGGCGACCTGGGGATGCGGGAATGGCAGGGGCATGGACTGTTTGCCGGTGCGGCGCCGCTGGGTGGGCTGGGCATGATCACCGGCTGGTTGACGGTGGCTGCAGCGGCGCTAGTCTGGCGACGCGGCTGATTTATTTTCAAATTTTGTCAAACTCATCGCGGAACCAAAAGCCTGGCCGCGAGTTCTTGCCCTCGATGAGTTTTGGAAGGTTACCACATGCATAAGATTTTGATCATCGCCGCGACCTGCCTGTCGCTGGCTGCCTGCACCACCACCCAGCAAGGTGCTGTGGTTGGCGGGCTGGGCGGTGCCGTTATCGGTGCCGGCGTGACGGGCGGGAGTGCTGTAGGGACGTTGGTCGGCGCGGGCGTTGGCGCTGTCGCCGGCGCAGCTGTTGGCGACGTGATCGGCCGTGTCGATAACTCGAGCAACATGTGTATCTATCAGGGCCGCAATGGCAGGACCTACCGCGACACCTGCCCGCGCGGCTAACGACGTTGCAGCATCGCCCCATGCTGCACGCGCCTTCGGGCGCCCTGGCCCTCGATCCGGAGTCCCTCCTGGATCGAGGGCTTCTCTATGACCAGTCATCGACCAGCGAAATCGCCTTGAATTGCCCAAAGATGGCAGCCATAATTTTGACTTCGACGTCACTATCGCGCGCTATCTGAACGACCGGCATAAAGTCGGAACCTTGGCTACGTCTGATCGGTGAATCGTTTAGACCGGACTTCACGGTCCGTTTTCAACCTCAGCCGTCTCGGCGGCGACTACGCAAGAGGACATGCTATGGCTGTCATCACCGGTACTGTTAAATTCTTCAATACCACCAAGGGCTTCGGCTTTATCTCGCCCGAGGGTGGCGGCAAGGATGCCTTCGTGCATATTTCCGCTGTCCAGCGCTCGGGCCTGCAGGGGCTCTATGAGAACGACAAGGTGACCTATGAGCTCGAGACCGGCCGCGACGGCAAGGAATCGGCGGTCAACCTGACCCTGCTCGACTAAAGCAGCGCCAGCAGACATCGAAGGGCCCTACGGGGCCCTTTTTGCTGGGCAGAGGCGCGGAGCCGCATCGACTCGCAGGCGCTGACCGTGCGATTAGAAAACTCCCATAGACGGAGGCCAGCCGATGCTGCGCGAATTTCTCAGCAACTGGAGTCCGAAGGTCGAAACCACGCCGGGCCAGCGACAGGCCGGGGCGCTGCCCTACGCCATGGTCGAGGGACGGACGGTGTTTCTGCTGATCACCTCACGGCGCACCGGGCGCTGGATTTTTCCCAAGGGCGATATCGAGCTTGGCATGACGGCCTGGGAAAGCGCCGCGGCGGAAGCGCTGGAAGAGGCGGGCGTGACCGGTCAGATCGACACCACGCCGATCGGCAGCTACCGCACCAGCGCCAACACCGATGGCTCGAGCCTGGTGGATGTCGATCTCTATCCGCTGCATGTGGAGACCCAGCTCGATGTGTGGAAGGAAATGGACCAGCGCCTGCGCCATTGGGCCGTGCTGCCCGAAGCGCGGCGGCTGCTGAATGATCCGGCCCTGTCGCGACTGGCGGCGGCGCTGAAGGCGCGGTTGCGGGCGGGGCGTCTGTAATTTGTTGGCACAGGGCAGTGGTTTTGGCTTTTGCGCATGCTGGAAGTGAGCGTGCGCGGAGGCTTGTTCACCCCTCACCCTAACCCTCTCCCCTGAGGGGCGAGGGGATTTTGCCTGGTGGTTAGGCACAAATCTGGCACCACACTCGATCAGTCCCCTCGCCCCTCAGGGGAGAGGGTTAGGGTGAGGGGTGCGATGCTGGGGTTTGCCTGATGTGGCGACCGGGCCCGAGCGGTAGCGGCTCAATCTCGGGATGGGCCCCGGCTCAAGGCCGGGGTGACATCGGGGGGGGGTGAGGGTTGTTGGCAGCGCGCTGCCTCAGGCGCCGATGAGCATGTCGAGGCCCCAGAACAACAGTGCAGCCAGCACCGCCGAGGCGGGGACGGTGACGATCCAGGCGGCGGCGATGCCGGTGACGTGCTGGCGGCGGACCAGCTTGCGGCGCTCGCTCTTGCGTTCCTTGGAGAGGGCGGCTTCGGGCGTGGCGTTGAGGGCGGCCGGGTCGATATGCTTGGCGTGGATCGGCACGGCGGCGTAGTCGAGGTCGCGGCGGGAATAATATTCGCGCAGGAACCCGACACCGAAAATGCCGCCCACGGCGATGTGGGTGGACGAGACCGGCAGGCCCAGTGCCGAGGCGACCAGCACCGTCACCGCCGCCGAGAGCGCCACGCAGAAGGCGCGGATTTCATTGAGCTTGGTGATCTGCTCGCCGACGGTGCGGATCAGGCGGGGGCCGAACAAAGCCAGCCCCAGCGAGATGCCGATGGCGCCGATGGCCAGCACCCAGAGCGGCAGGGCGACGCCGGCGGATTCCATATGACCCGACTGTAGCGTCGTGACGATGGCCGCGAACGGGCCGACCGCATTGGCTACGTCATTGGCGCCATGGGCAAAGGACAGCACGGCGGCGGCAGCGACCAGCGGCAGGCGGAACAGGGTCGCGACATGCTTCTTGCGGTTTTCCAGGCCCATGGACTGGTAACGCACCAGCGGCATGGCGCCGATCCAGCCGAGCGCGGCGAAGGCGATGCCCAGCGCGATCACGGCGGGCATGCTCGGCGTCCACACCCGGCTCAGGCCCTTGGTGGCGATATACATGGCGAAAATGCCGGTCATGCCGGCGACCAGGATCGGCACCCAGACGCGGGCGGCGGACACTTTGTCGATGCGGTCGGTGATGGTGTAGTTGATCAGCGACAGCAGCATTGCCGCAGCGATGCCGCCGAGCACGGGCGAAATCACCCAGCTGGCGGCGATGGTGCCGATGGTGGGCCAGGCGACGGCGCTAAAGCCGGCCGCCGCAACGCCGGCGCCGACCACGCCGCCAACCACGGCATGGGTGGTGGAGACCGGGGCGCCGATATAGGTGGCCAGATTGACCCAGAGGGCCGAGGCGAGCAGCGCCGCCATCATCAGCAGCACGAATTGTTCGGCGGGAATGGAGTCGCTGGTCAGCAGGTCGCGGGCCACGGTATTGACCACGTCGCCGCCGGCGAGCAGGGCGCCCGAGGCCTCGAAGATCACGGCGATGGCCAGTGCGCCGCCCATGGTGAGGGCCTTGGAGCCGACGGCCGGTCCCATATTGTTGGCGACGTCATTGGCGCCGACATTGAGCGCCATATAGCCGGCGATGGCGGCGGCGATGACCACCAGATAGCTCATCGGGCCATCGGTGACGACGAAGCTGGCCCAGACTGCTGCCAGCAGCAGGAAGACCAGGGCAAGGCCCGGCGCCGCGATGGAGCGGGCCAGATCGTGGGTGGCGTCTTCCAGCCCGGAAACCCGCTGCAAGTCCTGATCGAGGGCGCTTTTGGCCATGTCTATTCAAACCGTCATAAAACTGTCTCCGGGGCCATAGCATTGTCTGGGCCGTTGGCCACGTGTTTTGCGTGCCGCAATTGCCGCACTCCCCCGGCTTTTCGTCATTGGTGGGGCGGCAGGGGCTGCGATCCGGCCTTGACAGCTTCGCGGCAATGAACCTATCAATGCCGCAGAATTTTAATTTGGAGAGGTCCCGTGCGGGCACTCATTCTCGTAGTAGGCAGGCGCATCGGCAACGTGGGGTGAAACCCCGCGCGTAAGCTGGTGCGCCGAAAACAGGTCCCGAATGGGGCCTTTTTTATTGCCCGGTTTTTGCCGCTGTGAGACTGGGCCAAGTGGGATCGAGGAAGGACTTTTATTATGGGCGAGAAAATGACCGGCGCCGAAATGGTGATCCAGGCGCTGATTGATCAGGGGGTCGAGCATATTTTCGGCTATCCGGGCGGCGCGGCCCTGCCGATCTATGACGCGATGTTCCAGCAGGACGCGCTGCAGCATATTCTGGTGCGGCACGAGCAGGGCGCGACCCACATGGCCGAAGGCTATGCGCGCTCCACCGGCAAGCCCGGCGTGGTGCTGGTCACCTCCGGCCCCGGCGCGACCAATGCGGTCACCGGCCTCACCGACGCGCTGATGGACTCGATCCCGCTGGTCTGCATCACCGCCCAGGTGCCGACGACGCTGATCGGCACCGACGCGTTCCAGGAATGCGATACGGTCGGTATCACCCGCAGCTGCACCAAGTATAATTACCTGGTGAAGCGCGTCGAAGACCTGCCGCGCATCATGCATGAAGCCTTCCGCATCGCCACGACCGGTCGCCCCGGCCCGGTGGTGATCGATATTCCCAAGGACGTGCAGTTCGCGGTTGGCGATTATTACCAGCCCGACCACGATACGCTGCGCCACCAGAGCTATCGTCCGCAGATGGATGGCGATGCGGCGGCCATCGAGGCGGCGGTGGAGCTGATGCTCAAGGCCGAGCGGCCGATTTTCTACACCGGCGGCGGCGTGATCAATGCCGGGCCGGAAGCGTCCGAGCAGTTGCGCGAGCTTGCTGAACTCACCGGCTTTCCGGTGACCTCCACGCTGATGGGGCTGGGCGCGTTTCCGGCCTCCAACAAGCAGTGGATGGGCATGCTGGGGATGCACGGCACTTATGAAGCCAATCTGGCGATGCATGATTGCGACGTTATGATCAATATCGGGGCGCGGTTCGACGACCGCATCACCGGCCGCATCGACGCGTTCTCGCCCAATAGCCGCAAGATCCATGTCGATATCGATCCCAGCTCGATCAACAAGGTAGTCAATGTCGACGTGCCGATCATCGGCGACTGTGCGCGGGTGCTCAGCGAAATGGTGCGCGTCTGGCGCAGCAAGACCAACCAGCCGCGCAGCGAGGCGCTGGCGCCGTGGTGGAAGCAGATCGAGACCTGGCGCGCGGTGGATTCGCTCGGCTACAAGAATTCCGACACGGTGATCAAGCCGCAATACGCCATCGAGCGGCTGTATGCAGCGACCAAGAAGCAGGCCAAGGAGGTGTATATCACCACCGAAGTTGGCCAGCATCAGATGTGGGCGGCGCAGCATTTCCATTTTGATCAGCCGAACCGCTGGATGACCTCGGGCGGGCTCGGCACCATGGGCTATGGCCTGCCGGCCGCTGTGGGCGTGCAGGTGGCGCATCCCGACGCGCTGGTGATCGACATTGCCGGCGAAGCCTCGGTGCAGATGACGATGCAGGAAATGTCGACGGCGGTGCAATATCGCCTGCCGATCAAGATCTTCATTCTCAACAACGAGCGCATGGGCATGGTCCGGCAGTGGCAGGACCTGCTGCATGGTTCGCGTTATGCGCATTCCTATTCGGAATCGCTGCCCGACTTCGTCAAGCTGGCGGAAGCCTATGGCGGCAAGGGCATTCGTTGCAGCAATCCGGCCGAGCTGGATGCGGCGATTGCCGAGATGCTGGATTATGACGGTCCGGTGCTGTTCGACGTGCTGGTCGAGAAGGACGAGAACTGCCTGCCGATGATCCCATCCGGCAAGCCGCATAACGAGATCATTTTGCCCGATACGGCCAATATCGGGGACATCATCGACGAGAAGGGACGGGCTTTGGTCTGATTGCAGCCACACCCACCGTGTCACCCCGGGCTCGACCCGGGGCCCATCCTGAGATCTCAAGATGGGTCCCGGCTCAAGGCCGGGATGACACCGAGTGTGGGGGATGTCTGGGGTCAACCAAGCTTTGAGGAACAAAACCATGAACGCACATTTGCAGCCGACGGGGTCGGCGTATTTCCTGACCAAGGAAACCCAGGAGATCGAGCGCCACACGCTGTCGGTGCTGGTCGATAACGAGCCGGGGATTCTGGCGCGGGTGGTCGGGCTGTTTTCGGCGCGCGGCTACAATATTGAAAGCCTGACCGTCAGTGAGACCGAACACGGCCGTCGACTTAGTCGCATCACCGTTGTCGTCATTGCCACGCCGCGCACGCTGATTCAGATCAAGCTGCAGCTGGAGCGGCTGGTGCCGGTGCACAAGGTGCATGATCTGACCGCCGAGGGCGCGTCGCTCGAGCGGGAGCTGGCGCTGATCAAGGTGGCCGGTTCGGGCGAGCATCGGGCGGAAACGCTGCGGCTGGCTGATGCCTTCCGCGCGCAGATCGTCGATGCCAGTGTCGAAAGCTTTGTCTTTGAAGTCACCGGCAAGCCGGCCAAGATCGACAGCTTCATCGCGCTGATGCAGCCGCTCGGGCTGGTCGAAGTGGTGCGCACGGGGCTTGCTGCCATCTCGCGCGGTCCGCAGAGCATGTAACCAAAACCGGCCGATCTCCGCCCAAGGTTGCTGTGGGCGGGTCGGCTGGCGTGGTGTATGGCTGGCCCATTATCGTTTGAAGGCGCGACCATGACTTTGCTTTCCGTCAATCTCAATGCCGTGGCGCAGTTGCGCAATCGTCGCAATCTGCCATGGCCGAGCGTGGTCGGGCTGGCGCGGGTGGTGCTCGATGCCGGGGCCAGCGGGGTGACTGTGCATCCGCGCCCCGATGAGCGGCATATTCGCAAGACCGACGTGTTCGATCTGGCTGAGTTGCTGGCGGAAGAGTATCCGGCGGCCGAGTTCAATATCGAGGGCTATCCGAGCGAGGATTTCTTTGCGCTGGTTGATGCGGTCAAGCCGCAGCAGGTAACGCTGGTGCCGGATGATCCGGCGCAGGCCACTTCGGACCATGGCTGGGACTTTCGCGGCAAGGGCAATTTCCTGACCTCGGTGGTGCAGCGGCTCAAGGCGCCCAACCGGCGGATTTCGCTGTTTTGCGACCCCGATGCCGGCGTTGAAGGCGTGGCGGCGGCCAAGGCGACCGGCGCCGACCGGATCGAGCTTTATACCGGGCCCTATGGCGGCTGCTATGACGATCCCGACCGGGCGGTGCGTGAGCTGGCGGCGCTGGCGCATACCGCGCAGGCGGCGGCGCGGGCCGGGCTGGGCGTCAATGCCGGGCATGATCTGACGCTGGCCAATCTGCCGGCATTCCAATCGGCAGTGCCGGGCGTGGCGGAAGTGTCGATCGGCCATGGGCTGACGGCGGATGCGCTGCTGCTGGGCTTTGCCGAGGCGGTGCAGCAGTATCGGGCGGTGCTTGAGCCGGGCGCAATTGAGCAGAGCCAACCTATAAACTCGGTGTCATCCCGGCCCTGAGCCGGGATCCATCCTGACATGGCTGTCGATACGCGATCTCAGGATGGGCCCCGGCTCAAGGCCGGGGTGACACCGTGGGTGGGTTGGATTTAGCCAAGCCGGCAGATTGAAAACTGGGTGTTTGCTCTGACCTGTTACCCCTCACCCCTTCGGGGAGAGGGCTAGGGTGAGGGGGCGATGCCTGGCCTCACCCCGCGCCTGCCGGCACAGCTCAATTGGTAAAATTGAACTGGCTGAGTTCGCAGACATTGTTGTCGGACGAGGTCACCTCGTCACCATCGGCGAAGACGGCGAGGAAGTCGTATTTGCAGTAGCCGGTGCCATCGTCGATATTGATCACGACGCTATTGCCGGCCGGCAGGATGTTGCGGCCGAGGATATCTTCTTCCCATGACTTGCTGTCGGTGTTCGAGGCGTAGAACTCGACGATATCATAGGATGATTTGTTGTTGATCTGTACCCTGCGGTCCAGCGCCAGCGCCTCTATGGTGCCGACCGCAAGTATCGACAGCGCCAGGGCGGTCGAAAGAGTCCTCATCATGTCCCTCGTTATTTGAAACGGCCTCGTGCCAGAGTAAATCCCTAGTAGAGGCAGCCCGCAAGATGGATTCTTATGCGGGCGCAGACGGCGCGTGGCGATTGCAATGGCTCCAGTGAACAGTGCGTCAGCGGCTCGTGCCCATTCGTGCTGACACCCTACTCATTTGGTCGAGAATGACCATAAAACCCAGACTTTCCCTATACTTACAGAAATGTGCCCTAGGCATGGATCTGTCGCCGCACCACAATTTGGTGCCTCCTTGCGGGTTTTCGGTGCAGGCACATATATCGCCTCAGTTACGATTTGTTACCAAGGAGGGCTCAAATGTCCAAACTCAAGATTGCCGTCATTATCTCGTCCACCCGCCCGACCCGCTTTGGCGACGTTCCGGCCAAGTGGATCGCCGAAAAGATCAACGAGCGCGCCGAGCTGAGCGCAGAGATCGTTGACCTGCGCGACTTCGACCTGCCGTTCTTCGACGAAATGGCCTCCAATGCCTGGATGCCGTCGGCCAACCAGAACGCCGTCAAGTGGCAGAACAAGATCGGCGAATTCGACGGCTATGTCTTCGTCGTTGCCGAGTACAATCGCTCGATCACCGGCGCCCTGAAGAATGCCCTTGATCAGGCTTATACCGAGTGGACCAAGAAGCCATTTGGCATGGTTGCCTATGGCAGTGTTGGCGGCACGCGTGCTGCTGAACACCTGCGCACCATCGGCATCGAGCTGCAGATGGTTTCGACCCGTTCGGCCGTGCATATCGGCGGTGCTGACTTCGCGGCGGTCCATCCCGGCTTCGGCGGCACCAAGACGCTGAACGAGCTGGAAGCCTCGATCGGCAATTCGACCAAGGACATGCTGGACCAGTTGACCTGGTGGGGCAACGCCACCAAGGCTGCGCGTGCCGACGACGCCGACATCGCCCAGGCTGCTGAGTAAGTCTGACTAGCCCCGAAGGGCTCCCTCCCCTTTGAGGAGAGGGCGTGGGTGGGGGTGTCGTGGTGCCCCCAGGCTTGATGTGTGTGGAGGTCACGACACCCCCACCCTAACCCTCCCCTCAAGGGGGAGGGGATGGCATCGAGGCTCCCCGGCACTTCGGCAAGATCTCCAAAATCGTCATTCACCACAAGGGTCGTCCGCAAGGGCGGCCCTTGTTGGTTTGAACCATTGTGATAGCCGAGTGTTGTGTGTGACGATGGCGGGGTGTATAGCGGCGCCCGCCTATGAGCGGAGAGCACAAGGTTCATGACGCAGACGAATTCGACTGGCGCCACCGGCGCCGGTGTCGAGGCCAAGCCGCTCACGAGCGAAACTCCCGCCCGAAAAGACCTGCCACTTTTGCTGATGGGCGCTTTGGGCGTCGTGTTCGGCGATATTGGCACCAGCCCGATCTATGCCTTTCGCGAGGCCATCAATATCCGCGCGGGGCAGACCTCCACGGCCGCCGAAGTGCTGGGGCTGCTGTCGCTGATCGTCTGGGGGCTGACCCTGACGGTGACGCTCAAATATGTGTTCTTCGTCACCCGCGCCGACAATAATGGCGAAGGCGGCACGCTGTCGCTGATGGCGCTGGCGCGCAAGACGTTTACCAAGCCGCCGGTGTGGATCACCGTGCTCGGGGTGATGGGTGCGGCGATGTTCTTCGGCGATGCCATCATTACGCCGGCGATGTCGGTGCTGTCGGCCGTGGAAGGCGTCAAGCTGGTGGCGCCGCATCTGGAACGCTTCATCGTGCCGATGACGCTGGTGATCATTGTCGGGCTGTTTGCGGTGCAACGGTTTGGCACGGCGAAGGTGTCGGTGGTGTTCGGGCCGGTGACCGGGCTGTGGTTCCTGGTGCTGGGCGTGTCGGGGCTGAGCCATATCGTGCAGAATCCCGAAGTGCTGTGGGCGCTCAATCCGCTGCTTGGCGCGCAGTTCGTCGCCATGCATCCTGAATTGGCCTTTGTGGTGCTGGGCGCGACCTTTCTGGCGGTGACCGGTGCGGAAGCGCTTTATGTCGATCTGGGCCATTTCGGCCGCAAGCCGATTGTCATTGTCTGGTTCGCGCTGGTGTTTCCCTGCCTGCTGCTGAATTATTTCGGGCAGGGGGCGTTTGTGCTGCAGGTCGGGGCCGATCATGTCGGCAGTCCGATTTTTGAAATGCAGCCCGAATGGGCCATTGGTCCCTTCGTTATTCTGGCAACGGCGGCGACGATCATTGCCAGCCAGGCAGTGATTTCGGGCACGTTCAGCCTGGCGCAGCAGGCGATTGCGCTGAACATGATGCCGCGCATGCTGGTGCAGCACACGTCGGCGACGCAGAGCGGGCAGATCTACATGCCGCAGATCAACACGCTGCTGATGTTCGGGGTGTTGCTGCTAGTGCTGGCCTTTGGCAGCTCCAGCGCGCTGTCGCATGCCTATGGCATTGCGGTGTCGGGCGTCATGGTGATGACGCTGACGCTGCTGGTGGTGGTGATGTGGCGCAACTGGAAATGGCACCCGCTGGCGGTGATCAGTTTCGGTATTGTCTTCGCGCTGATCGATGGCGGGTTTTTCGTCGCCAATGCCACCAAGCTGTTCCAGGGCGGCTGGGTGCCGGCGGTGGTGGCGATGCTAGTGGGCGTGGTGATGTGGAGCTGGATGGCGGGTCGCCGGCGGCTGTCGGAGAAGACGCGCCGCGATGAGGTGCCGCTGCAGTTTCTGGTCGACAATCTGGCCAAGAAGAAGCCGACGCTGGTGCCGGGCACGGCAGTGTTCCTGACCAGCGATATCGAAGGCGCGCCGACCGCATTGCTGCATAGTCTCAAGCACTACAAGGTGCTGCATGAGCAGAATGTGATCCTGACCGTGCGCACCTCGGTGTCGCCGCGCGTGCCGGACGACGAGAAGGTGACCATCGACGCTTATAACGAGCTGTTCAGCCGGGTGATCGTCACCTTCGGCTATATGGAAAGCCCCAATATTCCAAAGGCGCTGGCGCTGGGCCGCAAGCTGGGGTGGAAGTTCGACATCATGTCGACCTCGTTCTTCCTGTCGCGGCGGTCGCTGAAGCTGGGCGAAAATCGCGGCAATCTGCTGCGCTTCTGGCAGGATCGGCTGTTCGTGCGGCTGGCGCGCAATGCCAGCGACGCGACGGAATATTTCCATATTCCCACCGGGCGCGTGGTGGAGATCGGGACGCAGGTGGTGTTGTAGGGCGGGGCCCTACTTCACCATATCCGGGCATACATAGGGGACGGTGGCCAGGACGAAGCGCTGTTCCTGCACGTCGCTACCCAGCTTGAGACTGAGCACCAATTCGTCGGCCGTGAGGCTGGCGATATCGGCATTGATGGTCATGCCGTCCTCTTCCCAACTGATGGCGCTGTCGGAGACCTGCTGCCATTTCGACAGGCGGTAGGTTTCCCAGCAGCTGTCGCTGACCAGCGTGCCGTCGCCGAGAAAAATCTGCATCGGGCCCGGCAGCGCCGCATCGGCGTCGCTGCGGACCCAGACCTTGTTGAGCAGCGGATTATCCTCGCCCGGCTCGGCCTCGGCGGCAGCGTCCATGTCCTGCGCTGCGGCGGGCAGGGTGGCGCAGGCGCCGACCCCCCACATGCTCATCAGGGCGAGGATTGCGGCTTTGGTATCCATTGCACGTCTCCCGGTTCGGCGGTGGCCTACAGTGCAAGACCAATCGCGGCAATTTTGCGTTGCCGCGATCAATAGCTGTTGGATCAGGAGGCGGTGTAGCCGCCCCGGCCCAGCACGCGGTCGCGCTCGCGCACGCGGTCGGTCTGTTTGGGCCACAGCGCATAGTCGGTGGCGCCCAATGCGTGCTGCGCATGCAGCGGCCAGTTGGGGTCGTCGAGTGCGCCGCGCGCCAAAGCGATGAAATCGGCTTCGCCGCTGACGAGGATCTCTTCGGCGCGGGCTGCGTCGCCGAGCAGGCCCACGGCGATGGTGGGCAGGCCGCCTTCATTGCGCAGGGCGGTGGCGAAGGGCACCTGGTACTCGGCGGCCACGGCAATTTGTGCGCCTTCAAAGCCGCCGCTCGAGGCGTGGATGGCGTCGACGCCGAGGGTTTTGAGTTCGCGGGTCAGGGCGATGCTATCTTCGACCTGCCAGCCATCGGGATGCCAGTCGCTGACCGAGAGGCGCACCAGTAGCGGCTTGCCTTCAGGCCAGACGGAGCGCACCGCTTCGGTGACTTCGAGCAGCAGGCGCATGCGGTTTTCGCGGGAGCCGCCATAGCGGTCGGTGCGCTTGTTGGCGAGGGGAGAGAGAAACTCGTTGAGCAGGTAGCCGTGGGCGGCGTGGATTTCGATGGTGTCAAAGCCGGCCCGGTCGGCGCGGCGTGCGGCGGCGACGAAGGAGTCGATGACGTGGCGAATGCCGGCTTCGTCCAGCGCCGTGGGGGTGGTGAAATTCTTGCCTTCGGCGTGGATCTCGGCGCTGGGGGCGACTGGGGTCCAGGCTTCGAAATGCAGATCGATCTTTTCCTGCTCGGTCTCGTTAAAGCCCTTGCGCCACGGCACGGGCGTCGAGGCCTTGCGCCCGGCATGGGCGAGCTGGATGCCGGCGGCGGCGCCCTGGCTGTGCAGGAAATCGACGATGCGGGCGAGGGGGGCGATGTGCTCGTCCTTCCACAGGCCCAGATCGCCATAGCTGATGCGGCCCTCGGGGGTGACGGCAGAGGCTTCCAGAATCACCAGCCCGAAGCCGCCAATGGCAAAACGTCCGAGATGGACGAAATGCCAGTCATTGGCGAAACCATCCTGCGCCGAATACTGGCACATCGGCGCGACGACCGTGCGGTTGCGCAGGGGAAGGTCGCGCAGGGTGGTGGGGGAAAACAGCTGGGACATGAACGGCTCTTTGTTGGCTCGACCGGGGGTGGCGCCGCATAGATGATCTCTTTGTGCTCCATCGGCAAGTGCCGATGAACGAAACACGGTGTTGCGCAGGATGTTGATGGCGCAAAGTTTTGCCCCGATGTGCTGTTCCGGTCGGGCAGCTTGCTCTAGGGTCCGGGCCGGATAGGGAGACTGGCATGAAGATTACGCTCGATCTGGACACCCTGGTTGCCGATGGCAAGCTCTCGGCGGCGGAGGCCGAGCGGCTGAAAGGCTTCGCGGCGGCCGATACCGGGCTGCTTGGCACCAATGTGCTGCTGGCGCTGGGGGCGGCGGCGGTGGCCACCGGCGTTGGCGTGCTGGTGCCGACGGTCGGGACGGCCATTGCGCTGGGGGCGATGCTGTTCGTGGCCGGCTTCTGCCTGCTGCTGCTGCGCATCGAGCGCTGGGCGGTGTTTGCGCAGATCGTCATGGTGATCGGCGCGCTGGCGCTGGTCAGCGGCATTTTTGCGCTGTGGGGCGAACTGGTCTGGGTGCGGGCGGCACTGACGCTGGGACTGGCGGTGGCCGCGGTGTTTGCGCTGTCGGGACTGCTGACCGCGCTGGCGGTGCTGGCCTTTGCGGCCACCATCACCCTCGATATGGAGATGATGGCGCCGACGCATTTTCTCACCTTGGCCATCGTGGCGCTGTCGGCGCTGGTGCTGGGGCTCTATCTGCTGTCGCTGCGACTGCCGGCCGCCTATGAGCGGCTGGCCATCATCGCCATGCGGACGGCGATCATCCTGGTCAATGTTGCCTTCTTTATCGGCTCGCTCGCCGGCGATGAGGCGCTGGGCTGGTCGAGCACCGGCTTTGCCGTCGCCTGGGCGCTGGCGCTCTTGGCCTTCGGCAGCTGGGCGGTGTTCGCCAATCGGCGCTGGGTGGTCAATATCGTGGCGATCTTCGGCGCTATTCACTTCTTCACCCAATGGTTCATGGTGCTGGGCGCGCAGCCGTTGTCGATTTTGGGCGGGGGGCTGCTGCTGATCGGTTTTGGCCTGGCGCTGGCGCGGTTCAACAGCTGGGTCGGGACGCGACGCAGCGTCAGGGAGGACTAGGATTTGGCGATCAGCCGGACGAGATTGCGGGAATTGATCGGCCTGGCCGAGCCGGCGGTGGAGCTGGTGTCGCGCCGCGAAGAGGCGGTGGATAATTATGTGGTCGAGCATCTGGTGCTGCGGCTCGGCGAGACCGAGGTGCGGGGCCTGCTGACCCGGCCCATCGACAATGGCCAGCGCCGGCCGGCGATTCTTTACGGCCATGCGCATGGCGGGCGCTACGATATCGGCGCCAGTGAATTGCTCGATGGCCGGCCCTGCCTGCTCGATCCGCCGGGACCGGCTTTTGCCCGGGCCGGCTATGTGACGCTGTGCATCGATATGCCGACCTTCGGTGAACGGGCGACGGTCAGCGAGAATTTCGCGGCCAAGGCGCTGCTCTGGCACGGCAAGTCGCTATTCGGAGAAATGCTGTCCGATCACGCGGCGGCGCTGACCTATCTGGCGGGGCGCGACGATGTCGATCCGGCGCGCATTGGCGCCTTCGGCATTTCGATGGGTTGTACGCTGAGCTATTGGCTGGCGGCGATGGATGGGCGGATCGCTGCGGTGGCGCAGCTCTGCTGTTTCGCCGATTTCCGCACCATGATCGCGCTGGGCGCGCATGACGGCCACGGCATTTATCTCACCGTGCCGGGGCTGCTGAACGAGGCCGATGGCGGCAGTATTGCTGCTCTGGTCGCGCCGCGCCCGCAATTGGTGACCATTGGCGAAGACGACAGCCTGACCCCGCCGGCCGCCTTCGCGGTGGCGTGGGAGGAGCTGCAGGCCGCCTATGCGGACACGCCCGATATGTTGGAACTGGTGAGCGAGCCGGGCATCGGCCACCAGGAAACGGCGCGGATGCGCACAGCGACGCTGGCGTTTTTTGCCGAGCATCTGGGGTAGCGATCAGGCAATAAAAAACGGGCCAGAGCGTTGCCGCCCTGACCCGCAGGATTTGTGGTGTTACTTGGCCGTGTAGACCAGGATCGCGCCGGGGTTCTCCAGCTCGGAGGCGGCTTCGCCTGCCGCATTCAGCACGCCGCCGCCCGAGTCGGTGACGAGGTAGATGGTCTTGCCGCCATCGGCGATGTCGAGGTCACGCAGGCGGTTCTGGCCAAGATAGTACTTGGTGAACTTGGCGTCGTCGCCAGTGGCCACCGGGTCGATGGTGTAGATGGCGCCGTGCTTCATCGCGGTGGAGAGCAGGCGATTGGCCAGCTCGGGAACCGCATCGCCTTCATAGTAAGCGATGGAGGACGGGCCGACGGTCGGGCGCTCGAAATAGCCGAAATTGATTTCTTCATCGGCGGCTACGGTGAACAGGGTGGCGAGCGGAAGCTTCATGTCTGCCGCGCCGGCCCAGTCGCTTTCCTTTTCGACGCTGACTTCAGCCGGGAAGCCGTCTTCTGGCTGGTTGAAGGTCAGGGTCGACGGATCGACGCTGGCAGCGGACCAGTTGCCATAGGCATAGTGGCTGTCATCGACGAGACCCGAGACGTTGGGCCAGCCGTAATTGCCGCCGGAAACCAGAACGTTGATTTCGTCGTCGCTGCTGGGGCCGTGCTCATTGGCATAGATGGTGCCATCGGGCGCCACGGTGATGCCCTGGGCGTTGCGGTGGCCGAGCGTGAAAATGTGGCTCTGCACGCCATCGAGCGTCGGGTTGTCGGAGGGAACCGAACCGTCGACGTTGAAGCGCAAGACCTTGCCCTGATAGGCGAAGTGATCGCCTTCAGCCAGTTCGGCGGCGGTCGGCAGGCGCTGGGATTCGATCGGACGGGTGTAGTTGACCAGCTGGTTGTGACCCTGGTCACCCACGGTCAGATACAGCTTGCCATCCTGGCCGAAGACAATGCGGCCCGAATTGTGATCGTTATTGGCCGGAATGCCGGTCAGCACGTCGGTCGAGCCGGTCACGGTTTCAGTGGCGGCATCCCAATCGAGGGCGACGACCTTCTGGAACAGCTTGTGATACGGATCGCTCGCATCGGGGTGGGTCGGATCGGTGCGGTCGGCGTCTTCATAGGTATGGACGACGAAAATCTGGTCGCTGCCCTTGCCGAAATCGGGGTGGAAGGCAAAGCCCATTACGCCGGTCTGGGCGCCATCGAGCACGTCGGGAATAGCGAATTCAAAGGCGGACTTGGTGGCGCCGGTCTCGGGGTTCACCCGGATCAGGCGCTTGCCGATGCGCTCGGTGACCCAGAGCTGGCCATCAGTGCCAAGCTTGATTTCGTGGGGCGCGCTGAGGCCTTCCACCAATACGGACTTTTCGAAGGGGAACGCCGCTTCGATGACATCGGCAGGCGACTGCTGGGCAGCGGCGCTACCGGCAGACAGCATCAGACCGGTAACAAGGGCGGCGAGGCTGGCACTCAAATAGGACTTACGAGACAATCTATATACTCCGATCATGCTGCGTCTGACGGGAAGCGAATCTGCTTTTCGGCAGCGGCGCATTCAGTGCGGTCAGGCACATTTGGGTTTTGCGCTCACATCCTCAGAAGCGGGATGCATGCGGCGTCGAACCCGTTGGGGTGACCAACATGTAGGGTATGAGGTGGCGTTCGACGCCCCCCTGAATGGGCGACGCATTGTGCGTCAATCGCGAACAGTGACGGAAATGTGCTGTATAATTTGGTAACAAATTCGCAATTGTTCAGGTTACATGAACGATGCCGACAATCAGATCTGTGCCTGCGGCAGGCGGCGACAGCGCTGCCGGCGTCGGCGGGCAGGGCGCCTATGGGGTGGGGGCCGGCGGAGCAGCGCCAAAGCGGGGCTCAGGATGGGTGCCGCGGACGCTACGAATCCCTGCGGAGAGTGCAAATAGGGGCTTGCACAGAACCGTACCGTACGGTACGCCTGCGGACGGAAATGGCCGAAACCGTTCGGCTGGAAGCGTCAGGATACACCCGTGCCACTGACCATCAAGGTCAACGAAGAGATTTTCACTCCGCGTCAGCAGGCTGTGCTGACCGCGGCGCTGGATCTGCTCGTGGAAAATGGCGATGGGCTGACCATGACGGCGGTGGCGCGCCGCGCCTCGTGCTCCAAGGAAACGCTCTATAAGTGGTTCGGCGACCGTGACGGTCTGCTGACGGCGACCGTGCAGTGGCAGGCGGCCAAGGTGCGGATGCCGCTGGTGGATCGCAGCCATCTCAATGCCAAGGCCCTGCGCCTGAGCATCGAGCAGTTCGCGCGCGACCTGCTGACGGTGATCGTGGGCGAGGTGTCGGTGACGCTGAACCGCACCGCCGTGACCCATGCGGCGCAGGAAAAAGACCGGCTCGGCGCCATCGTGCTGGAAAATGGTCCGCTGGCCATTCGCCGGCGGCTCAAGCCGATCCTCGAAGCGGGGCGCGATGCGCGGCTGCTGCGCTTCGACTCCAGCGAAGACGCCTATCGGACCTTTTTCGGCCTGGTGGTGCGCGACGTGCAAATCCGCCTGTTGCTGGGCGATAAATCGCTCACCCAGAGCAATATCGAATCCAATATCGAGGCCGATGTAAAGGCCGCGACGGATCAGTTCCTCGCCCTCTACGGGGCGAAAGCCAACCTATAAATCTGCATATTCAGGAGAACCCCATGCGCGTTTATTATGATCGTGATGCCGATCTCAACATCATCAAATCCCGGAAAGTGGCCATTGTCGGCTACGGTTCGCAGGGCCACGCCCATGTGCTGAACCTGCGCGACTCGGGCGTCACCGACGTCGTCGTGGCGCTGCGCCCCGGTTCCCCGTCGGCCAAGAAGGCCGAGGGCGAAGGCCTCAAGGTCATGTCGGTTGCCGACGCCTCCAAGTGGGCCGACGTCATCATGATGCTGACCCCGGACGAGCTGCAGGCCGATATCTACAAAGAGCATATCGAGCCCAACATCCGTGACGGCGCGGCGCTGGCTTTCGCGCATGGCCTCAACGTCCACTTCAACCTGATCGAGCCCAAGTCGACCGTCGACGTGATCATGATCGCGCCGAAGGGCCCGGGCCACACCGTGCGTGGCGAATACCAGAAGGGTGGCGGCGTGCCGTGCCTGATCGCTGTGCATCAGGACGCGTCGGGCAATGCCCATGACATCGCGCTGGCCTATGCTTCGGGTGTTGGCGGCGGCCGTTCGGGCGTCATCGAGACCAATTTCCGCGAAGAATGCGAAACCGATCTGTTCGGCGAGCAGGCTGTGCTCTGCGGTGGCGTGGTCGAGCTGATCCGTGCTGGCTTCGAGACGCTGGTGGAAGCCGGCTATGCGCCTGAAATGGCCTATTTCGAGTGCCTGCATGAAGTGAAGCTGATCGTCGACCTGATCTACCAGGGCGGCATCGCCAACATGAACTACTCGATCTCGAACACCGCCGAGTGGGGCGAGTATGTCTCGGGCCCGCGCGTCATCACCTCGGAAACCAAGGCCGAGATGAAGCGCATCCTGACCGACATCCAGACCGGCAAGTTCACCTCCGAGTGGATGCAGGAAATCAAGGCTGGCGGCGCCCGCTTCAAGGCGACCCGTCGCCTGGCCGACGAGCATCCGATCGAGGAAGTCGGCGCCAAGCTGCGCGACATGATGCCCTGGATCAAGGCCGGCGCGCTGGTCGACAAGGCAAAGAACTAAGAATTAGGACGGGGGCTTCGGCCCCCGTTTTCTTTTGTGGGCTGGCTCTACTCAGCCCGGCGCGGCTGCTCTAGGCTCGCGGCGCATATTCGAGTCGCAGGGGGGAGCCGATATGGCCACAGATACCGACATCGCGCTGGTGAAGCACCAGGAACAGCAATTGGTGCTGAGCCAGTTCGATGAGAATGTGGCGTTTGAGCTGGGCTCGGCCATTCGCGCGCGGGCGCTGGCCGAGGGGCTGGGGCTGGTGGTGGATATCCGCAGCTGGGACCGGCAGATGTTTTTTGCCGCCACCGCCGGCACCAGCGCCGACAATGCCGAATGGGTGCGGCGCAAGATCAACAGCGTGCGCCGGTTTCAGCGCGCCAGCTATCGGCTGGTGCTGGAGCGGGGCGAAGCGCCGTTCGCGCCGCAGGCCGGTGCCGATCCGGCCGATTATGTGATTGCCGGGGGCGGCTTTCCGATCCGGGTCCAGGGCGCCGGGATTATCGGCTGCCTGACGATTTCGGGCTTGCCGGGGCGCAGCGATCATGGCGTGGCCGTCGATGCGCTGTGCGATCATCTCGGGCTCGACAAGGTTTTGTTTGCCCTGCCGAAAGAATAGTCCCTGCGGGCAAACGCCAGGGCGGTAGATGGGATGCGGACGATCCGGTCCGGCTATATTTGAGGGTGTGGCGTGAAGCTCAATTATCTGTTGCTCGACGTGTTCACCCGCGAGCGGCTCAAGGGCAACCAGCTGGCGGTGGTGACCAACGCCAATGGGTTGCTCGATGGCGAAATGCAGGCCATTGCGCGCGAGTTCAACCTCAGCGAGACGGTGTTCATCCTCAAGCCGCAGGCCGAGCGCAACACGGCGGCGATCCGGATTTTCACGCCGCATACCGAGCTGCCCTTTGCCGGCCATCCCACGGTGGGTGCGGCGGTGGTGCTGGGGCTGCACAACAAGGTCAGCGCCGTCCGGCTGGAAGAAAAAGTCGGGCTGATCACCGCTTTGTTCGAGAAGGCCGACAAGCGCTCGGGCGAGGCGCGGTTTGCGCTGCCACGCCTGCCGGTGCGTCTGGCGCCGCTGAATGACCGGCTCGGCCTGGCGCAGGCGCTGGGCATCGAGGTCGAAGATATCGGCTGTGAGCTGTATCAGCCGGCGGTGTTTTCCGCCGGTGTCACCTTTCATCTGGTGCCGGTGCGCAATGCGGCGGTGCTGCGCCGGATCAAGGTCAATGCCGGCATCTGGAACAGCGTCTTCGCGCATGACCACCACTCGGCCTATGTGTTCACCCAGACGCCCGAGGAAGCCGACAACGATCTGGCCGCCCGCATGTTCGGCATGGATGTCGGTGAAGACCCCGGCACCGGCTCGGCCGCGGCGGCGCTGATCGGGCTGCTGTCCGAGCACGCCAATCTGGCCAGCGGGCAGGCCGATTTCGTGCTGCGGCAAGGCCATGAAATGGGGCGGCCCTGCCGCATCACCATCCAGCTCAAAAAAGAAAATGACGTGCTGGTGCATGGCGGCATTGGCGGGCATGCGGTGATCGTGGGTGAGGGCGTGCTCGATCTAGGGGATTGAGGCTCTGGTTCACCTTGGGTGGTGAATTGATCGAGTGCGCCAAAAAACTGTGCCTTGGGCTTGCACCTTCCGTTGGTTTCGCGCATGCTCACATCGAACTCGGGACTAAATCCATGCAGCGCAAGCGCGCAATTGCCATCGCCATGACACAACGCCAGGAACGCGCCCGCGTCCTGACGATTGCTGCTGGCCTGCTATTGCTGCCCGCTGCACTGCTCCTCCTTCTTATCAGCCCCTGATCACCGGCAGCTCGTAACCGAGCGGGTCGTCAGGGGATATCGCCATCAGCCGAACAGTAAATGTCCGGCCTGCAGAGGCACGACCTCTGGGCCGCCCGATAGGAATGACCGATAATGTCCGCCGTAACCGACACCAATAAAGACCGCGTTTTCATCTTCGACACCACGCTGCGCGATGGTGAGCAATCGCCCGGCGCCACCATGACGCTGGAAGAAAAGCTGCAGGTCGCCGAAGCGCTCGACGACATGGGCGTCGATATCATCGAAGCCGGTTTCCCGATTGCCTCGGTGGGCGATTTCGACTCGGTGGTGGCCGTGGCCAAGCAGGTCAAGCGCGCCACCGTGGCCGGGCTGGCCCGCGCCATCACCGCCGATATCGAGCGGGCCGGCGAAGCGGTGCGCCACGCGCAGCGCGGCCGCATCCATACCTTCGTTTCCACCTCGCCGATCCACCTGGCTCACCAGATGAAGAAGACCGAGGACGAGGTGATCGAGATCATCGCCAAGACGGTGGCGCATGCGCGCAACCTGATCGACGATGTGGAATGGTCGGCAATGGACGCCACCCGCACGCCGCTGGAATTCCTCAAGCGCTGCGTCGAAACCGCCATCAAGGCCGGCGCCACCACCATCAACCTGCCCGATACGGTCGGCTATGCCGTGCCCGACGAGCACGAGGCGATGTTCCGTACCATCATCACTTCGGTGCCGGGCGCCGACAAGGCGATCTTCTCGGCGCATTGCCACAATGATCTGGGCCTCGCCGTCGCCAATTCGCTGGCCGCCGTGCGCGGCGGCGCGCGGCAGGTGGAATGCACCATTAACGGGCTGGGCGAACGCGCCGGCAATGCCGCGCTGGAAGAGATCGTCATGGCGCTGCGCACGCGCGGCGATATTCTGCCCTACCACACCGAAATCGACAGCACCCATCTGGCCCGCGCCAGCAAGATCGTCTCGGCGGCGGCCAATTTCCCGGTGCAGTATAACAAGGCCATCGTCGGCAAGAATGCGTTCGCGCATGAGAGCGGCATCCATCAGGACGGCATGCTCAAGAATGCCGAAACCTATGAAATCATGACCCCGGCCAGCGTTGGCATCAAGGCGACGACGCTGGTGATGGGCAAGCATTCGGGCCGCGCCGCGTTCAAGGACAAGCTGCGCGAGCTGGGCTATGAACTGGGCGACAACTCGTTCCAGGAGGCCTTTGTGCGCTTCAAGGATCTGGCCGACCGCAAGAAGCATGTCTATGACGCCGATATCGTGGCGCTGGTCGATGACGAAGTCGGCTCGGTCGGCGACCGCATCAAGCTGGTCGATATGGAAGTCGTGTCCAAGACCGGTGGCGTGCACAAGGCCAATATGACGCTCTCCATCGACGGCGAGGAAACCAGCGTCAGCTATGAAGGCACCGGCTCGGTCGACGCCATTTTCAACGCCATCAAGCAGGCCGTGGGGCAGGAGCCGCATCTGGTGCTCTATGCCGTGGACGGCGTGACCGGCGGCACCGACGCGCAGGCCAGCGCCCATGTGCGGCTGGAAATGAATGGCCGGATCGTCTCGGGCAATGCGGCGGAGCCGGATACGCTGGTGGCGTCGGCGCGGGCGTATCTCAATGCGTATAATCGGCTGCTGATTGATCGTGGCGCTTCGGCGCAGGGGGCGATGGCTGGCTGATTGAGGCTGGGCGTTTCGTTATGCAATGGGGTGTGGTGGTAGCACCGCACCCCTCACCCTGGCCCTCTCCCCGGAGGGGCGAGGGGACGCATGGGGGCGGGCAGGGGACTGCCACTGCGATTGGTGATGAGCACCGCTATGCAAATGAGCTCCAACCCACCTCGCCCGACGCGGGCCAATACACCATTCCAATATCTAAACGCAGTGTCATCCCGGCCTTGAGCCGGGACCCATCCTGAGATGGGTGTGCTGGCCTGATCGGGGGATGGGCCCCGGCTCAAGGCCGGGGTGACACCGTGGGTGGGGAGGGGCTGGTGCAGGTGCCGCAGACCTGCGCGATCGGGTGTCGCTTACCGCAGTTCCGCCAGCACTGTTCCCAGCGCTTCATCCAGCAGCGCCCGATCGGCCGCCGTGCCGGCGCTGATGCGGATGCAGCGGTTGAGGCCGGCTACCGCCGGTTTGCGGACGAAGATTCCGTGTTGGGCCAGGCCGTCGAGAATCGCCTGGGCATGGGCGGCGTCGCGGTTGCAATCGACAGCCAGGAAATTGGTGGCGGTGGGAAGCGGGGTGAGGCCGTGGCGCAGTACGATGGCGGCCGTGTCCCCCAGCGAGGCCCGAACGGCCGCCAGTGACTGCGCCAGGTGCGCCGTATCGGCCAAGGCGGCGATGCCGGCGGCCTGGGCGACGTTGGAAATGCCGAAATGATTGCGGATGCGGTTGAAGGCCGAAATGTTGCGGGCTTCGCCGATGACATAGCCGACGCGGGCACCGGCCAGGCCATAGGCCTTGGAGAAGGTGCGCATGCGCAGCAGATTGCGCCGCGTCATGTCGAGCGGCGGCAGCGTGCCCGGCGGGGCGAATTCGCCATAGGCCTCGTCGAGAATGATCATGGTGGTGTCGGGAACGGCGGCGATGAAGCGTTCCACGGAGGCGGCATCCCACCAGCTGCCCATCGGATTGTCCGGGTTGGCGAGGTAAACCATCGACGCATTGGTGTCGCGGGCGGCGCGGGCCAGGGCGTCGATGTCTTCGCGGTCGCCGATATAGGACACGGTGTGCATCTGCGCCCCGTAGCCGAGGATGTGGTAGTTGAAGGTGGGGTAGCCGCCCAGCGAGGTGACCACCGTGCTGCCGGGGGCTGCAAACAGCCGCACGGCCATGCCGAGGATCGCGTCCACCCCTTCGCCCGGCATCACATTGGCAAAGTCGATGCCCAGATGCTCGGCAATGGCGGCGCGCAGATCGTGATTTTCCGGGTCGCCATAATGCCAGCTCTCCGCTGCTGCCGCCGTCATGGCCGCGAGCACCGATGGCGCCGGGCCGAACGGGCTTTCATTGGCGCCGATTCGCGCCCGCAACGGCACGCCGCTGCGGCGGACAATGGTCTCGGGGCCGACAAAGGGCACGGTTTCGGACAGGGCGGCGGCGATGGGGGAGAGCTGGGGAGCGGACACGGCAAAGCGACTCACTGTTGGACAGGCCGATCCTAGCCACCCCGGGCCGAAAAGCGCATCGGCAAAGCGGCTGGAAACGAATCGCCGGGGCCGGAAAATTAGCCCGGAGGGGTGTCGCGGTGGCTGGGGTGGGGTCGCGCGGCGACGCGAAATTTCACGTACATGGTTTTTGCACAGGTCAATAAAATCATCGACGCGGCGAGGAGGCTGGATTTCGGGGGGTCTCCGGCAAAACCGCCAGATCGGTCGCATTTGAACTAAATGCAACCGGCCCCAGCAAGTTTGAAGAAGGCATGTCCGGGCACCTTGTGGCTCGCGTCACAACCTCCCAAAACGATTCCCTAGGAGCCTCCCATGCCCCCGACTTACGTCCTTGCCCGTGACCATTTGCAACGTGCCGTGACGATTCTGCAGGGCGCGGATAGCCGCTCGCGCCAGTTTCGTTACATCATCGAACGGACCATCACCCTGATGGACGAAGTGCAGCAGGAGCCGATCTCGATGGCCGATAATGTGTTCAGCCTGTCGGCCTTCCGCGAGCGTCGCGCCAACTACGAATAAGCTAACCAAGACGCTGGCCGGCCAAGCCCGCCAGCGTCTTCGTATCGGCTAGTTTCCCGCCTGGGTTTCGGGGCCCGGATTGGCGGGGTTAGGGGTTACGGTGATGCCGGCCTTATCGGCCTTGCTGCCAACCAGTTCGCGGTTCAGCGCGATCTTGGCTTCTTCGGTCAGCGCATAGAGCGTTGCCAGATAATTGGGGGTGGCGACCCAGGCGCGCAATTGCAGGTTCACTGCGGCGCCGGAAAAGCTTTCCACATGCACATTGGGCTCGGGCTTGGCCTGCACCCGCTTATCGGCATTGGCGATGCGCAGCAGGATGTTGCGCGATTTGGCGATGTCGATGCTGTCGGGCACGCTGATATTGACGTCGATGCGCCGGTGCGGCTCGCGGCTGTGATTGGTGATGGCCGAGGACCATAGCTTCTGGTTGGGCGTGAAGATGTAGAGCCCGCTCGAGGAGCGCAGCCGCGTGCCGAACAGGCCGATTTCCACCACGACCCCGGCCACGCCGTCGCCCTGAATGAATTCGCCGATGGCGATGGGGCGCAGCCAGATCAGCATGATTCCCGCCGCGATATTGGCCAGCGTGCCTTGCAGCGCCAGGGCGATGGCCAGTCCGGCGGCGCCAAGCACGGTGAGAATCGAGGCATTGGAAACGCCGAGCAGGTTCAGCGCAGTCATCAATGCGAAAATAATGATGCCGTAGCGCGCCACCTGCGACAGCAGCGGGGCGAAATTGTTGTCGACGCCGGACGCGCGCGGCAGCAATTGCCGGATCGCGCGAGCCGCAAGGCGGGCCAGATACCAGCCGGCAACAAGCACGGCGAGGGCGACCAGCAGGCTGATGGCGTTGCTGGCAAGCCAGGCGAGGGGGATGCTCAAAAAATCTGGAATGGTCGTAACCCCTGGTTTTGCTGGCGCTCGACGCGCCTGCGACATTCTAGCAAAGCATTGCGATGAGGAAAGTGAAAGGGAGCGCTTGCCAGCGCGAAAAGCCTTTGCTAGACAGCGCCTACTTTGGAAGCTCCAGTAGGGGCGAGTAGCTCAGCTGGTAGAGCAGACGACTCTTAATCGTCGGGTCCACGGTTCGAATCCGTGCTCGCCCACCAAAGCTCCAATAAGGCCCCGCAACGCGGGGCCTTTTGCTTTTCCGGGTATTGCGGCTCCGGTCCGTGACCAGATGGCAATGGAAGCGCAGCATTGCGCGTTTGGTGGTCCAGTCTGTCACCAAGCTGTCAAATCGTGCTCAAACCATCACAAATCCTCAGACTTTCGTTTATTTCGCACGAAGCGGACTTTTCAGCCTGCGGGTGGAGGTCTATAGGGCAAAACTCCCCCAGCCTTTCACAAGGACGCTCCACCCATGTTCGGCATCGACCCGAGTTTTCTAAGCTCGCTAGTTCAGGTTATCCTGATTGACCTCGTCCTCGCCGGCGACAATGCGGTGGTAATCGGGCTGGCGGCTGCCGGCCTGGCGACCGATGTGCGGCGCAAGGCGATTCTGATCGGTATTCTGGCAGCGACGCTGCTGCGTATTTTCTTCGCGCTGATCACCACGGAATTGCTGGCGCTTGGTGGCGGCCTGCTGATCGCCGGTGGCCTGCTGCTGCTCTATGTGTGCTGGAAGATGTTCCGCGAGCTGAGCACCTCGCAGGAGGAAGAGCACGACGCGCAGGAAGCGCTGCAGGACGCTGATCTCAATGCCGATGGTACTGTCGCCGGCAAGCCGCGCAAGACGCTGCGCCAGGCGGTCATCCAGATCATCATTGCCGACGTCTCGATGTCGCTCGACAACGTGCTGGCTGTGGCCGGTGCGGCTGCACATCACATCGAAGCGCTGATTTTCGGTCTGGCGCTGTCGGTGGTGATGATGGGCGTGGCGGCGACCTTTATCGCCGGCCTGTTGCACAAGCATCGCTGGATTGCCTGGGTCGGCCTGGTGATCATCCTGTTTGTGGCGATCCGCATGACCCTCGAAGGCCTTGGCGCTTTCGTTGCGATCCCGGAAATCCCGTTCATCTACACGCCGCATGCGGTGGTGAGTGAAGCTGCGGTTGTCGCGCAATAGCCTTTGGTAACCACGGCTTGAACTTTGCGGCATTTGCCGAGCAGCAATAGGGATTTGCTCACTTCATGGGACTAGCGTCCCGCTCAATTGATCTGAGCGGGAACTGGTTCGATGTCCCTGATTGCCGATAGACTGACCCATGCCGACGATGCCAGCGCGACGCTCGGTGCCGTCGGCCGGTTTGCCCGGCTGGAAACGCGCCTGGTGGATGGCGGCGAGTGGGACCGGATTATCGCCGGTTTCGACGAGGTCTGCCAGGAACAGCTGCATGCCTTCGCGGTGACGCGCTGGCCCTCGGCCAAGCAGGAGCCGATGCTGTTTCTGCTCGATGGAGCGGTGGTTGGCGGCGCGCTGGTGATGGTGCAGCGGCTGCCGCTGGGGCTAGGCCATATCGCCGTTGCCAAATGGGCGCCGATGCTGGCCGATGCGGCCCATCCCGAAGCCGCGGCCATCCATGCCGGCATGGTCGAGGCCATGGTGGCCGAATATGCCGAGCGGCGCGGGCAGATGCTGTCGGTGCTGCCCAGGGCTTCAATCACACCGGTCAATGGGGAATATGAGCGGCTGGTGGCGCGCGGCTTCAAGCGCGGCTCGGTGCTGGGCTTTCCCAGTCGCTATATCGTCAATCTGCGCCTTAGCGACGACGAGCAGCGCAAGAGCCTGCAGCAGACCTGGCGGCGGCAACTCAATAAATCGGAAAAATCCGGGCTCAGCTTCGAGCATGCCGGTCCCGAACAGATCGAGGCGTTCACCACGCTTTATACGGCGATGACCGATCGCAAGCAGTTCTCCGATCATTCGGCTTATGAAACGCTGTCGGATCTGATGAATATCGCGGTGCCCGCTTTGCGGCCCGAGCTGTTTTTCGTGCGGCACGAGGGCGAGCTGGTGGCCGGGGCGCTGATTTTCAAGGCGGGCGACCGGGCCGTCTACCTCTATGGCGCCACCAATGACAAGGCGCTGCCGCTGCGGGCCGGCTATTTCATGCATTGGCACATCATCCGCTGGCTGCGCGACAACACCACGGCCGGTTGGTACGATCTCGGCGGCACCGATGGCTTTCAGGGGCTGCACCAGTTCAAGAAGGGCATGGTAGGGACGGCGGGGGTGATCCAGCCGGTGCCGCCGGTGGCCAATTATGCCAGCCGGAAGCTGGCCTATCTGATGGGCGCCGGTGCCTTTGCCGCCCGCGACGCCGTGCATGCGCTGCAACGGGCGATTGATGGCTGGCGCAACCCCAAGACCAGACCGACCCAGACCAAAGCCAGCAGTGACGAGGCGGGCGAATGAGCCTGCACCGCCGCTTGGCATCGCAGTCCGGCATCATCTTCGGCGCGCGACTGGCCGGGGCGGGGCTGATCTTCCTGGTGCAGGCGCTGATTGCGCGGCTATGGGGGCCGGAACTGCTCGGCGAATATCTGATCGTTATCGCGGCGGTCAATCTGATCGCGGTGGCGATGCCGCTGGGCTTTCATACGGTGGGCACCTATTTCGCCGCCGAGTACCGGGCGCGGGGGCAGCGCCGCCAGTTCATTGTGTTTCTGAGCCACTCTTATGGGCATGTGGTGGGGGCGTTGGCGCTGTTGCTGCTGCTGGGGCGGCCGGTGCTGGGCTGGATCGGGCAGGGGAGCAGCGTGCTGGCCGATCATTTCGTGCCGGTGGTGCTGCTCGCCTTCGGTACGGCGCTGGTCTATGTCAACGGCGCGCTGCTGGTCGGGCTCAAGCGGCCCTTCGCCGGGTTTTTCGCCGATACCATGTTCCGGCCGATGATCGTGATGGGGGCGTTTCTCGTCACCCTGGGCTTTGCGACGCCGGTGGAGGGCTTTTCGGCGATGCTGTGGCTGATCGCCATCGGCTACGTCGTCATCGCCTTGGTGCATTTCGGCTTCGTCGTCACCTCATTCGACCGCATATCCGACACTATGCCCGTCCAGCCGCTGGAGCAGCGGCGGTGGTGGCGTTTCGCGCTGCCCTGGGTGCTGATCTCGCTGGCCACCGATTTCTTCTTCGATATCGATCTGCTGTTGCTCAGCCATACGCTCAGCCGCGAAGAACTGGCGATCTTTGGCGTCTGCACCCGCATTTTTTCGCTGATCTCATTTGGCGTGGCGGCGGTCTATGCGGTGACCATGCCCGATATGTTCGAGAGCGAGGCCAAGGCCGACCGGCAGGCGTTCAAGCGCAAGGTCGGCGACGCCAATTTCGTTGCCAGTATCATTTCGATCGTGTTGTTCGGACTGGTGGCGCTGGTGGGGCCCTTCGCGCTGATGCTGTTCGGGCCGAGCTTTTCGGTCGGCGCCGCGCCGCTGGCGGTGTTGTGCCTGGCGCTGGTGGTCCGTTCGGTGATGGGGCCGGCCTCGCTGGTGCTGTCGATCCACGACCGGCCCTATGCCAGCCTGCCGACGGTTGGCGTGGGCATCGGCGCGCTGGTGCTGGGCAACTGGCTGCTGGTACCGCCGCTAGGCCTGATGGGAGCGGCCCTGGCGGCCATCATCGCCATTTCGGTGTGGTCGGTGGGCTTGTGGTGGATTGCCCTGCGCACCGCCCAGATGGATGTGTCCATCCTGCAATGGTTCCGCAACCGCCGCGCCGATGCGGTGCCGGCGGAATAGCTACCGCATGAAGGCCAGCTTCAGCGCCCGCGTCAGCCGGTTCAGCAGGCCGCCGCTGGTGCCGTGGTCGTAGCCCGGCTCCAGCTTGGTCAGCGGGCGCTCCAGCAGTTGATAATCTTCGCCGAAAATATGCTGGGGCAGGGTGATGAGGTGCTGGAAGCCCATGCGGCTCAGAATGGTGGTCGAGGCGGTATTGGCGGGCTTGGTATAGGTGGCGATCTTGTGGAAGCGGCCATTGTCCCAATGGTTGATGAAGGCGCGCAGAGCGGTGACGGCCAGGGTCGAGCGCCGGTTTTCGGGAAAAATATAGGACCAGTAAAGCCACAGCGTCCCCAGTTCTGGCCCCGAAATCATGAAGCCGCCAATCTCCCCCTCGCGGAGCAGCAGCATGACGTGGTGCGGATCGGCGTCGATCAGGCTTGCCAGATAGCTTCTGGTCAGGCGCGCGGTTTCATAGGCTTTGAACTGGTCGTTGTAAAAAGGCGAGGTCAGGATGGCTTCGTGCAGCCGGGCATGCACCAGCGGAATATCGCCATAGCTGGCCGGGCGCAGAATGCGCGGGCGCGGCGCGGCAATGGGGACGCTGGCGGTTGCAGAATGGAAGGTGGTGACGCTCATTGCCGAGGTTTTATCCAGTGAAGCTAGACCATAGCAGAGCGACCGGAGCGGCCGAAGCGTCGATCCCCGGTGCAGTTAATGCTGCCTAGCGGCAAATAGGGGGGAACTACGCATTAAGTCGCGAGCCCAAGGCCTTGCCCGGCGCGGACCTGACCAGTAGAACGGGTCCGGGAGAGACCAAGGAGGACAGTATGAGCGAGCAGCTCGTATTTCAGCCGAGTGCGGCTGCGATCGCACGCACCCATGTTACCAAGAGCCAGTATGACGCGATGTATGCGCGTTCGATCAGCGACCCCAACGGGTTCTGGGCCGAGCAGGCGCAGCGCATCGACTGGATCACGCCCTTCACCAAGGTGAAGAACACCAGTTTTGCCTATCCCGATGTCTCGATCAAATGGTTCGAGGACGGGGTGCTCAACATTTCCGCCAACTGCATCGACCGGCATCTGGCGACGCGTGGCGATGAGGTTGCGATCATCTGGGAGGGCGACACGCCCGGCACCGATGAGAAAATCACCTATAAGCAGCTGCATGAGCGGGTCTGCCGCTTTGCCAACGTGCTCAAGGCCCAGGGCGTCAAGAAGGGCGACCGCGTCACCATCTACATGCCGATGATTCCGGCAGCGAGCTACGCCATGCTGGCCTGCGCCCGCATCGGCGCGGTGCATTCGGTGGTGTTTGGCGGCTTCTCGCCTGAAGCCCTCGCCGGCCGCATCGATGACTGCCAGTCCAAGGTGGTCATCACCGCCGACGAAGGCCGTCGCGGTGGCAAGACGATTCCGCTCAAGACCAATGTCGACAAGGCCCTGGAAGGCCACTCGACGGCTGAATCGGTCATCGTGGTGCACAGCACCGGCGCCGATGTGCCGATGACTTCAGGCCGCGACGTCTGGCTGCATGAAGCCGAGACCAATGTCTCTGCCGATTGCGCGCCCGAGCCGATGAATGCGGAAGATCCGCTGTTCGTGCTCTACACCTCCGGTTCGACCGGCAAGCCCAAGGGCGTGCTGCACACCACCGGCGGCTATATTGTGTGGGCTTCGCTCACCCATGAGCTGAATTTCGACTATCGCCCGGGCGAGGTGTTCTGGTGCACGGCCGACGTCGGCTGGGTCACCGGGCACACCTATATCGTCTATGGCCCGCTGGCCAATGGCGCGACCACGCTGATGTTCGAAGGCATTCCGAACTACCCCAATGTGGGCCGGTTCTGGGATGTGGTGGATAAGCACAAGGTCAATATCTTCCACACCGCCCCCACGGCGATCCGTGCCCTGATGGGCGCTGGCACCGAATATCTGGAAAAGGCCGATCTCAGCTCGCTGCGCCTGTTGGGCACGGTGGGTGAGCCGATCAATCCGGAAGCCTGGCTGTGGTATCACAAGAATGTCGGGCGCGGCCGCTGCGGCATCGTCGACACCTGGTGGCAGACCGAGACCGGCGGCGTGATGATCACCCCGCTGCCCGGCGCGACCGCGACCAAGCCGGGTTCGGCAACCCTGCCATTCTTCGGCGTCCAGCCGGTGGTGCTGTCGCCCGAGGGCGTGCTGCAGACCGAGACGGTGGCCGAAGGCGTGCTGGCGATCAAGGATAGCTGGCCGGGGCAGGCGCGCACCATCTGGGGCGATCATGATCGCTTCGTCTCGACCTATTTCGAGACCTATAAGGGCTATTATTTCAGCGGCGACGGCTGCCGCCGTGATGAGGATGGCTATTTGTGGATCACCGGTCGCGTCGATGACGTGATTAACGTATCCGGCCACCGCATGGGCACCGCCGAAGTTGAAAGCGCGCTGGTCAGCCATCCCAAGGTCAGCGAAGCGGCCGTGGTCGGCTATCCGCACGACATCAAGGGGCAGGGCATTTATTGCTATGTCAGTCTGATGGAAGGCGAAGTGGGCGACGATACGCTCAAGGCCGAGCTCAAGGCCTGGGTGCGCAAGCAGATCGGGCCGATCGCCACGCCGGACCTGCTGCAGTGGGCGCCGGGCCTGCCCAAGACCCGCTCCGGCAAAATCATGCGCCGCATCCTGCGCAAGGTTGCCGAGAATGAGTTCGGCTCGCTCGGCGATACCTCGACGCTGGCCGATCCCGGCGTGGTCAATGAATTGATCGAGAACCGGCAGAACCGCTAGGGTTTTACGGACTGATATAGGTCGCCCGCCCGGACGCGCTCCGGGCGGGCGGCTTTTTTTTTGTGGCGTGGTGGTGGGCGGCCGCAGTGAGATGGGGGCACCGGCAGATCTCAGAATTGGCCCCCACACCCTGGTTGGGGCGATATCTCAAGACGCGCCCATGCCGTGCAGCCCGCAGCCAGTTAGGCGCTCTCGCGCGACAACGCTCAAAAATTGCTGGTGCTGGAAAATGAGTAGGGCGGGGCTCCCAAGTTCCCCGCCCGAGGTAACGACGTTGTGGACCGAAAGGTTGAAAAACGGTCCACGCCCCTAGTCACCAATCTTTAAATTGCCACATAGTTCAACGTGGCACATCCCCCAAATGGGGGAGTCGCGGGGCTGCCATTGTTTTGGCTGCTTTAGCCGGTCATCGTCACATAGTGATTCGAGTCCGGACGGCCCCCCAAGTGATGTTGTATTTCCGCTGCCTTGCCGCTGCCTTCGCCCTGCTGGTGCTACCTGTCGCCACCAGCAGCGCCGCGACCCTGGAACAGATGGCCGGGCAGATGATCGTGGTGGGTTTCCAGGGCACCAGCGTCTATGCCGCGCCGGTCGCGGCGCTGCGCGAGGAACTGGCCGCGGGTCGACTGGGCGGCATCATGATGCTCAAGACCAATGTGAAGAGCCTGCCGGCGGTGGCGGCGATGAATGCGGCGTTCCGCGAGGCGTCGCCTGAGTTGCCGCCGTTCATCACCCTTGATCAGGAGGGCGGGGCGGTCGAACGGCTGACCAAGGATGTGGGGTTCAAGGAAATCCCCACTGCCGCCAGCATCGCCGCCAACAACACGCCGGCCGAGGCCGAAGCCATCTATGCCGGCATGGCGGACGCCATCGCCGAGCTGGGATTTACCGTCAATTTCGGCCCGGTGGCCGATATCAAGCTCAACCCCAACAATCAGGTCATCGCCAAATTTGGCCGCGCCTATGGCAGCGATGCGGCGACCGTGGCGGCCTACGATGCAGCATTCATCAAGGCGCATCGCGCGGCGGGCCTGCTGACGGCGCTCAAGCATTTTCCCGGCCACGGTTCTTCGACTGCCGATAGCCATGAAGGCTTTGTCGACATCACCCAGACCTGGCAGGAGAGCGAACTCGAGCCCTATCGCCTGCTGCTGGCCGATGATCTGGTCGATATGGTGATGGTGGGCCATCTCTATCATGCCGATTATGCCGATGCGGGGGCCAAGACCCCGTCATCGCTGTCGCCGCAATGGATCGACGGCGTGCTGCGGAAGGACCTCGGCTTTGAAGGCGTCGTTATCAGCGACGATCTGGAAATGGGTGCGATCCGCGATCATTTCACGCTGGAGCAGACCGTCACCATGGCGGTGCGCGCCGGCATGGATGTGCTGTTGTTCTCCAACACGGCGAAATACCGCGCCAGCCTGGGGCAGGAAATCCTCGATATTCTCGTCGCCGAAGCCGAGGCCGATCCGGCTTTCGCTGCGCGCATCAAAGCCAGCTACGACCGGATCGTGGCGCTGAAGACAGGGATTCGCTGAGCGCCCGGAACGCCAGTCCCCAGGCTTTCCCCACCTTCTCGTCATCAGCGGTTCCCTCCCGGGCCAAGCGCGGATAAAGTGCGCCTCCTTGAAGCAGGAGTTTTTGCTTGATGGCGGATGACCGCGAAGTCCGACAGGTCCGGGCGATATTCATTTCGGACGTACACCTGGGCATGAAGCCAATCCGGGTCGGACAACTCATCGAATTCCTGCGTGCGCATGACGCCGAGACCATTTATCTGGTCGGCGACATCCTCGATGGTTGGCGGCTGGCCAAAACCTGGCGCTGGCCGACCGAGTATAATGTGCTGGTGCAGATCCTGCTCGACAAGGCCAATGCCGGTACGCGCATCATCTACCTGCCGGGCAATCACGACGAGTTTCTGCGCGAATATCTCGGCACCTATTTCGGCGAGGTCGAATTTGTCGACCGCACCATCCACACCTCGGCCTCGGGCAAGACCTACCTGGTGATCCATGGCGACCAGTTCGACGTGGTGGTGATGCATGCCAAATGGCTCGCCCATGTCGGCGACTGGGCCTACAACGCTGCCCTGCGCATCAATATCGCCATCAACTGGGTGCGGCGCCGGTTGGGCCTGCAATATTGGTCGCTGAGCGCCTGGGCCAAGCAGAAGGTCAAGAACGCCGTCTCGGTGATCGGGCGCTTCGAGGAAGCGCTGGTGCATGAGGCCAAGGAAACCGGCGTCGATGGCGTCATCTGCGGCCATATCCACTTTGCCGACATGCATGACCGGCTGGGCATTCACTACATCAATACCGGCGACTGGGTCGAAAGCTGCACCGCCATTGTCGAGAATTTCGATGGTGCGTTCGAGCTGCTGAAATGGACCGAGATGGTGGTCGGCGAACCCAAGAAATTCCGCCTGCGCAAGGCTGTGGGCTGAGGGCGACGTTAGGTTCGGCGGTCGGTCATAGTATCCAAACGCGCTGTCATCCTGGCCTTGAGCCGGGATCTAGCCTGAGATCTATTCACCGGCACGATCTCAGGATGGGCCTCGGCTCAAGGCCGGGGTGATGCCGTGGGTGGGGCGAGGTTCGCGGTTGGCCGCCGGCCGTGACCTGCTCCCTCTTGTAATGTCGGACAATGCGGGGCACGAAGGGTTCTGGGCGCTGATTTGCCCGGAGTTTATTCCCCATGCCTGCGGCACTTACGCGTTCGGCCAGCCCCGAGCTGCGCGCTTCGCTATACCAGTTCACCGTCTATCTGCCCGGCGCAGTCAGTTCGGTGTTTCTTGGCATCTGGCTGAGCCAGCGCGGGCTGCCGGCCGACCAGATCGGCATCGTCAATGCCGTTCCCATGCTGTGCCTGCTGGCCGTCAATATGCTGGTGGGGCGCTTGGCCGATCGCGCCAAGGACTGGCGCAATGTCATCATCATCCTGTCGCTGATCGGCGCGGCGGTCCCGATCGGGCTGTTCTTCGTCAATGAATTCTGGGGCATCGTTCTGGTCTGGGCGCTGTGCACCATGAGCAACGGCCTGATCCCGCCGATCATCGATGCGGCGACGGTGCGGATGACGCGGCGCAATGGCAGCGATTTCGGTACCATCCGCGCCTGGGCCACGGTGGGCTATGTGGTGGGCGCCGGCGGCATCGGCACGCTGCTGGCGGTGTTCGGGGCCGAGGCCTTCGTGCCGCTGTTCGTCGCCATGTCGCTGCTGCGCGCGGTGATTGGCCTGCTGCTGCCGCGCTTTCGCGCGCCGGATCATCAGAAAACGCTGGGCCAGGCCGGTCCCGGGCCAAAGCTGCGCGACTCGCTGAAACTGTGGTTCGTGCTGCCGCTGCTGGCTTTTGCGCTGATCAACTCCAGCCATGCGCTGATCGGCGGCTTTGGCGGGTTGTTGTGGGTGCAGAACGGGGTGCCCGACTATTTCATCGGCCCGCTGCTGGCGGTGGCGGCCTTTGCCGAGGCCATCGTGATGTTCGCGTGGCGGCGTTTTGGCGGTCGCATCACGGCGCGCAACATGATCCTGGCCGCCTGCATCGCCTCGCTGTTGCGCTTCATGGTGATGGCGTTCAATCCGCCGGTGGTGCTGCTGTTCTTCGTGCAGATGCTGCATGCCATCAGCTTTGGCGTCGGCTATTTCGGCGTGGTGCATTTCATCGCCAACTGGACCGACGAATCCAATGCTGCCGAGGCGCAGGGCTTTGCCAATATGCTGCAGCAGGGCGCCTCGGTGCTGTCGCTCGCCGCTTTTGGCTGGCTGGTGGTGCATTTTGGCAGCGCGGCCTTCTTGGCTTCGGCCGTGGTGGCGGTTCTGGGCGTGGTTTGCGTGCTGGTTTCGCTGCGCATCCGCCCGCCCAAGGACGCACATTGACTGCCTTGCTGAAATCGATATGGCTGGTCGGGGTCTGACCAGCTCCTGATTTGTCACCGGCGCTGCTGAGCGCGCTCATTTTCCGAGTATTAGCCATGTCGCTGCCTGCGGCGCCTGCCCGTATGACGCCCGAATTGCGCACCACGGCGTTCTATTTCACCTATTTCATGGGGCCGGGCGCGGCCGTGATGTTCCTGCCGATCTGGCTGAGCGAAAAGGGCATCTCGCCCGAGCAGATTGGCCTGATTAATGCCGTGCCGGTCTTCGCCATTCTGGCGCTCAACCTGATCGTCGGCCGGGTCGCTGACCGGGCCAAGGACTGGCGGCAGGTCATCATCATCGGCGCGCTGATTGCCGGCATCGTCCCGATCGGGCTGTTTTTCGTCAATGAATTCTGGGGCATCCTGTTGTTCTGGACCCTGGCCAGCCTGCCGGGCGGCGCCGTGGGGCCGGTGCTCGACGCCGCCACCATGCGAATGACGCGTCGCAATGGCAGCGATTTCGGCACCATCCGCGCCTGGGGCACGGTGGGCTATATGCTGTTCAACGCGCTGACCGGGTTTCTGGTGGTGTGGTACGGCTCGGATATTTTCGTGCCGCTCTTTGTCGGCCTGGCTTTGCTGCGCGCCGTCGTGTCGCTGCAATTGCCGGCGTTTCGCGCGCCGCCGGGGCAACCGACGATTGCCGGGGTGCGGCCGGTGGCGGGCAAGCTGACCGAGATCATCGTCAAGCCCTGGTTCTTCCTGCCGCTGGTCGGGTTTTCCCTCATCTATGGCACGCACCATATTCTGAATGCCTTCGGCTCGCTGCTGTGGAAGGAGCAGGGCATTTCCGAAAGCATTATCGGTCCGCTGATCGCGTTGGGCTCGGCTTCCGAGGCGGCGATGATGTTTGCGTGGCGGCGCTTTGGCGGGCGCGTCTCGGCGAGGCATATGATTCTCATTGCGGCGCTGGCCTCGGTGCTGCGCTGGGGTGCGATGGCGTTTTCGCCGCCGGTCGCGGTGCTGATACTGCTGCAGCTCACCCATGGCCTCAGTTTCGCGCTGGGCTATCTCGGCTGCGTGCATTTCATTGCCAACTGGACCAGCGAGGACATTGCCGCCGAAACGCAGAGCCTGTTCACGGTGGCGCAACAGGTGGCGTCGGTGGCGGCGCTGGTGGGTTTTGGCTGGGCGGTCGGCCTGTTCGGCGCCCACGCCTATTTCTTCTCGGCCCTGGCCGCCATCGTCGGCGCGCTCTGCATCTGGCTTTCCCTCCGCATGGTGCAGCCCAAGGATGACACGATCCAGACCGGGTGAGGGGAGCGTTGCTCCCGCCCCGGTCTCCTTTCATCTCCCCAAACAAAAACGGCCCCGGTTTCCCGGGGCCGTTTTTTGATCTGGAGGCTGAGCTTAGCTCAGGCGGCCGCTGGCGTGGGCAAGGGTGGTGTAGACCTTGCCGCGATCGCTGAGCAGATATTCGCGGGTCTCGGCAGCGGGGTGGGCGCCCGCGGCGGCGCGCTTCAGCAACTGTTCGAATTCGCTCATATAGGCCTGTGCGGTGCGGGCGAAGTCGGGCTCGCGCTGCAGCTTCTTGCGCACGTCATCATAAGTGCCCTGGCCAGCCAGGGTGTAGATGCGGCGCGAGAACACATTGGACTCGCCAGCCTGATAGCGGGCCCAGGCATCGCCCAGCGCCGCGTCGTCGATCGAGCGAGCGATCTCTTCGGTCAGGCCCGACAAGCCGTTCTGCGGCTGCTGGGGCTGGCTGCTCTGCTGCTTGGCCGTGGCGTTGCGCAGCACGTCACGCAGCCATCCACCGGCCTCGGCAGGCGCTGCTTCGGCTTCGGCGACCGGCTGGGGGACCGGCTGCTGCACGGGCTCGGGCGGACGCTCCATGGTGCGGATCGGGTCGGCCAGCGTCTGGCGGGCCGGCTCGGGGCGATAGGCCTCGCGTGCGGGGGCCGGCTCGGGCTGACGCGGCGGCTGATAGGCCGGGGCTTCGGCACGCGGGGCAGGGCGCGGCGAGGGGCGACGATCATTGAGATCATGCGTCGCCGGCTGGCTGCGCACGATGGCATTGAGTTCGCTCAGCGCTTCGATCTGCTCGGCCACGACGCGGCGCATGGCAGCGGCGCTGGCGCGGGTTTCCTCGGGCAGTTCGTTGACGCCGCGCGCCAGTTCGGCGCGGGTGGCTTCCAGCTCGCTGCCCACTTCCTTGGCCGTCTCGCGCATGGCGCGGGCGGTGTCGTTGAAGCGCAGGGTGGCTTCTTCGATGGCGCGCTGCATTTCGGCGACCATGTGCTGCTGGGCCTGCTGCAGGGCAGCATTGGCGCGGCGGCCTTCTGCATCGGCAGCACCGCGGAATTCGCCGAGACGGTCGCTGACCTCGCCCGAAGTCTCGTCCAGCGCCTGGCGGAAGGTGCCGGTGGTCTGGTCGATGGCGGAGCGGAGCTGGCCGATATTGGCGGTGACGGCGCTGCGCACCGAGGCCGAGCTGTCGTTGATGGTGTCGGCCAGCGTGCCGGTGGTGGCGTTGAGCACATCGGTGACATTGCTGGCGGTTGCGGCCAGCACATCGCTGACGCGGTGAGCATTGTCCTCGAGGGCGCTGTTGACCTGGTTGGTCTGGTCGCTGAGGGCCAGGCGCACCGTGGAGGCGGTCTGGTTGAGGGCGGTGGCAGCGGCATCGGCGGCGCGCTGCACGGCGCCATCGACCTGGCTGGCATTGCTCGACAGGGTCGAGGTGAAGCGCTCATTGGTGGAGTAGAGCGCGTCGGTGACGCTATTGGTCGAGGCCTGGATGGCTTCGGTGATGGTGCCGGTGGTCTGCTCCAGGGTTTCCACAACCGTGCCGGTGGTGGCGGTGAGCGCCTCGTCCATGGCGCGGCGGGCACCAATCAGGCGGCGTTCGGTATCGTTGACGGTATCGGCAATCGACTGGGCGAACATGCGCATGCGGCCATCGATATCGTCGGCGCGCGAGGCAAAGCTCTGTGCCAGCGCATCCATGGCACCACGGCGGTCTTCCAGCGTCTGCAGGGCATCGTCGCTGGTGAGGGCCAGGGCATTGGTGGCCTGGGCCATGTTGGCGGCTTCGCCATCGAGACGGCCCAGCACGCTGGAGAATTCGCCGACCATGCCGCGAATGGTGGCCTGCAGGGCCTCCACATGCTGGCTGACCATGGTGCCGGCCTGTTCGGTCTGGCCGATGGCCTCGCGCACGGTGCTGGAATAGGTCGAGGTCTGCTGGGCGACGCTGGTTTCCAGGTTCGCAAGATTGGCCGTGGAGGCGTCGAGCACGCGCTGCAGCAGCAGATTGGAGTCGTTGAGCTTGCCCAGTGCCGCCGTGACATCGGTGAGGATGCGGGAGGTCGACACGGCCATGATGGCCTCGGCTTCCTTGGCGTTTTCGCCCAGGGCGTCACGCAGCAGATTGCCATGGCTGTTGAGGGCGCCCTGCAACTGATCGGACTTTTCGCTGACCAGTGCGGCAAAGGCATTGGTGTGCTGCTCGACCGAGCGATTGATGGTGGTCAGGCGGGTCTCGATGGTGTCGACGGCGTCGACGGCCTTGACCGTCAGCAGCTGGTCGATATCGGTCGCGGCCACGCGGATCTGCTCCAGCGCGATGCGGACGGCCGAGTCCATGTGGTTGGCCGTGTTGGTGATGTCGGACGCGATATTCTGCGTCGCCGCGGTGATGCGGGTGGCGATGGTTTCTTCGATGCGGTCGGCGCCGGCTTCGAGATCGGCCATCGACTGGGTGATGGAGGTGTTGATCGAGGCATTGAGGGCGGCGAGGCGCTCGGCGGTGATGTCGGCGCGAGCGGTGATCGCCTCGGGGAGGGTGCCCAGACGCGAATCCACCATGTCGGTGATCGCCTTGCGGGCCGAGTTGACGCCGGTCTCGATGAGGTCGGCGGCGCGGCGGGCGCTTTCGCCAACTGTGTTGCTGGCGGCATCGATGCGCGCGGTGACGCCGTTTTCGGCATCGGAAATGCGGGCGATGGCGCTGTCGAGGCCCTGGCCGAGATTGCTGTTCAGCTCGGCCACCTTGTCGGTGATCAGCGACGACATGGTGGTGACGCGCTCGCCCATAGTGTCGGTGGCGGTGCGTAGCGAGCCGTCGATCTTGGCGCGGGCTTCCTCGCCCTGCTGGGCAATGGTGTCGGCCAGTTCGCTGGTGCGTAGGCCGATGGTTTCGCCGATCGAGGCGGTGTGGGTCGCCAGCGTGTCGCTGAGCGCCTGGGTGCGGTTGCCGAGGGCTTCGGACAATTGCTGGGTACGGGTGCCGACGGTCTGGGCCAGATGCTGGGTGCCGCCATCAAGGGTTGCACGCAGTTCGGCCGAGCGGCTGTCGAGTTCGCCGGTCAGCGTGCTGGTGCGCTCGCCGATTTTCGACGCGAGCAGGGTGGTGCGTTCTTCCAGCTGGCTGACCATGGAGGCCGTGCGCTCATCGAGCTGGCTGGCCATGGTGCCGGTGCGGTCGTCGAGCTGGGTGACCAGCGAGGCCGTGCGGCCATCGAGCTGATCGGCCAGGGTGGCAGTACGCTCGTCGAGCTGGCTGACCATGGTGGTGGTGCGCTCATCGAGCTGGGTGACCATGGTGCCGGTACGGTCATCAAGCTGAGTGACCAGCGAAGTGGTGCGTTCGTCGAGCTGGCTGGCCAGGGCGCCGGTGCGCTGCTCGAGTTCGAGCGACAGCGTGGTGGTCTTTTGGCTCAGCGTATCGGCGAGGCGCTGGGTGCGGCCGGCAATCGCCTGATCGAAGGCGCTGGTGCTGCTCGACAGGGTTTCGCCGAGTTCCTGGCTGCGCAGGCGGATGGCTTCGCTCATGTCGCGGCTGCGGCCGCCCAGGGTTTCGTCGAGTTCGAGTGCGCGGGTTTCAAGCGTGCTGGCGAGTTCGCCAGTACGGGCGTCGAGCGCACCGGTCAGTTCGCTGGTGCGGGTGGCCAGAATGTCGTCAATCGCCTTGGTGCGACCGTCTAGGGCTTCGGCGATGATGCCGGCATGGCCTTCCAGCGAATCCGAGATTTCGCGGCTGCGATTGGTCAGGCTTTCGGTAATGGCCTTGGTGCGGGCGCCGAGCACTTCGCTCAGCTCGCGGGTGCGGTCGGCCACGACATCGTTGAAGCGACCCGATTCCTCGTTGAGTGCCATTTCGAGCACATTGGCGCGGGCGGCAAAGCTGGTGCCCTGCGCTTCGAGGCGGGCAATGAGATTGTCGCCCTTGTCGCCGATGACGCCGTCCAGCGAATGCAGGCGGGTATCCAGAATGGCGGCGATTTCATTGAGGCGGGCGTCGAACTGGCCCAGCGAATCCTGGCCGGCGGTGGCCAGCGTGATGCGGGCGCGTTCCGAAGTGTCGTCCAGCGCGCCGTTGATTTCGATGACCGCCGATTGCAGGCGGCTATCCATGGCGTTGAGCTGGATGGAAACGGATTCGTCGAGCTGACGGGTGAGGGCGCTGAGCAGGACCTCGGCTTCGCGCGAGCGGCCGGTAATGTCGTCGGCAATGCGCTGGCCGATCATGTCCAGCCCGCCGGTGACTTCGTGGCCGCGTTCGCGCAACTGGTCGAGCAGCGAGGCGCCGCCATCGGTCAGCAGCGTCGACAGCGATTGAGTGCGCTCATCAAGAGCAGCCGAGAGTTCGCCGGTGCGCTGTTCGATCAGCCCGGCAATCGCGCCGGTGCGGTCTTCGAACGAGCCGGTGAGGGCGGCGGTGCGGGCTTCGATCTGCTGGGTGCGCGAATCGATGGCATCGGCAATCGAGTGCGAATGGCTGTCCAGCGCGTCGGTCAGCGAGGCGATGCGGCTTTCAACGCCGGCATTGAGGTCGGCGGCGCGCGCGTCGAGCGTGCGGGCCATGGCGCCCGTCTGGTCCTCGAAGGTCAGGGCCAGGCGGCTGGCGCTGTCATCGAGCGAGGAGATGAAGTCGGTGGTGCGATTGTCGACCAGCGCAACAAAGCTCTCGGTGCGCTCGCCAAAGGAATTGGTCAGCGTGTTGCCGGCGGTTTCAAGCGCGCGGGTCAGATTGCCCCCGCTTTCAACGATGGTGCCAGAAATGCGCTGGCTGATCATGTCGAGGTCAAACACCAGACCGGTATGGCTCTCGGTGATGGCTTCGCGCACGCGCTCGGTATTGGTGAGCACGCTTTCGCGCTGGCTGGCCAGTTCGGCGATCAGCGCACGCATGCGCGATTCATTGTCCGAATAGGTGCGTTCGAGCGCGGTGACTTCGTTGTGGATCATCACTTCGAGTTCGCCGGCACGCGACAACGCGCGTTCCAGCCCATCGCCCAGTGCATTGACTTCGCGGCGCACGGCTTGGCCGACGGAAGCGACCTTGTCGGCGGCGGTGACTTCGGGCTCGGCCAGGCGAATGGCGGCCTGGGTGATGGAAGAGGCGGCGTTGCGCAGATCCTGCGCGCGGCGGAACAGGGTGGCGACGGCAAAAAAGCCGAGCACGGGCAGGAACAGGATGGCGACCAGAGCAATGAAGTCGATGGTGCCCATGAACTGGCCGAAATTGCCCATTTGCGGGCCATAGCGCAGCCAGGCGACGGCGCCGGCGACGGCTAGCCAGACAATCGACAGCACCAGCGCAATCCAGGCCGGGGCGGCCGAGGAGCGATTCTGCAGATTGTAGAGCAGCTTGGAGGTGGGGAAGCGGTCGTCATTGGCGACGCTGCCGGCCTGCTGGGCGATCTTGTCGGCGGCGCGCAGACGCTCGGAGCGGGCGCTATCTGACGGCTTCTTTTCCGTAGCCTGCGGGGGAGTGCTGTCGAGGTTGAACACCGACTCCTTGAGGGCATCTTCGACGGCTGAGAAGGCCAGCGCGGCGGGATCGTTACTGGGGGTCAGATTCTTCGCCATACTCTTTACAACTCTCGCGTCGGCTTCACAGCGATCAGGCGGACGATGGAAGTTGTCATGACTCTCCACCCGTTTCCGGGCTGGTGGTCATTTGGAAACAATTCGATGCAAATGCCCCGCATCATTCCCCAACCGTCGCCGCCGCGCGCTGGTTCAAAGCCCATTAATACATTCAATTTTACGCAAACCGAGCGCAAACTTACCCAAAGGTTAATTTTTTGGGGAAGGTCGGCGCCATCACAAACCGCAAACAAAGGCGAAGATGTGGCTTAATCACCTGTTCACCCGGCCGATTTACGTTGGAGGCGTGGTATTGTCCGGCTGTTTCGGACGCGTCGCCGCACGAGTACAGGAGCCAAGAATGGCGCAGCAATCCGCAGCGATCGATGATCTCGATCAGGCCCCCCATGCGCGGGCCATGCGCCCCATCGACATGGTTCATCTGGCCAAGCAATGCCTTGGCGATGAATATCTCGAATATGAAATCCTGCGGCTGTTCGACACCACGATCAGCACCTATTTCACCCGGCTCGAACTGGCGAGCAGCTATGACGATCTGGCGCTGAACCTGCATTCGATCAAGGGTGCGGCCAGCGGCGTCGGCGCCTGGACCATTGCCGATCTGGCCAAGGCCGCCGAAGTCGAAATCCAGGCCGGCCGCCCCCTGGCTCCTGAACACATTGCCGACATGGCGGTCGCCATTGAAGAGGTGCGCGCCTTTATCGCCCGCAAGCTGGCCGACGCGCCCGAGTGATGCGAGGGAATCAAATGGGGCGGACACCCCGCCACATTTGACCCGTTTCCTGGCTTCCCTTATACAGCGCGCAATATCGACGCGCCGCCTGTGTTGCGGCCTAACCGTCCAGCAGTTCCCATGACCCCATCCACTGCCGCCGAGGTCGCAGCCCGCTCGACCGCCGAGCCGTTCCGCACCCGCCGTACCTTTGCCATCATTTCGCACCCGGACGCGGGCAAGACCACGCTGACCGAACGGTTGCTCGCGGCCGCTGGTGCGATCCAGTCGGCCGGGCTGGTGCGCGGCAAATCGGGCGTGCGCGCCACGCGGTCGGACTGGATGGAGATGGAGCAGCAGCGCGGCATTTCCATCACCTCGTCGGTGATGACCTTCGACTATGACGGGCTGACGCTGAACCTGCTCGATACGCCGGGCCACTCGGACTTTTCCGAGGACACCTATCGCACGCTGACCGCTGTCGACGCGGCCATCATGGTCATCGACTCGGCCAAGGGCATCGAGGCGCAGACGCTCAAGCTGTTTGAAGTCTGCCGTCTGCGCGACATCCCGATCATCACCTTCATCAACAAGATCGACCGCGAGGGCCTGAGCCCGCTCGACCTGATCGATGAAATCCAGAGCAAGCTGGCGCTCGATCTGACGCCGGTGCTGTGGCCGATCGGGCAGGGCGTCGATTTCCGGGGTTATCTCGACCTGCTGGAAAAGCGCGTGCTCAGCCCGCAGGGCAAGATCATCGCCGAATATGACGCGCTGGAAGACCTGCTCGACAATGAAGCGCTGGTCGACGATCCGATATTCATGATTGCGCTGGAGACGCTGGAGATGGCGCGCGCCATGCTGCCGGTGTTCGATCTCAAGACTTTTCATGCCGGCCATCTCAGCCCGGTGCTGTTCGGTTCGGCGCTCAAGGGCATTTCCGTGGCTGAGCTGCTGCGCACGCTGGGCGAGTGGGGCCCCGAGCCGCGCCCGCAACCGGCGATTCCGGCGCCGATCGATCCATCGGACAAGAAGGTCACCGGCTTCGTGTTCAAGGTGCAGGCGAATATGGACGCCAACCACCGCGACCGCATCGCCTTTGTGCGGCTGTGCTCGGGGACGTTTGTCCGTGGCATGCGGCTCAAGAATGTGCGTTCGGGCAAGGATATGGCCGTCTCCAACCCGATGTTCTTTTTCGGGCATGATCGCGAACTGGCCGATTCCGCGGTCGCCGGCGATATTGTCGGCATTCCCAATCACGGCACGCTGTCGGTTGGCGATACGCTGACCGAAGGCGCGACGATCAATGTGACGGGCATTCCCAATTTCGCGCCGGAAATCATCCGCCGCGTCCGTCTGACTGATCACATGAAGACCAAGCAGATGGCCAAGGCGCTGTCCGACCTCTCCGAGGAGGGCGTGACCCAGGTGTTCCGCCGCATGGTTGGCGCCGACTGGATCGTCGGCGTGGTGGGTCAACTGCAGCTCGAAGTGCTCAGCTCGCGCGTCGGCAAGGAATATGGCGTGCCGATCACCTTCGAGAGCCTCAATTATGAGGTGGCCCGCTGGATCGAAAGTGACGAGCCGGCCGAACTCAACCGCTTCATCACCGCGCAGAAAATGAACATCGCCGAGGACCGCACCGGCGCGCCGGTATTTCTGGCGCAGAACGCCTGGTGGGCCGACCGCGCTAAGCAGGATTTCCCGAAAATCCGCTTCCTCACCACCAAGGAACGACATTGAGCGCCCCCGATCGCGTCGAAGAGCTGTTGAATGCGGTCAAGGCCGCCTTCATGGATGGGTCGCTGATCCGGATGAAGCTGGGCGGCTATCACGGCGACGAGCCGGAGCTGAAGTCGGTCGAGATCAAGAAGATCAGTGTGAAGGGGGGCGACAAATTCTCCTTCACCTATCGCTACAAGACACGCGACATCATCAAGAATTTCATCCAGCCCGAAGCGCTGGCTTTGCTGCGCAGCGGGCTCAGGCAAGAATTCCGCAGCGCCCAGCTGGCGACCACCGAGTTCGATCTGAGCTTTGAGCGCAATGGCGACAAGATTCGCCTCAAGCGCACTCAAGTGAGCGGCCGCGAAGCGCCTGCCGCCGGGCATGATCGTGCCAAGAACCGCCCGCTGACCGTCACCGACAAGCCGTATCTGCATGCGCTGGGCATCACCGGCAAGGATGGCGCGGTGCGCAATGATGCGCAGGACAAGTTCCGTCAAATCAACAAGATGGTCGAAATCTTCGCGCCACTGATTCAGGTGCTTAAAGCAGAGAATCCGCGCATTATCGATATGGGCGCCGGCAAGGGCTATCTCGATTTCGCGCTGTATGACTATCTGGCCAATGTCGCCAACCGCTCCGCCGAGATCATTGGCGTCGAGCTGCGCGAGAAGCTGGTGGAAGATGGCAACGCCACCGCCGCTGCCTCCGGTTTTAGCGGGCTGAGCTTCGTCTCTGGCTCCATTCTTGATTCTGACGCCAGCGGCGCCGACGCCGTCATCGCGCTGCATGCGTGTGACACGGCCACCGACGACGCCATCTTCAAGGGCATTGCCGCCGGTGCGGCTTTGATCGCGGTGGCGCCCTGCTGCCACAAGCAGATCCGCCGCCAGATGGAAGCGGGCAAGCCCGAAGACAAGCTTGCGGTGCTGTTGCGCCACGGCATCTTCATGGAGCGGCAGGCCGAGATGGTCACCGATACGCTGCGGGCGCTGCTGCTCGAGCTGAGCGGCTATCGCACCAAGATTTTCGAGTTCGTCTCCGACGCGCATACGCCCAAGAACAATCTGATCGTCGCCGAAAAGGATGGCCGCTTCGGCCGTGACCGTGACGCGGTGCTCAAGCAGATCGCCGAGACCAAGGCGATGTTCGGCATTGAGCGGCATTATCTGGAGGGGCTGCTGGGGTTGTGAACGCGGTGCGTGTTGTCGCACGGTGGTTCCAAACCGCTGCCCCATCCCCTATATCGGTTACGAACAGCAAGCCCGAGACCCATGACCAAGATTACATTCGTCCAAGCGGACGGCGAACGCATCGAAACCGAGGGTGAAAACGGCGCCACGGTGATGGAGACCGCTATTATGAATGGCGTGCCCGGCATCGTCGCCGAATGCGGCGGCGCCTGCACCTGCGCCACCTGCCATGTCTATGTCGATGACGCCTGGACCGAAACGGTCGGCGGCCCCTCGATGATGGAAGAAGACATGCTCGATTTCGCCTTCGACGTGAAAACGAGTAGCCGGCTGAGCTGCCAGATCAAGGTTAAGGACGAGCTCGAAGGGCTTGTCGTCCACGTGCCGAGCCGTCAGGGCTAGGCCCACCAACCACGCCACCTGGGGGCGGATGGATCGCGCGCAGCGCCCCTTCGAGCGAAGCAAAATTTGCTTGGGCGCTCCCCGCCACAGATTCATTTAGCGGCGTTTGCCCATTCCCATCAGTGGCGTTCCACGCGCGACGGCGGAAGGGAAATAAAAAAGCTATTGAATTTCAACACCTTGCTGCAAGTGACCGGTTTGGATTATTTTCCTGCCTAGTCAGGCAAGGGTTCCAATGGGTCACCTCAACACATTTCCGTTGAGCTACAAGGTACAGGGTCAGCGCATCGCCATCATCGGCGGTAACGACGAAGCCCTCAACAAAGCCCGCCTGGTAACTAAGACGACCGCGCAGGTCGTGATTATCTCCCCTCAGTTTGAAGCCGATTTCAGCGGGTTTGATATCGAGTTGGTCGAGCGCGGTTTCGTGCCGTCCGATCTCGATGGCGTGGCGCTGGTCTTTGTCGCCGCCACCGGGCCGGATGCCGAACTGGCCAAAGCCACTGCGCGGGCCAGAAACATTCCCCTCAATGTGGTCGATGTGCCGGGTGAATGCGATTTCTATACCCCCTCCATTGTCGACCGCGCGCCGCTGACCGTGGCCATCTCCACCGAGGGCGATGCGCCGGTGCTGGCGCGGCTGGTGCGGGCGCGCATCGAGGCCATGCTGTCGCCGTGCCTCGGTAAAATTGCGAGTCTGGCCGGGCGGTTACGGCATTCCGCCGAACGCCTGATTGACGACAACGCCGCCCGCCGACGCTTCTATGAGGCGCTGGTCACCTCGCCGGCGATTGAAGTTGCCGAGCTTGCGGGGCAGGGGCAGGCTGCCGGCGAAGCGCTGCTGGCCAGCCATGCGCAAGGCAATAGCGCCGGCATGGTCTGGCTGATCGGGGCCGGTCCCGGCTCGGAAGATTTGCTCACCCTGCGCGCCCAGCGGCTGCTGCAGGAGGCCGATGTGATCGTGCATGATCAGCTGGTGCCCGGCGTGGTGGTCGATATGGGCCGCCGCGATGCCGAGCGTATCGATGTCGGCAAGGCCAAGGGCCATCACAGTTTTTCGCAGGCGCAGATCAACAATCTGCTGGTGCGGCTGGCCTTGCAGGGCAAGCGCGTGGCGCGGCTCAAATCGGGCGATCCGATGATCTTTGGCCGGGCCGGCGAAGAAATCGCCGCCTTGCGCCAGGCCAATATCGCCTTCCAGATCGTCCCCGGCATCAGTGCCGCATTGGCCGCCGCTGCCGATACGGCAACCCCGGTGACGCTGCGCAAAGTATCGAGCGGCTTTGTCATGGCCACGGCGCATGGCGCCGACGATAGCGACCTCACCCATTGGGCGGCGCTAGCCCGCTCGGGGCTGACGCTGGCGCTCTATATGGGCAAGTCCATCGCCAACGACGTCGCGGCACGTCTGATTGCCAATGGTGCGGCGGCGAGCCTGCCGGTGGGCGTCGTGGTCAATGCCGGCCGGGCCGACAAATCCACCTATGCCGGCACGCTGGCCAGCCTCGCCTCGGGCGAGTTGGCCTTCAGTGACGGCCCGGCGATCATCTTTGTCGGTGAAGCCGTGGCGGCAGGCGATTGGGCCGCTGCCACCCCCTTTGCCCTTCCCAGTAAATCCGAGGCCGCGTGACATGGAAATTCTGACGGGCAACGAACTGACCTCCGGCGCCACGGTTTATCTGAGCGAAACCGGACTATGGGCGGTCGATCTGCAGGCAGCGCGGCTGTTTTCCAAGGACGAGACGGAAGAGCGTGATGCGGCACTGGCAGCGAGCAAGGCGACTGGCCGCATCGTGAGTCTGGAAATCGAAGATGTGACCGTGGAGGCCGGAGCCATCGTGCCTAAGCGCCTGCGCGAACGGATCAGGGCCGCGGGACCCACCGCGCCCTATAGTTTGAACGGCGCAAGCCACAACCGCCAGCATCTGGATGAGGACGGTTATGTATCGATATGACGAATTCGACTCGGCTTTCGTGGCCGGGCGCACCGCGCAATTTGCCGATCAAGTGAAGCGTCGCCTGTCGGGCGAAATGAGCGAAGAGCAGTTCCGGCCGCTGCGGCTGATGAACGGGCTCTATCTGCAATTGCATGCCTATATGCTGCGCATCGCCGTGCCCTATGGCACGCTGTCCTCGCGGCAGATGCGCAAATTTGCCCATATCGCCCGCACCTATGATCGCAGCTACGGCCACTTCACTACGCGGCAGAATATCCAGTTCAACTGGCCCAAGCTGCGTGATGTGCCGAAGATCCTTGAGGAGCTGGCGAGCGTAGAAATGCACGCCATCCAGACCTCGGGCAATTGCATTCGCAACGTCACCGCTGATCATTTCGCCGGCGCCGCTGCCGATGAAATCATCGATCCGCGGCCCATCGCCGAAATCCTGCGGCAATGGTCGAGCCTGCATCCCGAATTTTCCTATCTGCCGCGCAAGTTCAAGATTGCCATCACCGGCGCGACCAGCGATCGCGCCGCCATCCGCTTCCACGATATCGGCTTGCAGGCCGCCACCAATGGGGCCGGCGAGATCGGCTGGGAAGTATGGGTTGGCGGCGGGTTGGGGCGCACGCCGATGATCGGCAAGCTGATCAACAGCTATGTGCCCAACGAAAATCTGCTGGCCTATCTCGAAGCGATCATGCGCGTTTACAACCGCTATGGACGCCGCGACAACAAGTTCAAGGCGCGCATCAAGATCCTGGTGCATGAGGAAGGGCTCGAGACCATCAAGGGGCAGGTCGAAGCCGAATTCGCTGAATTGCGCGGCGGCGTGCTGACGCTGCCCGCAGACGAAGTCGACCGCATCACCACCTATTTCGCGCCGCCGCCGCTCAAGCCGCAGAGTGTCACCAAGATCGAGGTGGCTTACCAGTCGATCATCGACCCGGCCTATGGCCGTTGGCTCGACCGCAACATCAATGCCCACCGCGAACCGGGCTATGCCTCGGTGACGATTTCGCTGAAGCCGGTGGGCGGCGCACCGGGCGATGCCACCGACAAGCAGATGGATGACATCGCCGATATCGCCGAGGCCTATGCCTACGGCGAGCTGCGCGTCACTCATGAGCAAAATCTGGTGCTGCCGCATGTGGCGCTCGCCGATCTGCGCGCCGTGTTTGATGCACTGGTCGCAACCGGCTTTGCCGATGGCAATGCCGGGCTGATCACCGACATGATCTGCTGCCCCGGGCTCGATTTCTGCGCCCTGGCCAATGCCCGCTCGATCCCCATCGCGCAGGACATCGCCCGCCAGTTCGCGTCGCCCGAGCGGCAGGCCGAAATCGGCGAGCTCAAGATCAAGATTTCCGGCTGCATCAATGCCTGCGGGCATCATCACGTCGGCCATATCGGGATTTTGGGCGTCGAGAAAAAGGGCGGCGAGCTGTACCAGATCACCCTGGGCGGCGACGCCACCGAGCAGGCTGCCGTGGGCAAGATCATCGGCCCCGGCTTTGAAGCCGAGCAGGTGCCGGCGGCGATCGAAACTTTGGTGGACACCTATATCGCCAACCGCCGTGGGCCAGAGGAAACCTTCATCGCCGCGTATCGCCGGTTGGGTGAAGCTCCGTTCAAGCAGGCGCTTTATGGCAATGCTTGAGGTTTCTCTCTTCCCTTCTCCCCTTGAGGGAGAAGCTGCCCCGAAGGGGCGGATGAGGGGTTTTGCGGCCGCCGCGACGTTGAAGCATGGGGGAGCGCAGCACCCCTCACCCTGCTGCTCCGCTGAACGCGGATCAGCAGTCCCTCTCCCTCAGGGGGCGAGGGGAAGTCCGGTGTTCTTGGAGACTATTCATGGCCTTGCCTAACCCCGCCCACGCCCCCTCGCATGACAAGCTGCGTGCTCTTGGCATTGTGGCGCTCAATGGCATGTTTGACGAAATGGATGCGGTGGGGGTGCTGCGCTATGCCACCAGCGAGGTGCTGCCGGGCGATCTGGCGATTGTCTCGTCCTTCGGCGCGGATTCAGCCGTGCTGCTGCATCTGGTGGCGCAGGTCGATCCGTCGATGCCGGTGTATTTCCTCGAAACCGGCAAGCATTTTGCCGAGACGCTGGCCTATGTGGAAACGCTCAAGCAGCATCTCGGCCTGATCAATGTCCACGCCATCCATCCCAGCCCCGCCGATGTGGCGCGCTTCGATCCCAAGGGCGACCTCTGGGAGACTGACCCCGATTCTTGCTGCCATATTCGCAAGACCGAGCCGCTGGAGCCGATCACCGAGCAGTATGGTGGCTGGGTCACGGGCCGGAAGCGCTTCCAGACCAAGGAGCGCGGCGTGCTGCCGCATTTCGAGCTGACCACCGACGAGCGCATCAAGGTCAATCCGCTGGCCTATTTCAATGATGCCGATGTCAATCAGTACAAGATCGAGCACGGTCTGCCCGAGCATCCGTTGTTCGCCAAGGGCTACAAGTCGATTGGCTGCGCGCCCTGCACCTCGGTGGTGGCCGAGGGCGAAGACCCGCGCGCTGGACGGTGGCGCGGCCTCAACAAGAAGGAATGCGGCATCCATTACGATTTCAGCGGCGCTATCGCCTCGCCGATGCAGGCAGCCCGGCATAATTTGTGGAAGGATGGCGGCTTCATCGCCGATCCGTTCCATGACTGGACCGAGGACAGCGATGCGGCCACGGCCAGCTATCTGCATGTGCCGCTGGCGGTGTTCCTGACCAATCGCGCCGCGTTTCTTGCCAACCCGCATCCGCTCGGGCTGCTGGTGTCACCGGGCGACCCCGTCGAGAGTGTCGAGCAGGACCTGGGACGCTTTGCCTCAGTGGCGATCAAATTTCCTGCATTCACCGATGGGCGCGGCTATTCCACCGCCCGTTTGTTGCGTGAACGCTACCAATACGGTAATGAAATCAGGGCCGTTGGCGACGTTTTGCAGGATCAGATTCCGCTGATGCGCCGCTGCGGCATCACCGCATTCGTGGTCACTCACGAGCCGACGCGGCAGGCCCTGATCGAAAACCGGCTGCCTGAGGTGGCGATTTTCTACCAGCCGGCCGGCACCACGGAAATTCCGCTCGGGACGCGCCCCTTCCTTCGTCGCGTCTCCTGAGGTAAGTGGAACGCGTTTATCAACTATTCACGGCGGCATTTGTCATGCGCGCCGGGACACATTGAGATTGTTATGAGCACTGAAATTACCACCGATGTCGTTGTGATCGGCGCGGGCCCCTGCGGGCTGTTCGCGGCCTTCGAACTCGGGCTGCTCGATCTCAAATGCCATTTCATCGACATTCTGGACCGCCCCGGCGGGCAGTGCGCCGAGCTGTATCCCGAGAAGCCGATCTACGATATCCCCGGCTTCCCTGTGATCACCGGCCAGCATCTGACCGACAATCTGATGGCCCAGATTGCGCCGTTTGCGCCCGAATTTCATTTCAACCGGATGGTCAATTCGATCCAGAAGCTGGACGACGGCTCGTTCAAGCTGGAAACCGACGCCGACGAGATTTTCTACGCCAAGGTCGTGGTGATCGCGGCTGGCGGTGGCTCGTTCCAGCCCAAGCGCCCGCCGGTTGATGGCATCGAAGCCTTTGAAAACAAGTCGGTTTTCTATTCGGTCCGCAAGATGGACGACTTCAAGGGCCAGGACGTGGTGATCGTCGGCGGCGGCGACTCGGCGCTCGACTGGACGCTGAATTTGCAGCCCATCGTTCGCTCGCTGACCCTGGTGCACCGTCGCGCCGTGTTCAAGGCGGCCCCGGCCTCGGTCAACAAGATGCAGGAGTTGGTGGGCGAGGGGAAAGTCAATTTCCTCACCGGCCAGATTGCCCGCCTTGATGGCGCGGACGGCCAGATCGATCACGTCCATCTGGCCACCGATGCCGGTGATGTGGCCTTGCCGGCGACGCGGCTGCTGCCGTTTTTCGGCCTGACCATGAAGCTGGGTCCGGTCGCCGATTGGGGCCTTGAGCTGAACGACAACACCATCGTCGTCGATACCGAGAAGTTCCAGACCTCGGTGCCGGGAATTTTTGCCATCGGCGATATCAATTCATACCCGGGCAAGCTCAAACTGATCCTCTCCGGTTTCCACGAAGCCGCGCTGATGGCACAGGCCGCCAAGGCGATTGTGTCGCCGGGCGAGCGGGTGATTTTCCAATACACCACCAGCTCCACCAAGCTGCAGAAGAAGCTGGGTGTCGCCTGAACCATGAAAATTCTGGTCACCGATCAAACCGGTGAAAATCACGAGCTCGAAGGGCTCGAAGGCTGGCGCGTGATGGAGGTCATCCGTGACTGGGGCCTCAACATCAAGGCCGAATGCGGCGGCGCGCTGAGCTGCGCCACCTGCCATGTCTATGTCGATCAGGACTGGCTCGACGTGGTCGGCCTGCCCAGCGACGAGGAAGAGGACATGCTCGACAGCGTCGGCGATGTCCGGGCCAATTCGCGCCTCTGTTGCCAGATATTGATGAGCGACGCGCTGGACGGGCTCAAGGTGACATTGGCCCCAAGCGCCGCCAAGGAATGACAAAAAAGCCGGGCAATGCCCGGCTTTTTCTTATTCGGCAGCGAGTTTGACGGCGTGATCGCCGTGGCGCTCGACGAAGGCGGCAAACTTCTGCACGAAGCCGAGCAGCAGGGCCTTGGTCTCGGGGCTGGTGATGTTGAACTCCGCGTCGATCAGCTCGGGCGACGATTTCAGGAAAATCTCCGGCTGGCCCATCAGCACCATGTCAAGATGCGGCAGGATCACGCGCAATTGGGTCTGGGCTACGGCGGTGCCGATGGCGCCGCCCGAGGTGCCGGTGACGGCCACGGGCTTGCCGCCCCAGGAGCTTTTGCCCCATGGGCGCGAACCCCATTCCAGTGCGGTCTTGATGACGGCCGAGAAGGAGCGGTTATATTCCGGCGTCACGATCAGCACGCCATCGGCGGCTTCGATCTTGCGCTTGAGGTCCAGCACCGCGGCAGGCGGATTGGCCCACAGATCATTGTTGTAGTGCGGCAAGGCGCTGAGATCGACAAAGTCGAACTCCAGCAGCGGAGAGGCCAGCTTGGCCAACGCCTTGGCGTATTTCAGGTTGATCGAGGACGCGGACAGGCTGCCGATGAGCACGGCAATGGTAGTCATGGACAAACTCTAACTGTTGGGAGACGCGCCGAAGCTATCGGCGAGGCGGAGGCCAGGCTCAACGCGGCAGATTGCAGCACGTTCAGGCTTTGCCCGCGTCGCCGGCCAGTTTGGTCAGCTCGGGAATATAGTCGCGCACGGTGGGTTGGGTCTGGGTCTCAAAGGGCAGGGGGCGCACCACCCGCATGGCGGCGATGCCGACGCGCACAGTCATCAGCCCATTGACCACGCCTTCGCCCAGCCGGGCGGAGAGCTTGGCTGCCAGACCCTGGCCGACCAATTGCTCCACCACCCCGTCGGTGAGCACCAGGCCGCCGGTGACGGCTAAATGGGTCAGGATGGCGCCGGTAAGCCTCCACGAGCCAAAAAAGCCTGGGCGGGCTCCGTAGAGCCGTGCAATGGCCCCCGAGAGGCGAAAGCTCTCATAGATGACGAAGGCAATGTCGACCAAGGCGCGCGGCGACACGGCGGTGACCAGTGCCACGCGGCGGGCGGAAGAGGCGGTGAGGGCCTTGGCCTTGGCGTCGAGCGGGGCCATCAGGCTGCGTTCGGCGAGGGCGACGATTTCGTGGCCGTCGAACAGATGCGGCAGGTTCTGTTTGACGTGTTCGCGGGCTCGCGCCAGATCGGGGCGGCTGGCGTAGATGTCCTCCAACTGCTCGGCGACCTTGTGGGCAAGCTTCTGATCATTGTCGGCGGTGGCTGTGGCGGCTTGCCGGCGCAGCGCATCGAGCACGCGCAGCCGGCGCAACGACAGCATTTCGCGCCCGGCCAGCACGATGAGCGCCAGCACCAGCAGCGCCAGGACCACCAGCCCGGCCCAGCCCAGAATTTCATAGCGAGCGAACAGATCGCGGATCAGTCGGTCGGCGGCCAGGGCGAGGCCGGCCGACACCAGAATGCTCGCCGTGGTCCAGGTCAGCTTGCCGACCCAGCCGAGGCGGCGCGGTGGCGGGGCGATCAGGTCATCATCTTGCGTGGCGTCAAAACTAGGTTCGGCGATTTGCACCGCCGAGGGCTCAAAGGCGCGGGGCGCGCGGACCGCTATGGTTTCGTCGGTCACGGTGGCGGTGGGGCGAGCGACGGGCTGTTTCATGCGAGCCAGTCTCCCACAAGATAGTCGAGCGCCCGGTCGAAGCGGATATGGGGCAGGATGATGTCGCCATTGGCGTTGCGGTCGAGCTGTTGCGGCGGGGTGAAGCGCAAGAAGTTCAGCGCGACCGGTGTGCCGTCCTCGAACAATGAATCCGGTCGTGCCGGCAAGTCTCCGGGAAACAAGGCGATTTCGGTTTTGCCGTCATAGGTGGTGTTGCCCAGCATCTCGCCTGCCATCGGCGTGCCGATAATGGTGGGCAGGGTTTCGCCGCTTTCGGTGATGCTGCCTTCACGCGTCGCGCGAATGCCGGCCAGCGCCATGGATTTGGCCTCGGCCCCGGCGAAGCGCGCGCGCTTGCCGGCATTGGCGACGAGGCGATTGAGAATGGCCTCGAGCCGGTCGTGGCTGGTGTGATGGACGTGGTCGGCCTTGGTGGCGGCAAACAGGATGCGATCAATTTTGCGCACGAAGGGGCGTAGCAGCGGATTGGTTTCGCCCTGGCGGAAACAGCCGAGCACGGCGGTCAGCGCGGTTTCCAGATCGGCTACGGCGGTGGGGCCGGCATTGAGGGCGCGCAGCGTATCGACCAGCACGATCTGGCGGTCGAGGCGGGCGAAATGATCACGGAAGAAGGGCCGCACGATGCGATCCTTATAGGCCTCGTAGCGGTGCTCCAGCATGGCGTAGAGGCTGTCATTGCGGACGCGCTGGCTCGGTGGCGGCAGCGGCGCAAAGGTGAGGGCGGGCGAGCCTTCCAGGTCGCCGGGCAGCAGGAACCGCCCTGGGGGCAGGGTGGACAGCGCGCCATGTTCGCGGCTGCGGCGCAGATAGTCGGTGAAGGCGGTGGCCAGCCGCTCGGCGTCGGGGTCATTGGCGGGCTTGAGCGGGTCGATGCCGGCAAGTTCTTCGAGAAAGGGCGTGGCTTCCTTGCCCGAGCCGGGACGGTGCGCCCGCTCCAGCGCCTCGGTGCTCCACTCGGCAAAGGACAGGCCGAGCAGCGGCAGGTCGAGCAGCCACTCACCGGGATAGTCGACGATATCGAGGTTCAGCGTCGAGGGGCCACTCAGGCCGGAATACCAGCGTTTCGACTGATATTTCAGCACCACCCGCAGCTGAGAGATGCGCCGCGTACTTTCGGGCCAGACCGGGGTCTTTCCGGTCAGCGCGTCGAGATGCTGCTCATAGGCAAAGCGGGGAATGGTGGCGTCGGGATATTCGGCCAGTTTGGCGCCAATAAAGCGGCCCTCGGCCATCGGCGTGAAGCCGGGCAGGCGGCCGCCGGTCAACAGATTGTGCACCAGCGCGGTGATGAAAATGGTTTTGCCGGCACGGCTGAGGCCGGTGACGCCCAGCCGCAGCGTCGGCGTGAACGCGCCGGTGGCGGTGTCGGCCAGATTGGAGAGGGCGATGCCCAATTCGTCGACAATGGTCGTAGGAAGCTGGGGCACGCGCGGGTCTCTCGATCAGACCGGAAGATAGGGATTTGTGGCGCGTGTTCAAGCGGGTAGGCGGCTAGCGCCCTCTGTGTCATCCCAGCTCAAGGCTGGGATGACAGGGTGGGAAGCCTACTGGCCGATCTTGTTCCGGTCGTAGGGCGTGGTCTGGTAGATTTCGTTGATCCAGTTCTGGAACAGCAGATGAGCGTGGCTGCGCCAGCGGTTCTCTGGTGTCTTGCTGGTGTCGCCATCGGGATAGACGTTTGCCGGGGCCGGAATGTCCAGCCCGGCATTGACGTCGCGCTCATATTCGTCGGCCAGCGAACGGTTGTCATATTCGAGGTGATTGAGGAAATGCACCGCCCGGTGCTTCTGGTCACCCAGCATCGAGACGCCGATCTCCGAATTGTCGATCAGCACTTCGAGTTCGGGGCCCAGCGTCGTCCGGTCGATGTCGTTATAGCGCGACACCGGGATCATCGGGCTGTCCGAAAAACCGCGCAGGAAGGGCGAGCGTGGGTTGATCACCTGGTGGCGGAACACGCCGAAAGCCTTCTCGTCCATGCGGTAGCGCTTGGCGCTGTGGAAATGATGCAATGCCGCCTGGGCGCCCCAGCAGATGAACATGGTGTGGTGCACATTGGTCTGTGTCCAATCCATGATTTCGAGCATTTCGGGCCAGTAGCGGACTTCCTCGAAGGGCATGTTGGCGATCGGAGCACCGGTGACGATGAAGCCGTCGAACTTCTGCTCCCGCACCTCTTCCCAGGTCTTGTAGAAGGTATTGAGATAGTCCTCGGAGGTGTGCTTGGACTGGTGCTCGGTGATGCGCACCAGCGTCAGGTCGACCTGCAGCGGGGTCGAGCCGATCAGGCGGGTGAACTGGGTCTCGGTCCGCTCCTTGTTGGGCATCAGATTGAGCAGGCCGATTTCGAGCGGGCGGATATCCTGCCGCGCGGCGCGGGTGGAATCCATCACATAGACGCCCTCGTCTTCGAGGGTCTTGCGGGCGGGCAGGTTGTCGGGAATTCTGATAGGCATATCAGCCTCTTGAGCAGGTTTGATCGAATTGCGATGCAGACAATGCGCGTCTCCCCGTGGGAAACGCGCTATCGCATTCGCTGCTCGATCGCGGCGGCCATGAGATCGATGAATTCGTCGCCGTCGCGCACCATGGCGAGGTCGGAGGCCTCCACCACATAGCCGAAATTATCGGCCAATTGCTGATAGCGCGGCAGGCGGTCATGCAGCAGGGCTTCAAAGCCCCAGGCGCCGAAGCCGAGCGGATCGACGTCGCAATCCTCGATGATGCCGTTGATCAGCTTGTACTCGGCCCATTTCTCCACGAGGAAGGGCGGGCGGTAATACATCGGTTTGGGCGACTGGCGGAAGCGGCGCACCAGCTCGGCGGTGTCCTTCGCCGTGCCGCGAATATAGAGCAGCATGGTCGAGGCCGCGAGCGTCTTGATCACCGGGTCTTCGGGATCGGTGGGGTCGGCAACCTCGATCAGCGAGCCGCCAGTGTCGGCGATGAAGTCCTCATAGCCATAGAGCGCCTTGGCGCGCTCGATGAAGTGCGGCACATCGTGCAGGGCTGCGACTTCGGCGATGCGATGCTGCTCCTGGCGGCGCTGATATTCGGCCAGCGGCAACCCGCCCTTGTCGGGATTGCCCGGCGTGCCGAGATAGGTCGAGAGCGGATCGAGATTGTCGAAGGTCAGGTTGGACGAGATGTAGATCGAGTCCGAGCGCAGCAGCTCGGCCAGGAACGGCACCTTCATCGCCTCGCGCTTGAAATTGTCGACGATGTACTCGCCCATATAGCGCGTGCCGATGCGGTAATCGGCCGAGTAGTGGAACCAGTTGCTGGCGCGCAGCATGGCGCTGAGCCGGGTCTTGCCGACGCCGGCCATGCCGAACACCGTCACCGCCCGGCGCGGGGATTTCACAAACTCATCGGCGCTCGAAAACAACATCGCTGCTCACCACGTCGTGCCCACGCAAGCGGGAATGACGCCGCGGGAAAACTCCACCTGCGTTTACTGCAAGCGCTCTGCCTTCACAAGCGGGCGGCAATTTCTGCCGGTGACAAGGACGCTTCTGCCGAGATGTCGCCACATTCGGCCTCGGTAAAAGCAGAAAGCCCAGCAAAATCAATGCCAGGACGAGTTGGCATCATGCTTGCATCGTTCCTGTCGAATGCGTCTGACGGCGCGAATTGGGTTTACGGAGTTTCTCATGGGCATTTATGGCGCTCTTTCCAGTGCAGTGACCGGTCTTCGGGCCCAGGCGCACGCGCTGGAAAACATTTCGGGCAATATCGCGAACTCGCAGACCACCGGCTATAAGCGCATCGAGACCGATTTTCTCGATCTGATCGCCGATGCGCCGATTTCGCGCCAGGTGCCCGGCGCCGTGCTGGCCCAGTCGCGTGGCACCAATGATATTGGTGGCGACATCAAGACGGTGTCGAACGAGACCTTCATCGCGCTGAACTCCAACGGCTTCTTCGTCGTCGAGCCCAAGATCGGCCAGACGGACGGCAAGGCGGTGTTTGCCGATACCAACTTCTTCACCCGCCGTGGCGATTTCGAAATCGACAAGGACGGCATGCTGGTCAACGGCGCCGGCTACTATCTCAAGGGTCTGCCGATCGATACCCGGACCGGCAATATTTCGGGCTCGGTGCCCGAGGTGATCAAGCTATCCAACAGCTTCCTGGCTGCGCAGCAGTCCAACCGCATCAACTATCAGGCCAACCTGCCGCAGCTGCCCAAGACCACCGGCTATGACAAGGCCACCTTCAATAGCGAGCTGATGCAGCCACACAATTATCCCGGATCGGTGTGGGCGCCGGCGAGTGTCACCGGTACGGTGCCTATGCCTGACGGCACGGTGCCGGCCGCTTCGTTTTTTGTGCCGGGCGAAACCGTCACGCTCAAGATTAACGGCACAAGCACGGTCTTCGAGTTCAATACGACGGTCCCTTATACCGGCACCAACCAGCCGGTGGATGTCTCGGGCGACCTGAATTCGGCAGTGACCAATCTTGAAGCTGCCATTCGCGCAAATGGCGGTCCCTCGGCTGCTTCGGCAACGGTTGATATTGCCAGTGGTGCGCTGAAAATCACGCTGGGTAAAGACAGCTACGCCGACCTCTCGATTGAGAGTGCCCACGCCGCTTCGGGGTTGACTGCTGGCGCGGCGGTGACCGGCCCGAGCCGGCTGAGCATCGATAGCATTGCTGAAGACAAGAACACCCAGTTCCTGGCTAACTCGATCTCTGGCGGCGCCGTGACCGTCTATGCCGAGAACGGCGCCCCGGCCAACGTTCAACTGCGCTGGGCCAAGGTGTCGAGTTCGCAGGCCGGGGGGACGGACACCTGGAACCTCTATTACATGTCCGATAGCCGGGCGACCGGCAGCGCGGAGATGTGGAAGCGCGTTCCGAATGACTTCACCTTCGGCCCGGATGGCTCGCTAAAATCGCCAACAGAACCCTCGGTGCCGTTGACCAATCTCTCCATCAACGGCGTGGCCGTGGGCACTGTCGAGTTCCGCTTCGAAACCAACGGCCTCAGCCAGTTTGCTGACGTCAACGGCACCGCCAACGTGTCCACGCTCAACCAGAACGGCTATGGCGCCGGCGAGTTCGTGTCGGTGGCCATCAACGACAATGGCCGCGTCACCGCGACCTATTCCAATGGCGAGCGCATCGATATGGCACAGGTGGTGACGGCGGAGTTCAACGCCATCAACAAACTGAAGCGTCTGGACGGCGGCGTGTTCTCTTCCACCTCGGAATCGGGCGAGGCCATTCTTGATCTCTCCGGCTCGGGCATTATCGGGGGCGCGCTCGAAGCCTCCAACACCGATATTTCGGACGAATTCACCAAGCTGATCGTGACGCAGCAGGCCTATGCGGCCGGCACCCGCATCGTCAGCACCGCCGACGAGATGCTGCAGGAAGCGCTCAACATGGTCCGCTGAGGCGGGGCTAGACACTAGGGTTCGGGGCAGGACGCCCCGGACTTGGCTTTCTCCGTAAGGAGTCCCACACAATGGGCCTGACGACGTCTCTCACCAATGCTGTATCGGGTTTGCGGGTCAATCAGGATGGCCTCGACATCCTGAGCCGCAACATCGCCAATTCCGGCACGCCGGGATACCACAAGCAGTCGCTGAACGTCGTCGATTACAACGCCCAGAACAGCGCCTATGCGCGGACGGTCGGGGCCAATCGGGCGTTCAACAGCAGCCTGCAGACCTATTATACCCGCCAGGTATCCGACACTGCCAATTCGGGCGTGCAGGCCGGCTATCTCGATCGCTTGCAGGGTTTCCTTGGCAAACCCGGCAGCGCCGGCTCGCTCGATACCATCTTCGGCAATTTGAAGAATGCCCTGCAGGGCATCGCCACCAGCCCGGACGACTATACCGCCCGTTCGCAGGCAGTGTCGGCAGCTGAAAACATGGTCGAAACCCTCAACCGGCTGTCCGGCACCATTCAGGGGTTGCGGCAGGAGACCGAGGCGCAGATCGCCTCGAACGTCAACAATCTCAACGGCATGCTCAATTCGCTGTCCGAGGTCAATCAGCGCCTGCTCGATCTGGGCATGACCGACAGCGCCCGCGCGGCGCTGCAGGATCAGCGCGACCGGCTGGTGTCCTCGGTCGCTGAAATCATCGACGTGCAGGCCGATTATCGCCCCAACGGCACCGTGGCGCTGATGACGCGCTCGGGCGTCGGCCTGCTCGACAATGGCGTTTCCCACTTCAGCTTCGAGAGCGCCGGCAATCTGTCGCCGAACTCGAAATTCAACTACGATCCTGAATTGACCAGGGTGGGGAAACTGACGCTGACGACGCCGTCAGGGCTGACCATCGATCTGGTGACCCAGGGCGTGTTGCAGGGCGGGGAACTGGGCGGGCTGGTTACGCTGCGCGACAAGACGCTGGTCGAGGCGCAGGACCAGCTCGACGAGATCGCCGCCAATCTGGCGCAGGCCTTTTCCACCATCCAGACCCCCGGCACGGCGGTGGAGGTCGGCGCGACGAAGGGCATGGACATTGATCTGTCCAACATGCAGCCCGGCAATGACGTGCTGCTGAACTATACGCAAAATGGCGTCGACAAGCGCGTGCGCATCGTCAACACCAAGGAGGCGTCCGACTATATCGACGCCACCGGCCAGCGGGTTATCGGTGTCGACATGTCGGCCGGCAACACCGCTGTCGTCGACCGGCTCAAGACCCTGCTCCCGGGGCTGGCAGTCACCGAAAACGCCGGCAATCTGCGCATCATGGACGATGGCGGGGTTAAGAGCAGCATCCAAACTGCCGTCGCGCGGACAACCTCAAAAGGCCTGCAGGGCGCTGGGCTGGGCTTCAACCTCTTTGTCGACCAGGGCAATTCGGCCTTCACCAACAATCTCGATGGCAATCCGCCGCAGCGGCAGGGTTTTGCCGCACGCATCTCGGTCAATACCGCCATCCTGACCGATAACCGGCTGATCGTGCAGCACGAGGTCGGCGGCACGCTGGGCGATGCCGACCGCGCCAACTATGTCATCGACCAGCTGGAAAAGATGAAGTTCGTCTCGGGCGGCACGCCGAGCGAAAATGCCAACCGGTTCCAGCTCAGCGGCAATCTGAGCGAGTTCATCTCCCAGGTGGTCGGCTTTCAGGGCTCGACGATCAATGCCGCGCTGACCAAGCGAGACGACCGCCAGCTCACGCTCGACACCATCATCGACCAGATGGAAAGCGAATACGGCGTCAATGTCGACGAGGAAATGGCGCGGCTGATGGAATTGCAGAATGCCTATGCCGCCAATGCGCGGGTGGTGTCAGTGGTCAAGGAACTGCTCGATACCCTGTTCTCGGCGGTTTGAAGGAGTAGCGTAAGATGATCGTCAACAAGTCGATGTTCCCGCTGCAGACCGGGTTCGGTGTCATTTCCAAGATGCAGGACCGCTTTGCCACGCTGCAGATGCAGCTCGGCACCGGCGACAAGGCATCCAAGCTATCCGAAATGGGCCGCGATCTGCCGATGTCGCTGTCGGTGCGCGCGCGCCTGGCCAAGATCGAGGGCTTTTCCGCCAATATCGACACCGTCAATCTGCGCCTCAGCTTCCTCGACCAGACCATGGTGCGCTTCGACAAGATGGAAGGCGAAGCGCGCAATTCGGCCACTCAGGGCCAATACGGCACCAACAACATCAACATGGCGACGCTGCCGGGCCTGTCCCATGCGCGGCTGGACGAACTGGTGACGCTGCTCAATTCCGAGGTCGCGGGACGCTATCTGTTCGGCGGTTCCAATACTGATAAAGCGCCGCTCCCCACCACCGATGTGTTGCTCAATGGCCAGGGCGGCAAGGCCGGCTACAACACCGTTCTGGGCGAGCGCATTGCCGCCGATGCCGGTGCCCAGGGCATGGGGCGCCTCATAAGCGCGGTCGGAGCGGCCCCCGCCAACACCGTCACCCTGACCGAAGATGGTATTCATCCGTTCGGCCTCAAGCTGTCGAACGTTACCAGCAATGCTGGTGCAGCCGTCGATCTGGGCCAGGTGGCAGCGTCGGCAACCGCTGCTCCACAACTCGGCAACACCCGGACCCTGTCCTTCAACGCCGACCCCGACAAGCAGATGCGACCGGGTGAGACGATCAGCCTGGGCTTCACGCTGCCCGATGGTTCGACGACCCAGATTGTCATGACCGCTATTGCGGCGGCGGATGGGCCGGCCGCGCCCGGCCAGTTTATCGTCACCGACGATCCCGAGGCCAATGCCGCCAGCTTCGGCGCAGCGCTCGACATCAGGCTCAAGTCAGTCGTGGATGGCGAGTTGGAAGCTGCCTCAACCTTTGCCGCGGCGAAGAATTTCTTCAATGGCCCCGGCGAGCCGGTGATGCGGGTTGACGGCGATCCGGCAAGCGCGACTGGTCTGAAGGTCGCTTCCGCCACTGACACCGTGATGTGGTATGGCGGGCAGTCACCAGCCGTATCGGCAGACAATATGGGCCGGCTGGACATTACCAGCACGGCCGTACCGGTGCCGCTCTCGGTACCTGAGGTGTTCACCCATGAGGTGACGTTGGCACAACAGGCGCCGACCTCGACGGCGCATGGTTTCCAGATTGACGGGATTCCTGCCAACACCGCCAGCATGACCGCAACCTCGCCGGGTGGTCCGGGCAATGCGGTCAAGGTCGCATTCTCGGCAACCGTGGCCACGGTGCCAGGCGAAATGATTGAGTTCACGCTCAAGGAGCCAGCGCCCAGCACTGTCGAGCGCAAGGTGGCGCTGACTGCGGTCAATGGCAAGCCCGGGCCGGGGCAGTTCACCATTGGCGCCAATCCAGCCGAGACCGCGGACAATTTCGCCAAGGCGCTCGACGGAGCGCTCACGACCGCGGCGATGGCCGCCGAGGGCAGCCCACGCCAGAGCGTCACAGCGCAAGTCGATGAGTCGACGCGGGTGAATTATGGCATGGAGGCCAATGAATCGGGCTTTCTGGCGCTGGTGCGCACCATGGCCGCCTTGTCGGCCACCAGCTATCCCAGCCCCGCCGACCCCAGCAAGATCGATCCGGCGCAGGACCAGCGCAATCGCGACCGCTTTGATGCGATGGCGACGCGCCAGCAAAGCGAGCTCTCGGAGGGACACAATTCCGAGCGCGGCTCCATCGAAATCCTGACCATGGAGCTGGGCGTTGCGCGCGGTACGTTGGAAAACGCCTCCAAGCGGCATGTCGACTACAAGGCGCAGCTCGACAATTTGCTGAGTGACATCGAGACGGTGAGCAAGGAAGACGTTGCCATGGAAATCATGGCGCTGCAGACCCGGTTGCAGGCCAGCTACCAGGCGACCGCGATGGTCAGCAAACTGAGCCTGGTGAACTTCCTCTAAGGCGCCCACTCGCCCTTCGCAGATGTCCCAATCCCCGCGTCAGCGGGGATTTTTCTGTGCCGTTAGGCTCCCCAAAAGCAAAGGCCCCGCATCGCTGCGAGGCCTGAAAATTCTCGATATCGGCACTAATCAGTTGCCGCGCAGGCCGGCTGCGAGCTGGCGGTTGATGTTGATCATGCCATCCAGGAACTGTGGCTGCGGATTGGGCTCGACCAACATGTCGCGGGTCTGGTTGAGAACGAACAGGCCGAGATTGACGATGTTCTGGCGGGTCTGCTGGGGCAGGGCGCTGTTTTCGCCATTGGCCGCGCTCATGAAAATGGTCCAGAGCTTGCGGTTGAAGGTCAGGGCGCGGTTCATCTGCCCGAAATCGGCAGGCCAGTCATCGCGGATCGCCTGCAGTCCGGCTGCGGCTTTGATCAGCAGCGCGGCTTCACGTTCGCGCGGGGTTTCAACCGTTTTGGTCGTCTGCTGGTAGGCGAGCGCCCCGTGATGCTGCATTTTGGAAGAGGTCCTGTTCGAACTGAATGAGCTGCTTGGCTGACTTCAGAGCTTTGTACAGGGCGCCAGTTAAGATGTCGTTATTGATCCTGTCGACAATTGCCATACTTGAGGGGGCCGCGGCGACGATGTCGTTGATCAGCGAAAAGTATTCCTGCCGCAAAATTTCGGTATTGTTCTCGATATACATCAATTGCACCGCCAGATAGACCCGCTTGGCCGGGGTGTCGGCGGTGGTGGGGGTGAGAATGTCCTTCTCGCGCAGGATCGGCGCCTGTCCCTCGATGAACAGCCGCGTGCGCTGGTCGGAATTTGTGATGATGCAATTGCCCACCAGCAGCTTCTCGCCCGGCCGCAATTCAACCTTGAGCGCCATTTTGCCTGCCTCCGAGCGGAATCAACTGATGCTTGTTGTAGCCCAGTGCTGCCGGGCGGGCAAAAAGAAGAAGGCGGGCCTGGGCCCGCCTTCCTGATTGGCTGATGCCGCCGCGATTAACGGAGCAGCTGCAGCACGCCCTGGTCGGCCTGGTTGGCCATCGACAGGGTCGAGGAGGCCAGCGACTGACGGGTCTGGAGAGCCATCATGTTGGCAGCTTCCTGGTTCATGTCGGCCAGGGTCAGGTTGCCAGCACCGGTTTCCAGCGTGTTGATCATGTTTTTGGTGAAGTCCTGACGGTTCTGCACGATCGACAGGTTCGAGCCGAAGGCGGAAGCCTGCGAACGAACTGCGTTCAAAGCACCCTTGATCTGGTCGAGGAACTTGTCGATTCCAGCATCGCTATCCAAATCAGCGGATTCTAGCGACGTCTCGATCTTCAGATTTGATGCGTTGACCGACTTGGCGCCCTTAGTCTGAATATCGACGGAAGACGTGCCGTTTTCGTTGAACGTGATCTTAAGATTGTCGCCACGCAGCAGGTTGATACCGTTGAAAGACGCGTCATCCGACATTTTATCGAGCTGATCGCGAAGTTCATTGTACTGGGTGGCAAGGTCCGTACGCACGTCATTACCGTTGATCTTCTTGGAGGCGCTGGAAATCCCGTCAAGCGTGCCGTTCGTATTAACGCCCTTGATATCCATTTCCTTGGTCGAGAGATTCTCGATACGGAGTTTGCCGTTGTCGTTGGTGGCGCGAACCTTGCCATCGAACACGGCGTTGTTGGAAATCTCAGAAACGAGATCGTTGACAGTTTTTGTCACGCGAGTGCTCTCTGCGCCCGTGGGGTCAGTTGAGCTGGCAGTGAAGCCAAGTGCGGAAGTGCCAATCCGCAATGCGGAGTTGGTGTCGATCTGAGTTAGGCGGAGGCCTGCTTGGTTACCTGCGGTCCCGCTGTCGACGTCGGCAATCACTTCGGCTTTGACACCGGCACCGGCGGCGTTGATGGCCTCCATAGCCTGCTGAGCCGTCGCGCCAGCTGCGATCTCGATCTTAGTGTCGTTGATGGTAAGGCTGGTGGCGGCGGCCGGCGCAGTATACTCGGTGCCGGTCTGAGTGGCCGCCACCTTGGATGTGGTTGCATTGGTCAGACCGAGGGCAGCCGTTGCTCCTTCGACGAGAATGTTGCTTCCGGTGCTGGTCGAAGTCAGCTTGATACCGTTCTGGTCGCCGGCGGTGGCGCCATCGACGTCGGTGACCAGTTCTGCCTTAACGCCGGCGCCGGCATCGTTGATGGCCTTCACTGCCTCTTCGCTGGTCGTGCCGTTGGCAAGCTTGATGTTCTTACCGTTGATGGTGATCTCGGCATCGGCCGCGAGGGCGTTGGCCGTGCCGAAGGCCGTGCCGGTGCGTGTGGCGCGATACTCAACCTTGGTGAGGTCAATGTTCTGGGCCGCGGTATCGAACTGACCACCAGAGATAGACATCTTCTCGCTGCCGGTCAGCGTATTGCCGAGCGCTACCGAGAAGGACTCGGTCTGGAAGGACTTATCCTGACGAGCCTGACGCAGAGTGGACTGCATCGACTCCAAGGTTTTAGTGATCGAGGTCAAGCCATTGTTGGCAGCTTCGATGGTCTTGATGCCGTTGGCCATCGAGTCCATCAGATTGTTCAGATCGCCGGCGCGGCTGTTGAGCGAGCTGGCGGTGAAGAAGTTGGTCGGATTGTCCAGCGCCGAGTTGACCTTGTTGCCGGTCGACAGGCGGTCCTGGGTCTTGGCCATCAGGGTCGCGGTATTCTGCAGCGACGAAAGGTTGGAGCGGACGGCTTTGGAGAGATTGATATCGGCCATGATGGCTTCCTTTTCTAGGATTCGATTTTAAAACGCCTCATCCTGAGACGGTTGGATGCTTGACTGTTACGTCATAAATTTTCGTTAAACGGGCGACGCAGATGCTGTTCAAATCAACAATATCGCTGCTGGGTTAACGAGACATAAAGCCCGGTTTGACCGGGTCTGCCGGCAGAAAGAGGGGCTGATTGCGGTCCGGCATTTTGCCGCCGCGCCAACGCCTTGCGCGACCTGACGGGATCAGGTCGCGGGCCACTCCTGCGGTAGTGGTAGGGTGGGGTCTCGCGGGCTAGGCCAGCAAATCCTTGAGCCGCGCTTGCGACTCCTCGGGGATCGTACTGATGCCGATGCGCTGGATCAGCTCTTCCATGGTCTGCGGCGTGGGCGGCAGGGCGCCGGCGATCACCGCGGCGGCAAACATCGAGGCGGTGTCGGGGCGCGTTGGTTCCGGCTGGGGCGCGGGTTTGCGGTCATCGGGTTGCGCGAATTGGCTGTCATTGCCGGCGCCGGCATTTTTTGCGGCCATCGGCGTGCTGTTATGCAGCAGAGGGCGGGCGCCCGGCGTCGTGCGGTGGCGGTAGTCGGCCATATGGGCGCCGCCAGCAATGGCCGGGTCAGTGGTGATCGGCAGAATCATGGCACCGTCCCTGCAAATGGATAAAGACTATCTATCCGCTCTACGCTGCAGTTGTTGTGCCCTGATTACTGGGTTGGCGACGAATTGACTTAAATTAATACCAAATTAAAGCGCCCGGTTGACTGCGATGCCGCGCGCCGCATTGGCGGGGTCTGCTGCGATGGTGCCGGCGCGGCCATAGGTCTTGGCCCGGTTTTGCTGGCCGACGACCTTGGCGACATCGGTCAGCAGGTCTTCGGTGACCATGCGGGCCGTGGCGAGCACGCGCAGATTTTCCGCCATCTGGGTGGCCAGTCGCTCATGGCCGAGCCGCAAGCGCTCAATGGCGTCCGGCGCCTGAGTCTTGAGGCGGTCGCCCTGGCGCTGCACCGAGCGGGCAAAGCCCACATAGTCCTGGGCCAAGCGGGTTTTATCCGGGGTCAGGATGCCGGCCTGGCGCATATGGCCGGCGCGCAGCAGGGTGGTTTCCTGGTTCATCACATCGACCAGGGCGGCCAGGGCAATTTCGGCCATCTGGCAGAGTTCGTTGGCCGGGAGGCTATCGAGGGCGGCGAGGCGGGCAGCTGCGGTCATTTATAGGCTCCGGGCAATTTGTTCTGGTTATTGGCGGCTTCCTGCAAGGCCAACAGGTCGGGAAGCAGTTGTTCGGCGATGCCCAACCCGCCATTCTGGGCCATGGCTCCGGCCAGATGCTCGGACTGCATCGAGCGCCAGGTTTCTTCGCCGAAGCCGCCGCCCATGACGCTCTCGTCGGTCTTGAGGCTGGCAAACATTTCCTTGGTCAGCGTGTTGAGGAACACGCCTTCGAATTCTTCGGCCTGCTGGCGCACGCGGGCGATCTGGCCTGGCGTCAGGCTGGAGCCGGGCAGCGGCTTGATGATGTCCATCACAGCACCTCGATTTCGGCTTGCAGGGCGCCGGTGGCCTTGATGGCCTGGAGGATGGCGATCAAGTCGCGCGGCGAGATGCCCAGCGCGTTGAGGCCGTCGACCAGTTCCTGTAGCGACACCGACTCATTGACCATCGCCAAGGCGGTCTCGGAGAGGTTGGCATTGAGATCGGTACTGGGCTCGACCGCCGTGACGCCCAGGCTCAGCGGGTTGGGCTGCACCACAGTTGGGTTCTCGGCGATGGTGACGGTGAGGTTGGACTGCGCCACGGCCACGCTTGAGACCCGCACATCCTTGCCCATGACGATGATGCCGGAGTTCTCGTCGATGACGATCTTGGCAGTCTGGTCGGTTTCCACCATCAGCTGTTCGATGTCGGTCAACAGGTCGACGATATTGCCGTTAAAGCCGGGGGGCAGGGTGACGCGCACCGTGGCCGGGTCTTCGGGGGTGGCCGTGGGGGCGCCAATGAAGTCATTGACCGCCAGCGCGATGCGACGGGCAGTGGTCAGGTCGGGATTGCGCAGGGCCAGCCGCAGTGAGGTTTGGCTGCCGAGGTGAAAGTCGATTTCCCGCTCGATCATCGCGCCGGAGGAAATCCGGCCGGTGGTCGGCACGCCCGAGATAATGGTGGCCGCATCGCCCTGCGCCTTGAAGCCATTGATGGCGACCGGCCCCTGGGCAATGGCATAGACCTCACCATCGGCGCCAACCAGCGGCGTCACCAGCAGGGTGCCGCCCTGCAGGCTGTCGGAGTCGCCAAGCGCGGCGACCGACACATCCATGCGCGAGCCCTGGGTGGCGAAGGGGGGCAGATTGGCCGTGACCATCACTGCGGCGACGTTGGCGGTGCGGACGTTTTCGCCGGCGGTGTTGACGCCAAGGCGCTCCAGCATCGACTGCAGCGACTGCTTGGTGAAGGGGGAGTTGTTGAGGCTGTCGCCGGTGCCGTTAAGGCCGACCACCAGGCCGTAGCCGACCAGCTGGTTTTCGCGGACGCCTTCGAAGTCGACAATGTCCTTGATGCGGGCGGCCGCAGCATGGGCCTGGATGGTCGGCAGCAGCACCATGGTCATGGTGAGTGCTCCGGCAAGCAGCGTGCGCAGCAGTGATTTGGTCATCCGGCATCCCCGTCGTCTGGCCGTGCCATCCCCATGGCGCAGCATTCGACGACAGCATTGCGAAAACCGTGCCAGTTTTGATTTTCGGGTGCAGGCTATTGAGATGTATGGGTTTTTGGTCGGGGGAGTGCTGCGAAATGGTCCCGGATGTGGTAGGGTGAGCAATTCTTGCCGGGTGCGTTAATGTCTTATTAACTGCTGGCGGCAGATTTTGCCGGTGACACCCGCTAACTGAACGAGTCCAAGCTTGCGCATCGATACCACTAACCGAACCTCAGGCGTTGGCCGCGGCAGTGCCGCCGGCCGCTCTGGCTCGGGCGTGGATTTCGTGCCGGCCGGCGGTGGGGCGCCGGCGCGCGTGGCCGGCAATATGCCGATGCAGGCGATGGCCGGGATCGACTCCATTCTGGCGCTGCAGGCGGTGGAGGAGCCGCTGACCGCCAAAAAGAAGGTGGTGCGTCGGGGAGCGTCGCTGCTCGACCTGCTCGATGAGATCAAGAGTGACCTGTTGATTGGCCGGGTTAGCACTGACCAGTTGGACCAGATGGTTTCAGTGCTTTCCGAGATGAGGGATCGCTCGCTGCCGGGCCTTGATTCGCTGCTCGATGACATCGAGCTGCGGGTTAGAGTTGAACTCGCCAAATTCGGACGATTTCCGGCGATTTGAGCCTCCGTCATCAAAAAGTTGTCAATATCGCGCTAGGCGTCTGACGCGCCGGAGCTTTCCTGTGTTAAGGACCGCCGCTTTGCGTGCTTGCCGGAGGAGGCTGGCGCGCATATATAGGCCGCCTTAGAGGTGCATTGGAGTTGAGTCTACTAATGTCTTCGGTTGCAGAAATGATTGAATACCGGCCCGACGAGAACGAGCCGTTCATGAACCCGCGCCAGCGCGAGTATTTCCGGGCAAAGCTCAACGCGTGGAAAGAGGATATCCTCCGCGAGAGCCGTGAAACTCTCGAGAACCTCCAGGAAGAAAGCCAGAACCACCCGGACATGGCCGACCGGGCCAGCTCGGAGAGCGATCGCTCGCTTGAACTGCGGACGCGCGATCGTCAGCGCAAGCTGATCTCCAAGATCGACGCCGCGCTCAAGCGTATCGACGACAATACCTATGGCTATTGCGAGGAAACCGGCGAGCCCATCGGCATTGCCCGGCTCGACGCCCGCCCCATCGCCACGCTCAGCCTGGAAGCCCAGGAAATGCATGAGCGTCGCGAAAAGGTATATCGGGACGAATAAGCCCACAAATTTAGGCAAAGGCCCGCAGCGATGCGGGCCTTTTTCTTTAGGTATCCAAATGCGTGGTCACCGCATGGGTGGGGCGAAGCTAAAGCGCTGGCTGCAGTGAAAATTCGAAGTGTATTGCAGCCTTGTTTCCGCCGCAGCTTCTCGTCCATATTATCACCTTGAGCTTGGGAGGGTAGGAATGGGTCGTTTCGCCACGAATCTGCGTTGGCTGGGTCTGGCTGTCTTGCTGGGGCTCGGAACCCCCGCCGCGCTGGCCGCCGACCAGAAGATAACCCTGCTCGAACACACCGACCTGCCGGGCTTCGATTACGCCATTATCCGCGATACCGATCTCGATGCCTGCACCTCCGCTTGTGCCGAGGACGAGATCTGCCGGGCCTTCACCTTCAATACCCAATCCAAATGGTGCTTCCTCAAGGGCAGCGTCGGCGAAGAGACCGAGTTTGCCGGGGCCACCTCTGGACGCGTCAGTCGCGCACCCTCGCCGGCCGTCACCGAGGCCGTGCGCCAGGCTGAACTGCCATTTCCGGCGCAGGCCGTTATCGAGAATGCGCAGCGTTTCGCTGCCAACCTCCCCATCACCGATGCGCCACCGCCCAAAGGGGTCTATGTCAATCTTGTTGCCGCTGGCGATGAGGCCGCCGCTGCTGGCGATCAGGTCAGCGCCATGGTGGCCTATCGCCAGGCGCTGGCGGTCAATGCCAATGATCGCGCGGTGTGGCAGTCCTTGGCGCAGGCTGCGCTGAGCCGGGCCGAGGCCGTTGCCGGCCAGACCCAGGGCGAGACGAGCGGCGACCTGGCACAGGTCGCCACCTCTGCCGCCATGAACGCCTTCCTGCGCTCCAGCGACAAGCAGGATCGCGCCGATGCGCTGGCCGCGCTGGCCAACGGCTTGGAATATCGTGAGTACTGGCGGCAGGCCATCGCCAGCTATCGGCTGAGCCTTAGTCTGGCGCCAAATGCGGCCGTTGCCACCCATCTTGAGGATGTGGTGGCCCAGCACGGCTTCCGCGTGACCAATCATGTGGTTGATGCCGATGCCGCCGCGCCCCGCGTCTGCGCCGAATTCTCCGATCCACTGCCCTATGGCCACACCGATTTGTCGGCTTTTGTCGTGGTGGCCGATACGCCGCAGGCGGCGGTGGAGCCCGAGCAGCAGCAGATTTGTGTCGAGGGCCTGCAGCATGGCGGGCGCTATTCCATTCGGCTGCGCGCCGGCCTGCCGTCTGCCGATGGCGAAACGCTGGGCCGCGACGTGGTGCTCGACGTCTATATTCCCGACCGCTCGCCCTTTGTCGGCTTTGCCAATAATGCCTATGTGATGCCCGCCGGCCTCGGCGGCGGTCTGCCGATCACCTCGGTCAATGCCGATACTGCGGAAGTCATGATCTATCGCGTCGGCGACCGTTCGATTGCCACCGCCGTGCGCGACGGCATTTTCCAGGGCAGCCTGACCGAATATGACGCCGAGGACATTGCCGACCGCGTCGGCGAGCAGGTGTGGACCGGCGAGGTCGATCTGGCGCGGGGCGAACCCAATGCCCTGACCACCACCGCTATTCCGGTGGCCGAGACGCTGGGCGATATGCCGGCCGGCGCCTATGTCATCACGGCCAAGATCAAGGACAAGGTCTCCGAATATTGGGATAGCATGGCCACGCAGTGGTTCATCGTCACCGATCTGGGCCTGACCACTATTGCCGGCAATGATGGCGTGCATGCCTTTGTGCGCGGTCTCACCGATGCTCAGCCCATTGCTGGCGCCAGCGTTCGGCTGGTAGCGGTCAATAATGAAATCCTCGGCGAAACCACAACCGATGCTGATGGCCGTGCCGTCTTCGCGCCCGGTCTGGCCCGGGGCAAGGGGGGCAGGGCACCGCAATTGCTGGTGGCCGAAACTGCCACTGGCGATTACGCCTTCCTCGATCTAAGCCGTACGGCCTTCGATCTGACTGATCGCGGCGTCGAGGGCCGACCGTCGCCCGGTCCACTGGACCTGTTCGCCACCACTGAACGCGGCGTCTATCGCCCCGGCGAAACCGTGTATCTCACGGCGCTGCTGCGCGACGAACGCGCCGAGGCCGTCACTGGCCTCAAGCTGACCCTTGAGGTGGAGCGCCCCGATGGCGTGGTCGCCAGCCGGCAGGTGCTGAGCGATGAAGGCGCCGGCGGCTATTTCGTCGCCCTGCCGATGGTTGAAGAGGCGATGCGCGGCTCGTGGACCGCTCGGCTCTATGCCGATCCCAAGGCGGCAGCGCTGTCGAGCACCAGCTTCCTCGTAGAAGATTTTGAGCCCGAGCGGCTGGCCTTCGATATCACCGCCGCTGATGCGCCGTTGGAAATCGGCGCCGTCACCGAAGTCGATGTCGCCGCAAAATATCTCTACGGCGCCACTGCGCCAGGCCTCGATATCGAGGCCGACGCGATCATCCGCCCGGTGACGACGCTGACCGGCTTCCCCGGCTACACTTTCGGCCGGACTGACGACACCATCGAAACCAGCCGCGAACCGCTCGGCGTGGTCGGTACCACCGACGAATCCGGCAATGCCGTGGCCGAACTGACCCTGCCCGAACCGCAGGCCACCACCCGCCCGCTCCAGGCGCAATTGCTGCTGCGGCTGGTCGACACCAATGGCCGCACCATCGAGCGCAGTCTCAGCCGGCCGGTGCTGGCTGAAGGCGACCGCCTTGGCATCAAGCCGGTCTTCGCTGATCCTTCGGGGTTGGAGGAGGGCAGTGAGGCCCAGTTCCAGATCGTCGCCGTCTCGCCCGAGGGTGACGCAGTGGCCAAGTCCGGCCTCAACTGGACCATCTCCCGCATCGAAACCCGCTATCAGTGGTATCGCAATGGCAGTTCTTGGCAGTGGGAAGCCATCACCACCAGCCGCGACGTCGACAGCGGCACCGTGGACACCCCCGACGGCGGCCCGGTCACCATCGGCGCCAATGTCGATTGGGGCCGCTACCGCGTCGAGGTGGCCAGCACCGGTGAGGACGCCACCTCGTCCAACTATGAATTCTATGCCGGCTATTATTACGCCGATGCCGGCAGCGACACGCCCGATACCTTGCAGGTGGCGCTCGATAAGCCGGCCTATCGGGTCGGCGAAACCGCACAGCTCAAGCTCGATCCGCAATTCGCCGGCACCGCGCTGGTGATGGTGATGGATAATCGCGTCATCGCCATGCAGGCGGTGGAAGTCCCCGCTGGTGGCACCACCGTGCCGCTGGAGGTCACCGACGAATGGGGCCTCGGCGCCTATGTCACGGCGATCCTCTATCGCCCCGCCGACGCCACCGAAAAGCGCATGCCCTCGCGGGCTTTGGGCCTGGCCTTTGCCGATGTCGACCCCGGCGACCGTCAGCTCGACGTCAAGCTGACGACGCCCGACGTCACCCTGCCGCGCCAGAGTTTCACCACAAAGGTAGAACTGGGCAATCTGGCCGCCGGCCAGACGGCGTATGTCGCCGTCGCGGCGGTGGATCTGGGCATTCTCAACCTCACCAATTTCAAGGTGCCGGACCCTGACGGCTGGTATTTCGGCCAGCGTCAGCTCGGCATGGAGATCCGCGACCTCTATGGCTCGCTGATCGATCCGACCCAGGGCTTGGCCGGGGCCATGCGCTCCGGCGGTGACGGTGGCGGGGCGCGCCTCGGCACGCCTCCGCCCACCTCGGTCCTGGTGGCGCTGCATTCCGGCATCGTTCAGGTCGACGCTGACGGCAAGGCCAGCATCACCTTCGACATGCCTGACTTCTCCGGCACGGTGCGGGTCATGGCCATGGCCTGGACCGACACCGCCGTTGGCCATGCCTCGGCTGATGTGATCGTCCGCGATCCGGTCGTCGTCACCCTCAGCCCGCCGCGCTTCCTCCGCGTGGGCGATGAATCGCGCCTGCTGGTCGAGGTCAATAATCTCGACGGCGCCGCGGGGACTTACGGCGTTGCGCTCGCCACCGGGGACGGCATTGCCACCCCCGATGAGAGCAATGATGTCGAACTCGCCAAGGGCGACCGCACATCCTTCAATCTGGCGCTGAACGGCATGCAGATCGGCGATTGGCCGCTCGTCGTCACCATTACCGCGCCCGATGGCAGCACCCAGACCAAGGAACTCCTCCTCGGCGTGCGGCCGACCAGCGCGCCGATGACCACCAGCCGCCTGCTGCCGATTCCGGCCGGCGACAGTGTCACCGTGAGCAGCGATGTCTTTGACAGCCTGATGGCCAATACCGGCTCGATCACGCTGGCGATTGGTCCGCTGGCGCGGCTCGACGTGCCCGGCCTGCTGCTGTCGCTCGACCGTTATCCCTATGGCTGTTCCGAACAGATTTCGAGCCGTGCGCTGCCGCTGCTCTATCTCAACGATGTGGCCAAGCTGATCGGTACCGAAACCGATGACAGTCTGCGCCAGACCGTCACCGATGCCATTGCCACGCTGCTGTCCAAGCAGAGTTCCGGCGGCGGGTTTGGCCTGTGGGCGCCATTCGATGGCGGCGATCTATGGCTCGACGGCTTCGTCACCGACTTCCTGCTACGCGCCAAGGCAGGGGGCTACACGGTGCCGGAACAGGCCATGACCATGGCGCTGGATAACCTGTCCAACCAGCTGTCCTACGCTGCCGATTTCGACAATGGCGGCGAAGACGTGGCCTATGCGCTCTACGATCTGGCGCGCGCCGGCCGGGCCGCCATGGGCGATCTGCGCTACTATCACGAGGCCCGCCTCAAGGCCTTCGGTTCGCCGCTCGCCCAGGCGCAACTGGGTGCCGCTCTGGCGCTTTATGGCGATACCACCCGCGCCAACTCCGCCTTTGCGGCGGCGATGGACGGGCTGGCCGCAGCCGACAACCCGCGCAAATATCGCCGCGACTATGGCAGCCATTTGCGCGACACCGCTGGCGTGCTGGCACTGGCGGCCGAGTTCAAGCCGCAAAGCGTCGATGTGGGCGCGTTGGCCAATCAACTGGCCAAGCTGCGCGACCGGGCCACTTACACCTCCACCCAGGAGGATAGCTGGACCCTTATGGCCGCAGCGGCACTCGGCGCGGCGGCCAGCGATGGCTCGATCATGCTCGATGGCGAGGCGCTCACCGGCCAGGTCTATCGCCGCTACGAGCAAGCTGGCTTCACTCCGGTGGAGATTGCCAACACGGGCGCCAATGCCACCGAGGCCAAGCTGTCGGTGACCGGCTATCCCGCCACCCCACCCGATGAATCCAGCAATGGCTTCACCCTGATCCGCGAATATTTCCTGCCCGATGGCACGCCGATTGATCCCGAGGCAGCTCCCATCGCGCAGAATGAGCGGTTGGTGGTGGTGCTGACGGTGCGGCCACAGAATCTTGGCTCGGGCCAGTATCTGCTGGCCGATCCGCTGCCGGCGGGCTTCGAGATCGAAAATCCCGACCTGTCGGCTGCCGGTGGCGTCTCCGACTTCAGCTGGCTCGATCTCGACGGCGCCAACCATGTGGAATCGCGCACCGACCAATATGTTGCCGCCTTCCGCTACTTTGATGACTCCGGCAGTTTTACCACCGCCTATCTGGTGCGGGCGGTGTCGCCCGGTCAATTCGTGCTGCCCGGCGCCACGGTGGAAGACATGTATCGCCCCGAATTCCGGGCGAACACTGCCGCCGGCAGCATCGAGGTCACGCCGACCGGGCCATGAGTGACACGGCGGTAAATTCGCTCGAACCAACGCCGCGTCAGCCCCGCAAAGGGCTGGCGCGGTGGCTGACACTGACCGGCTTCGCGCTGTTTGTCGCTGCAGCGGCAAGTGCGATCCAGCTTAATTCCGTCATTTCGGACATCGCCTCTACCCTGCCGCCAACGCCTGAGCTGGCCACTATGCCGGTGTCGGTCGCCGTCACGGACCGCAACGGCTTGTTGCTGCGCCCCTTCACCACGCGCGATGGCCGCTGGCGGCTGCCGGTGGATCGCACGGCCGTCGATCCGCGCTTTCTCGATATGCTGATCGCTTATGAGGATCGAGGCTTTGCCGAGCATGGCGGTATCGCCTGGTCGTCCATGCTGCGCGCCGCCAGCCAGTTCGTTGGCGCCGGGGGCAGGGTGGTGTCGGGCGGCTCGACGCTGACCATGCAGGTGGCCCGACTGATCGAAGGCCAGCCGACGCGCGACGCCTGGGGCAAACTGCGCCAGATGGTGCATGCCGACCGGCTGGAGCGTGCGCTCGACAAGGACCAAATCCTCGATCTCTATCTCACGCTGGCCCCCTATGGCGGCAATATCGAGGGCATTCGCGCCGCGAGTCTGGCCTATTTCGGCAAGGAGCCGACCCGGCTCACCACCGCCGAAGCCGCCTTGCTGGTGGCCCTGCCGCAATCGCCCGAGGCCCGCCGCCCCGACCGCGATCCGCTGGCCGCCCAGCGCAGCCGAGACATGGTGCTCGACCGGCTGGTGGCTCTGGGCACTTTGGCCGAGGAAGAAGCCATTGCCGCCAAGCGCGAGCCGGTGCCCAGTGCCCGCCGCGACTTCCCCATGCTGGCCGCCCATATGGCGGAGCAGGCCACTCGCGCTCAGCCGACAGCGCGCAGCGTGGCCCTCACCATCGACAAGCGCCTGCAGGATGCGCTCGAACGGCTGGCCGCCGGCCGGGCGCGGCTGATCGATCCCAAAGTGTCGGTGGCCATCGTCGCCGCCGATATTGCTAGCGGCGAAATCCTCGCCTCGGTGGGTTCCGCCGGGTTGTTCAGTGCCGAGAGCGCTGGCTATGTCGACATGACCAACGCCATCCGCTCGCCCGGCTCGACGCTCAAACCATTGATCTATGGCCTCGCCTTCGAACTGGGCTTGGCCCATCCGCAAAGCCTGATCGAAGATCGCCCCACCGCCTTTGGCGCCTACGTGCCGGTTAATTTCGACGGCTTTAGTCGCGGCACCGTTTCCATTCACGATGCGCTGACGGAATCGTTGAATATTCCCGCCGTGGTGGTGCTCGACGCGGTCGGCCCGGCCCGATTGGTGTCGCGCCTGCGCCGGGCCCATGCCGATCCGCGTCTGCCGGTCGATACTGCCCCCAGCCTTGCTGTTGGTTTGGGCGGCGTTGGCATCACCTTGCGCGATCTGGTGGCCGTCTATGGCGCCATCGGCAATGGCGGGGTGCCGATCCAGCTGCATGATGGCATTCGGCCCGCGCCGCTGCCTGAACTGGCTGCGCCGGTGCTCGATCCGCTTTCGGCCTGGTATGTCGCCGACATTCTGGCCGACGTGCCGCCGCCGCTCAATGGCTCGCCGGGGCGCATCGCCTACAAGACCGGCACCTCCTATGGCTATCGCGATGCCTGGTCGATCGGCTTTGACGGCAAGACGGTGATCGGTGTCTGGGTCGGCCGCCCCGATGGTGCGCCAGTGCCGGGCCTGTCGGGCATTTTTGGCGCCGCGCCGATCCTGTTCGAGGCCTTCGACCGGCTGGGCAATCGCAAAGCCCCGTTGCCGCGCGCCCCGGCCGGCGCCATCTTTGCCTCCAACACCGAGCTGCCGGCCCCGCTGCGCCGCTTTCGCCACCCCAATGAATCGGTGGTTGCCCGTCATGCCGCGCCGCAGATTGCCTTTCCCGGCGATGGCGTCGATGTCGATCTGGGGCTGGCTTCGGGCGATATCTCGCCGCTGATGATCAAGGTGCGCAACGGCGTGCCGCCCTTCACCTTCTTCGCCAATGGTGCGCCCTTCGGTCGCCCCGATTTCGCCCGGCAAAGCCTGTGGGAGCCCGATGGGCCCGGCTATGTGACGCTATCGGTGGTCGACGCCGAAGGGCGGGGTGACACGGTGACGGTGTTTTTGAACTAACGCTTAAAATCCGAACACGGTGGTCAGGCTCGACTGGCCATTGCCGTTCTGGTTGCACTGGGCATTGGTGTTCTGGCCGAACTGGAACAGGCCACAATTATTGTTGTTGCCGTTCTGCTGGATGGTGCCCTGGTGGCCATTGCCCTCCTGCACGATCAGCCCGTGATTGCCGGAACCGGACTGGTTGAAGCCCGCGGCATTGAAGCTGCCATTCTGGCTGACATTGGCGCCGCTGGCCGAGAGGCCCTTGAACAGCGAGAACATCTGCAGCCCCATGCCCAGCGCCTGCTGCTGGTCGGGATCGCTGGGGGTGAAACTGATCGACACCTGCCCGGCGGCCATGGCGGGGGCGGTGAGGCTGGCAGCGCCGATGACGATGGCGGCAAAAACGGCGGCGGCGGTTTTGGTGAATTTGGTGGTCATGTCTCTCTCCCTGAGGTGCTTGGCTTTGCTGGGTGTTCCAGCCGATGACTTGACTTTAGAGGGGGCTGACTGAACCGATCTGGAGTGGGTTATTCAGATTTCGTTCACCGATTTCTTTGCGCCAAACTAAAGAGGCCCCAGTCGCCTGGAGCCCCTTCAGCTAGTGTGATGGTGTAGATTCACGTCAGACTCGCAACATCCTGATCGCACATGATTTTTTGGCCGCCGGCGGTGATTTCCAGACTGACATCATAGTTGGCGCCGGCATTGAGCATCACGTTGCCCAGCGCCGTCACTTCATTGGCGGCGGCGGTGAAATGGCCGCCCTGGCTGATATTGGACGAGCCGCCATTGCTGGAACTGCGAATGGCGAAGCGGTAGTCGCCGCTCACGGCCACCGGGCTCAGAATGCTGCCTTCGAGGGTCAGCATGCCGTGTTCGGTGGTGCTGGTGACGCCGCATTTTGTGGCGGCGGCGGTGGAGTTGGCGAGGCCGGCGCCGGCGGCGATGGTGGCGAGCGCCAGGCCGAGCAGGATGGCGCTGCTGCGCCGGGTTGGGATGGTCATGGTTTCCTCCTCAAACGCGCCGGAGGGCAAAGCCCTGCCGGCCATTGGCAATGCATGTCAGCACTGATCAGGGGCAGGCCTGGACGAAGGCGGTGACGTTGCCGGCGCCGTGCTGAACCACATTGGCGTTGCAGCCATTGCCCACCTGCACGCCGGCAGCGATGTTGCCATTGCCGTCCTGGGTGATCACGGCGGTGTGGTTGTTGCCGAACTGGCCGACGCCGCCGGCATTGTTCCAGCCGTTCTGCCAGACATCGCCATAGTTGTTATTGCCCTGCTGGCCGATGGCGCTGACATTGTTGCCGCCGGTCTGGTTGGAAATGCCGGTGTTCCAATTGCCGGTCTGCTTGACGCCAAACTTGTTGTTCCAGCCACTCTGGGCGCCGCCGACGGCGTTGCCGAAGCCGAACTGGTCGATGAAAATGTCGTTGGCCATGGTGGGGGCAGCAGCGCCAGCAAGGGCGACGACAGCGACGGTGGCGATGATGAGCTTGCGGATCATTTGGTCTCTCCTGTTTGGCTGCGCTCCCTCCGAGCGCTTCTTGCCGATGACACGAGGATTAGCCGATTGATTTGGAACGGCTTCTGAGCGGCGAATTCAGTTTGCGTTCATCGGCAAGGCAATGCTCCGGGTCATGCCGATGGCTTCGAGAAAATCGGCGTCGTGGCTCACCACCAGCAGCGCCCCGTCATAGCCCCGCAGCCCGGCTTCGACCTGCTCGATGGCCTGGATATCGAGGTGGTTGGTGGGCTCGTCGAGGATCAGCAATTGCGGCGGATGATTGCCGCCAATGGTGCAGGCCAGCCCGGCGCGCAGCATTTCGCCGCCGCTCAGCGTGCCGGCCAGTTGCAAGGCCGCATCGGCGCGGAACATGAAGCGGGCCAGCGCCGAGCGACAGGTGTTTTCGTCGGCATCGGGATTGAGCGCGCGGAAATTGTCGCGGATGCTCAGCGTTGGGTCGAGCAGGCTCACACTCTGGTCGAGCATGGCATGGGGCACCAGAATGCGGGCCACGCCGGCGGTGGCCGGCAGGGCGCCGGTCAGCAGCCGCAGCAAAGTGGTTTTGCCCGAGCCATTGGGACCGGTAATCGCCACCCGTTCAGGACCGATCAGCGTCAGCGACAGGTCGCGGATGATCGTGCCGGGCCCGCCGCTCAGCCCATCGGCCTGCAGCACAGTGCGGCCGGCGGGCAGGCCGGTCGGCGTCAGCGTCACCGACAAAGGGGTCAGGATTTCCACCTTGGAGCGGGCGTCCCTCGCCGCGTTGGCGGCATCGCCGCGCAGGCGGTTGGCGAGGCGAGCGCCTTCACCGCTGGTGTTCTCGGCATTTTCCTTCATGCCGCCCAGCATGATCTTCGGGATATCGCCCTTGGCCGCCTTGCGCTTGCCGGCGCCGTCCTTGCGCGCCTGCTTTTCGGCGACTGCCTGGATTTTGCGCTCGATCTCGGCGACCTTACGTTCAGCGGTGCTGAGGTCGTGTTCGGCCGAGGCCAGTTCGAGCGCCTTGCGCTCGGCATAATGGTCCCAATTGCCGCCATAGGTTTTTGCGCCCAGCGTGGTCAGCTCGACAATGGCATCCATTTCGCGCAGCAAAGCGCGGTCATGGCTGACGACAATGGCGGCGCCGCGCCAACGATGCAGCAGATCGACCACCGCCTGCCGTCCATCCGCATCGAGATTGTTGGTCGGCTCATCGAGCAGGATGATGGCTGGAGCGCTCAGGATCAGCCGGGCCAAAGCCAGCCTGGTGCGTTGGCCGCCACTTAGCGTGGTCAGCAGGCGGTCGGGCGCATAGGCGGGCAGGCCGACTTCGGCCAAAGCAGCCTCGATGCGGCCCGGCAGGGTCCAATCGGCCTCGCCGGCATCATCGACGCTACCCAGCCCTTGTTCGAGCCGGTCGAGCCGGGCCAGCGCAGCGCTGACGCCCAGGTGGTCGGCGACACTATCGTCGGGCAGTACCTGCACAGATTGTTCCAACATCCCGATGCTGCCCTGGATCGTAACCGATCCGGCAGTGGGTTGGATAAGTCCGGCGATGAGGCGGAGCAGGGTGGATTTGCCCGTGCCGTTGCGGCCGATCAGCCCGGTGCGTTGATGGCCGAAGGCGAGGTCGAGACCGGAAAAGAGCGGCTGGTTAGCGGGCGTCGAATAGGTGAGCTGGTGCAGGGAAACGGAGGCGGACATGGGCGGATTCCAGATGAGCGATGCAAGCGAGGCAGTCGTTCATCGTGAATTCCATGTTGTACCGTCCGGTCAGTGCTGCGTGTGAGGGGAAAATAGGGCAGGGGGCGGGGATGTCAAGGTTGGGCCTCTCACCTCTCCCTTTGGGGGGAGAGGTCGGCGCGCAGCGCCGGGTGAGGGGGCCTTTTCTAAATACCGTATTCTGCGAAGGCCCCCTCACCCGACCCAAGAGGGTCGACCTCTCCCCCAAGGGAGAGGTGAAGGGCGACTACGCCAGATAGCGCCGCTGCAAATGGGTTTTGAAGAACTCGGCATTCAGCGGTTCGCCGGTGGCGCGGGTGATCAGGTCGGGGGTCGACCAGCGCGAGCCCTGGCTCCAGATGTTGTCGCTGCGCCATTGGTTGACGCCGCTGAAGTCGCCGCCGGCGATGTCGTTGCGCAGATTGGGCTGCGCCTTTTCCAGCGCCGCCCATTGCTGGGCCGCAATCATGGCGCCCAGCGTGTAGCTGGGGAAATAGCCGAAGGCGCCGCCGGGCCAATGCACGTCCTGCATCGGGCCGTCCTTGGGATCGTTGATGGTGGAAATGCCGAGATATTCGGTCATCTTGGCGTCCCAGGCCTCGGGAATCTGGCTGGCCTCCAGCTTGCCATTGACCAGATCCTGTTCCAGCTCGTAGCGCAGGATGACATGCAGCGGGTAGGTGACCTCGTCGGCATCGACGCGGATATAGCCGCGCTGGACGAAATTCACTTCGCTCAGAATATCGGTGATGTCCCAGCCGTGGATGGCGTCATCGCCGAGATGGGTGTGCACCAGCGGCAGGGCGAATTCCCAGAATTCGGGGCTGCGGGCCAGCTGCATTTCCACGAACAGGCTCTGGCTTTCATGGATGCCCATGCCGCGCGCCTTGCCGAGCGGCCAATGCGACCACTCCTTGGGCAGGCCCTGCTCGTAAAGCGCGTGGCCGGTTTCGTGCAACACGCCCATCAGTGACGACAGGAATTCATCGGTGCGATAGCGCGTGGTCATGCGCACGTCGCTGGGCACGCCGCCGCAGAAGGGGTGATGCGAAACGGCGAGCGAGCCATGGGTGAAATCAAACCCGACGGCGCGCATGGCGGCCAGCCCGAGTTCGCGCTGTTTCTCGATCGGGTAGGGACCGTTGAGCGTCTTGCGCGGACGGCGGGCCAGCCGAGCCTCCTGCGCGGTGAGGGCGGCGGGCACGAAGCCTTTGAGGAAGCTCTTGAGATCGGCGAACACGCCATCCAACTCGGCGGTGCGGTTGCCGGGATCATACTGGTCCATCAACGCGTCGTAAGGGGCCAGACCCAGCGCGTCGGCACGCAATTGGGCTTCCTCACGCACGAGGCTGACAACGCCTTCCAGCGCCGGCAGGAAACTGTCCCAATCGCCCTTGGCGCGCAGTTCGCGCCAGAGCTGTTCGGAGCGCATGGTGGCGGCGGTGCGGCGCTCGACAAATTCGGTCGGCAGGCAGGTGGCGTTGATATATTGCCGCTTGAACTCGGCCAGAGCGAGGGTCTGGTCCTCGCTTTCGGGTTTGGCGGCGTCGATCCAGTCGGCGATTTCCGGGGCGGTGGCCTGGGCGTGATACATGCCGGCCAGATTGGCCATGGCCTCGGCGCGTTTCTCGCCGCCGCCGACCGCCATATGGGTGGCTTCGTCGGCCCCCAGAATGGACAGCGCATGCTCCAGCGCTTCGAGCTTGCGGCCGAGATCATCGAGTTTCTGGAAGGACATGGCAGACTCCTGAAGATAGAAACTGTGATGTTCCACAGCGCGGCGCAGGGGGCAAGCGTGCCGAAGCGCCGCCCGGCTGGTGCGGGGCGGTTATGATAGACGAGCGGAGCCCCGAGGCGGCTGTCGCCTCTGGTAAAGTAAAATAGTGAGGCAATAGTCGCCTCGGGGCGTCGGGTTTTTCTCGGAAGGCAGACCGCAAGCCCCAGCATGGACCCGTAGCCCCATGCCAGAAAGCCCCATCCGCGCAGCCCAGGGCGGAGCGCGACCTCCACCCTCCCGACCGTCTTGCCGGACACCGGTCGCTGCAGCGCCGCTCGTATCCCGGAAGATGAGGGGGAGTATGCGGGAGGAATTGGGGGCGGGGATAAGATGGATAAGTTGGGGTGTTCCGGGCTCGCCACAAACGCAATGTCATCCCGGCCTTGAGCCGGGACCCATCCTGAGATGGGTGGGCCGACCACCTTGCGGCGGTGACGCGATCTCGGGATGGGCCCCGGCTCAAGGCCGGGGTGACATCGTGGGTGAGGCTGCATCTACCAAACACTGCATTCGCAGGGGGATCCGCCCCAAGCGCAATCAAGAGTGCGGCTGCATCGGCGGTCGCACCGAGAGCCGTACCCGAAAAGGGGACGAGGCGCAGCCGGGGGGACTGCGCCTCTGGGGATAGGGCCTTCTGGCCCTGTCGGGGAGCCCTGCCGCGCCATTGGGGGAATGCGCGGCAGAGAATGCGGGGATGGTTAGAAGGGGAGGATGGCGTCCAGAGCCTGCTGGCCGTAACGGGGCTGCTGCACATCGGTGATCTGGCCGCGACCGCCATAGGCGATGCGGGCTTCGGCGATCTTGGACGAGTGGATGGTGTTGTTGGCCTGGATATCGGAGGGGCGGACGATGCCGGCGACGATCAGGTCGCGGACTTCGAAATTCACCCGCACTTCCTGGCGGCCTTCGATCACCAGATTGCCGTTGGGCAGGATCTGGGTGACCACGGCGGCAACCGAGGTGGCCAGGCTTTCCGAGCGGTTGACCGAGCCATTGCCGCGATTGGACATGCCCGAGTCGAATTCGATGGCGGCCGAGGGGTCGATGCTGCCGGCGCTGACATCGTTGATGGCGGCGCCCAGGATGCCGCCCATGCCGGCAGAGTTGCTCGAGGAGCGCGTCGACTGGGTGGTGTTGGCGATCTTGGCGCTGTCATTGACCGTGACCATGACGGTCAGGATGTCGCCGATGCGGTGGGCGCGCTCATCCTTGAAGAAGCCACGGGCCGAGGTGCGATACAGGGAATTGGCCTGGTAAGTGTCGGCGATGGCCTCGGGCATCGGCATGTTCACCGGCTGGTAGCCGGCCATGGTGGTCGGGTTGGTGATGGCGGTCAGCGGCGGGGCGCTGCCGACCGAAGCCAGCCGATCCATGGTGTTGCAGCCGGCGAGAGCGGCGGTCAGCGTCAGGAGCGTGGCGATTTTGATGAGGTTCATGGGACTGGTTCCTGAAGACTGCTAGAGGCCCGCGAGGGCGAGCGGATCGGCGTTGACTTCGACGGCGCCGGCAGAGAGCACGGCGGCGCTGATGACGCGCTTGGACATGAGATTGAGCACCTGCACCCGGCCGCCAGCGGCGGCGCCGGTGATGGCCTGCCCCTTGACGGTCAGGGTCAGCGGGCCCTTGCGGAAATAGATGGTCACGAGGTCGTTCTTGGCCACCAGCAGCGGCACCGCCACATCGGAGGGCTTGAGCAGCATGCCGTCGCGGCTCTGGCGCAGCAGGGTCTTGCCGACAAGGTCTTCCACCCGGGCCACGCCGGTGCTTTCGACGAATTTCAGCGGCACGGGGCGCAGCTGGATATTGTCGGCGGTGAGCAGCGTGCCGGCGGGCAGGTTGGCGGTGATGTGGGGGACCGCGACCATCAGCTCGATGCTGCCCGACAGGTCGAGCGGCTGCGCCAGACCGGCGATGGCGAAGCGGGCGGTGAAGGCGCCGTTGCCGGGCAGGTAGCGCAAATTGATCAGGCTGGCCGGCTGGCCGACGGCTTCGGCGTAGATCGGCGCGACGCTGCCGCTGAACATGGTATCGACGGTCATGTCGCTGGTGATGATGCCGCGCGACGCCAGATCGGCGGCGATCAGGCTGGAGAGCACAGTCTCATCGACGACGGCAGCGGTGCGGCTGACGCGGACGCTGGCTAGGCCATTGGCGGAGAATTGCTCGATGCCGATACGGCCCAGGGCAGCGTCGATATCGACGAGGCTGACCAGACCACTGGTGCCCGGCTTGGGGGCGCGGAACAATGGCTGTTCGGCCGCGAGGCCAGCATCGTCGAACATGTCGCCGACGGTGACGACCGACGCGGAAACGACGATGTCGGCCTTGAGCACCGGGGCGGCGCAGGCGGCGCCGGCGAGCAGCAGGCTGGTCAAGGCGGCGAGAGTGAAACGCAGCATGGTCATCGCTCCCTTAGCGCAACTGGCTCGTCGCCTGCATCATCTCGTCGGCGCCGGAGATAACGCGAGCGTTCATCTCGTAGGCGCGCTGAGCGGCGATGAGGTCGGCGATTTCGGTGACGGAATTGACGTTGGCCATTTCCAGGTAATTCTGCAGCAAATTGCCGGTGCCGTCGGCCTGGGGCACGCCGACCTGGGCCGGGCCGCTGGCGGCGGTTTCGACAAACAGATTGTCGCCCAGCGCTTCCAGGCCCGACTTGTTGACGAAGCGGGCGAGCTGGAGCTGACCGAGCTGGGTGGGGATGGTTTCGTTGTCGAGATAGGCGCTGACGATACCGTCCTGCGAGATGGCGATCGAGGTGGCGGTGCCCGGCACGACGATGCCCGGTTCGATCGGATAGCCGGTCGAGGTGACGATCTCGCCCTCGGCCGAACGCTCGAACGAGCCGTCGCGGGTATAGGCGGTGCGGCCATCGGGCATCTGCACCATGAAGAAGCCTTCGCCACGAATGGCGACGTCGAGTTCGCGCTCGGTGATGTTGACCGAACCCTGGCTCATGACGCGCGGGGTGGAGACGGTGCGCACGCCCGAACCGATTTCCAGGCCCGCCGGCACCATGGTGCCCTGCTGGGAGGTCGGGGAGCCGGCGCGGGTGATCTGCTGATACAACAGGTCCTCGAACTCAGCGCGCTGGCGCTTGTAGCCCGTGGTCCGCATGTTGGCGATATTGTTGGAGATGACTTCGACGTTGCGTTCCTGGGCGCTCATGCCGGTCGATGCGATGTAAAGAGCTTTCATGGCAGGTCCTCAGGCTTAAGCGTTCGTGTCGCCGAGACGCTGGATGGCGTTGCGGCGCAACTCATCCTGCTTCTGGGCCAGGCTGGCGGCGGATTCATAGGCGCGGGTGACGCGGATCATCTCGGCCATTTCGCTCACGCCGGAGACGTTGGACTTCTCGATGAAGCCCTGCATGACGCGGGTATTGGTGGCAGCCACCGGGACGCCGCCGGAAAACAGATTGTTGCCTTCGCGGCTGAGGGCCTGCGGGTTGTCGAATTCGACGATGCGCAGGCGGCCCTTGATGCCGACGCTGGAGCTGACCGAGCCATCGGCGGCGATCAGGATATCGGTTTCCTCGGGGCCGAACTGGATCGGGCCACCTTCGCCGAGCACGGCATTACCGTTGAGGTCGACCAGCGTGCCATTGGCGCTGAGCTGGAAGGCGCCGGAGCGGGTGAAGCGTTCGCCGCCAGGAGTCTGCACGGCAAAGAAGCCGTCGCCATTGAGGCCGACATCGAATTCGCTGCCGGTCTGAACCATGGCGCCGCCGGACAGATCGTGGATGGTGGCCCAGTCCTGCACATAAGAGAGGGGCTGGTCGAGGCGGGGGAAATTCTGGTCGCGGGCGACCGGCATGACAAATTCTTCGAACAGAATCTGTTCGCCCTTGAAGCCGGTGGTGTTGATGTTGGCCATATTATTGGCCACCACATCCATCTGCCGCTGCAGCGCCATCTGCCGGCTGAGGCTGATCAGTTGCGCATTTTCGATCATTGCTGATCCCCGGAAAGTTAACGTCCCCGAGACCGCCGACTTCCCCAAGCCAACCGCCTCGCCCTTAACATTGCAGAAACCATGCCAGACCGGAATATTTAATAAAATCAGATAGATAGCTGTGCGTACTGGTTAAGCCTGCCGGATCAATGCTGCCGGATGCGGCAAAAGCTGCCCGGCAAATTTTGCCGCTTTGGGTCGGTTTGTAACCAATCGTTAACCATCGGGCGCTTAGCTGGGCGCAGTACCGGAATCGCCCGGGAAGCCTCAAATCTGGCAGGGTTGGCATGGCCGCTGAAGCAGAAGTCGACGAAAGCGCCCCAGCCAAAAAGGGGATTCCCAAGCTCTTCATCATCATTGGTGCCGCGGCGCTCGTGGTGCTGCTGGCCGGAGCAGGGCTGTATGTCTTTCTGAGTTCGTCCGCCGCGCCCACCGAAGAGGCTGCCCAGGCGGCGGCTGATGGCGGGCATGGCGCTGCGCCGGCTGCGGGCAATACCTTCATCTTCAACCTGCCGCCGATGATGGTGAATCTCAAAAATGACGGCGACGGCAGCGCGTTCATGAAGCTGCAGCTGGCGCTGGAAGTCGCCAATCAGGAGATGATGGTCGAAATCCAGCCGCGTATGGCCAAGGTGGTCGATGCGTTTCAGGTCTATCTGCGCGAGCTGCGCAAGTCGGACCTTGAAGGCTCGGCCGGGGTCTATCGCCTCAAGGAAGAGCTGCTGCGCCGCGTCAATGTCGCGATCTATCCCAGCCGCGTTGAATCCATCCTGTTCAAGGAAATCCTGGTGCAGTAATGACAGGCCCTACCGATCAGGACAAACTTGCTGACACTTGGGGGCTCGACGATGTCGCGGCCGCGCCATTGTCGGAAGACGAGATGACCGACGAGCAGAAGGCCGCTGCGGCCACTGCCGAATGGGCGGCCATGCTCGAAGGCACCGACGCCGATGGCGATGGCGGTGCCGACCGGGTGCTCAACCAGGACGAAATCGACAGCCTGCTGGGGTTTGACGCCAGCATCGGCAGCAATGTCGAGCTGACCGGCGTCCAGGCGCTGATCAATTCGGCGCTGGTGAGCTATGAACGCCTGCCGATGCTCGAAATCGTCTTCGACCGCCTGGTGCGGCTGGCGACGACGTCGTTGCGCAATTTCACCAGCGACAACGTCGAAGTCACCATGGATTCGATCTCCTCGGTGCGCTTTGGCGATTACCTCAATTCCATTCCGCTGCCCGCCATTCTCTCGGTCATCAAGGCCGAGGAATGGGAGAATTATGGCCTGCTGACGGTCGATTCCAGCCTGATCTATTCGATGATCGACGTGCTGCTGGGCGGGCGTCGGATCGGCGGCAATATCCGCGTCGAGGGCCGGCCTTACACCACCATCGAAATGGCGTTGGCCCGCAAGATGATCGAGATCATTCTTGAGGACACCCATCGCGCTTTTGAGCCGGTGACCAATGTCAATTTCAAGCTTGAGCGGATGGAGACCAATCCGCGTTTCGCCGCGATTTCCCGGCCCGGCAATGCCGCCATTCTGATCGAGCTGCGCATCGAGATGGATGATCGCGGCGGCAAGATCGAAATCCTGCTGCCCTACGCCACCATCGAGCCGATCCGCGAGCAATTGCTGCAGATGTTCATGGGCGAAAAATTCGGCCGTGACCCGATCTGGGAAGGCCATCTCGCCACCGAAATCTATGCCGCCGACGTCGAAATCGAAGCCGTGTTGCATGAGCAGAACCTGCCGCTGTCGCGCGTGTTGGCGATGAAGCCCGGCGACACGGTGATGTTCGAGCGTTCGCCCTCCGATCCGGTGCGCCTGCGTTGCGGCGATGTCGATCTTACCGAGGCCATTATGGGCCATATCGGAAATCATGTTTCGGTGCGGGTTTCCCGGCCGCTCAACCAGCCCAAGGTCACCATGGCGGCCTTTGAGGCGATCGACGAGAAACTGGAAGGACGATGATGTTCGGCTTGCCCCTAGGCCTGTTTGTGGAAGGCGCTGTCGCCATTCTGCTGGCGCTGACAATCGGCTATTGCGTCATCCTCAATGAGCGCCTCAAACGCCTGCATGCCGATAAGGACGTGATGCGCCAGATGGTGGCCGATCTGGTGGGCGCCACCAATCTCGCCAATCAGGCGATCAAGGAACTCAAGCAGACCGCCGTCGAGGCCGATCTGTCGCTGAATTCGCGGCTGGAAGAGGCCGAGCGTTTCGGCATCGAGCTGGCCCACCACGTCAATGCCGGCACGGTATTGATGGAGCGCATTGCCAAGATCACCAGCGTCGCCCGCCATAGCCAGACCATCGCGCCGGTCGAGCCGCCCAACAAGGTGCAATCGGCCCTCGAGACGCTGTCGGCCCGCGTTCGCAGCCGTGGAGCTGCCGCGTGACCAAAATTCGCCTGCTGCCGGTCGTCGTCATGGCCATCGCCGCGCTTCTGGTGCTCAAGACTCTGGGTCTGGTCACCAATGGCGGCTATGTGCTGACGGGTGTTGGCGTGGCGCAGGCGGCCGGGGCCAGCACTGACGCCGGGACGACCACCGAGGCCGATCTGACGGTGACCCCGGCGGGCGAGCCCACCATGGAAGACACCAGCCCGACGCTGGCCGATGACGCGCCAACGCTGGGCGCGCCGGCCGAGGCTGGGGAGATTGACGCGGCTTTGGGAGACCTGCCCGCCATCGCCGGGCCCGGGGCTGTGCCGCCGGCGGGGGCGATGAAGGCTTCAGGCGTTTATTGCCGCGAAGCCGATGCCACCCTGACCGAGACCGGCGAACTGATCCTCAAGCCGGTGGCCGGCGAGGATGCGGAGCATGCCGAGCCGGCCGTAGTGCCCGAGGGCAGCTTTGCCAACGCCATGGAAGCCGATTGCCTGCCATCGGGCGATGTGGTGCCGATGCAGCTCGCTGCCAATGGCGGCACCGAGCCGCTGAGCAACGCGTCCGGCACCACCGCGACCGAACAGCAGGTGCTGGAGCGGCTGGCCGCCCGCCGGACCGAATTGCAGCGCTATGAGCAGGATCTGGCACTGCGCTCGTCCATTGTCGATGCTGCCGAGAAGCGCATCGAGGAGCGGGCCGCCACGCTGGCCGCGCTGGAAGCGCAGATTTCGTCTTTGGTCGATCAGCGCACCGAGATGGAGGCGGGCCAGTTCGCCGGCATCGTGGCGATGTATGAAGCGATGAAGCCCAAGGACGCGGCCAAGATTTTCAACAATCTCGACATGGACGTGCTGCTGCGCGTGGCCAAGACCATAGCCCCGCGCAAGATGGCGCCGATCCTGGCGGCAATGGAGCCGGCCCGCGCCCAGGACCTGACGGTCAAGATGGCGGCGCTCGCCGACCGTCCCGCCACGGAGATGACCACGGATGATCTGGCGGCGCTGCCGCAGATCGTGGGTCAGTAAGGCTTTCCCCTTCGGAGTAAGGCGACGTTAAGCCGGGGACGCTAGGGTCGACGCGAGAGTATTGTGTAACCCTCGCGTTTTATGACCCCGGAGCCGAAGGCTTCGCCATGAGACGCGTCAGTGCGTCGGGCGGGCAGAAGCCGGTGAAGACCGCGATCAAGGCTGGTTTGCGGCGCGCGAAGCGGGTCGTGCTGATTGGTGTTGCCTTGGCAACGCTGGGTCTGGTCGTGCCGGCCATGGGCCAGCAGCAGGGCCAGCTCTTTGCCACCCAGGAAGACGGCTATGCTCGGCTGATCCTGAGTTTTCCCGGACGCGACAATCTTCCCAAATATACCATGCGGATCGAAAACGGCGTGCTGTCGCTGGAGTTCGAGGAGCAGGTGGCGGTCATCCTGCCCGATGTCGGCACCACCATGGCGCCGTATCTGTCGGTGGCGCGCATCGACCCCGATGGGAAGGGTCTGCGCATGGGTCTGCGCAAGGCATTCAGTTTCAACCGCATCGAGGCCGGCGAAAAGCTGTTCATCGATCTGCTGCCGAGTGATTGGCAGGGCATGCCGCCGGCGCTGCCGCAGGACATTATCGACGAGCTGGCCGAACGCGCCCGTGTCGCCGCCATTGCCGCCGAACGCCAGCGCAAGGCCGCCGATGTGATCGCGCTCGATCCAAAAGCCGATGTGCGGATCGGGCGCAACCCCACCTTTATCCGCGTGCAGTTCGACTGGACGGTGCCGACCGAGGCCAGTTTTAGCCAGAATGGCGAAACCAGCCAGATCGCCTTTGAATGGCCGGTCGGGGTGGATCTGCGCGATCTGGCGCTGGATCTGCCGCCCGAAGTCGCCGCGGTGGGCAGCACCATCACCGAGGATGGCGCGCTGGTCACGCTGAGCCTGGCCGAAGGGGTGACGCCGCGCTTTTATGAGAATTCGCCGCGCCAATTCGTGCTCGATATCGACATTGCCGGCATCGGCCTGCCCAGCTTCACCGCCGCCAGCCTGGTCGAGGCGCTGGCGGAGGAGCCCGTGCTCGCCAGCAGCGGGCCGGAAAGCGCCGTGGTCGACAAGCTGTTTCCCGGGAGCGCCGCCAAGCCGATCAAGCCCTTTGTCAGCGTGCTCGGCTCGACCGTGCGTGTGGTGTTCCCCTTCGAGCAGGATACGCCCGCCGCCGTGTTCCGCCGGGGCGACACCGTGTGGATGATGTTTGATACCGTGTCCGGCATTCTGCAGCCGGCCGATTCCCAGGAGCTGAATGCACTGGCCAGTGATTTTGCCGTGCTGGCTTCGGGCGATACGCAGGTGGTTCGGGTGGAGCTGTCGCAGGAGCGGCTGGCGACGCTGGGTTCGGAAGGCATGGCCTGGGTGCTCTCGCTCGGCGATATCATGCTGACGCCGACCGAGCCGATCAATCTGAGCCGTCGCCGCGACATGGAAGGCGATTTCGAGATCACGGCGGAAATCATGCGCCCGGCGCGCATCCATGATTTCCGCGACCCGGTGGTGGGTGACCTGCTCAAGGTGGTCACGGCCTATCCGCCGGCGCGTGGCGTGACCCGCTCGCTCGACTATGTCGATTTTTCGGCGTTGCGGAGCGTGCATGGTCTCGTGATCAAGCCGAAATCGCCGGATATCGACATCGCCATCGAAAACGAGCTGGCGGTGATTTCGCAGTCGGGCGGGCTGACGGTCTCGGCCATCGATACGCCACGCAGCATCGGCAGTGGCGTCACCGAAAGCCTGCGGGCCAGCTTTGTCGATCTGCGGGCGCTGGAAGAAAAGGACTATGGTGTCCTCACCAGCCATATCGGGGCGCTGCAGGTGGTGGCCGCCGAAGCCGAGGGGCGCGACCGCGATGTCGCCCGGCTCGAGCTGGCGCAATACTACGTCGCCAATGGCTTTGCCCATGAGGCGCTCGGCGTGCTGGATGTGCTCGAATCCGGCCTCAAGGCCGAGGAACTGACCCGCAAGCTGCGCCTTACCAGGGCGATTGCCGACACGCTGGCCTCACGCCCCGCCGACGCCCTGGGCATCCTCAATGGGACGCTGGGCCAGGAGGTCGATGCCCTGTTGTGGCGGACCATGGCGCGCGCCGATTTCCATGATTTCAAGGGCGCGCGCGCCGACGCGGTCGAGGCTAACAGCATCATCGAGAGCTACCCGCTCTGGGTGCGCAACAAATTCTCCTTTGCCGGTGCCCGTGCCGCCGTCGAGACCAATGACATGGCGCTGGCCGAGCGCTTCATCGACCAGATCGATTTCGCCACGCTCGATCCCGAGCAGGTGAGCCTCTATCATCTGCTCTCCGGGCGGATTGATGAGGGGCGCGAGCGGGTTGCCGAGGCGCTGGACACCTATGGGCAGGTGATCGCCGCCGATATCAGGCCTACCCGCGCCGAAGCCATTTTCCGCACGCTGCGCCTGCTCGACCAGCAGGGCACGCTCGATCTGGCCAAGGCCACCGGCACGCTCTCGGCCGAGGCGCTGTTGTGGCGCGGCAATCCGCTAGAAGCGGAGATGCAGGCGATGCTGGCCGATTTCTATTTCCGCCATGGCGATTATCGGCAGGGCTTTGAAACCGTGCAGCAGGCGGTGGCCAATTACCCGGAAAGCACGCCGGTCAATGCCCTGCGCGACGAAGCGCAGCGTATGTTCGGCGAATTGTTCCTCGATGGCGTCGCCGACTCGCTGGGGCCGGTCGATGCATTGGGCCTGTATTATGATTTCCGCCAGCTGACGCCGCCCGGCGCGCGCGGTGACGAGATGATCCGCAATCTGGCGCGCCGACTGGTGCGGGTGGATTTGCTGGCGCAGGCCGCCGAACTGCTCGAATATCAGCTCGACAACCGGCTGCGCGGTGTGGCCCGTACGCAGATCGCTGCCGATCTGGCCGTCATCTATCTGGCCGACCGCCGGCCGCATGAAGCGATGCGCGTGCTCAATGCCACGCGCCTGCCGGACCTGCCGGAATCGCTGCAGCGCCAGCGCAAAATTCTAGAAGCCCGCGCCATGATCGATGGCGGTCGCGATCAGCTGGCGCTCGACCTGCTGCGCGATATGGATGGCCGCGATACCGCGCTGCTGCGTATCGACGCGCATTGGAAGGCCAAGCGCTATGATCGTGCCGGCGAAATGCTGGAAGCGCTGTTTGCCGACCAGCCGGTCGGCACGCCACTGGCCCAGCCGGTGCGGCTCGGGCTGATCAAGGCGGCGGTTGGTTTCGCCCTGTCAGGCGACAATTTTGGCCTGTCGCGCCTGCGCGCCAAGTTTGGCGACGCCATGGTCGTCACTCCGGAATGGCCGATGTTCGATCTGGTGACCGGGCAGGTCGCCATCACCAGCCTCGAATTCAAGGCGGTGGCCAATCAGGTCGCGGGCGTCGACGGCATCAATGCCTTCCTCGCCTCGTATCGTGACAGCTATGGCGGGGAGGGCGCGCTGGCGCCGCTCAATGCCGCCGAGCCAAAGGCTCGTCTCGCGAGTACCGGCTAACCGCTGACGAAACTGCGCACCAGCGAGCCGGCGACCAGATACCAGCCATCGACCAGCACGAAAAAGATCAGCTTGAACGGCAGTGAAATCACCACTGGCGGCAGCATCATCATGCCCATGCTCATCAGCACCGAGGCGACCACCATGTCGATGACCACAAAGGGCAGGAACAGCAGGAAGCCGATCTCGAAGGCGCGGCGCAGCTCGGAAATCATGAAGGCCGGAATCAGCAGTTGCAGCGGCACCGCCTCGGGGGCGTCCGGCGCCGGGGCGTCGGTCAGGTCGTAGAACAGCGTCAGATCCTGCTCGCGCACATTGTTGCGCATGAATTCATGCAGCGGCGCGCTGCTCAGCTCGAAGGCCTCGGCGATTTCGATTTCGCCGGCCAGCAGTGGGGCGATGCCCTGGTCATAGGATTGCTGCAGCGTTGGCTGCATGACGAAGATGGTGAGAAACAGCGCGAGCGACACCATCACCGAGTTGGGCGGGGCGGTCTGCAGGCCGATGGCGGTGCGCAAGAGGGAGAGCACCACCACGATACGGGTGAAGCTGGTCACCATCACCAGGATGGATGGGGCCAGCGACAGCAGGGTGATCAGGCCGATGATCTGGACGGCGCGCTCGGTGAGCGTGGTGTCGTCACCGAAATCGATCGACACATCCTGCCCCAAGGCAAGGCTTGGAGTCAGCGCCAGCAGGGCCAGCGCAACGAGACCAGCATAGGGTGCCAGCCGCCGCAATCGCGACGGAGCCGCCTCAGTTCCGGTGAGCCTCGTTATTGTCTTCGACAAGGTCGGTGCCTTCTACGTCACGCCGCGCCTTGTCCTCTTTAGCTGAGTCGGCGGCTGGCATGACGGGAGGCGCAGAGTTTTCCGGGGATACTGGCATTTCCGTGTCGCTGACGGGGCGCAGCAGGCCGGTATGGCGCAGCGACAGGTGGGCGCGCTGGTTCAGCGGCTGACCGCGTTCACGCAATTGATCGACCACCGTGCCGGTCGGTTCGACGGGCGCAACAACGGTCGGCGCCGGGGCAGGGCTGGCCTTGACCGGCTTGCGCGTCGCCACCATCGGGATCGGGCGGCGGGTCGGCTGGGCTGCCGGGGCGTCTGCCACGGCAATGCCGGTTTCCACCACCAGATCCTGCGCGCCGCCGGTCAGAATGAGATGCTCCACATTGTCGCGCCGGATGATCAGCAATTGCCGCTTGGGATCGAGCGCCAGCGAATCCACCACCGCCAGCCGCCGGTTGCGGCCGCGCGTAACATTGCCGGAGGCCTTGGCCAGCAGCTTGAGCAGCCACAGCACCAGCACGATGGCGACGACGACGGCGCCAAGGGCAAAGACAGCAGTCAGGACAGTATTGCCCGAACCACCGAAGAGGCTGGTGATGAACGTCATATCGGCTCCAAATTCAGATTCGCCCGACTCCGGGCGGCATATCTTGCCTATCACATCTGGCGAATGTGCAGAATGCGAGGCTGAAACTGCCGTAACCCGCGTCGGTTAACGCTTGATTAACCATAGGTCGGCAAGAATTGCCCATCGCGCACTTATTAGAGACTCGCGGGGAGTTCGGCCATGGGCCTGATGAATATGCCGGTCTTTACCGCGCTTACCGACAAGATGCGCTGGCATCAGACCCGTCAAGGCCTGTTGGCCGAGAACGTGGCCAATGCCGAGACCCCCGGTTATCGCGGCCGCGATCTGGCGCGGTATGATTTTGCCAAGCAGGTCAGCGGCCTGTCCAGCGCCAGCGTCACCACTTCGGCGACCCAGCCGATGCATTTTTCGGTGTCGAGCAGCGAAGGCAGCGCCTTTGGCGCCCAGCGCATGGCCAATTTCGAAATCACCCCGGAAGGCAATGGCGTCACCCTCGAAGACGAGATGATGAAGGTCACCACCAATATGATGGATTATCAGGCCGCCACCACCCTCTACCAGAAGTCGATCAAGATCCTGAGAACCGCCATGGGCAAGCAGGGTTAGAGGTAGCGTCAGATGGATTTCAATTCTTCGCTTCGCATCGCCGCCACCGGGCTGCACGCCCAGACCGCCCGCATGCGCGTCATCGCCGAAAACCTGGCCAATGCCGATTCCACCGGCAAAGCCCCGGGGGACGAGCCCTATCGCCGGCGCATCCCGACCTTCGAGACCACCTTCGATGCCGAAGTGGGCGGCAAGATCGTCGAGGTCGGGCGGTTGGCCTATGACATGAGCGATTTTTCTTCGCGCTACGAGCCTGGCCACCCGGCCGCCGATCCGACCGGCTATGTGCAATATCCCAACGTCAATCCGCTGATTGAAGCGATGGACATGCGCGAGGCCCAGCGCACCTACGAAGCCAATCTCAACGTCGTCACCGTCACGCGGCAGATGCTCGGGCGCACGCTCGACATTTTGCGCGGCTGACCGGATAGGAGCTAGTCGTGGCTATCAACACCCCGTTCAATGCCGCCGCTGCTGCCTATGGCAATGCCAGCCGGCTGGTTACCCAGGCCGCCAAGCCGCAGACCGATCTGACCGCGCTCGCGGGCGGCGGCAGCGGGGGCAATAATTTCGCCGACATGCTGGCTCAGCAGGTGCAGGGCGTGGTCGACACCGGCCGCGCCAGTGACGCCATGGCCATCGACATGGTCAACGGCAAGGCCAATGTGGTCGACATGGTGACCGCCCTCAGCGAGACCGAAATGGCCATCGAATCCATGGTCACCGTCCGCGACCGGGTGATCTCCGCCTATGAAGAAATCATGCGGATGCCGATCTAAGGCGCTCCCCAACCACGGTGTCACCCCGGCCTTGAGCCGGGGCCCATCTCGAGATCTCAGGCTGGGTCCCGGCTCAAGGCCGGGATGACACCGAGTTTGGTCGGGCATACAGCCCTCTCGCAATCTCGTGGCCGGGAGTACAATCACCCCACGGCGATTCGGCCGGCAGGAAGCATCATGAGCGGCGCGGACGTTCTCGACATTGCCAGTGACGGCATCTGGACGTTGATCATCGTCGCGGCGCCGATGATGATTGTCGGGCTGGTGGTCGGCGTCGTCATCGCCTTGTTCCAGGCACTGACCCAGATTCAGGAACAGACCCTGGTCTTCGTCCCCAAGATCATCGCCATTTTCCTCACCATGCTGCTGACCCTGCCGTTTCTCGGCGCCACCATGGGCGGCTATATGAACCGCGTGGTCGACATGATCATCGTGGGCGGCTGACGGTGACGATCGGGCTCGACTGGCTGCCCAATACCGCCTTCGTCTATCTGCTGCTGTTCTCGCGCATCGGCGCCATCCTCATGCTGATGCCGGCGCTGGGCGAGAACATGATCCCGGTGCGGATGCGGCTCAGCTTCGCGCTGGCCTTTACCCTCGTGGTCTATCCGCTACTGAGCGACGCCATGCCGGTCATGCCGCAAGACATGATGGCCATTATCGGCCTGATCTTCCATGAATTGGCGATCGGCATCATTCTGGGGGCGATCGTCCGCATCACCGTGATGGCAACCCAGGTGGCCGGTGCGATCATTGCCTTTCAGGCCGGCTTGTCGGCCGCCATGACCGCCGACCCGACCCAGGCGGGGGTGCAGGGCGCGGTGTTCGGCAGCTTTCTTAGCTTTCTCGGCATGGTGCTGATCTTTGCCACTGATCTGCATCACGTGGCGCTGGCAGCGACCTATGACAGCTATATGGTGTTCCCGCTCGATGCCCCGCTGATGTTCGATGATGCGGCGCAATTGGCCATCCGCACCGTGGCCGGCGCCTTCAGCGTCGGCGTGCAGATGTCGGCGCCGTTCATCGTTTTCGGGCTGGTGTTCAATCTGGGCGCCGGCATTTTGGCCCGGCTGATGCCGGCGATGCAGGTGTATTTCGTGCTGATGCCGGCCAATATCATGATCGGGCTGACGCTGATGGCGCTGCTGCTGACCATGATGATGGGCTGGTATCTCACCTCGTTCGAGAACCATCTGGCGATGTGGAGGGGCTGAGCCATGTCAGACGAAGCCCCGGAACAAGCCAGTAAAACAGAAGACCCGTCCCAGAAAAAATTGGAGGACGCCCACAAGAAGGGCGATGTCGCCAAGAGCCAGGAGGTGACCACCTGGTTCATGCTGCTCGGCTCCGCGGTGATTTTCTCCATGATGGCACCGGCCACGGCGGCCAATCTGGCCGGCTCGCTCAAGCTGCTGCTCATGAATGCCGATCAGTATGAATTGGGCGGCGCGGGCTTCGGCGCCTTCTTCAACGGGCTGGCGCTGACGCTGGTCGGCACCATTCTGGTGCCGCTGGCGGTGCTGTCGACCTGCGCCATCCTGGCCAATCTGATCCAGCACCGGCCGCTGCTATCGGTCGAGCCGATCACGCCGAAGCTGTCCAAGATTTCGCCGTTGGCCGGCGCCAAGCGGCTGTTTTCCAGCGAGTCGCTGGTCAATTTCGGCAAGGGCCTGGCCAAGATCACCATTGTCGGCGTGGTGGTGGTGATGGTGGTGTGGCCCGAGCGCGACCGGCTCGACACCATGATGACGACCGATCCGATGGTGATCCTGATCAACTTCCAGGATATCGGCATCAAGATTTTCATCGCCGTGCTGGCCGTTGTCACCGCCATTGCCGCGGCCGATTTTCTCTATGTCCGCCAGAAATGGTGGAAGAAACAGATGATGACGGTTCAGGAAACCCGCGACGAATACAAGCAGATGGAAGGCGATCCCCATATCAAGGGCAAGCTGCGCCAGCTGCGTCAGGAGCGGGCGCGCCAGCGCATGATGTCGGCGGTGCCCGACGCCACGGTGGTCATCACCAACCCGACCCACTTTGCCGTGGCGCTGAAATACGACAAGGGCATGAAAGCCCCGCTCTGCGTGGCCAAGGGCGTCGACGCCGTGGCCTTGCGCATCCGCGCCGTGGCCGAGGAACACGATGTCACCATCGTCGAAAACCCGCCTTTGGCCCGGGCGCTGTTCGCCAGCGTCGACATCAATGACAGCATCCCCGGCGAGCATTTTCAGGCCGTCGCCGAAGTCATCGGCTTCGTCATGCGGTTGAAGCGCGGGGCAGGGTGGAAGTCGAGTTAGGCGGGGTCGGCCGCCACCCCCTCCCAACCTCCCCCATCAAGGGGGAGGTGCCGCCCGGTGCTTAGGCTAAGGCCGTGCCACATACGGGATCGATACCTCCCCTTGATGGGGGAGGATAGGAGGGGGTGGAGCCACAGGCGCGATCTAGTCGCCTCCAGACTTATCCATCTTATCCCCGCCCCTCATTCCTCCCGCATACTCCCCTCATCGCCCACGCCAGAGCGCGATCATGACGAGTGATGAGCGTGGAGACGGTCGGGGATGGGAGGTCGCTCCCACTACGCAGAGGAAACCGGCAGCTACGCCTGCAACATTGGCGTACCTGAACCAACCTGCGAAAATCCCGACATGGTGGCGAGGCGGCTGTCTCACTATCTAACTATCCATGGAGGCAATCGCCTCGCCATCATCGCTCGAAAACCGCACACAGGCGGCGCTTTGGCACGTCTGCTGCCATCCGTGTTGAAAAGCGTGTTCGCCCTCCCGCTGTGCCGGGTCATTTGCTAGACCTTGGTGTAGCGCCTGATTCGGCCCGACTCACCGGCTACGGAGCAATTAGACCCATGGCAACGACGCCGCTCGGCGAGGACAATTACCCCGACCCGCTCGTGGCCGCAGGGCGCGGCGGCGCCGGGCTGTGGCGCGTGGTCCTGCTTGGCCTGGTGCTGGTGGGCATTGCGGTCGCGGTTTCCTTCTTCAGCGACCATATTCCAGCCGACCTGATCATGACCTTTGTCGGCGTGCTGGCGGTGGTCGGCGTGTTCTGCCTGTTCGGGCTGGCGGCGGGCTTGTTCCGCTTCGCCAATGGCGAAGAGCGGCGCACCATTTCCAATGCCGTGGTCGATAGCCTGCCCTTTGGCGCGGTGGTGTCGGATCGCGATGGCAAGATTTCCTACGTCAATTCGCATTATGGCAGCTTTGCCGGCGCGGTGAGCAGCGGGTTGCCGGTCGGCGTGCCGCGGCTGTTTGCCGGCCAGGCCGATGCCAGTGAGGGCATTTACCGCCTGTCGCGCGCCGCCAAGGATGGCCGCGCGGCGGTGGAGGATATTCGCATTGTCGGCGGGCTGGGCGGCTCGCTGGCCGATAGCGCCAAGCCGTTCTGGTATCGCGTCGGCGTGCGCCCGCTGCCGGAATCCGATGAAACCACCAAGCCGCTGGTGATCTGGTCGGTGGAGGATATCACCCGCGACCGCGACAATAATGAAAGCGCCTTCCGCGACCTGCAGCGCGCCATCGATTATCTCGATCATTCGCCGGCTGGTTTCTTCTCGGCCGATGCGCAGGGGCAGATCCAGTATCTGAACTCCACCCTGACCGATTGGCTCGGCTATGACCTGGCCGAGTTCAATGCCGGCAATCTTAGCCTGTCCGAGCTGATCCGCGGCGATGGCGCGACGCTGCTGATGCGCGGGCGCAGCGACGGCGAAATCCGCACCGAGATCATCGATATCGATCTGGTGCGCCGCAATGGCACGACCTTCCCGGTGCGCCTGCTGCACCGCGCCGCCCGCCTCGCCGATGGCGAACTGGGCGAGACGCGCACGCTGGTGCTCGATAAATCCAATGCGCCCGACACCGAAGAAGAGCTGCGCGCCGCCGAAGTGCGCTTCTCGCGCTTCTTCAACGACACCCCCTTCGCCATCGCCACGCTGGATGCGGAAGGGCGCATCATCCGCACCAACGCCCCGTTTGGCCGTATCTTCAAATGGGCGGGCGAAGAGAAAAGCCTCGAATTGCAGCCGCTGAGCGAGCTGATCGGCGAAGGCAGCCGCGAGAAATTCGCTCGCGCCATTGCCGATGCCACCGGGCATCGCTCCGAAGTCGAGCCGGTCGATGCGCTGCTCAGCGCCGAGGGCGATTATGCCGTGCGGCTCTATCTGTCGGCCTCCGAAATGAGCGCTGGCTCGCCCGAGCAGGTCAATGTCTATGCCCTCGACATGACCGATCAGCGCAAGCTTGAGGCGCAGTTTGCCCAGAGCCAGAAAATGCAGGCCGTGGGCCAGCTGGCCGGCGGGGTGGCGCATGACTTCAACAATCTGCTGACGGCCATTATCGGCTTTTCCGACCTGCTGCTGCTCAAGCACAAGCCGGGCGATCCCTCGTTCAGCGAGCTGATGCAGATCAAGCAGAACGCCAATCGCGCTGCCGGCCTCACCCGCCAGCTGCTGGCCTTCTCGCGCCGCCAGACCCTGCGCCCGCAAGTGCTGGAACTGCCGCTGATCGTCGATGATTTGACCGTGCTGCTTAAGCGCATGATCGGCGAAAAGAACACGCTCAGCGTCGAGCATGGCCGCAATATCTGGCCGGTGCGCGCCGACGTGGTGCAGCTCGAACAGGTGATCATCAATCTGGTGGTCAACGCCCGCGACGCCATGGACAATGGCGGCTCCATCACCCTGCGCACCGCCAATGTCGAGCGCTCCGAGACCGAGCGGCTGAATTTTGACGGCATGGCCCCGGCCGATTATGTGCTGATCGAAGTGCAGGACACCGGCACCGGCATGAGCCAGGAGGTGATCCAGAAGATTTTCGAGCCGTTCTTCACCACCAAGGAATTGGGCAAGGGCACCGGCCTCGGCCTCTCCACGGTCTATGGCATCGTCAAGCAGACCGAGGGCTATATCTACCCGGTCTCGGTGGTGGGCGTCGGCACCACCTTCAAGATTTTCCTGCCGCGCCATGTGCAACTGGCCAGCGAAGTGCAGGCCAAGGCCGCTGCGGCCCCGGCCCGCGACCTCACCGGTCACGAACGGATCCTCTTGGTCGAAGACGAGGAAAGCGTGCGCGCCTTCTCGGCCCAGGCGCTGCGCGCCACCGGCTATGAGGTGTTCGAGGCCGATGGCGGCGAGGAAGCGCTCGAAGTGCTGGAAGAGCTCGACTACAAGATCGACCTGATGATCTCCGACGTGGTGATGCCGGAAATGGACGGCCCAACGCTGCTCAAGCATCTGCGCCAGACCATGCCCGATCTCAAGGTGATCTTCGTCTCCGGCTATGCCGAGGAAAGCGTCCGCCGCGACATCGAGGACGACCAGAGCGTCGAATTCCTGCCCAAGCCGTATTCGCTCGACCAGATCAACACCAAGGTCAAGGAAGTGCTGCAGATGGTCGGCAAGAGCGATCCCCAGTGAACGTCCATGGGCGCTTTGAGGGGCCGGGCGAGTTCAATGTGCTCGGCGAGCCGCTGCAGCCCTGTTCCAGCGACCCGCTGACCGGGTTTTTCCGCACCGGCTATTGCGCCGCCGGACCGGACGGTGCCGCCAATCATCTGGTCTGCATCGAGGCCAGCGCGGCGTTCCTGGCCTATTCCAAATCGGTCGGCAATGATCTGTCGACGCCGATGCCGCAATACGCCTTCTCCGGGCTGGTAGAGGGCAATCGCTGGTGCCTCGTGGCCCAGCGCTGGTTGCAGGCCCATATGGCCAGCCAGGCCCCGCGCGTCTTCCTCCGCGCCACCAATCAAGCCGTGCTCGGACTTATCCCCCTAGACCTGCTCAAGCCCTATGCTCTGGATTTGAACTAAGTCTCCTTCACCTCTCCCTCTGGGGGAGAGGTCGGCGCGCAGCGCCGGGTGAGGGGGCCTTGGTGCAGTGTGTGGGAACGTCGCCATCACCCATCCACGATGTCACCCCGGCCTTGGGCCGGGGCCCATCCTGAGATCTCGAGATGGATCCCGGCTCAAGGCCGGGATGACACCGCGTTTTAAATAGGTGCAGAAGTGCCTAGCCCACCAGTTCCGCCAACACCGCATCCAGCTTGGAATACCCAAACTCCATGCCCTCGGCCATCGGCGTCGCCAGCGCCCCGTCGCGCGCTGCCTTGCTCGAATAGGTGATGGTGTTGACCAGTTCCGTCCGCTCACCCTCCTCGGCGAGGGTCAGTGTCGATATCGTCTCGCCGCCGGTCCAGTCATCCTCGAACAGTTCGGCGCTGACCACGCGGGACACTGGCTCGATCTCGCGGACCACGCCGCTCATGGCCATCACATAGTCGCTGGGGGCTTTCCACTCGTAGCGATATTTGCCGCCGACTTTGGCCTCAAACTCGCACACCGTCATGATCCAGCCTTCGGCGCCATTGAGCCAGCGCCGTATCAACGCCGGCTGGGTATAGCAGGCAAACACCAGATGGCGGGGTGCATCAAACTGTCTGGTGATGACGATCTGCGTATCGCTTGGCGTGGTTACGGTCAGGGGTCCAGCAAAGCCCATCGCGTCGTCTCCTCAGTTATTATTGCCGGCCATGGCCTCAAGTTGCTTCAGCTCATCGAGCAAATTATCGAGGCTCTCGAACCGCGTCTCCCAGAATTTGCGATATTCGATCAGCCAGCCGGTCGCCTCGGCCAGTGGCGCGGCCTCCAGCTTGCAGGGACGACGCTGGGCGTCGCGGCTGCGCGAAATCAGCCCGGCATGCTCCAGCACCTTGAGATGCTTGGAAATCGCCGGCTGGCTCATGGCGAAGGGTTCGGCCAGTTCCATTACCGAAGCCTCGCCCTGCGCCAGCCGCGCCAGAATGGCCCGCCGCGTCGGATCGGCGAGCGCCTGGAAGGTGGCATCAAGATTGGCAGGCGTCGGCATGGCAATAACTTTCAGGTTTCACAACCGTCCGGTTATGGTAGGCGCGACCTAAGATATGGTCAAGCACTGCCGCCGGGGATCGGCGTGCCGGACGCCAGCAGGCCCTTGGCCGCCAGCGCGGTCCACAACTCGTTCGGCACCTTGACGTCCCACCACGCCAAAATGCCATCCAGCTCGGCCGGCGAGCGCGGCCCGGGCAGCACATTGCACACCGCCGGATGAGTCGGCGGGAATTGCAGCGCCGCGGCGGGCAGCGGCACACCAAACTCCTGGCAGACCGCGGTGATGGCTTTGACCTTGGCGACGATCTCGTCGGGGGCCTTGGCATAGTTGAAGGTATCGCCGCCCACCAGAATGCCCGAATTGAACGGCCCGCCGACCACCACCGAGGCGCCGCGTTGCAGGCAGGTGCTCATGAACGGCTCGAGCGAGGTCTGCTCCAGCAGCGTATAGCGACCGGCGAGCAGGAACACGTCCCAGTCGCCCAGCGCAAAGGCGTCCATCAGTACTTGCCATTCATTGACGCCCAGCCCGATGGCCTTGATCAGGCCACTGTCGCGCAATTCGCGCAGTGCCCGATAACCGCCATTGGCCAGTTGTGCCCAATGCGGCTTGTTGCCCTCGACGCCATGGGTGGCTTCGCCAATGTCATGCACATAGAGAATGTCGATGGCGTCGACGCCGAGCCGCTGCAGGCTGTCCTCGAAGGAGCGCATCACCCCGTCATAGGAATAGTCATAGACCTCCCGGAACGGCAGCGGATCGATCCATTCGTCGCGCGACCAGGCTGTGCCATGCACGGGCCGCAGCAAGCGGCCGACCTTGCTGGACAGCACCGCGCCAGCGCGTCTTTCGCGCAGCACGTCGCCAAATAAATGCTCGGAGCGGCCAAAGCCGTAATGGGGGGAGGTATCGAAATGATTTATCCCCGCATCCAGCGCGTGCGCTATCGTTGCACGGGCCTGATCGGCAGGAACGGAGGTATAGTTTCCGGCGAGCGACGCGCCGCCCAGCCCTAGCGTGGTCACCTCCAGATCGGTCTGACCGATCCGGCGTTTCTCGAAACAGCGCGCCATATTATCCCTCCGCCAAGCGGAGGGATAACTGACATGTTAGTGGCGTGGCAGCAAGATCAATAGATGTTGCCGACGATTACCGGATGCTCGGTTTCCACCCGCACCGCATTGCGCAGCGGCGCGCCGAACTGGGGCTCTTCGATCTCGAAGATGTCGTTGGGCTGGGTACTGATGCCGTCGGCAAAGCTCAGCGTGGCAGTGCCGAACATGTGGACGTGAATATCGCCCGGATTGCGGAACAGCTCATATTTGAAGTGGTGATATTCCAGATTGGCGATGGTGTGGCTCATATTATCCTCACCCGACAGGAACGGCTTTTCCCACAGCAGCTTGCCGTCACGCCAGATGCGCGACTTGCCTTCGATATGCGCCGGCAGATCGCCGACCCGCAATTCCGGCCCAAAGGCGCAGGCGCGCAGCTTGGAATGGGCCAGGAACAGGTAGTTGATCCGCTCGGTCACGTGATCGGAAAACTCATTGGCCAGGGCAAAGCCCAGCCGGCGCGGCTGGCCGTTCTGGTCGATGAGATAGATGCCGGCGATTTCCGGCTCCTCGCCGGCGTCGAGGGCAAAGCCGGGCGAGGGAATCGGATGGCCCGGATTGACCACCGAATAGCCATTGCCCTTGTAGAACCACTCCGGCTGTACGCCCTTGAGGCCGTTGGCCGGCTTGCCGCCTTCGACGCCCATGCGGAACATCTTCATCGAGTCGGTGAGGGTCTCTTCGGCTTTGGCGCCGCTGGACTGGTGCATGGCGTCGCGCGTGGCGGCCGAGCCGAGATGGGTGAGGCCGGTGCCGGTCAGATAGAGATGGGCTGGATCGGGATGGTCGACCGGCGCCAGCATGCGGCCTTCGGCCAGGATGGCGGTGCGGTCCACGGTCTCGCCAAGCCCCTGTTCGGCGACCAGCGCCCCCAGCCCGATATTGCGGGCGAGGGCTGCGCTGGCCAGCGCGTAGACACTGGTGGCGCCAGTAACGACGCGGGCCACCCCGTCCTGCACCGCGCCCACGGCGCGTTCGCCGTTTGGATCAAAAAACTGGATCAAATTCATGGCGCGGCTCCTTCGCTAGGCCCTTATGGCGCGATCGCTGGCATAAAGCGCAACATGGAACGGTCAGGCAAGTCAAAAATCATACTTATTGTGCGCGGGCCTGACGGGGCGGTCCGGCATAGACTGTCGCCAGGGCCGGGCGATTCTGTGGCCAGATGCCGATGTTCTCATTTTGTCCCTTGACAGCACAAGAACAAGATGAGAACAAATAGCGTACATTCAATGCATGACCACCTGCGGTGCCCGCGCGTTGCGCAGCCTCCAAGAGCGTGGAATAAGGAGAGAATAGATGGCGAACGCGTCGCTTCGTGTAGTTGAAGGTGGATCGATGGATAAGGACAAGGCACTTGCTGCGGCGCTCAGCCAGATTGAGCGCAATTTCGGCAAGGGCTCAATCATGCGCCTGGGTGAGGCGTCGGCGATCGAAGTGGAGGCAATCTCCACTGGCTCGCTCGGTCTCGACATCGCCCTGGGCATTGGCGGCCTGCCCAAGGGGCGAGTCGTGGAAATCTTCGGGCCGGAAAGCTCGGGCAAGACCACGCTGGCGCTGCATGTCATCGCCGAAGCCCAGAAATCCGGCGGCATCTGCGCCTTTGTCGACGCCGAACATGCGCTCGATCCGATTTATGCCCGCAAGCTCGGCGTCAGCGTCGATGATCTGCTGATCTCCCAGCCCGATACCGGCGAGCAGGCGCTCGAAATCACCGATACGCTGGTGCGCTCCGGTGCCATCGACGTGCTGGTGATCGATTCGGTCGCTGCGCTCACCCCGCGCGCCGAACTCGAAGGCGAAATGGGCGACTCGCTGCCGGGCCTGCAGGCTCGCCTGATGAGCCAGGCCATGCGCAAGCTGACCTCGTCGATCTCCAAGTCGAAATGCCTGGTCATCTTCATCAACCAGATCCGCATGAAGATCGGCGTGATGTATGGTTCGCCCGAAACCACGACCGGCGGCAACGCGCTCAAGTTCTACGCTTCGGTACGCCTTGATATCCGCCGTATCGGCGCCCTCAAGGACCGCGAGGAAATCGTCGGCAACCAGACCCGTGTCAAAGTGGTCAAGAACAAACTGGCCCCGCCATTCCGTCAGGTCGAGTTCGACATCATGTATGGCGAAGGCATTTCCAAGACCGGCGAATTGCTCGATCTGGGCGTCAAGGCGGGCATTATTGAAAAGTCCGGCGCCTGGTTCTCCTGGGACAGCCAGCGTCTGGGACAGGGCCGCGAGAATGCGCGCCAGTTCCTCAAGGATAATCCGGAAGCAGCGGCCACCATTGAGCGTGGCGTGCGCGAAAGCTCGGGTCTGCTGGGCGAAGTGCTGCTGGTATCCGGTGGTGACGACGCGGCGGATGACGGCGAATAAGACGACCTTCCCATGCAGGGATTTTTCGAGGCATCGCGCAAGCGGTGCCTCTTTTTGTTGCCGGCAAGCCCTAATAGGGCAGCAATGCTGGACATTCCTGTTGGCCGCACGATAGAAAGCTGCCGACCTTTTCTGCGGCGCCATCGCGCCAACTCCCGAGTGAAAGTCTCCAGATGACCAGCGTAAACGCCCTCCGTTCGAGCTTTGTCGACTACTTTGCCCGCAATGGTCACGAGGCCGTGGCGTCGAGTCCGCTGGTGCCGCGTAACGATCCGACGCTGATGTTCACCAATTCGGGCATGGTGCAGTTCAAGAACACCTTTACCGGCGTCGAGAAGCGCCCCTATTCGCGGGCCACCACGGCGCAGAAATGCGTCCGCGCCGGCGGCAAACACAATGATCTCGACAATGTCGGCTTCACCGCGCGGCACCACACCTTTTTCGAGATGCTCGGCAATTTCTCCTTTGGCGATTATTTCAAGGATCGGGCCATCGAACTGGCCTGGGACCTGCTGACCAAGGATTGGGGCCTGCCCAAGGACAAGCTTATGGTCACCGTCTACGAGGACGATGACGAGGCGATGGAGCTGTGGAAGAAGATTGCCGGCCTGTCCGAGGATCGCATTGTGCGGCTCGGCGCCAAGTCAAATTTCTGGCAGATGGGCGATACCGGCCCCTGCGGTCCGTGCTCGGAAATCTTCTACGACCATGGCGACAAGGTCTGGGGCGGCCCGCCGGGCTCGCCCGAGGAAGACGGCGACCGCTGGATCGAGATCTGGAACCTGGTGTTCATGCAGTATGAGCAGCAGGGTGATGGGTCGCGCAGCGCCTTGCCGCATCCGTCCATTGATACCGGCATGGGCCTCGAACGCGTCGCTGCGGTGATGCAGGGCGTCCACAACAATTACGATATCGACCTGTTCAAGTCGCTGATCGGCGCTGCCGCTTCGGCGACCGGGGTCGATATTGATGGCGAAGGCAATCGCAGCCTGCGCGTCATTGCCGACCATTTGCGCTCGATGAGCTTCCTCATTGCCGAAGGCGTGCTGCCCTCCAATGAAGGAAGAGGCTATGTGCTGCGCCGCATCATGCGCCGTGCCATGCGCCACGCCACCCTGCTCGGCAGCGACGAACCGGTGATCTACAAGCTGGTGCCGACGCTGGTGCGCGAGATGGGCCAGGCCTATCCCGAACTCAGCCGTGGCGAAGCCCTGATCGCCGAGACCGTGCGCCTCGAAGAAGGCCGCTTCCTCAAGACGCTGGGGCGCGGCCTGCAGATCCTGGCCGACGAGACCAAGGAAATGGGTGAGGGCGCAGTGCTCGACGGCGCCAGCGCCTTCAAGCTCTACGACACCTATGGCTTCCCGCTCGACCTGACCGAGGATGCATTGCGCCTGCGCGGCATTACCGTCGATCAGCCGGGCTTTGATTCCGCCATGGCCGCCCAGAAGGCGGAAGCCCGCAAGAGCTGGTCGGGTTCGGGCGAAGCTGCCACCGACACCGTTTGGTATGGTCTGGCCGACAAGTTCGGTCCCACCGAATTCCTCGGCTACGAGACCGAGACCGCCGAAGGCGAGGTCAAGGCGCTGCTCAGGGACGGCAAGGAAGTCGATGCCCTCGCCACCGGCGAGGAAGGCTTTGTCGTGCTCAATCAGACGCCGTTTTATGGCGAGAGCGGCGGTCAGGTCGGCGATAGCGGCGTGATCCAGGGCGAGGGCGTCACCGCCACCGTCATCGACACGCAGAAATTCCACGGCGTCTTTGCCCATAAGGTTCGTGTCACCGCCGGCAGCCTCAAGCTGGGCCAGCCGTTGACGCTGCTGGTCGATCCGGAGCGCCGCGGCGCCATCCGCAGCAATCACTCGGCCACCCATCTGCTGCATGAGGCGCTGCGCCTGGTGCTGGGCGATCACGTCGCCCAGAAGGGCTCGATGGTTTCGGCCGATCGCCTGCGCTTCGACTTCGTCCACACCAAGCCGGTCACCGAGCAGGAAATGGCGCAGGTGGAAGACATCGCCAACGCCATCGTGCTGCAGAACACCCCGGTCGAAACCCGCCTGATGGGCGTCGAGGAAGCCAAGGAATCGGGCGCGCGCGCCCTGTTCGGCGAAAAATACGGCGATGAAGTGCGCGTTGTCGCCATGGGCCTGCCCACCGGCAACGGGTTGGGCTGGTCGGTGGAATTGTGCGGCGGCACCCATGTGCGCCGCACCGGCGATATCGGGCTGGTCTCCATCGTCGCCGAAAGCGCTGTCGGCGCCGGCGTGCGCCGCATCGAGGCGCTGACCGGCAAGGCAGCGCGCCATCGCGGCAATAACAATGTGGCCATCGTCAATGCGGCGGCGGGCCTGCTGCGCTCCGGCAGCCATGAAGTGCTCGACCGGATTGGGGCACTGCAGGATAATATCAAGAAGATCGAGCGCGAACTGACCGATGCCCGCAAGAAGCTGGCGCTGGGTGGCGGCACCGGTTCGGGCGCCTCGGCCGCAGCCGATGAGACGGTCAACGGGGTGACCTATGTGGGCCGCACCGTCGAAGGCATCCTGGCCAAGGACGTCAAGGGCCTGGTCGATAGCGAAAAGCAGCGCATCGGCTCGGGCGTCGTCACCGTCGTGCTCAAGGGCGACGATGGCAAGGGCACCGTGGCTATCGGCGTCACCGATGATCTGACGTCGCGCTACGCCGCCGGCACGCTGATCAAACTGGCGACGGCAGCTTTGGGTGGGCAGGGCGGCGGCGGTCGTCCAGACATGGCCCAGGGCGGCGGACCGGATGGCTCCAAGGCCGCCGAGGCCATCGCCGCCGTGCGCGACGCGCTCTAGACAACAAAAAAATCCCCGCGAAAGCGGGGATTTTCGTTTCTGGGTCTAAAGCCCGGTGCGGAAGAAGAACAGCCGCGGCTTCCAGACGATCTTCATCTTGTCGGTCAGGACGTTCGCCAGCCCCGCCGCCAGCACGATGAGCATGCCGACCACGGCCACCCAGTCGGGGAATTCGCCATAGAAGGCGGCGCCCAGAATGATTGCCCAGATCAGCTGGCTATATTGCACCGGGGCGATCAGATTGGCCGGGGTGACCTTGGTCGCCTGGATGATCAGCATGCCGCCAATGCCGCCAAACATGCCGATGATCAGGAAGATGGCCAGCTGTTCCCAGCTGGGCCAGACGAAGCTGGGCAGCATCAGCACGAAATTGAACACCAGCGAATAGAGCGCCAAAATTCCCATGATGCTGATCCGCCGCTCGGTCGGCGCGATGTGGCGCAGGATGATCGTGGTCATTGAGCCGAATACGACCCCGGCCGCCGCCGCCAGATGCCCCAGCTCGAGCGCCCGGACCCCGGGCCGGATGACCAGCAGCACGCCGAGAAACCCGACAAGCAGCAGCGCCCAGCGCAGCCGGCGCACATGCTCCTTGAGCACCAGAACCGACAGGGCGGTCACCAGCATCGGGGTCATGAAGGCGATGGCATAGGTATCGGCGAAGGGGATGTGGGTGAAGGCATACATCACGCAGGCGGTGCCGCAGATGGCGGTGACGCAGCGCAGTTGCAACAGGTATTTGTGCTTGAGATGAAACATCTCGCGCCAGCGCTCGTGGCGGTTGATCAACACCAGCGGCACCATCGAAAACGATGTGGTGAAGAACGCGATTTCGAACACCGAAATGCCGGGACCTATGCCCTTGATCAAAGCGTCGGCGAGCGAAAAAATGGCATAGGCCAGAAAGGCGAGCAGGACGCCGGTCGGCATCGCAACATCCAAAATAAGAGAAAATATTCAGGCAGTACATTCTACCATACAAAGCATTTCCGAGTCCGTCGACGCGGTGGGAGCCTCTGGCTGAACTATATTTCAGGCGGTGTATTTCGCTGATCTAGATGGGCACGATAGGCGGCAAGCGGCACTAACGCGCGGCGAAGGCCGGGCCGATGGTTTCGATACGGTTGGTCCACACATAGCCGGCAAAGCTGGCGGGCAGCTGGGCCAGCTGCTCCAGCGTGTCGATGCCGGCCGTGCCGGGATCGCCGGCCGCATAGGGCCCGAGCAGGATCACCTCGCTGCCGGCATCGCGGATGCGCTCAAGGAACAGATTGGGCCAGCCCCAGAGGAATGGCGCGGCGTTGAGCGGCACCATCACCTTGGTGTCGCGGCAGGCAGGGGGCATATAGCCGCTCCAGCCCAGCCCGACATATTGCGCCAGACAATCGACCAGCCCCTTGCGCGACCACACCGCCAGCCCGTCGATCAGGTCAGCAGCGCGGGGCGACGCGCCAACTGGCGTTGAACACATAGATCGCCGCTGCCAGCACCAGCAAAGCCAGCAGAATACGCCGCAACCAACCCATCCAAACTGTCCCTCGAAAGCCCCGCTGCACCCTTGGCAGCTATTGGGGTTGAATTGAGGCACCTTGCCACGTCCCGGCGAATCCCGCATCACTGGCCGCGATGGTTCCCGCTGCCTTCACCGGCAATGGGATTAAAAGGGAACACGGTGCGACGTACCCATTAGGGCGCAAGACCGTGGCTGCCCCCGCAACTGTGAGCGGATAGCGACACCGGGAATACCACTGGCCGTAAGGCTGGGAAGGTCCGGCGCCGCAGTGACCCGCGAGCCAGGAGACCTGCCGTCATCATTTCCTTTCAACCCGGCCGGGGTGTGCCGCGGGAGACGATGATGACCAGTTGCTGCAAAATCGCTGCTTGCCCACTGCTCGGATCGCCCGTGCCCCTTTGCCGTTTGGCGGAGGTTGCCCATGGCATCCGGCGATATTTCGGCTGAGCGCTTCACTGGCAAGCAGCCGGCCCGTCTCGACATCGATAATCTCATTTGGGGCGCGGTCCATGGCCAGCCCATCATCGGCCCGCTGTCGCTGACGGTCGGGGCCGGCGAAATGCTGGCGCTGGTCGGTCCCAATGGCGCCGGCAAATCGAGCCTGCTGCGCTGCCTCTATCGCTATCACCGGCCAAGCAGCGGGATCGTTCGGCTTGATGGTGCCGACATCTGGTCGCTGCCGGCCAAGGGCGTGGCGCGTCGTGTCGCCACCGTGCTGCAGGAACCGGCCAGTGATTTTGGCCTGACCGTCGCGGAAATTGTCGAGCTGGGCCTGTCGCCGCATCGCGGCGGTTGGGGCACCGATCACGGCGATTATGAAGCCGTCGAGGCCGTGCTGGCGCTGATGGAACTGACGCATCTCGCGCCGCGCGATCTGGCCACGCTGTCGGGTGGTGAACGCCAAAGAGTGATGATTGCCCGTGCCTTACTGCAACAGCCTGATCTTCTGATTCTGGACGAGCCGACCAATCACCTCGATATCCGCCACCAGCTCGAAGTGCTCGCGCTGCTGAGCCGGCTGGACTGCACCGTTATCGTCTCGCTGCATGATCTCGCGCTGGCCTCGTCGCATGCCGATCGGGTGCTGCTGCTCGACCACGGCCAAGTCGCCGCCATCGGCGCGCCGACCGAGGTGCTCAGCCAATCCACCATTCGCGCGGCCTTCGCCGTCGAAACCCTGCTCGACGCCCACCCGGCCACCGGCCGGCCGCGGCTCAGCTTCTACCTTCCCAACCAGCTCCAGGAGTGACTCTGATGCGTCTTGTCCTTGCCTTCGCCGCGCTTGCCGCCGCCAGCACGCCGGCCCTTGCTGTCGGCTATCCCGTGACGGTGCAAAGCTGCAATCGCGACGTGACCTTTGAGGCCGCGCCGCAGCGCGCCGTTTCCAACGACGTCAACCTCACCGAGATGATGCTGGCGCTCGGCCTCACCGACCATATGGTCGGCTATACCGGCGTGTCCGGCTGGAAGACGCTGGACGCCAGCCTGCGCGAGGGCGTGGCCGAATTGCCCGAACTGGCGCCGGAATATCCGAGCCGGGAAGTGCTGCTCGGCGCCGATACCGACTTCCTCTTCGCCGGCTGGAATTACGGCATGCGGGTCGGCGGCGAAGTGACCCCGGAGACCTTGGCTCCGTTCGGTATCGCCGTTTACGAACTCACCGAGAGCTGCATCCACATCATGGAGAAGCCCAAGGCGTCGATGGATGATTTCTACGCCGACCTGCTCAATCTCGGCACCATCTTCGACGTTGCCGATCGCGCTGCCGGGCTGGTCACCGGCTACAAGCAGGAATTGGTCGATTTCCAGGCCAGCCTGCCGGCGCTCGCGGCCCCGGTATCGGTGTTCGTCTATGACTCGGGCGAGGACAAGCCCTTCACCGCTGGCCGCTATGGCATGCCCACGGCGCTGATCGAAGCGGCGGGCGGTAGCAATATCATGGCTGATGTGGCCTCAAACTGGGTCGAGATCGGCTGGGAGCCGGTGATCGAGCGCAATCCCGAAGTCATCGTCATCGTCAATTATGGCGAGGTGAGTGCCGAGCAGAAGATCGCCTTCATGCAGTCCAATCCGGCCTTCGCCGCCATTCCTGCGGTCGCCAATAACCGCTTCGTGGTGCTCGAATATGTCGAGGCCACGCCGGGCCCCCGCAATATCGCGGCCATCAAGCGGCTCGCCACCGCGTTCCGGGAGTAGGTCGTGTCGCACCGCCATCTCGTCACCGGCCGCCGCCATGCGGCGATCCACTGGATGCCAGCCCTCATCGTGGGGCTGGTCCTCCTGCTCATCCTCACCATGTCGGTGGCGGTCGGGGCAGGGGCGGTGCCCATTCCCGTCGAAACCGTCTGGCGCATCATCGCCTCGAAAATCATGCCGGGCAGCGTCGTCCCTGACTGGACTTCGGGCCGCGAGAATATCGTCTGGGAGGTGCGCCTGCCGCGTATCGTGCTCGGCGCCATTGTCGGGGCGAGTCTGGCCGTGGTCGGTGCGGCGCTGCAATCGGTGACCCGCAATCCGCTGGCCGATCCGCATCTGCTCGGCATTTCCTCCGGCGCGGCCTTCGGGGCGATCATCGTGCTGCTGCATACCGGCATGTTCCTCGGGCTGATCACCGTGCCGCTCTTCGCCTTTGTCGGGGCGCTAGTGGCCACTGGCCTGGTGTTGGCCGTGTCCAATCTCACCCGGTCGCAAAGCGCCGGCCGGCTGGTGCTGGCCGGGGTCGCCGTCAGCTTCATCATCACCTCGGCGGGGAATCTGTTCATCTTCCTCGGCGACCCGCGCGCTGCCCATACCGTAGTATTCTGGATGCTGGGCGGGCTAGGCCTCGCCCAATGGCCGCAATTGCCATTCCCGCTGGCGGCGCTGGTAGTGTGCGGCGGCTATCTGCTGTTCCGCGCCCGCGATCTCAATGCCATGACGCTGGGTGATGAAAGCGCCACCACGCTGGGCCTGGCGGCAGGTCGCTTCCGGCTCATCGTCTTTGTCGTCTGCGCCCTGCTGACCGGCTCGGCCGTGGCCTTCTCGGGCGTCATCGCCTTTGTCGGGCTGATGATCCCTCATATCGTGCGCATGGGCGTCGGCGGCGACTATCGCCGGGTGCTGCCGCTCTCGGCGCTGGTTGGGGCCATCTTCCTCGTCCTCGCCGACATCGCCGCCCGCACGCTGATGCCGCCGCAGGACATGCCCATCGGCGTGCTCACCGGCGTCATTGGCGGGCTGTTCTTCGTCGGCCTGCTGCGCTGGCGCAAGAGTGGGGCGGAGTAAACAAAAAGGCCGGGTCACATGGACCCGGCCTTTAAATTCTCGGCAGCCAGACGGGCTTAGGCCGACATGGCCTTCTGCAGGTTCAGGTCGATGGCGTCGAGGAAGCCGATGGTCGACAGCCACGGCTGATCCGGGCCGACCAGCAGCGACAGATCCTTGGTCATCTTGCCTTCTTCGATGGTGTCGACGACGACCTTCTCGAGAGTCAGGGCAAACTTGGCCAGCGCCTCGTTGTCGTCCAGCTTGGCGCGGTGGGCGAGGCCACGCGTCCAGGCGAAGATCGACGCGGTCGAGTTGGTGGAGGTTTCCTTGCCCTGCTGATGCTGGCGGTAGTGACGGGTCACCGTGCCGTGGGCGGCTTCGGATTCGACGATCTTGCCATCGGGCGTGGCCAGCACCGAGGTCATCAGGCCGAGCGAGCCAAAACCCTGCGCCACGATGTCGGACTGCACGTCGCCGTCATAGTTCTTGCAGGCCCAGACGTAGCCGCCGGACCACTTGAGGGCGGAAGCGACCATGTCGTCGATCAGGCGGTGCTCGTACCAGATCTTGGCAGCTTCGAACTTTTCCTTGAACTCGGCTTCGTAGATCTCCTGGAAGATATCCTTGAAGCGGCCGTCATAGACCTTGAGGATGGTGTTCTTGGTGGAGAGATACACCGGCACGCCGCGGGCGAGGCCGTAGTTGAAGCTCGAATAGGCGAAGTCGCGGATCGAATCGTCGAGGTTGTACATGGCCATGGCCACGCCAGCGCCCGGCGCCTGGTACACCTCGTGCTCGATGACCTTGCCATCTTCGCCGGTGAACTTGATCGTCAGCGTGCCCTTGCCGGGGAAGGTGAAGTCGGTGGCGCGGTACTGGTCGCCGAAAGCGTGACGGCCGACGATGATCGGCTGGGTCCAGCCGGGCACCAGACGCGGCACGTTCTTGCAGATGATGGGTTCGCGGAAGATCACGCCGCCCAGAATGTTGCGGATGGTGCCGTTGGGCGACTTCCACATCTTCTTGAGGCCGAATTCCTCGACGCGCTGCTCATCGGGGGTGATGGTGGCGCATTTGATGCCGACGCCATATTTCTGGATGGCATGGGCAGCATCGACCGTGATCTGGTCGTTGGTGGCGTCGCGGCTTTCAACGCTCAGGTCGTAATACTCGACCGGCAGGTCGAGATAGGGATGGATGAGCTTGTCCTTGATCGCCTGCCAGATAATCCGGGTCATTTCGTCGCCGTCGAGATCGACGACCGGGTTGGCGACTTTGATCTTGCTCATCGGAAAAATCTCCCTGAATTCCGCATATTGGCCCTCTGGCCAGCTTCGCCGAGCCCTATAGCATTGGCGGGCAAAAGCGCAAAGGCACCAAACGGCAAGGGGTCATGCCAGTTGACGCTGCGGATGGGCGCACCTACCTCTGGCGCAGTCCCTCCCTTTGCGCCGACCCCACAGGAACACCATGCTGAAGCCAGATCCCGCCGATCCCATCGTCGTCACCGGCATGGGCGCCGTTAGCCCGCTCGGCGTTGGCGTGCCCGCCTTGTGGAACGGCCTCGTCGCCGGCCGCAGCGGCATCGTCCAGAATGACCGCTTCGATACCACTGACTTCGTCAGCCACATTGCCGGCCTGGTGCCGTCCAAGGCGTCCAATCCCGATGGCTTTGATCCTGCCGATTTTATCGACGGCAAAGAGATCAAGAAGATGGACCTGTTCATCCAGTATGCCATCGGTGCCGCCACCGAAGCGCTGAACCAGGCCAACTGGCACCCGACCGCGCTGGAAGATCAACTGGCCACCGCCACCATTATCGGCTCAGGCGTCGGCGGTTCGCCGGTGATGGCGCGCGCCGTCGAGATCATCCAGACCAAGGGGCCGCGCCGGCTCTCGCCCTTCACCGTGCCGTCCTTCCTCGCCAATCTGGCCGCCGGCTGGCTGTCGATCCTGCACAGTTTCCGGGGTCCGATCGGCACGCCGGTGACCGCCTGCGCGGCTTCGGCCCAGGCCATTGGCGATGGCATGCGCCTGATCATGACTGGCGAGGCTGAAGTCGCGGTGGTTGGCGGGGCCGAAGGCTCGGTCGATCCGATTTCGCTGGGTGGGTTTGGCGCGTCGCGCGCGCTGACCGCCAGCCATGATGATGCGCCGCACAAGGCGTCGCGCCCGTTCGACAAGGGCCATGACGGCTTCGTGCTGTCCGAAGGCGCTGCGGTGCTGGTCATCGAAAAGCTCAGCCATGCCCATGCCCGTGGCGCCACGCCGCTGGCGGTTCTGGCCGGCTATGGCACCTCGGCCGATGCCTATCATCTGACCGCCGGTTCGCCTGATGGGGCCGGTGCGCAGGTAGCGATGCGCAATGCGCTGACCATGGCCGGCGTCGACCAGAGCCAGATCGGCTATGTCAATGCTCACGCCACCTCCACCGAAGTTGGCGACAACGCCGAAATCGCCGGCATCGCCGCCGTCTTCCCCGGCCGCGGCAAGGATCTGGCGGTGTCGTCCACCAAGTCGGCGACCGGCCATCTGCTCGGCGCCGCCGGCGCGCTCGAAGCCATCATCTCCATCCAGGCGCTGCGCGAAGGCCTGCTGCCACCGACCATCAATCTCGATGATCCGGTCGAGGCGGCCGATGTGTTCGATCTGGTGGCCAATACGGCCAAGCCCAAGGCCATCGATTACGCCCTGTCGAATTCCTTCGGTTTCGGCGGCGTCAATGCGGCGCTGGTGTTCGGGCGGGCTCCGGCATAGCGCAACGCGACCTCACCCTTGCCTTCGGCCGCGCCACTAGCGAAAGTGCGGCCGCTGCAGCGGGGGGAGGCATGCCGCTCTATCCAAACTATCCGATAGCAACGGAACGACTGTCGCTGCGCCCGTTCCGGCGCGGCGATGTCGACGCCGTCTATGGCTATCGGCAGCGCGAGGATGTGGCGCGCTATTTGTTCGACGTGGCGCTCAGCCGCGAGGAATGTGCTTTGGCCGTGCAGCAGCGCATCGGCCAGGTGGCGCTGGCGGCCGAGGGCGACAAGATCATCCTTGCCGTCGAGCTGCAGCAGACCGGTCGGCTGATCGGCGAGGTGTCGCTGATCCTGCGCCAGCTCGATGCGCGGCAGGGTGAGATCGGCTGGATTTTCGATCCCGATTATCAGGGCCATGGCTACGCCACCGAGGCGGCCAATGGGGTACTCGATCTGGCCTTCGGGCAAGGCGACATCCACCGGGTTGCGGCCCGTTGCGACATCCGCAACGAATCCTCCTGGCGGCTGATGGAGCGGCTCGGCATGCGGCGCGAAGCCCATTTCCGCGAACACGCTTTGTTCAAGGGCCGTTGGGACGAGGAGTTCGTCTACGCCATCCTGCGGCAGGAATGGCGGGCCTTGCGGGCGGAAACCGCGCCGCAATAGCGTTTGGCCGCTGGCGCTCATGAGGAAGATTTTTCCAGAGCAGTGCAGGAACTACCCTGAATCCGGTCGCGTTGTGCCTTCGGGTCATCACACGGTTCAGGGAGCAATTTTCTATGTCAGCACTCGCTTTGCCTATCGAGACCGATCGGCTCATTCTGCGCAGTTTTGAACGCAGCGATGTTGAGGGCCTTTGCGCCTATCATGCTCTGCCCTCGATGCAGCGCTATGTCTTCAGTCGGACCCGCGATGCGGCCGAGGTGGCTGATGCGCTCAATATCATGCGTGGCCATGTCAGCCTGCAGCGGCCGGGCGATACGCTGACGCTGGCTATGGTCCGCAAGGGCGACCGGGCGCTGCTGGGGCATGTCTCGCTGCTTTGGGCCGACGCGACGGCGGGGCAGGGCGAGCTGCGCTTTCTCATCAATCCGACCTATGCCGGGCAGGGCTACGCCACCGAGGCGGTGAGCGCGATGTTCGATCTGGCCTTCGAGTATTTCCACATTCACCGTGTCTTTGCGCGCAGCGATGGCCGCAATCACCATTCGATCAAGCTGATGCAGCAATTGGGCATGCGGCTGGAAGCGCATTACCGCGAACACGCGCTGTTTCAGGGCGAATGGGACGAGGAATTGCACTTCGCCATTCTCGACCGCGAGTGGCAGCGTTCGGCCAAGGTCAAGGATTTGCTGCCGCGCCATCGCGTGGCATGAATTGCCTCGGGCCGGCAAATGGGTCTATGAGCGCCTGATCTATCTGGATTGGGCGCCATGGCCGGAACCGACACTTCTATCAAAATCGAGCTGAAGCCATCGCCGGCGGTGATTCTGTGCGAGCCGCAGCTCGGCGAGAATATCGGCACCGCCGCCCGGGCCATGGCCAATTTCGGGCTGTGGGATCTGCGTCTGGTGCGCCCGCGCGATGGCTGGCCCAATGAGCGGGCCGTCGCCGCCGCCTCGCGCGCCGATCACGTCATTGATCGGGTGCGGGTGTTCGACACGCTGGACGAGGCCATTGCCGATCTGACGCTGGTACTGGCCACCACGGCGCGCTCGCGCGATCTGCAAAAGCCGGTGATCGGTCCCGACGAAGCCGCCGAACAGATGGCGGCGCAGATCGGTGCCGGCAAGGGCGTCGGCCTGTTGTTCGGCCGCGAGAAGTGGGGCCTGCTCAATGAGGAGGTGGCGCTAGCCGATAGCATCGTCACCCTGCCGGTAGAACCGGCCTTCGCCTCGCTCAACATCGCCCAGGCGGTGCTGCTGATGGCCTATGAATGGCGCCGGCACAGCGAACTCGGCACCCAGCTGCCGTTTGATCATGCCATGGCCGCAGTAGCGCCGCGCGAAGAACTGGTCGGGTTGTTCGGGCATCTGGAAACCACGCTGGACGGCTCGGGCTTCTTCACCTCGCAGGACAAGCGCCCCACGGTGGTCAATAATCTGCGCACCATGCTGGAGCGCGGCAAGTTCACCAGCCAGGAAATCCGCACCCTGCGCGGCGTCATCTCCTCCATCGACCGCCGCCACCAGCGCCCCAACCCCAACCGGCAGAAAAAGCAGGACCAGGACGAGGCGTAGGCCGCTGAAGTCAGCGAGCCCGGATGCGCTCCCTCCCCCTTGAGGGGAGGGCCGGGGTGGGGGTGTCGTGCTCTCCCCCAGCTCGGCATATTTGGTGGCCACGACACCCCCACCCTAACCCTCCCCTCAAGGGGGAGGGGACAGATCGGGGCGCCCAAGCAATGCGAGCCCGCCAAACCCCATATTTCATCCCGCCCGAACGGTTTGCCGCCATTCCGCCTTTGACTGCCATCGGGCGTCATGCAACCTCCTCGGCATGAGCACCTCGGCCCCAGCAGACAAGTCCCGCCTCGCCTTTACCTATGTCGGTTTCCGCTTCTTCTGGCTGACCACCTTGCTGGTCAGCTTCGCGGTGCAGATCATGTCGGTGTCGATCGCCTGGCAGATCTATGACGTGACCGGCAATGTGTTCCTGCTCGGTCTGGTCGGGCTCAGCCTGTTCCTGCCGGCGCTGCTGCTGATTCTGGTCACCGGCCTCGCCGCCGACCGCTTCAACCGGCGCGGCATCATGGCGATCTGTCTGGTGGTGGAACTGTTCTGTGCGCTGGGCTTCCTCGCCTTCGTCAATGCCGAGGCGCATGAGGTCTGGCCGATTTTTGGCATTCTGGTGGTGCTCGGCACCGCTCGCGCCTTCTGGGGCCCGGCCGCACAGTCGCTGGCGCCCAATCTGGTGCCGCCCGAGGCGCTGTCCAACGCCATCACCGTCAATGCCTCGGCCTGGCAGTTCGCCTCGATCATGGGGCCGGCTGCCGGTGGCTTGCTCTATGGGGTGGCCCCGACCGTGGCCTTCGGCACCGGCGCGGCATTGCTGCTGCTGGCCGTGGTCAGCGTGCTGCTGATTCCCCGTCCGGCTCAGCGCCAGTCGCATCAGGCGACCAATATCGAGACCATTTTCGGCGGCTTCCGCTATATTTTCTCCAACAAGGTGGTGCTGGGCGCCATCTCGCTCGACATGTTCGCCGTATTGATGGGCGGGGCGGTGGCGCTGTTGCCGGTCTATGCCAAGGATATCCTGCATGCCGGGCCGCAGGAGCTGGGCCTGCTGCGCGCCGCGCCGGGCATCGGCGCCATCTGCATGGCGCTGTATCTGACCCGATTCCCGATTCGCGATCATGCCGGCAAGCTGCTGTTCCTGTTTGTCGGGCTGTTTGGCCTGTTCACCCTGGTGTTTGGCCTTTCCACCACGGTGTGGATTTCGGTGCCGGCGCTGGCGCTGGTGGGAGCGGCCGATATGGTCAGCGTCACCATCCGCGAAACCATCATGCAGCTGTGGACTCCCGAGGAGGTCCGTGGCCGCGTCAACGCCGTCAACTCCGTGTTTGTTGGCGCCTCCAACGAGCTGGGCGAGTTCCGGGCTGGCACGGTGGCCCATTTTATCGGCCCGGTCGCTGCCGTGGCCGTGGGCGGCATTGGCGCCATCGGCATTGCCATTCTGTGGAGCCGCATCTTCCCCAGCCTGCGCGACCAGCGCAGCCTCGACAAGAAGATGGCCTGATCGCCCGCTGCGCTTGACATATTTCCGTGCCGCCGATAATAACCGCGAACCTATTCAGGCCTTTGGGCCTATAGGCGCACCCGGGATTTCCTGAATTTTAGGGGTCTGTCGGCCTTCCGCAAGGATGGCAGAGGAGGGCGCGATCCATTCAACTGTTAAGAAGGATACGCGATGTCGAAGCGTCATTCAGCCAAGTACAAAATTGATCGCCGTCTCGGCGAAAACATCTGGGGTCGTCCGAAGTCCCCGCTCAACGCCCGCGCCTATGGCCCCGGCCAGCATGGCCAGCGCCGCAAGGGCAAGCTCTCGGACTACGGTCTGCAGCTCCGCGCCAAGCAGAAGCTCAAGGGCTATTACGGTTCGATCACCGAGAAGAGCTTCAAGCGCCTCTATAGCGAAGCCGCTCGCGTCAAGGGCGACACCGGCGAGAACCTGATCGGCCTGCTCGAGAGCCGTCTTGACGCGATTGTTTACCGCGCCAAGTTCGTCGCCACCGTGTTTGCTGCGCGCCAGTTCGTGTCGCATGGCCACATCCTGATCAACGGCAAGCGGGTCAACATCCCGTCCTACCAGGTCAAGGTCGGCGACAAGGTCGAAGTGCGTGACCGCTCCAAGCAGCTCACCGTGCTGATCGAAGCCACCCAGCTGGCCGAGCGCGACGTTCCTGATTACGTCGAAGTCGACCACAACAAGATGACCGCCACCTTCATCCGCGTTCCCACGCTGTCGGACGTGCCGTATCCGGTCCAGATGGAACCGAACCTGGTCGTCGAATTCTACTCGCGCTAAGCGAAACCGAATTCCAGAATTAAGAAAGGGCCGCTCCATTGGAGCGGCCCTTTTTTTGTTTGCGTCCACGGTAGAAATTAATTCTTGTTAAGGTTCGAAACTAGGACTTGTTGATGCCCAAGTTTCCGTGACTGGTCTGGTTCCATACGGGAACGATCCCAACGGGTGCAGTTATGATTCACGCCTTCTTCAAGAGCCGCCGCTGGGCGCCATGGGCCTATGGCATGGGCACATTGATTGTCCTGATCATCTGGATGCAGGTCGACCTGTCGGTGCAGGTCAATACCTGGTATCGCGGCTTCTACGACCTGTTGCAGACAGCGTCCGAGCACGACGTCGCCGAGTTCTGGCACTCGCTCTTTGGCTGGGAATGGCAATGGGGGCACATCTTCTTCGTGGTGCCGATGCTGGTCCCGACCACGTTTATCTGGATTGCCGTCCCGATCGTATTGACCGGCACGCTTGGCTCGTTCCTCGTTTCGCATTACGGCTTTCGCTGGCGCCAGGCCATTACCGAAAACTACATTCCGCGCTGGCGCCATGTTGAACACGAAATCGAAGGCGCTTCGCAGCGTATTCAGGAAGACGCGAACCGCTTCGCCCGTATCGTGGAAAGTCTCGGCCTGCAGTTGCTGCGGGCGCTGCTGACGTTGATTGCTTTTCTGCCGATCCTGTGGACGCTGAGCGGGCAGGTTGATCTGCCGGTGCTTCGCGATATTCCCGGCTCGCTGGTCTGGGCCGCCCTGCTGGTCAGCGTCGGTGGCATGGCCATTTCCTGGTTCGTCGGCTGGTTCCTGCCGGGGCTGGAATACAAGAACCAGAAGGTCGAAGCGGCATTCCGCAAGGAATTGGTGCTGGGCGAGGATGACAAAATTCATCATGCCCAGCCGGAGACCCTGTTCAGCCTGTTCACGGGGCTGCGGACCAATTATTTCCGCCTCTACCTGCATTATGGCTATTTCAACCTGTGGTCCAACGCCTATGGCCAGATCACCTCGATGACGCCGCTGCTGATGATCGGACCGGCGATGTTTACCGGGGCGGTTTCGGTCGGCCTGCTGTTCCAGGTCAGCAATGCCTATGGGCAGGTCGATGGCGCCTTCTCGGTGGTGCTCAATAACTGGACCACGCTGACCGAGCTGCGCTCCATCTGGAAGCGTCTGCACGAGTTCGAGGATAATCTGGACCGTTATGATATCGGCCATGACGTGGCCGCCACGGCACAGGAAACCAGCCCGCTACCGGTTTAGTGGCGCGAAGCGAGCACCTGCGTTAAGAGGGGGCGGCGACGCCCCCTTTTCCATTTGAGGCCGATGATGAACGAAGCCCTGCCCATCGATGTCGAACAGGCCGACGCCGAGAGCGGCGGCCATTCGATCTATGCCAATGCCCCGCGCAGTGGCGAGTTCAACAAGCTGCGCAAGCGGCTGATCCGCCAGACCCGCGAAGCGCTCGACAAATTCGACATGGTGCGACCCGGCGAGAAGTGGCTGGTGGCGCTGTCGGGCGGCAAGGACAGCTATAGCCTGCTGGCGCTGCTGCTGGACCTCAAATGGCGCGGCATGCTGCCGGTGGAACTGCTGGCCTGCAATCTCGATCAGGGCCAGCCCAATTTCCCCAAGCACATCCTGCCCGAATTCCTCAGCAATCTCGGCATCCCCCATCGCATCGAATACAAGGACACCTATTCTATCGTCACCGACAAGCTGCCGGCCGGAGCGACCTATTGCTCGCTCTGCTCGCGCCTGCGCCGGGGCAATCTCTATCGCATCGCCCGCGAAGAAGGCTGCACCGCGCTGGTGCTGGGCCACCATCGCGACGACAGCCTCGAAACCTTCTTCATGAACATGTTCCATGGCGGGCGGCTGGCCGCCATGCCACCGCGCCTGCTCAATGACGAGGGCGACATGGAAGTGCTGCGCCCGCTGATCTATTGCGCCGAGGAAGATCTGCAGCGATTCTCCGACGCCATGGCTTTCCCGATCATCCCCTGCGATTTGTGCGGCAGCCAGGATGGGCTGGAGCGCAACGCCATGAAGGCGATGCTCAGCGATATCGAGAAGCGCATGCCCGGCCGCAAGGATGTGATGATCCGCGCCTTGGGCAATATCAACGCCAGCCACATGCTGGATACCAAGCTGTTCGACTTCGCCGGCTTGTTCGACAGGAGGACTGAATCGTGACTTTCGACGTGATGGAACTGGCCAATATTCTGCGCGATGCGGCGCGAGCCGAAGCCTTGCCGCGCTTTCGCCGGCTCGACAGTTCGATGGTTCACGTCAAGACCGAAGCGATCGATCTGGTGACCGAGGCCGATATCGCCACCGAGAACGTCATCAAGGCGCGCATGGCCACCTGGATGCCCGAGGCGCTGTTCGTCGGCGAGGAATCGGTCGCGGCCGATCCGGCGCTGCTGACGCGTCTGGCGACGGCTGACCTGGCCGTGGTGGTCGATCCCATCGACGGCACCGCCAATTACGCTGCCGGCCTGCCGCTGTTCGCCACCATGGCTGCCGTGGTCTCCAAGGGCGAGACCATTGCCGGCATCATCTATGATCCGATGGGCGATGATTGGGTGATGGCGGAAAAGGGCGGTGGCGCCTGGCTGCGCCGGCCCAATGGCGAATCCGTGCGCCTGCATGTCGCTGCGCCGCTGCCGCTGGCCGAGATGGTGGGTACTGCCTCGGTCGCCTTCATGCCGAAGGCGTCGCGGGCTCAGGTGCTGGCCAATTTCGACAAGACCCGCATGGTCGCCAATTTCCGCGTCGCCGGCCACGAATACCGCAGCTTCGCCTCCGGCCACACCCAGTTCGTCTGCTTCAACAAGCTGATGCCCTGGGACCATCTGGCCGGTGTGCTGATCAGCCAGGAAGCCGGCGCCTACGCCGCCCGTATCGATGGCTCACCCTATCTGCCCAGCCACACCGCAGGCGGGTTGCTGGTCGCCACCGACCGCGCCAGCTGGGACGAGCTACGCCGGGAAGTGTTTACGTTTTAGAGAAATGGCCCCATCCACCGGGCCCACCCTCTCCCCTTGAGGGAGAGGGACAGACCTGACGCGTTCAGCGGCAGGTCAGGGTGAGGGGTGCTGCGCTCGCCCATGCTTTTGAGTTGAAAGAAAGAGACCCCTCATCCGCCCTTCGGGCACCTTCTCCCTCAAGGGGAGAAAGTATGACAAGGCGGAAGCGAAGAAGTAGGTCGAGACCCAGCTGTCGAAATGCATCCTATGACCAACGTCATATTGCACCAAGAAACTGGTATCACTATATTTTCTTCATTCTCTAAGCCGGCCTATTCATCGTCATCATCAATGTTTTGCGTGCCGCAGCTGCGCTTGTAACAGGCGCGTCTGTCCACCATAGTGCATAACATGGATGACGCAATGAAACTCCCGCCCTACGTCGTGCGCCGTGGCATGGTGCTGCAATATGTCCGCCGGATCCCCGGCGATCTCGCGCATGCTTATCCCATTCAGCGCATTCAACGCACCCTGGCCACCGCCAATGCCTCGGAAGCCTATGCCGCGGCAGCGCGGATCACCACTGACCTTGACGCCCAGTTCGCCGCCCTGCGCCGGGAGAAAGGCTTTGCCATCGGCATCATCCATGTCGATAGCTGGACCTGGCCGGATTGGGAGCAACTGGCCGCATGGTTCAAGGCGACGCTGATCGAAGATGACCTCAAGGGGCTGATCCTGGGCCGCAAGGGCTATGCGGTCGCGGGCAAGCCCGAGCGGCCGGTCGATCTCAGTCTGGCCTATCCCGATGCGCCAGCCCTGATCCAGCACGACAACCGGCTCAAGGATATGACCGTCGGCGCGTATGCCACCGAGCGTTACGCCTTCGTGCAGTCAATCGTACGCCGGCTCGGGGTGCCGGTCTCGCAAGCCAACCCGTATTTTGCCCGCTTCATGGCGGCGGCTCTGGCCGCAGAAATCAAGTTCCTCGATGTGGCGCTGCGCTTTCGCCTGGGTCAGGATGTGCAGCATGCCCATCCCGATACGGTGGCTGGGCCGTGGCAGGCGGAGATCGCCAGCAACACCGATGCGCAGGTGGCCCGGATTATGGGCTCGGCCAACGCCCGGCAGGCGGCGGCCGGCAAGTCCCTGGCCGATTGCCGTGCCGCTTATGCTGCCGAACGGATCCGGACCAACAAGCCAGCGACCGGCAAACAACTGGACGACATGGATAAGACCATCGGCCTGTTCCAGACCCTGGCCGGGGTGAGCGATGTCGGCCTGGTGCAACGTCGCCATATCATCGCCTTTCGCGACCAGATGTATGACAGCGGCCGCTATGCCACCGCCTCGGTCAACAAGCGCACCGGCTACATCACCACCCTGGTCAAGACGGCGGCCAACAAGGGCTGGATTGATGACGCCATCCGTGGTGACATTCGCCTGACGGTGCCGGACGGTGAAGATGCCCGCGAACCCTATTCCAATTCGGACCTGCACACGATCTTCGGCCACCCGCTGTTCACCGAGCGCCAGATCCCGGCGTCGGCCACCGCCCTGGACAGGCTGCTGTTCTGGCTGCCCTTGATCTCCTGTTTGCACGGCATGATTTCCAGTGAGATCCTGCAATTGGGCCCGGACACCGTCCGTTGCTATCCCGGCACCGACATTCTGTGTTTTGTCGTCACCACCAGCGGGGGGCGCCATACCAAAACCGTGGCGCGGCGACGCTGGCTGCCGATCCGCCAGGAGCTCATCGATCTCGGGCTCACCGAACTTGTCGAGGCGGCCAAAGCTAAGGGCTGGAACACCCTGTGGCGGCCGGTAGATGACAAACACGGCGACATTGACGCAATATCGCAGCAGGTCTCGTCTTTCTGGGCCGATTTTGCCCGCAACGAGCTCAAGATCAGTGATCCGCAGAAGACGCTGTATTCGTTTCGGCATAGTTTCAAGGATGCGACGGCAGGCGTCGGCGCTACCGAGGACGAGAAGAAGCAACTGCTCGGTCATGCCGAGACCGGCGCCACCAAGGGCTACGGCACCAAGAAAGAGCCGCGGCCCGTCGATATCCATCGCCTCAATGAAATCGTTCAGGCAATCGGTTGGGATTTCCTAGAAGGCCTAGCTCGTGCCGACCGTTAGACCCGGCGAAGGAAACGAACGCCATCTGTGGGCACCCATATTCCGGCAAGTTTTGTGGATGATTGATTCAACGCGGATTCTTTGGATGTTCGAATCTTATGGCGCGCGCCGGTCAGAATAAAACTACGAACACCTACTGCATTGAAATCCATAGGTAATTACTATGGACTGCCTAGGTTCTGCATCGGAATCGCCCTGGGACATCCCTGGCGCGGCAGCAATGGGGCCCGAGCGGACCGGCAGCTTCTCTATCGCGGTTTGTGTCAAGGGGCGCACGGCGTCATCTGCCGCGAGGGAACGGCATTGACCAGGCTTGGAAGGGCGCCGACGAGGATGCACGTGTAGAGTCAGGCTTCGCTGCTAGGCATGAGGTCGTGCCACACGGGGCTCGCGCTTCTCTTCGGGGTCGGCGCTGTGACCGCCCCATGATGGGGTAAGAAAGGGGAGTGGATCAATCTTTTGGGCGCCCTTGCCGAGTGGCAGGGCTGCTGCCAGTACGATCTCACTCCACCTTCGTCCCCGTGAGGACCTCTTTCCTGCCGAGGCAGAACCACTAAAGCTCCTGTAAGTGGGTAATCAGGCGAGCGCTGCGGCAGGCTCGCTGCCCCAGCGGAAGTCGGTGCCGTCGGTCCACATCCGGTGCAGGATCACCGCCAGGCGATGGGCCACGGCGACAATGGCACGGCGCTGGCCTCGCCGCTGCGCGACCCGCATACCCCAGGCCTTTAGCCATGACCACTTACCGCGCTGGGTGAGCAGGATATGTGCTGCCTCGTACAGCATCGTGCGCAGCATGGTATCACCGGACTTCGAGATGCCGCCATCGTAGTCGATTTCACCTGACTGGTGACGACGAGGCGTCAGCCCGACATGGGCGCCGACCGCCCTGGAATGCACAAAGCGCTGCGGCTGGTCGACAGTCGCGCGGTAGGTCAACGCAACAACAGCGCCGACACCCGGCACCGTCATCAACCGCTGGCAGACGGGATCATGCCGCACGATGTGTGATGACGCGATCAGCTGGCTGCAATCATGATAGTACGAAGCGCGTGATATCCCGGTCGCCACGCGTCCGAGCCATCGCTCAGCGGAGATCGAGACCTTCTCCCTCATGGGCGCCGAGCGTTTCAAATGCCTTTTCAGTGAAACTCAGATCGACGACATCCTCGAATCTGATCACATTCACATCCGCGAAGTCGGGATTATCGTAGACGAACGCCACCGATTTCTCCAGCTGGGCCGCATTCATGCAGCCATAGACGCACCAGCGCGTGGCAATCAGGTTCGAAGTGGTCTGGATATTGTCTGGTTCCAGGTCCGGCCGGGCTTCCACCGCCGCGTCAATCCAGCGTTGCGGGTTGTCCGCCATGGCGCGGGAGGTGTCGATCAGCGCATCGGTGAAGCGCTGCAGAGCCTCGCGCTTGGTTTCGATCGTGCTGTCGAGCGTGGCAACGAACTTGGACAATGCCGGCCCCCGCTCGGAGAATTCGTCGGCGTCGAGCAGCACATGTACGCCGGGCACGTCGACGATGGACATATAGGTGCCGAAGGACACAGTGGTGGCATCGATACGGCCTGCCGCCAGTGCCTGCACACGCACATCGGGGGCGCCGATGGCCACGAAGTTCGGATCGGTGTCGGCCATGCCGAAGCTGCGCAACACCACCCGCGTCAATTGGTGATCCAGACTCCCATTGTCTGCGATGGCATAGGCCCTGCCCTTCAAGTCCGCGATGGTTTCGATCTCGGTCTTGGCTGCCATCAGAAAATTGCCGCCCATCGAGACCCCGACAATGCCGCGCACCGGCAGACCATTGTCGGCGCGCAGGCGAATGGCCGCATCGATGGTGATATCGGCGATATCGACTGCGCCGGAATTGAGCGCAGCAACCGCCTGCGGCGTGCCGTCGAGCGCCACGATGGTGACCTTGACGCCATGCTTTTCATAAAAACCGAAGCTTTCGGCCAGCTTGAAGACCGAGGCATTGGTCGGATTGAAATTGGCATCGATGACGCCCAGGGCAAGCTTGATCTCCAGCATATCACTGGGTTGGCCCAGCGCCTGTCCGCCGGCCAGCAGGGTCATCGTCGCGGCGCTCAGCAGCGTGGCGGTCGCCCGCGCCAGAGGCATCATTTTCATGGTCATGCTCGTCTCCTGCGGAACGCGTCCGCTCTTTAGATAGGGGGTCGGATAGGGTGTTCGCCGCGTCAGGCAGCCTGTCCGAAGAGCGGCAGGGGCCTGAACTCGTCGCGCAGGATGGAAGAGGGGTGTTCATGGCCCATCCAGCCGTTGATCAGCGTCGAGTAGATGCGACGATAGTCGGTGGTGAATTTGAGATTGCCGTCGTCCAGATCGGTCAGGCTGGGAATGCCGCCATATTGACCGCCCGTCACCGGCCGGCCGATGACGAAGGCGGGGCCGGCCGTACCGTGATCGGTGCCCAGGCTGGTATTTTCGGCGACGCGCCGCCCGAACTCGCTGAAGACCATGACCACCACGTCATCGCCGCGGCCCAGCCGCTCCATGTCGCGTACGAAGGCGGATATATGATCGGAGGTGTAGGACCAGAGCCGCGAATGCAGATCGCCCTGATAGACATGAGTGTCGAAGGCATTGTTGCGGTAGGGAACGTAGTAGACCTTGGTCGGGAAATCGGCCGCGACCAGCGCCGCGACGCGTTCCAGACCAAAGGGCGCCAGGCCGTAATCGATGGGAGAAGTGTAGCCTTTCCAGGCGTCGCGCACCAATTGTTCGGACGAATTGGCGCTGGCGGCGATATCGAACAGGAAGTCCTGCGCAGCATTGGCGCTGCCATTGCCACGGCTGTCGATGGCGGCGAACGCCGCCTTCTCCTCGTCGAACATGCGGCGCGCAAAATTATTCGGATTGTCGAACACCAGCGGCACATGGTTCATCGAGCGCACCGCAAGCGACTGGTGGTCATCGATATTGACCAGGAAATTGGTGGTGTGGCCCAGCGGGTCGATGGCATCGGCCATGCGCCCCAGCCAACCATGGGCTTCCCCGCTATTGGGCGCGCCGGTCTGCCAGAACGCCATGGAAGAAAAATGCGAGAACGAGGGCTGGTCATAGCCCACGCCATGCACGACCCCCATCAGCCCGTCCTTGTACAGCCGCTCGAAACCGACCATGGAGTTCTGGAAGCCGAAATGGTCGTCAATACGGAGCAGTTCGTCCTTCCTGATCCCCAGTTGGGGGCGCGCCTGGTAATAGGCGTCATCGGCATAGGGGATGACGGTGTTGAGCCCGTCATTGCCGCCGGACAATTCGACGATGACGAGGATGCGGTCGTTGATGTCGGCCTGCGCTCCCGCCACCTTCGACCAGACGGGCGAGGTGCTGATACCGCCAGCGCCGCCAAGCACCATGCTGCCAAAACCGGATTGGATCAGGCCTGCTTTATCGGCGCCGCTGAGTTTGGGTGTCCTGGCCATTTGTCGTCTCCATTGCCGCCCGCTCAGGCGAGCTGGTATTGGGGTGAACTCATGATGAGATGGCCCACGAGCCGGAGCGCATGTTCCATATAGGTCTCGGCTTCGGCCAGCCGCGTGGTGCCGAGCTGTTCGTCGAGCGTCGCCAGCAAGGCCGCCCGCGCCGGAGGCGTCAGCGGTACGCGCAGCAACTGCCGCGTCAGCACATCCACGGCCTCTGCCGTCGATTGCGCCCCGGCCTGCGTGGCGATTTCAGAGAGGCTGAACTGCGCTGCGGCGCGCGGGGTCGGCTTGAGCCTGCGAAGCGCCTCCTGATAGCCGGTGACGCTGGCATAGCGGGTATTGAAGCTCTCCTGGATTCCCGCGGCAGTGCTGAGGGCCGCGCCCTCTTCCAGCGTTGCCGCCGTGATCTCCATGCCCGCGATGAGGTTCCGGTTCACCCGCCGCACCTCCGCGCCGGGATCATGGTTTGGATCGACGAAATCGATGATGTTGGGGAACATGACCTCGCGGGCGAAATTGCCGCGTTCGAACAGCAGGCCCGGCGTGATCCAGGAACGCCCCTCCCCCCAGCCGGCGACGGTGGGGGGATAGAGCAGCACCTGACCCAGCGTCTTGCTGACCAAATAAGGGTCGGGAATGCCTGGCAATTCAGCCAAGCCGAGCTTGCGATAGGTCGAGACGAGCAGTTCGATCGGCGACTTGATATGGGTGCCGACCGAGGGCTCGCTGTAAAAATCTTCGGAGAGGAAAATCGTCCTCAGAAAGGGAGCGATATCGTAGTGGTTCTGCAGGAACAGCGCCCCCAGTTGCGCGGCGAAGCCAGGCGAAACCTCCTCCCGCACGAAAAAGCGGTAGAGCTTGGTCGCGATATAGATCGCGGTCTGCTGCTGTTCGAGAATGATGCCGAGAATGTCTTCCCCGGTGAAATTGCCGCTACGGCCCAGGAACGTCTTGGTGCCAGCATCATGCTTGTCGGGGTCGACGACAAACTCCAGATCGTCATTGCCCCAGCCAGTAAAGGCCCGCGCCGCCTCGCGGATGTCGTCCTCGGTGTAATTGCCCACGCCCATGGTGAACAATTCCATGACCTCGCGGCCGAAATTCTCGTTGGGTGCGCCTTTCACGTTCTGCGCCGCGTCGAGATAGACCAGCATGGCCGGATCCTTGGCCACGGCCATCAGCAGGTCGCCGAAATTGCCGGTGGCGCCAGCGCGCAGAGTTTCGAGCTGCAGCATGATCTTGCGATAGTCGCGCAGCTTCTCTTCACTGGTCGCGAAGTGGCCGTGCCAGAACAGGGTCATCTTTTCTTCGAGCGGCCGGTTGGTCCGCACCATGCGGTCAACCCACCAGAACGCCAGGCGTCGGGTTTCGAGCACGCTGGCCCGCAGCCAGAAGAAGAAACGATTGGTCACGGGCTGCAGCGGCCGCGCACCGCCGGGCTTGACCCGTACGCCAATGGCTTCGCCGGTGTTTTCCGCCATGTTCGTCGTCGCCGGCCGGCTGACCGGAAAATCCTTGAGCGTCGGATCCCAGAAACCGGATTCCTCGAAGACGGGGAGATAGCTGGCGTCGAGCCCGGCATAGTCGACGAGCGAGGCGACGGCCTGTTCGGGCGTCATCGCCGCCAGGCGCTCGATTTCCGCCGGGGTGCCGCCAAAGCCGGCGCGCTCCAGCAGATGCGCCGCCCGCTCGTACGTCCAGTCGGCGCGCAGCAGCGGCGACAAGGTCTCAGCGCGTAGTCCGTCCATGCAACCATACCTTCCGGCCCGCGATCCTCGCGGCGCCTTTATCTGGAAGGCTAGGATAGCGGGCCGTGCAAAGCTAGGTGCTCGGACCGCCTAAACACCTATCCGTGCTATGAGAAAAGCTTATAGGGCGGCGGAGTCTTCCGCGTCGGCCTTGGGGAACGCCCCCGCCAGTTCCTCGAGTTCGGCGCCATCGCGCACCATATCGTGAATGCGCGACCAGAGATGCTTGCGCATGGCGGCGAAGGCCGGGAGAGTGCGCGGATCGTTCAGCCAACGCGGCTCGGGAAGGTCGACATCGATGATTTCGTCCACCCGGCCGGGCCGGGGCCGCAACAGCACGATGCGCTGCGACAGCATGATGGCTTCATCGATATCATGCGTCACGAAGACGATGGCCATCCGCTGGCGCGACCACATCTGCAGCAGTTCTCCGCGCAGCACTTCGCGCGTCATGGCATCGAGTGCGGCGAAAGGCTCGTCCATCAGCAGCACTTTGGGCTCCACCGCCAGCGCCCGGGCAAGACCAACGCGTTGCTGCATGCCACCCGAGAGTTCATGCGGAAATGCATCGGCAAAATCGCGCAGGCCGACCGCGCCCAGCAGGGCCAGGGCGCGCTGGACCTGCTCCTTGCGGTCGAGGCCACGCAGCGAGAGGGCGAATTCGATATTGCCTGCCACGGTTCGCCAGGGCAGCAGGCGCGCAGATTGGAAGACCATCGCCAGATCCGGCCCCGGCTCGGGCGCCGCGCCCCTCACCCGCACCGTGCCGTCATCCACCGCGATCAGGCCATTGATGAGCCGGAGCAGGGTGGTCTTGCCACATCCGCTTGGGCCAACCAAGCTGATGAATTCACCTGGCCGCACATCGAAGGAAATATCCTCGAGCGCGCGGACCTTTCCATCCTTGAAGGATTTGCCGACATGGCGGAGCGAAATCAGGGGTTCAGGTGCGGGATCCATGGTCAGTGACCGTCCGATAGTGACAGCCGCCAGCGGCCGATGCGGTTTTCCGTGAAACGGAGCAGCGCGGTGATGAGACTGCCCAGCGCCATCAGAACGATGACCACCGCGAAATAGCGGTCCATCTGGAAACGATTGCCAGCGGCGATCAGCAGACCCCCCAGGCCGGACTGGGCCATGGTCAGCTCGGCGATGACGGTGCCCACGATGCAGATGGCCGCCCCGATGCGCAAGCCGCTGAGTATGGACGGCAGGGCATCGGGCACCATGACTTTCCAGAACAGCGTTGCCCGGTCGGCGCCGAAGGCCCGCGCCATTTCCACCAGGTCTTTATTGGCATTGGCAATGCCGGCGGCTGTGTTGATCAGGATCGGAAACAGGGCGGCGTTCCACACCACGACCACCTTGGCTTCGGTATAGAGACCGAACCAGACGATGATGAGCGGGATGAAGGCGGCGCCCGGGGTCGAATTCATCGCATTGACGAAGGGGTCGAACACGCGACCCAGAAAGCGAAAGCCGCCGAGCAGGATGCCCACGGCTATGCCGGTGGTCGCCGAGAGCAGGAAGCCCAGCCCCAGCACGGTGAGTGACTCGCCCAGCGCCCGCAACATGGTGCCGTCCGACCACATCTTAATGCTCTCTCCGACCACATCATAGGGGTGCGGCATGGTCAAATTGCCGGCCGTGGCATTGAGCGCATACATGCCCACCAGCAGCAGCAGCGCGATGGTCACCTGAGCGCCGATCACCGTGTGGCGCTCGCGCCGGCGGCGCGTACTCGCCCGCGCGGCCAGCGTGGCGGCCGACGAAATTTCCGACGCAGGCGAGTCAACAGAGTTTGTTGTCGCGCGACTTAACGGCGGCGGAGCCAGCTCGGCCATGAGCATGTCCTCTCGGCTACAAATATGGCGAATGGCGACCGTTCTCCAACCTGGCGGTCCTCCTCGCGCGTCTGCATCTTGTCCCATGCCTATCTGCCAAACCCCATTTGGCAAACAGATTTTTCTGTTCAGCGGACCCGCATCAAGTAGACTGTGTCGGTCGACAGCGGCACAGATGCGCTGCGAGCAGGAAAGACGACGTACCATGGAAGGTGACCGCGCCAGCCCGGCGTCACGCCCGAAAACCGGTCAACATCGCTCAGACCAGCAGGAATTTTACCAGCTGTTGTCGTACAAGGGTGATGTCGATCTTGAGGCCAAGCTCAACGAGTGGGGAACTTCTAAAACTTCAATCGCCCACACGGAGCGTTCAATGGCAAAACGCCCTATGAAGCCCTCCGCGAACGGCTATAATCACGCACACTCGATGTCCCGAGAAATCGTCGGCCTTACAATGCAAAAAGTTGAAAATTCTGGAACGCCTGCACGATCGAATGTCTCGGCTGCAGTTTGACGCAGAGGAGCAGGAGGATGAAACTACGGGGTTATATAGCTGGCACCTTGTTGCTGCTGGTCAGCCAATCGTCGGCGGATGAGGTGCGGGTCATCCAGGGGCCTGCTGAAGCCCTGAACGCCGACATTGTCAAGATCGGGCAAGACCGTGTGGTCTTGTGGGGGATCGATGCCCCTGAGCCTGACCAAAATTGTCGGGCCAATGGGCGAAACTGGGGATGTTTCGATGCCGCGTTACGCACACTGCAGGCTTTGATTGCCAGTGGACCGGTGACCTGCTTCACCACCACGCAATCCGATCCGTTCAATCGCTTTTACGCAATCTGCGAGGTGGGTGGGGTCGACATCAACGCCCAGATGGTCAAAGCCGGTATGGCCTTGGCGTTTCCAAAAGAGAGCGACGCCTACACGTCAGTCCAGGTGGACGCCATCATGGCTGGCGTCGGGCTTTGGCAGCCGGGAGTGGAGTTCCAGCCTCCTTGGGAATGGCGCGAAATTCAGTCGCCGGGTGGCTATAAATGAGTCTGCGAGGATACTTGACAATGGCGGCTCCGGGAAAGCTGACGGATAAGGTCGGCAACCGAGCGTACGATAAGGTCGCGCTCTGGCTCCTGTTGGCTGGACTGGTCGTTTTGGGTTTGGTGGTCGGCTATGACTATGGGTTCCTACAATATCTTTTTGCAGCGGACAGCAGCCATGTTTCGGTGCTTATCGCCATTCTGTTCGCCGGTTTCAGCCTGTACTGCCTCGCTACCATCGTGCAATTTTCCAGCGAATTGCATGTGGCTAAACTCAGTTCTCACCGACTAGATCTGGGTGAACTGGCAAGCGTGAACGCGGGCGTCACCCGCATTGGGGACTACGTGCTGCCGCGGGGCTGGGTGGGAGAACATCTCTCCGATATTTTGCTCAAGCGGTCCCGCGATCCCAATGCAAGACCGGGCGTGCTATTAGATGCTTTCATCAGCCAGTTTCGTAGCCGAGCCCGGTTTGGCATCTATGGCAGCGACGTGCTCTACAAGTTGGGAATGTTGGGGACAGTGATCGGCTTCATCCAGATGCTGTCAACGATGGATGGAATTGCCCAGTTCGACCCCGAAACCCTGCGCACTGCGCTCCGAGGGATGACCGGGGGTATGGCGACGGCATTGCTGACAACGGTAGCAGGGCTGGTTTGCGGCTTGATCTTGCGAATACAATTCAACCTGCTGGAGGGGGTGGCAGCGGACGTCATCAAGAGCACTGTGCGGATCGGTGATATATATCTCGCGCCCCTGCCGATGACGGACGCCCATGTTTGAACCTGATGTCGAGTCCGAATTCGACACCTTCACGGACTTGCTGTTCAACTCCTGTGTCGCCTTCGCGTTTTTTTTCTTTCTGGCTTTTGCACTGATCAGTCCGTCGAACAAGACCGGTAAAGTTGACACCGAAGTCGAACTGCTGATCACGGTGGGCTGGCCCGACAATCATCCCGATGACGTCGACATTTATGTCCAGGATCCGGCAGGAAATATTGTCTGGTACCACCAGCGCGAGGGCGGCCTGATGCATCTGGATCGGGATGATCGTGGTGAGTACATGGACGTAATTTCGCTCAACGGCGAAGAGATCCGCAACTCGCTTAACCAGGAGATCGTGTCGGTACGGGGCTTGATGGACGGTGAGTATATCGTCAATGTCGTGCACTATATTGCGACGACCACCCAACCGGTACCAGTCACCGCAAAAGTGGAGAAGGTCAATCCTGTTCTCAAGGTGATCTATTATGGGCAGGTCATGCTTGGAGGCACCGGCCAAGAGGACACCGTCGTCCGTTTCACCCTTAACGGTAGTACAATCACTGATGTGAACAACCGACCGACGAGCCTTGTGGCCTTGGTCAAGGACCGAGGCAATGCGCCGAGACAGCCGCCGCAATTGTCCACCGACGGCGGAGGTGGGAGCATATCACCTAAATGACGACGTTCAACATTCTTCTGCTCGCCGCAACCTACGGCTTTGTCGTCGTCATCCTGGTCGTCATCCTGCTGGCTTCCACGGTCCGGCCGGCCTCGCGCATAACCGCAGCTCTGTTGGCCAGTGCCCTGATGTTGACGGGCTATTGGAGCGCTGGCGAATTGCGCGGCTGGGCCAGCGATGCCGCTCTGCCCAGATTGTTCCAGTTGCACTGGTTTCGCATAGTGGAGCCGAACATGCTTACCGAGTATCCAGGGCAAATCTATCTGTGGCTGGAGGCGCTCGACGAACACAACTATCCGTCCGGATTCCCGCGTGCCTACGAAGTGCCCTATGACGAGGCATTGGTGCACAAACTCACCACGGCGCAGACTCAGCTGGCGCAAGGAGAAGATGTCGCCGGCCGCATCTCCGACGAGGATCCTGCAGCGGACACGCCGACCCGGCTGGCTAAAAAAATTGCGGCGGAGACGCGCATCGGTCAGCAGGGCGAGGGCGGTTCCACCGGCCAGCGTGTGCAAGCACTCGATTTTGGAAACCTGACGTTTGGGAGGTTGCCAGCTCCCGTGACACCTCCAAAAATTTAAAGGATGTCTGCCAAAGGTCGGTACCGATTTCAGAAGGAAGAAATACCGAAAATAAGGTTAGAGCGTTTCCCACCGGTTCATTCAGTGGGCCGGCATGACCCTGCGCATTCAGTCCCGAAATGCTCTAAAGCGCAGAGAACGACTCTGCGCCTCAACACCGGCCCATCACGGTCGCGCAGGGTAGACCGCCCGCACCACGAGCCACACAAGCAGCCCCAGTGAGCCTGCTGCGACGCCGATCAGGATAATCCAGGCGGCCCACCGTCCCCAGACGTTGGTTTCGAAAGCCTGCCCAGCCCATTCCTGACGGCCATAGATGACAACAGTGCCGTCAACGCCGGCGGCGCCCACTGTGATCCGGGCGTCCAGCGCGCCTTCGATGTCAAGGCGCCGGTCCTGCCAAGCTTCCAGAACGACGATTTCATTTGGTTGGAGATCCGCCAGAATGATGGTTTGCAAGCCCTCGACCGGGGTCACGATGGTGAGCGGCCCCTCGGCCGTCTCGGCCCTAAGTGTGCCCGGAAGGGTCAATGCCACATCGGTCAGGACAGTGGCGCCCTCATTATGCACCGACACAGTAGCACTGGACCGGTAGTTTTGTACCTCAGTTAGGGTTTTCAGCGGCGGTATGTTGTCCATCATGCGGGCGATGAGGTCGGGATGAACGAGGCGAGGGACAACCACCTCCCGCAACTGGCGCGCACCCTCCGTGCCCAGGATGACGCTCAGCGCCACGTCCTTGTCCACCCGGTCTTTGAGCTGGGTGACCATATGGCCTGCAATCAAAGGAGGGTCGATCCCGAACCCGGCGGGAAGTCGAAACTGTTGCAACTGGACTTCGGCCACGAGAGGTCCAGGGGCCCAGCCTCGCAGCAATCCGGCAAATACCGCGACCCCAGACAGGGAGCCGGCGGCCAAAAGCAATAGCAGGATCATCATGACCCAGGGAAACCGGCTCATTCGTGCAGGTCACCATTGGGCATGATCGTGCCGGACAAATTAACCCCCTCCATTATGGCTCCGGTCAAGCGCGCACGGGTCAACCGAGCGCCTGCGAGGTTGGCGCCAGTCAGGTCACTGCCACTCAGGTCCGCGTTGTAGAGGTCAGCGCCGCTGAGATCGGCGCCGCGCAAATTGGCATTGCGAATCCTGGCATCGATCAGCCCGCTCCCTATCAGGATTGCGTTCTCCAGATCGGCTTTAGATAATACCGCGCCGATCAGATTGCTGCGCTCCAGATTCGCGCGCTGTAGGCTGGCGCCATCCAGGCGCGCTCCTGTCAGAAATGAGCCACTGAGGTCGGCGTTGTCGAACACTGCCGCCAGTAGGCGGGCTCCCTGCATTTTAACACCCGGCAACACAGCGTTGGCGAACTGGGCCTTGCTGCCATCTGCCTCATAAAACAGGGCATCTGTTAGATTGGCGCCGTTGAAATCGGCCTGACTAGCGCGAGACTTGTTCAGATTGGCTTTCGACAGATTGGCCCGGCTAAAGTCGGTCCCCGCCAGGTTAGCGCGATGAAAAACGGCTCCGATCAAGCTCGCTCCCGAGAAATCACTGCCGGCAAGATCCTGCCGTTTGTACCTTGCCCCGTCCAGGTCACACCCTGGACAGGAGGCCTTCTCGAAGCCAGTTGCCATGATCGGCTGCGTTGATGCTGGTGTGACTGCTGCCAGAGTAATACCCAGGCAGCAGGCAAGGATGGCCCAACGGTTTGCGGTCATTGTCAATGCGATTGAGGTGGCGTTGAGGCTGCAGCGGGTGCTGCCGCCGCAGGGCCGACCGGGCCCTTGCCAGCAAAATTGTCAAGGATGTAGTCGGCAACGGCGTCGATATCCCGTTTGGCGAGGAAAGTGGTGAGAGGCCCCTGAGGTTTGTCCGAGCCGATATCCTCGGAAGTCATTCCATAGCAGCGATCATCCGTATAAGAGAATTTTTCGAAGTACGGCATGTTGGTGCCCGGAATGCCGCACGAGATAATCTCCACGAGCAGTTCCTTGTCTAGGCCGGTTTCCCGTAGATTGGCGCCACTTTCCCGTGCGTCGTCGCCAACGCCGTCACCATTTCGGCCGTGGCATTGGTTGCAGCCGCCCTTCTCGAAATAGATGCGTTCCCCGCCAGTCATCTGAGCTTGCGACGCCTGAGTGAGACCCGCGCAGAACAGCGTCCCCAACAACAGGCCGCCTAGCACGCGCATGGCTGGGGGGCGCGCGCGGTGCGCCACTGATGATTTCGCCATTTCTTGGTTCCTTTCAGGGGGTCAATAATCTTGATTGCTATTTGGCGGGCTCGTCTATGCTAGTGTGCGGTCGAACCGAATTTAGCGGCTTTTCGTTCCACAGCACAGGGAAAGCAGAATGACCTCGCAGGGTTTTAGCGTGTTTGGGGCGGGCCTGTGTGCCATTCTTGGCTTGGCAAGCACCGTCATGGCCGCCGAAGAACCGGCGGCAAGCGACGTCTGGAGGATTAGGCTTGGCCAGCCGCTCGCGGCCATCCCCGATAGCTTTGCCGATTTTGCTTGCGGCTCGGATGGGGGGCCGCCATCGCGGCAGCTTGATGGATTTGCAGCATATATGAACTGTCCGCCTGAAGCCAATGGTTGGCGGGAAGTGTATTTTCGCTATGACGATGAACTGGAGTACTGGGCCAAGGCCAACAACATCCCGCTTTTGATCGCAGGGGCCGGGACGAAGGTCTATGATCTGCCAGTCATCATGTCGGTGCTGATTGACGCGTCTGGCATCGTCAAGGGCGTGCGCATGGTCAGCGACCCGCGCGACACCTCCGTCAAGCGCGAAGACGCACGGTTTCTGCAGCCGTTTCTGATGGCGCGATTTCGTCCGAAAAGTGGAGATTGGTCGTGTGTCGACCTGTCGCCGGCTAAAGGAGAAACACCCATGAATGGGGAATTCGTCAAACAGGATTGCTCGCTGACTGTCGACAACGTCGAGTATATGCTGTCGGCCCGTTTTCTGCGCGGGGCCGGCGAGCGGCAGATTGATCCGTACACCGGCAAATTTACCGAGGGGCAGTTCCAGAGCCACGTGCGCTTCGAAATGCATGAGCTTTAGCAGTCTATGCAACAACGGGCATGGGGGCCGCAGAAATTGCGGTCCCCATGCCGACTGACCTACAGACCGAACACGAACAGCATTGCCGCGTTACGCTGCTCGCTGAGTTCTGGAGTCATCCGTAGCTTACCGCGTGCCGGGCCGGACAGGCCAGAGGCAATGGCAACGTATTGCTTGCCATCAACCGAGAACGTCATTGGCGGTGCGGTAAAGCCAATGCCTACATTGATCTTCCAGACTTCTTCCAGTGTCTCGTCATCAAACGCTATGACGCTGCCATCTGTTAGTGCCGTGAATACCAGGCCGCCGGCCGTGCTGAGTGCCCCGGCATAGTTCGGATACTTGAGCTGTACCGTCTTGACAATCTCACCTGTTACCGGATCAGCCGCCACCATTGAGCTCTCAAGCCGCTCGGAGACTACATAGCTGCCGCCAGTGAAACCCGTCTCTACGGAAGGCGGGACGCTGGAATTGGTCGTCACGTCCACACATCCAGTCATTGCGGGGATGTAGATCAAGTTGGTCTTCAGGCTGAGCGTGGACGGCCAGAAGTTGTTGCCACCGGCGATCGAGGGGCATGCCTGCTTGGTGGGTTCGTCCTCGGTACGGAACGCCGTGCCGGCATAGGTCTGCACCTGCTTGGTCGGATCGTAGTCGACCGGGACGCCGGTTTTCGGATCGATGCCCGCCGTCCAGTTGATGCCGTCCATATAGGCATTCGCCTTCAGGAACTGACCATTGTTCGCAGCGAAGGTATAGAGGAAGCCGTTGCGCGCCGAGTGGGTCAGCAGCGTTTTCTCTTCGCCGTCCACTTCGGACTTGAACAGGATGTGGGTGCCTTCCTCGTCATAGTCCCAGGAGTCGTTGGGCGTGTACTGGAAATACCAGTCGAGTGCACCGGTGTCAGGGTTTCGCGCCAGGACGCTGTTGGTAAACAGGTTGTCGCCGGGGCGATAGCTGGGATCAAACATTGGTACGGGGTTGCCGGCGCCCCAGTAGGTCAGGTTGGTTTCCGGGTCGTAGCTGCCGGTCACATACATGCCGCCGCCACCGGTTTCCCAGGCATTGTTATCGTCGGCCCAGGTCTCTGACCCCGGTTCGCCCGGTGCTGGAACATTGTACTCCTTCCAGACCTCCTCGCCGGTTTCGATATCGTAGGCGGCCATCCATGTCCGGGTGCCTGCGTCCCCGCCGGCGGCGCCAACCAGCACGTTGCCGTTGACTAGCAGTGGCGCGCCGGTCATTTCGACGCGCGGAGTATCACCGGTCACGTTGGTTTCCCACATGACTTCGCCAGTCTCCTTGTCCGAGCCAATCACGCGCGCCGGACCGTTGGCCACCGAGATCACCAGATTGCCCGCCAAGGCTACGCCACGATTGGCAATCGAAGCAGCCTCCTGGCCAGGGTCCATGCTCCAGACAATGCGGCCGGTATCGCCTGATGTACCGTCAATCTTGTAAACGACGCCCCAAGTGTCGGTGAGATAGAGAAAACCGTCTTCCGCCAGGGGAGTCGATTCCGTGTAGTTATTGGCCTGATTGTTGAGCGCGACCGAATAGAGCAGCTTTAGGCCCTGGACGTTTTCAGTGTTGATAGTATCGAGCGGAGAGTAGCGTTGGCTCGTATAGTCGCGATTGTTAGACAGCCAGTTCTGTGGCTCGCTATCAGCATTGACAATGCGCTCACCCGTTACCTCCGCTGCAACAGCAAAAGGCATCATGCCGAAGATCGCCAAATTTAAGGTCATGCCACTGGCGACCGATAAAGCCGCGTGACGCGTTAGTGCGAATTTAGATCTCATAGCCTTCTCCCATTTTTTGCACCACCTTAAGCGTGCGGTTCATCCAGCCGCTCCTAGCAGTCGCTTCAATAGGGAGGTGCACGGCGCATCCAGAATGGATATTCGCATTGTGGCCAGTATGATAATGGTGTCAATCGAGCGAACAGCGGTTTTTTGCTTATGCGCGATATAGATTGTTGTCTTAGCTGCGCCCACCCGTGCAAGCCGGCCACAGGCTAACCAACGCAACCGGGTTCACTGCAGTACAAACCAGCGTCCCCCAGCCGCTCGAGATCAGGCAGACCCCGAAGTGTGTCGAGCCCGAATTGCGCAAAGAACCCTTAGTCGTCAAATAGGTGAACGGCGCCCCAGCGGTCGGACTGCGCGGCCCCGTAGTGATCATATTTTTCTCCCGCAGCGCGCCGATGACGTCGCGCGACACTTTGCGCCCGAGGACCTTGGACACCCCCGCCCTTGTGACCGGCTGATGGTAGGCGATCGAGACCAACACCACCGCCTCGTTCTGGCTCAGATCGATGGTTCTGGCCGGGACGGCGGCGGATACAGCGATGGCATCGGCGTAGCTGACCCGGGTGCGAAAGGCCCAGCCGCCGGCGACATTCGCCCAAACCGCATCGTTTGGCGGCACTGCGCTGCCGTTTTGCCCCTGATTGGGACCAGAAACACTCTCAGTGCGTGAGGTGTGGTGGCCCTAGTTTGCTGGTACTTCACTGGTCTTTTTACTGGTACTCACTGGTACTCACTGGGGCTGCTGGTGCTCACTGGACTTTGTGGGATTTGCTCGGCTTGTGGGCTTGTGGGAAAAACTGGCCAGCAGTTTTGTCGAGAGGAAGTGCCCTAGCTATAAACAGAGCTTTGAGAGCGCCGAAGGCGCTCCGTTCTTTGTTGCTGGATCAGCGGGAGCCGAGATCATTCCCGAAGTTAAACCGAAGGCCGGCGAGCAGGTCGTCGTGAAGAACTACCCGAACGCATTTCGGGAAACCGACCTCAAGGCCCAGCTCGATGCAAAGGGCATTCAAGATCTAGTAATCGTCGGGGCGATGACCCACATGTGCATTGACGCGACGGCCAGAGCTGCGGCGGACTACAGCTTCAATGTTACCGTTGTCACGGACGCGACAGCTACGCGAGACGTCGAGTTCAACGGCAAGACCGTTTCAGCTGATCAAGTGCACGCCGCGTTTATGTCAGCGTTGGGCTTCGCATATGCCAAGATTGTTAACGCAGATGATCTGTTGGCACCGACTTCTTGAACAGGGTGCTGGTGCCGACCAAAGGACCAGCACAAGACTTGGTCCCTGTGGGACCAAGTCCACTTTTGGCGGTCGGCTAGGGTGGCAAGGCATTGAATCGTCCGATCACTTAGCTGCGCACTCCATCGCATCGTTGGCCCAGGCTTCCTATATGCAAGAAGAATTATCCAACCCTAGCCGAGGCATTATGGCAGCGCGCCCTCACTATCCTAGCGCCCAGGCGCGCTCCGCCGACCTGTTTGTCCATTTGCTTGGCCTCGGCCTTGCCATCGTCGGCGGTGGCATCCTGCTTTGGATGGGCATTCAGGATCCAGCCACTGGCAAGCTTGCCGTGATCGCAATCTACTCGCTTGGCGCGGTGTGCATGTTCGGGTTCTCCACCGCCTACAACTTCGCGCCGGCTGAATGGAAGCCCATCCTGCGCCGGCTCGACCATGTGGGCATCTTCCTGATGATCGCGGCGACCTATACGCCGTTCACCGCGTATTTGCTCTCGGGCGCCTGGGCCTGGTCGCTGACCACAAGCCTATGGGTGCTGGCCGGCTTGGGAATTGTCGGCAAGATCTTCCTGCCTCCGATCAGCCAGAAGATCTGGGTGCCTATCTATCTGGGCTTGGCCTGGATCGGCGCCATCGCAGCAGTCCCCCTTGCGGACATAACCTCTGAGGTGGTGCTGTGGCTCCTGGCGCTTGGCGGCATATTGTATTCAGCCGGTGTTCTCTTCTACACCAACAAGCGCCTGCAGTTCGCCAAAGCCATCTGGCACGGCCATGTCGTAGCCGCAGCTGCGACGCACTGGGCAGCCGTGCTGGTGGGACTGTTTGTGGTCCGCTCCTGATTGCCACGCTCAATCCGAGTGGCGCAGCGTTGAAGGCTGGGATGCTGGGCTTTGGCGTTTCTCGGAAGCTGCAGGTCCGCTCCGGCCGCCGTAATGTCCATGACGGGGTGGAAACCAGGCCGACAGCTTCTAGGAAAGTTGACAGGCGGTTGCGAAACAATGTTTGTCTCGGAAATACTCGGCATTGCCCCAACTCTCAGCTCGATCAGGCGTGCCAGCGCGAATTGCGGATGACCGAGCAGAAATTGCCGCGGTGGAAATGTGGTTCCTTGTCGGCGATCACATCGGCCTTAACGTTGCCGAAGGTCGTATCAGGCTTGTGCTTAATGCCGTCATAGAAGGCCTGGATGATGTCCTCCTTGAACCGCGGCGTGCGCGGGAAGGCAGAGACCACGGCCTCGCGCGTCGCGTCGTCGTACTCGCCATAGGTGAGGCCGAGTACGTCCATTTCGACACCCGCGGTGGTCAGTGCGATCACCGGATGCATGTGTTCCGGCACGCCGGGTGTGGTGTGCAGCGCGATCCCGGCCCAGACCTTTTCAATATCGCAGGCATCGACGCCGTGGCTCTGAAGAAAATCGCGCGCGGCATTGGCGCCATCCACCTCGAAGCGCAGATCCGGACTGCTATGTGACGGCATCAGGCCGATGTCGTGAAACATCGTCGCTGCATAGAGGAGCTCGGAATTGAACGTGAGGCCGCGCTGCTGCCCAGCAAGCGCCCCGAAGAAATAGACGCGGCTGGAATGATTGAACAGCAAATCAGATTCCGTATCGCGGACGAATTCGGTGATCGCGCGGCCAAGTTTGCTGTCTGGCACTGCAATGCCATTGATGCTGGCTTTCGAGAGGAGCGGATCGGTCATGTTCATATCTCCAGTGAGAGGAAGCTACCGGCATACATCGCTCGCGGAGGGGTTGGCAGCAAACCTACACACCATCGAAAACCTGCCAACCATGTGCGATAAGCTGCCTGAAGCGATACGGGAGGCGATTTGATGACCAAGAGAGAAGTGGCGCTCATCATCCATGAGGGCGTGCAGGCGCTAGACATAGCTGGCCCGCTCGACGTCTTCGCCGAAGCGAATGGGTTTCTCCCATCCGACGAGGCATATAACTGCCTGCTTCTCGCGGCCGACACAAATGCCGTCCGGGCCTCGAACGGCATGTCAGTGGTCCCCCATCTCGCCTTCTCGCAGGCGGGGCGCCGCTTTGACATTGTCCTCGTGGCAGGCGGACCATCACTGCCAGAGGCCCGGCCGGATGTCGCCATGTTGGACTGGCTGCGGAATTGGGGCACGCTGGCCGAGCGCTATGGATCGATCTGCACCGGTGCGTTCGTGCTCGGCCACGCTGGGCTGCTCGATGGTCGTGTCGCGACGACGCATTGGCAGAATGCCGCGCAGCTTGCCGCAAGCTTCCCTGCCTGCCGGGTGGAGTACGACCGCATCCATGCTCGTGACGGTGCGTTGGTGACATCGGCGGGCGTGACCGCGGGCATCGACCTCGCGCTCGCGCTGGTGAGCGAGGATCATGGCGAGGCGCTGGCGCTGGCCTGCGCCAAGCGGTTGGTGGTCGTCGCCCAGCGCCAGGGCGGCCAGTCGCAGTTCAGCCCATTGTTGGTGCCACGAGGCGATCCGAATTCGCCGATCGGCAAGGTCCAGGCCTATGTCGTCAACCACCTCGAGGAGCCGTTTTCCGTAGCACGACTGGCCCACATTGCTGGCACGAGCGAACGGACGGTGGCGCGCCTGTTCGTCAAGGAATTGGGACAAACACCACACGACTTTGTGGAAAGCGTCCGCATCGATCAGGCGCGCAACCTGCTCGAAGCAAAGGATTATGCGATAAAGGCCATCGCTTTCGATTGCGGCTTCGCCAGCCCTCAGCAAATGAGAGCCGCGTTTCAGCGTCGGCTCGGGTTGAGCCCATTAAGATACCGAGAAAGCTTCCAGTCTTCCCATCCTGCTGACGGATGGCTGCGGGAGAGTGAACGATGGGACCGATCTGCGGATCGGCAGCTTACAAGCGATGCGGTGCAAAGCACAGATGACTAAAATGTGGTCGATTGCTGCCGTCTGACCTGACAAAGCGCAGAATGGCGTCTACGGGGTGGGTTTCGGACAGTCTGCTGTCAAGTAGCCTCCCGGGAAAGCGGACGGTGCTTGCTTGGCAAAGTTGGGGCCGATTGACCTTGCGGGTTGAGACGCCGACCCATTGTTGGGATGCGCCAGGTCACACCACATTTCGCTCATCACAGCTGGACAGGGCGCATGAACGAAATTCATTTCTTCATGACGAGCATCAATTTGATGCAGGTTGCCCTCGGGTCTAGCATGACCAGGTGATCAAGGGAGATCAGGTCACCGATACGAGGGAACGAAGCAAAATGATGAGACTGTCGAATAAACTCGCTGCCTGTTTGTTGTCAGGCGTGCTTTTGGCGCCTTTGGCGACCTATGCACAAGATATTCCGGTAACCGCAGACGTTCAGAGCAGTGGGAAATTTGCCATTGCTAGTTCGCTGGGCTACGCGCCCTTCGAATTCCTGGATGAGAATGGAAAACCGGCTGGTCTTGATATCGACCTTGCCAATGCCGTCGCGAAACTTCTCGGCGCGGAACTCAATATCGAAACCGCGCCTTTCGCTTCGCAGATACCAGGGCTGGCTTCGGGACGCTACAAGGTCGGCTGGGCAACATTTTCCGTGACGGGAGAGCGTCTGGCTCAGGTGGATTTCGTCACGTTCCTCCAAGCAGGCAGCGTGGCTGTCACCAGCCCTGACAAGAAGGATCGCTTTGCGGATAAAGCAAATCTGTGCGACGCAACCGTCGCTGTCCAGTCAGGCACAGCGGCAGATTTTGCGGCGGACAAGCTGAGCGAAGAGTGTACGGCGGCCGGCAAGGGTGGCCTGAAGAAGGCAATTTACCCCGAACAAAAGGACGTCATTCAGGCTGTGACCTCAGGTCGGGCGGACGCCTACCTCGATGACTCCACCTCGGCTGGTTATTATGAAACCACCAGCGGTGGTCAACTCGTGGTGGCCGGCAATTCCTTCTATCCGACTCCGCTTGGCGTCGCGATTGCCAAAGGCGACACTGCGACCGCCGACATGATGAAGGCGGCTTTCGAGAAGCTGATCGCCGACGGCACCTATGCGGAAATCCTGACGAAATACAACATGCAGACGTCTGCCGCTACGGATGTGACGGTCTATACCGAGGCATCGCAGCTGACTCCATGACATGTGCGGGCCGCGCTATCTTGACGCGACCCGACCGCAATCAGCTCAAAATTGACAGGAGGGTCAGTTGAGAACCACATCGCGAGACCCGGCATTCGTTCCGCCAGAGATTGCAGAGCTAACGGTCGTTCCATTGCCCCATGTGTGGCGATGGATTGCCGTTGCCATCGCCGGCCTTTGCCTCGTTGGCCTGGCCGTCGCCATGGTCACCAATTCAGCATTTCAGTGGCACGTCGTTGGCACCTACCTTTTCCATCCACGGATACTTTCGGGGCTTGGAACCACCATCATACTGACCGTTGTCGTTATGATACTAGCCAGTGTCGGCGGCACCATCCTTGCATTGATGCTGCTCTCGGACAGCAGGTTCCTTTCCGCCCCTGCGGCGATGTTCGTGTGGATTTTTCGAGGGGCTCCGGCCCTCGTGCAGTTGATGCTGTGGTACAATCTGTCGCTCATTTTCAAGACGATCGGTCTTTGGATACCCGGCGTCGGGATGGTGTTTTCCGTCGACACCAATTCCATCATGACGCCGTTCGTCGCAGCGGTGATCGCCCTGTCATTGCATGAGTCAGGCTACATGGCAGAGATCGTCCGTGGTGGTCTGAAGTCCGTCCCACGGGGGCAAACCGAGGCGGCAGCATGTCTGGGCATAGCACCAGGAAAGCTTCTGCGCCGGATCATTCTGCCGCAAGCCATGCGGGTGATCATTCCGCCTACCGGTAATGAGACGATCAACTTGCTAAAGACCACATCGCTGGTCAGCATCATCGCGGTTGGGGATCTGCTCTATACAGCGCAGTCCATCTATGCCCGCACATTCGAGACGATCCCGCTGCTTCTGGTGGTGACCGTCTGGTACCTTGTGGTCGTATCCATCATGTCCATCGGGCAGTTCTTTCTCGAACGACATTTCTCCAAGGACCAGCAGCCCTCACGCGTTGCGTTGGGGACCCAAATTCGCCGAAATCTATTTCGTTTCCGGACAAAGGCGGTGGCACCATGAACCACGTAAATGGCAACGACCCGTTCAGCGCTCCGGAAGGCATCATGGTCTATGCCCGCGGTGTGAAAAAATCCTTCGGTCCTCTGGAGGTCCTCAAAGGCGTCGACGTGAGTGTAAAGACCGGCACCGTCACCTGCATTATCGGACCGTCGGGTTCGGGAAAGAGCACTTTTCTCAGGTGCATCAACCACCTCGAGGAAATCAACGGTGGGCTTCTGTTGGTTGATGGCGACTACGTCGGCTACAAACGCGTTGGAAACAAGCTTCACGAGCTTTCACCTGCGGCGATATGCAAGCGCCGCGCTGAGATCGGCATGGTTTTTCAGCAGTTCAACCTGTTTCCACACATGACAGTGTTGGAAAATCTGATCGAGGCACCAATCAACGTGCGTGGCGAGCGACCGGCACAGGCCAAAGCCAAGGCGCTGGACCTTTTGCGCCGGGTCGGGCTTGCCGAGAAGCATGACGCCTATTCGTCGAGCCTCTCGGGTGGTCAGCAGCAGCGCGTGGCGATCGCCCGGGCACTGGCCATGAACCCGAAGGTCATTCTCTTTGATGAGCCGACTTCGGCTTTGGATCCCGAACTTGTCGGCGAAGTCCTTTCGGTTATGAAAGACCTCGCTCGTGACGGCATTACGATGGTTGTCGTCACGCACGAGATATCATTCGCTCGGGACGTCGCTGATCAATTGATCTTCATGGACGGTGGCGTCGTGGTCGAAGCTGGTGATCCCGTTGAGATTACGACCAACCCGAAGAGCGCCCGTACTCGCGAGTTCCTGGCCCGGGTCCTCTGATCTAACCCACTCGAAAAACTTGGATGAGCCGGCGCAAACCGGCCAGGGAGGTGTCTGCATGTCCAGCACATTGGAGAACTTTGTCAAAAAAACTGGCGCTGAGTTGGCTACAAGGAAAGGTGAATTCGTCGCCCATGACTTTGATGAGCCACTGGATCGTACAAATTTCAGCTCGATGAAGTGGGAGGCCGAAATTGCCCGCAAGAATGATCCCTCGCTGTTATGCGTTGGCACGGCAGAGATGGACTTCAAGGCGGCGCCAGCTGTGTTGGCTGCCATTGAGACCGTCGCGAAACGGGGGCATTTTGGCTACCCCTACAAGCGCAATTCCTACTATGACGCAATCATCGGCCACCTGACGCGACACTTCGATTGGCGCCCAGAGCGCGAGCATATCTTGAGCAATGTCGGGATTTATCCCTCGATGCAGCCCATCATCGAGGAACTGACGTTGCCCGGGGACGAGATAATCTTCCAGCCGCCAGTCCACCACATTTTCCCAGAAGTGATCGCTGCGGCCAATCGTGTCGCGCTGGCCAATCCGCTTCGCAAGATCGGCAACAAGTACGAGTTCGATTTCGAGCATCTTGAGAGCGCGATCACGCCGAAAACGAAGATGCTGCTCCTTTGCAGTCCGCACAACCCCGTGGGTCGGGTTTGGACCAAGGAGGAATTGACCAGACTCGAGGGCATCTGCTCCCGTCACAACATCATCGTCATCGCGGACGAGGTGTATTTCGGATTGGTCCTGCCCGGCTCGCAGTTCACACCCTATGCGAAGGTGTCGAAAGCCGCCGCCTCAAGGTCTATCTCCCTTATTTCGGCGAGCAAGTCATTCAATCTGACGGGGCTGAAGCACTCCCTGGTCATCACGAATAATCCCGACTTTCAGCGGGCCTACATGACGGGGCTCAGGCGCAACAATCTGTATTTTGGCGGAGACATATTTGGACAAGCGGCCACTGAAGCGGCGTTCCGCGACGCCGACGACTGGAGCCTGGCCCTTGTTCAATACATCGCCGCCAACCAGAATTTTCTCTTGGAATTTATCCAGACACGCCTCCCCTGGGTCGGGGTGACCGTTGCCGAAGGCACGTATTTCTCTTGGTTGGACTTTGGCTCGCTGGGCGGGTCGGAGGACTGGCTCAAGCACATCCTCGAAGAGGAAGCACATGTTGTCGCAACAATGGGTGTGAACCTGGGATCCGGTGGCGCCGGGCATGTTCGCATCAACATGGCGACCCAGCGCGAAATATTGCACCAAGTCCTCAATCGGATAGCAGACGCGATTGACCGCACTTCAAATCGATCTGCACGGAACTCCAAATGAGCAACACCGCAAACGTCGAAGACCGCCTTAAGAAACTGGGCATCGAGCTTCCTATTTCGCCTCGCTCCGTCGCCAATTATGTCGGCACCAGTCCGTTCGGAAAATTGCTGTTTGTTTCGGGGCAACTCTGCCTCGGCTCTGATGGTAGCTTGCTAGCAAAGGGTCGAGTTGGAGCGGAAGTATCAGCCGAACGGGCCATCGCGGCAGCCAGAGCGTCTGCGATTAACGTGCTGGCTCAGGTCAAAGCCCAACTTGGCAGCCTTGACAGGGTACGGAAAGTTCGTCGCCTCGGCGGTTTTATCGCTGCCACGGATGATTTTGCCGAACACCCACGGGTGATGAATGGCGCATCGGACCTCTTCGTAGAAGTTTTCGGCGAAGCGGGCCGCCATGCCCGGAGCACGATTGGCGTCTCGTCCTTGCCGTTACAGGCCACCGTCGAAATCGAAGCCATCATCGAGTTTGAATGACCTAGCCAGCCGTAAGCAGCTTTTCGTAGAGTACCTCTTTTTGTGTTCTTTGCTGATCAGCCACACGCCGAACCAGCGCGCGAAGCCATCGATGCGCTGGATCGGTTTCAAGGTAGCCTTCGTAGAGCATCTTCAGGATAACGTCTGGAAACGGAATGGGCGGTCTCACGACCAACGTCTCGCTTGCGTCCGAGATAGCGAAGAGCACACTTTCGCCAAAGGCCGTAACCAGTCGGCTTCCCTTGAGGATCCAAGGCGCGACAAGGTAGTGGGGCTCGGTGACGACCACGCGACGCGTAAGATTCATGTCGGCCAGGACGGTGTCGGCGACCCCAGGTGCCGCGCCGTCGGCAGATATCTGCAAATGGGGGAGTGACACGTATTTTTCTACGGTCATATCCTTGAGATCGGGGTTTCCTCGCCATCCAGCACAGACCATTCGATCCACGCCAAGGTCCACGCCGACGATCCCAGGCTCGTCAATTGTGGGGTTTCCCAAGATCGCGCATTCGAATTCCCGAGCTCTCATCCTGACCGGTACTTCAGCCTCCTTGGCGTGAAGGATATTGAGTGTCGCGTTCGGCGCTTCGTCGGCAAACATCTGGACGAGCAGGGGAAGGAAGGCCACGCCCGTGTAATCCGTTAGTCCAATGCGAAAATTTCGCGTACTTTGCAACGGCTCGAATGATCGACCACCTTCGACGACGGCCTGAAGCTCCGAAAGTACGCTGGTGACGACCACAGCGACCTGCTGTGCTCGCAGAGTGGGTCTCAAGCGGCCATTGTCCTTCAGGAACAGCTCGTCGTCGAAAATGCGCCTGAGTTTCGAAAGCGAGTGACTCACCGCCGACTGGGTTCTGCCAATTCTGCTTGCTGCCCGCGTGACGCTGAGTTCCCTCATCAGGGCGTCGAAGACCCGCAAGAGATTGAGATCCATGTTATTCAGGTTCACGATTGCTCTCTCGACAACTGGAGCAGCCCACCTGCAACCAAGCTTAGCGATGGTAACGGTTTGGGTATGCGGGTGCAAAGTTTGCATCGCTCTGTGACGACAAACGGCAGCTTTCGGAATTTCGAAATTTGACCGCGAACGGCCGATATGGGGTCGGTAGCTGCCATGCGGCAACTCGCTATCAATGTCCGCTAACGTTGGGTTGCCGAATGAAGCAGCCGGTCCGTATCAAGCTTCAAAGCTCTTCGAAGAGGCGCTCAGCGAGGTGATCAAACCTGACGTTATTGAGATCAGCCGATTGGCCATCATCTGGCTTGTTTCGATACCCACTGTCAGTATAGCGCCATTGCCGCGCATTGAAGCTTCCTGGCAGGTACCAACAATTGGTAGGGAACGCAGCCCGGCGTCAACCCGCCCCCTGTCCCAAATCCCGAAAGGACGCAGCCGCTGCACATGGGTGAGGTCCGATTCCAGGATTTGGCCGTTGATCCCATTCCTACTTGGCAGATAATCCAGGCGCGCGGGGGTCGCAGCAGTACATCTCAAATCGACGGTGGCCGCCGGCCTCAACTTTGATCGCTCGCTTGGCGTTCCCAACGCCAAAGCGTGCCTCACTTGTGCATAACTAGGTGCAGTGCTATGACTTTATTCAGCAGCGTAACCTATTGATATTGCTTAGGTGAATGGCGAAATTTCTCCCTCAAGGGGAGAAGGTGAATCCGTGGATGAAGCGAGCCCTCAGTGCCCGACCTCTACCACTGCGCCCTCATGGGCATATTGCTCGCCGACGCCGAATAGCCGGCCCTTTTCCGCCACCAGAATGCAGATCAGCGCCAGCGTGCCCATGGCGAAATAGCCGACCGCTGTCGGCAGCGTGGTGCCGTTGAACATCTGGCCGGTATAGCTGCCGATCAGCGCGCCGCCCACGGTCTGGATGAAGCCGAACACCGCCGAGGCCGTGCCGGCCACAGCGCCGAGCGGCTCCATGGACAGCGAGTTCATGTTGGAGGCGGCCCAGCCAAAGCTGAACATGATGATCAACAGCAGGACGAAGAACAGCCACAGCGGCAAAAATCCGGTCAGCGCGAAGATGACCCAGATGCCGCTGACGCTGGAGAATACCAGCATGGCGCCATGCGACAGCCGGCGCATGCCGAAGCGACGCACGATCTGCGAGTTGGTGAAGGAGGAGACCGCCATCAGCCCGGCCATCGTGGCGAAGGCAACGGGAAAATACACGCCCAGGCCATAGACATCGACGAAGATCTGCTGCGACGAGCTGATGAAACCAAAAAGCGCGCCGAACAGGAACATGCCGGCCAGGCCATAGGAAATCGCCATGCGGTTGGTGAAGACGATGGCGAAGCCGCTGAATACGGCCCTGAAGCTCAATGGACGCCGCGCGCTGAGCGGCAGCGTCTCGGGCAGGCGGAAATAGGTCCACAGCCAGAAGGCGGCGGCCAGCAGGCCCATGAAGATGAAGATGGTCTGCCACGGTCCGGTCAGCAGCAGAATCTGGCCGATGCCCGGGGCGATGATCGGGATCGCCATGAACACCATGAAGGTCAGCGACATCACTTCGGCCATCTCGCGGCCCGAATACCGGTCGCGCACGACGGCGGTGGCGATGACGCGCACGCTGGCGGCGCCCATGCCCTGGATGAAGCGCAGCAGCAGCAGCACGACGAAATTGGGAGCAAAAATGGCGGCGATGGCGGCGACGATATAGATAGCCATGCCTACCAGCAGCGGCGCGCGGCGGCCGAAGCGGTCGGTCAGCGGGCCAAAGCCCAGCACGGCGATGCCCATGCCCAGCATATAGGCGGTAATGACGAATTGCCGCTCGTTCTCGCTCGCCACGCCGAGCGCCTCGCCCATATAGGGCAGGGCGGGCAGCATGACGTCGATGGCCAGGGCGTTGAGGGCCATTAACGCGGCGATGAGAGCAATAAATTCGGGGCGCGAAAGCACCCGCGTGAAATGATCGGACATCAGTGGAACCTGGAATAGGGGCGCCGTCAGCGGCGGGCACCAGCAATATGGCTCGGGACCATGAACCTGCAGAGCGTCATTTGCAAGACTTTATCGGTAATAGCCGATGGATCGAATTCAGGCCGGCTTGAGGGCGAAATTGCTGACCGAGCGCTCGTTGATCGGCAGGTGAATGGCGGCTGATGCCAGGCCGAGCAGGATGCCGAGATACCAGACCAGATCATAATGCCCGGTCAGGTCGAACACGGCACCACCCAGCCAGACGCCCATGAAGGAGCCGAGCTGGTGGCTGAAAAATGCCACGCCATAGAGCATGCCCATATAGCGCGCGCCGAAGAACAGGGTAACGAGGCCGGCGGTCAGCGGCACCGTCGACAGCCAGAGCAGGCCCATGACAGCGGCGAAGGTATAGGCGGTCAGTTCGGTGACCGGGAACAGCATGAACAGCCCGATGGCCAGCGCGCGCAGGAAATAGATGGTCGCCAGCAGCAACTGCTTGGGCAGGCGGCCGCCGAAATAGCCGGCCAGTAGCGAGCCGACGATGTTGAACAGGCCAATGACGGCGATGGTCCAGCTGCCCACTTCCGGCGACAACCCGCATTGCACCAGATAGGCCGGCATGTGGACGTTGATGAACGCCAGATGGAAGCCGCAGACGAAAAAGCCGATCACCAGCAGCCGATAGGAGCCGTGGCCCCAGGCCCGCGACAGCGCTTCCATGAAGGGCAGGTCGGCATGGCCCACCGGGTTCTCGGTGCGGCCACGCAGGGCGTAGCTCAGCGGAATGATCAGCAGCAGCGCCATGCCCAGATAGATCAATGCCGACTGCCAGCCAAAGGCATTGATGAAGCCCTGGCTGATCGGGGCGAAGGCGAATTGGCCGAAAGACGATGCGGCAGTGGCGATGCCGAAGATCATCGGGCGCTTTTCCTGAGGCACCGAGCGGCCAAAGGCCGCCATGACCACGCTGAACGAGCAGATGGCGATACCGACACCGGTGATGACGCCGGCAGTGATGATCATCCAGCCGGCGTCCGGCGAGAAAGCCATGCCCAGCATGCCGAGCGCAAAGATGACGCCACCCAAGGCCACGGTTCGTCCGGTGCCGACACGGTCGGCATAGGCGCCGGCGAAGGGCTGGGCGATGCCCCAGGCGAGGTTCTGGATGGCCATGGCCATGCCCCACTGTTCGCGCGTGAGGCCCAGATCGGCGGTCATCGGCAGGGTGAACAGGCCAAAACTGCTGCGAATGCCATTGCCGACGGCGGCAATGACGCAGCCGGCGATGATCAGTACGAGCAGCGGAACCGCAGGGCGGAGAGCGGACGAGTTCATGAGGCGCATCCAGAGTGGACGCCTTGTCTACCCCTGCGCCGCCATCACGCAAAGCGATATTGCTGAATGGGCGCCATCAATGCTGGTGATGACCCCAGTAACAGCAACGCCGGGCACGAGGCCCGGCGCTGCTGTCGTTTTGCTGGCGTTGGATCAGGCGGTCTGCTTGACCGCGATGCCGGCGGTCTGCAGATGGGTCTGCAATTCGCCCGCCTGGAACATCTCGCGCACGATGTCGGCGCCGCCGACGAATTCGCCCTTGATGTAGAGCTGGGGAATGGTCGGCCAGTTGCTGTAGGCCTTGATGCCGTCACGCAGCTCTTCGCTTTCCAGCACATTGGCGCTGCCATACTCGACCCCGAGATAGCTCAGGATCTGCACGACCTGGCCGGAAAAGCCGCATTGCGGAAAATCCGGCGAGCCCTTCATGAACAGGAAGATGTCGTTGTTCTTTACCTTGTCGTCGATGAAGGCGTTGATGTCGGTCATGGGAAGAGCCTTTCGATAGCCGGGGTCAAGGCCCGGTTGCTGCTGCCCCTTAAATAGGACAGCCAAAGGGCGCTGTCGAGATGGTCGCCGGCGCGTTACTGCGTCGCGCCGGCAGATTTTACGCGAGGCCGGCGAGTACCTTTTCCATCGCGGCGAAGTATTCCGGCCAGGCCTGCATGGCGCCCTGGTAGGCCTGTTCCTGATCCGGGCGGAAGCCGGACTGTTCCAGACGCAGGCGGGTGCCGGTGCTGGTGGCGGTGAGCGTCCAGGTGACGACGCTTTCAAGGCCAAAGGCGTCCCATTTATATGACAGCATCTTGTTCGGCTCGACCTCCTGGACCTGGCAGTCGACCCCGCCCCAATCGGCAGTGAACTTGAAGCTGTGGCCGGCGACGGGCTTGAAATCGCTCTGCATCAGCCATTCTGCGATCAGCTCTGGCTGGGTCAAAGCGCGCCAGATTTTCTCCGGCGGGAAGGCGACCTCACGTTCGACAATAATAGTGCGGGTCTCGGTGGCGGTGGTGCTCATTGGTCCATCCTTTTGAGTAGGTCTTCGAGGTGGTCGATCCGGGTTTCCCAGAACCCGGCCATCTGGCTGGTCCAGTCGACCAGTGGGGCGAGCGCATCGGGCTGGGCGCTGTAATGCGTCTGCCGTCCGTCCTGCCGATCCCGCACCAGCCCAGCCTGCTTCAGCACGCCCAGATGGCGGGACACCACGGGCTGCGACACCCCGGCGCGTGCCGTCAGCGCCCCGACCGTCTTCTCCCCTTCGCGGCACAGCCGCTCGAACAGCGCCCGGCGAGTCGGATCGGCAAGCGAACGAAAGATCACATCATGGGTGCTCGACATCACGATCCATACCTCGCTGGCTATGAATTGATGTATAGCTGCGCAGCTATGAATTGGTCAAGAAAAATGCGCGGGTCAGCGTAGCCGCTGCGCGGTCCAGGGGTGACCGACGCAATCCTCGACCGTGTCGAACTGCACCGCCTCCCAACCATGCCGCCGCGCCCCATCGATCACCTTGGGCGTATCGTCAAACAACAGGGGAGGCTCGGACTGCGGGCCGATGCGGTGCTCGATAAACTCGAAGAAGCCCTTTTCGGGCTTCCGCACCCCGGCACGGGCCGAATAGAAAATGTCCTCGAACAATTCACTCAGCCCCAGCGACTGCCACAGCCAGAGCGCCCGCATATGATCCTGGTTGGTGGCGATATAGAGCCGCAAATCATCACGCGCCTTGAGCTGGCGCACGACATCGAGCAGCGGCTGGTTCAATGCGCTGTCCCGACTCAGCCAATACTGGGCGAAGACCATGGTCGAGCCCCGATAGCCAAGCGCGGGCAGGCGGCGGTCCAGTGCCTCGACCAGCGACATCTCGCCGACCACCACCTTCTTGATGAAAATGTCGAAGATGAATTCGGCACGGAACCGCTCGGGATCGACCCCGAGGTCGGCCAGCAAATTGGCATCCCAGTGGCGCTGCAATTCGGGCCGCGCGTGATAGCCATGCACCAGCACGCCATCGACATCGAAAAATACCGCGCGGGTCACCGTCGCGCCGGCATTGCGCCAAGCCCGACAAGGACTTCGCCGGGAATACTCAATTCCTGAATCACGTCGGTGTGCCGCCGAAAGCCGATCAGTTCGCGCTGCACGAAATAGGCCCAGACGGCGCTGCGGGCCTGCGCCAGCTTTTCGGCGCGGTCAGTGTCGGCATTGGCCAAAGCCGCAATGGTGGCGATCACCTTGCGTTCCGCCGCGCTGAGCGAGGAGGCGCGCTCCGCGAGTATCTCATGCTCGATTGCCGCCGTGCCGGCATCTGGCCGGACGGTGCGGATCAAATCGAGAGAATCGCGGAGCGACACGCTCGCTTAGTCCGGTACGCTGGTCTGCAACGCCAGCGCGTGCAGGGCTCCGCCCATGTCGCCCTGCAGGGCGGCATAGACGAGTTGATGCTGCTGCACCCGCGACTTGCCGCGGAACTGCTCGGAAATCACCGTGGCAGCATAGTGATCGCCGTCTCCGGCGAGGTCACGGATCTCGATTTGAGCATCGGGCAGAGCTGCCTTGATCCGGCGTTCAATTTCGCTGGCATCCATGGCCATGGCTCTTGCTCCTGCAAACAGGCCGGCAAACGGGCCGGCGACCCCCATGATATGGCATGGGGGTGCGGCACCTTCAATACGGCGCGGCTATTGGGCGCCGAGCGGGGTTGCGTCCTGCTCGGTGGAGAAGTTGGCGATGATGGAATCGACCATCGGGCGCGCCTCGCCGGCGACCTCGGTGGCGAAAATGCAGTCCAGCGTATAGCCGTTGTCGTTGGCCACGGTTTCGGTATGGACCAGGGTCAGCGGCCCGCCCTGCGGCGACTCGGTGCTGGTGCCCTCATACATCAGGGCGGCATTGCTCTGGTAATTGGTGATCGAGCGAGCGCCGAGCACAAAGCCGGGGAAGGTGTCGCTCCAGCCGGCGGTCACGGTGGCCTCGTCCAGCGCCGCCAGGGCGCCCTCGGCGGTCCAGCCGGTGTCTTCCACCGGCACCACGGTCAGCACGCATTGCAGCGGCGCGCCGGGGTGGTTGATGGTCAGCGGGCCGCCTGGTTCGCCACTCGCCACCATCATCTCGGGATAGATCAGCGTATAGGGCTGGTCCGGCAGCGGCGAGCCGGTGACGGTGAGATTCTGAGCAAAGGCGGACACCGGCACGAGGCTAACGAAAATGGCTGCAAGGCAGCCGATTGCCGGGCTAAAACGCATCGTAATCTCCAGAAAAAAAGAACGCCGCCCCTGGAGCAAAGCACTCCAAAGAGCGGCGATCATAAGGCAGAGGTGCTGATTATGCAGCCGCGCCGTCCATGAAGCTGGGGAACCAGCCTTCATGCGCCGCTTTGAGTGCGGCGACGGCGACCGGCTTGGCGGCGCCAAGCACCAGATCGCTGCCGCCGGTGGTGCCGATCCAGGGCGCGAACACGCCCAGGGCTTCGGCTTCTTTCCACAGCGCCGCCAGCTCGTCGCCCTGCGGGTCGAGCTTGACCGTCAGCAGATAGCGTCCCTGATCCTCGCCGAAATACTGCAGCACCGGGTCCTGATCCTCGAGATCGGTCACGGTGGCGCCAATGCCCGAGGCAACGGCCATTTCGGCCAGACCAACCGCCAGCCCGCCATCCGACAAATCGTGGCAAGCGGTGGCGACGCCCGAGCGGATCAGCTTGCGGACGAAATCGCCGGTGCGCTTCTCATGGGCGAGGTCGACATGGGGTGCGGGACCATCCTTGCGGCCAAACAGGTCGCGCAGATAGATCGACTGGCCCTGATGCGTGCCGCGATTGGGCGGTGCGCCGACCAGCAGGATCACCTGATTTTCGGCGGCAAAGCCGATGCGGGCCATCTGGCTCCAGTCGGGCAGCAGGCCAACGCCGCCAATGGTCGGGGTCGGCAGGATGCCGCGGCCATTGGTTTCGTTGTAGAGCGAGACGTTGCCCGAGACGATGGGGAAGTCCAGCGCCGTGCAGGCTTCGCCGATGCCCTTGATGGCATGGACCAGCTGGCCCATGATTTCGGGGCGTTCGGGATTGCCGAAATTGAGGTTGTCGGTGGCCGCCAGCGGCTCGGCGCCGGTTGCCGTCAGATTGCGCCAGGCTTCGGCCACGGCCTGCTTGCCACCCTCATAGGGGTCGGCTTCGCAATAGCGCGGCGTCACGTCGGAGGTGAAGGCCAGGCCCTTGGTGGGGTGGCCTTCGACGCGGATCACGCCGGCATCGCCGCCGGGGCGCTGCAGCGAATTGCCCTGGATCAGCGTGTCATATTGCTCATAGACCCAGCGCCGCGAGGACGCCTGATGGCCGCCCATCAGCTTGAGCAGGGCGTCGGCCACGTCCATCTGCGGCACGTCGTCGGCGGCCAGCGGGGCCGGCGTGGTCGGCGCAATCCAGGGGCGATCATATTCGGGGGCTTCGTCGCCGAGATCCTTGATCGGCAGATTGGCCATTTCGGCGCCCTGCCACATCACGCGGAAGCGCAAATCGTCGGTGGTGATGCCGACAGTGGCGAAATCGAGCTCCCACTTGACGAATACGGCGCGGGCTTCGGCTTCCTTGGCCGGATGCAGCACCATGAGCATGCGCTCCTGGCTTTCGCTGAGCATCATCTCGTAAGGCGTCATGTGGGTTTCGCGCACCGGCACCATGTCGAGGTTCAGCTCGATGCCAAGGTCGCCCTTGGCGCCCATTTCGACGGCCGAGCAGGTGAGGCCCGCCGCGCCCATGTCCTGAATGGCGATCACCGCACCGGTGGCCATCAGTTCGAGGCAGGCTTCCAGCAGGCGCTTTTCGGTGAACGGGTCGCCAACCTGCACGGTGGGGCGCTTTTCCTCGATATCGTCGCCGAATTCGGCCGAGGCCATGGTGGCGCCACCGACGCCGTCGCGACCGGTCTTGGCCCCAAGATAGACGACGGGCAGGCCGACGCCTTCGGCCTTGGAGTAGAAAATCTTGTCGGTATCGGCCAGGCCCGCCGCGAAGGCGTTGACCAGGATATTGCCATTATAGCGCTCGTCGAATTCGACCTCGCCGCCCACAGTGGGCACGCCGAAAGCGTTGGCATAGCCACCGATGCCGGAGACCACACCCGACACCAGATGGCGGGTCTTTTCATGGTCGGGCGAACCAAAGCGCAGCGCGTTCATCGCCGCCACCGGGCGGGCGCCCATGGTGAAGACGTCGCGCAGAATGCCGCCTATGCCGGTGCCGGCGCCCTGATAGGGCTCGATGAAGCTGGGGTGGTTGTGCGATTCCATCTTGAAGACGATGGCCTGGCCGTCGCCGATGTCGACCACGCCGGCATTTTCGCCGGGGCCCTGGATGACGCGCGGCCCGGTGGTCGGCAGCGTCTTGAGCCACTTCTTGGAGGACTTGTACGAGCAATGCTCGTTCCACATCGCCGAGAAGATGCCCAGCTCGGTATAGGTCGGCTGCCGGCCGATCAGCGCCACGATCTTGTCGAACTCGTCCGGCTTGAGGCCATGGTCGGCAACGAGCTGGGGGGTGATGGTGATGTCGTTCTGATAGGGGGTCATGAGCGAATTGTCCGAGAGGGGCGGGCAAGCCATTGGTCGAGACCAATGATGATGAGGCACAGCACCGCGAGCAGCGCTGTCATGTAAACGGCATTGAGCGCGACCTGGGGGTAGCCCAGCTTAATCGCGTTCAGAATGGGATAGGGATATTCCTGCACCCAGGCGCCGCGCGCCATGGCGTAGACGAAATACACCAGCGTCGGCACCAGCATCAGCGGCAGATTGCGCCACACCAGCCGGCCATGGCGCTGCGCTACGCCCCACCACAGCAGATAGAGCAGGGGGCAGAGGTAATGCAGCAGATTGTCGGCCAGCAACCAGAGGTCAGTCAGCACCGACAAATGCCGCAGCACGAAGAATACGAAAATGCTGACCAGCGCGATATTGGCGGCCATCAGGCCGCGCAGCAGCGGGCTGCGGAACAGCTCCAGCCAGCGGGCGGGCAGGATTTCGGAGAGATAGATCAGCACCAGCGCGATGTTGGTGAGGATCGTATAATACGAAAAAAAGCTGCCGAGCGAGCCGGGCAGATCGCGGCCACTGCTCAGCATGTTCGACATGGACAGGCTGAATTGCAGCCCCAGCCCGCCCACGCCAAAGATCAGGCCAAGCCCCAGCAGCAAGCGGGCTGGGGCGATTGGCGCACGCACATTCATCAGGCGGCCTGACCCAGCAGCCCCGAGAACAGGGCCCGTCCATCATTGCCGCCATGCGCGGCTTCGATGAGGTTTTCCGGGTGCGGCATCAGCCCGAGCACGTTCTTCTGCTCATTGAAAATGCCGGCGATGTTGTTGATCGAGCCATTGGGATTGGTGCCTTCCGCATAGCGGAACGCCACCTGGCCATTGCCTTCGATCTGCGCCACGGTCTCGGCGTCGGCAAAGTAATTGCCATCGTGATGCGCTACCGGGCAGCGGATGATCTGGCCCTGCGTATAGCCACGAGTGAACTCGGTGCTCGCATTGGCGACCTCGAGCTTGACCTCGCGGCAGACAAATTTCAGGCTCATATTGCGCATCAGCGCCCCGGGCAGCAGCCCGGCTTCGATCAGGATCTGGAAGCCATTGCAGACGCCAAGCACCTTGACGCCCTTGGCGGCGCGTTCGCGGACCTTGTCCATGATCGGGGAGCGCGCGGCGATAGCGCCACAGCGCAGGTAATCGCCGTAGGAAAAACCGCCCGGAATGACGATCAGATCGACATCGGGAAGCTCGGCGTCCTGATGCCAGACCGTCTGGGGGGCGGTACCGGAAACCTTGGTCAGCGCCGCGATCATGTCGCGGTCGCGATTGAGACCGGGGAAGACGATGACTGCGGATTTCATCGGCTGGTCCTCGCTAAAATGGGGGTAGCGAGGCCCTTGTGATGAGTCTTGCAGGAAAAGGCAAGGGCCGGAACTGCATATCCCGGCCCCGTTGGGGGAATGGCGCTTTGGCGCTACTCGGCGGGCGTCACCACGGCGCCATCGCGGCCCCGGCGCGCGCCCTGCGTGCCCGGCAGATGGGCCCAGGCGGGACGCTCGAACAGGAACTTGCCAAAGCCGATCCGCTCGACGATCCACAGCAGCACCAGCGGCGAGACGATGGAAATCGCCATGATGGCCACACTCAACACACTTGCGTCATCGACGCCCAGCTTGATCAGCAGGGTGCGCGCAATCCCCATCGGCAGCACGAAGGCCACATAGACCACCAGCGATTTGGAACCCATCCAGCGCAGCCAGTCCATAAAGGGCAAGCGGGCCAACAGGGCAGCCAAGACGCAGAGCGCCGCCGTGCCCACCAGCGCCAGCGCCAGATGCAGGCCGGGAAGGCCGGCCAGCCCCATCACCGGATGGATCGGGTGCATCTCGAAGCCCGGCGAGAATACCAGTGCCGCATTGAGCACGGCCCAGACGACCAGCCCCGCGACCGCCAGCAGCGGACGCTCCACAGCGCGGCCGACCAGCTCGAACAGTTTTGGCGCCAGCACGAAGCCGGCATAGAAGAACACGAAATATTCGGCGAACTGGTCGACCAGATAGCTGCCGGTATGGATGTTGGCCATCTGCAGGATCGCCGTTACGGCAAACACCGCCCAGACCGGGGCGCGCAGATCGCGCAGCAGCTTGGTGGCGGCGCTGACCACGGCCAGCATGTAGATGAACCACAGCACGCCATAGGGCTGGATCACCGCCCAGGCGATCTGCTCGGCGGCGCCGACCGGATCGGTACTCAGCAGGCCGACCTTGAAGATGATGTGGATCAGCGCCCACAGCGCGTAAGAATACAGATAATGCACCACGCGGCGATCGGCATAGGCGCGCCAGGGGCGGTCGATGACTCGGGACAGAAACAGCCCGGAGATCAGGAAGAATTCCGGCATCCGGAACGGGGTGGCAAAGGCGATGGCCCAATGCAGCACGCCGACGCCGCCGGTATCCTCGCCGACGCTCGACGCCGCATACATCATGACGACGAGGAAAATCGACAGGCCCTTAGCCATGTCGACCCAATCGAGTCGCTTGTCAGTTTCGGCCATCTGCCGCCCTCCGCAATTATTGCGGCGCATTATACGGCCAGGGGCGATGCTGAGAGGTTACGACTTGCCGACAGGATTAAGCCAAATGGTGAACTGGTAAGCATTTAGCTAAATGCCGTCAGTCGATCCGGCAGGGCGGCTAAATTTACAGCGGCACCGAGGCATAGGCTGCGAATAGCAGGCCCATGGTGGCGACGAACATGACCGACAGCGAAATGGTTTTGAGCATGGCAAAATGGTCCTGCGCCAAGAGGCGGCGCGGAAAGAGTAAGCGCCTGAAGGCGTTAATTTGAGATTTCGACCGCGTAGTTTTCGATCACGGTGTTGGCCAACAGCTTTTCACACATGCTGGTAAGCGCAGAACGCGCCGCTTCCACGTCGGTTCCCTCCAGCACCAGATCGAAGACCTTGCCCTGCCGCACGGAGGACACTCCGTCAAAGCCGAGGCTCTTCAGCGAGCCTTCAATGGCCTGGCCCTGGGGATCCAGGACGCCGGCCTTGAGGGTGACGGTGACACGCGCTTTCATCTCAATACCCTAATGCTATGCCTATTGAACCAGACGCGGACCAGTGGTCAGCGCATTGTCCGTTTCGACCAGAATGCCAAGCCGCTGGGCGACTTCGCGGTAATTCTCGATCAGCCCGCCAAGGTTTTCGCGGAAGCGGTCCTTGTCCATCTTGTTGCGGGTCTTGATGTCCCACAGACGGCAGCTGTCCGGGCTGATTTCGTCAGCCAGCACGATGCGCATCAGGTCGCCTTCATACAGGCGCCCGCATTCGATCTTGAAATCGACGAGCTGGATGCCAACGCCCATGAACAGACCGGTCAGGAAGTCGTTGACTCGGATGGCGAGGCTCATGATGTCGTCGAGTTCGGCAGGGGTTGCCCAGCCGAAAGCGGTGATGTGCTCTTCGCTGACCATCGGGTCATGCAAAGCATCGTCCTTGTAGCAGAATTCGATGATCGAACGCGGCAGCTGGGTGCCGGGCTCGAGCCCGAGGCGCTTGACCAGCGAGCCGGCCGCATAATTGCGCACGATGATCTCGAGTGGGATGATTTCCACTTCCTTGATCAGCTGCTCGCGCATGTTGATGCGCTTGATGAAGTGAGTCGGGATACCCAGGCCGTTGAGCTTGGTGAACACAAATTCCGAGATTCGGTTGTTCAGCACGCCCTTGCCATCGATGATCTCGTGGCGCGCGCCGTCACCGGCGGTCGTGTCGTCCTTGAAATACTGCACCAGAGTGCCCGGCTCAGGACCTTCAAAAAGGATCTTGGCCTTGCCCTCGTAGATTTTGCGACGACGGTTCATTGGCAAATCCAACCATTGGCAGGAGGGGGGAGATTTGGCCGCTTCATGCGCCAGATCATGGCGCAAAGGCAAGCCCTTTTGCATTATGGCTGGGGATGGCGGCTGCGCGCCCCCTGCATAAGGTCGCAGCATCCGCGCAAGTTGATTTGGCAGGCCGAACCACTTATGTCGAGGGACACGCGCCGGAGCGGCGGTAATGTCTATGCGCAGCGGGAGAGTTACATGAGTAATTTCGACGATCGGCAGAAGGGCCAGGAGGCCAAGTTCGCCTTCGACGCCGAAAAGAAGTTCAAGGCGGAAGCCCGCCGCAACAAGCTGGTCGGCATCTGGGCCGCCGAGCTGCTGGGCCTCACCGGCGATGCTGCCAATGCCTATGCCGCCGAAGTGGTGGCTGCCGATTTCGAGGAAGCCGGCGACGAGGACGTGTTCCGCAAGGTCGCGGGCGACCTCAAGGCCAAGAATATCGACATTGGCGAAGACGTGATTCGCCAGAAGATGGCGCAGCTGGTGCAGGTCGCCAACGAGCAGATCGCCGCCGAAGGCTAAGCGCAGCCAGTCTAACCAGTTTGCCAGGGGGAGCTGATCGCATGATCGGCTCCCCTTTGCTTTGTGCCGTTCCGGGTACATAGTATCGCGCCAGCAGGGGGGGACACATGCGCGGCGCTATTCGGTATCTTGGTCTGATCGTCGCCATTCTGGGCGGCATGTTGATAGGCGGCACGGCCTTTGCCCAGGGCAATGACACGCGGGTGATCGTGCCCGACCTGCCCGGCGGGGCCATCGTTTCCGGCTGCTATCGCAGCACCGGGCACATCTACGGCAAATATCGCTTCGAGTTCTGCCTGCAGCAGCGCGGCAGCTATGCCGTTTCCGGCGGCGGCGTGCGTTGCGCCGGTCGACTGGACTGGAGCGGACGCGGCGCCGAGGTCAGCGTGCAATTGCGACGCACCTCCTGCGGCAATGGCGTCGCCTGGAGCGCCGACACCATGACCTGCCGGCCCAATCTGCTGCTGGGTCTGCTCGGCCTGATCCTCAATCCGGAGCGGCCATTCCTGTCCAGCCTTACCTGCAATTATCGACCGGTAGCCGGTTCGGAAGCGCCGACGCGCTTCACCGTGCGGCGGATCAACTAAGCCTGCAGTCGCTGCATCAGCCGGGTAAACATCAGCAGACCCTCGGGCCAGGGACCGTGGCCCGAGGCGAGATCGATGCGCCCGGCCTCACCGGTCTGATGGAAGTCCGAACCCCAGCAGGTGGCAAATTCCACCGCGCGGTCGAGCGAACAGAGCGGGTCATTGCTCGACGCCACCAGCATGGAGGGGAAGGGCAGGGGATCGCGCGGAATCGGGCGGAACCCGAAACTGGCTTCGGGCGCATCCGGGTTGAGTTCGATATCGGGTGCCGCCACGAGAAACGCACCGCGCACATTGTCGGGCAGGCGCGGCGCGGCATGCACCAGGGCAATGACGGCTAGCGAATGCGCCACCAGCACCACCGGGCGCGTGGTCAGCCTCGCCGCCTGATTGATGGTCTCGGCCCAGTCATCGAGGTCGGGCTCGTGCCAATCTGCCTGGTCGACAATGGCGGCGCTGGCGATGCGGTCAGCCCAGCGCAATTGCCAGTGGCCGGGCAGGCAGTCGCCCAGATCGGGCAGGATCAGCAGGTCGCATTCCGAGATTTTCATGTTCGGTCCGTCCTTGGGCGCATGAAGGCCGCCATCGGCTCCGTCATGCCGATGTGGCGATAAAAGCCCTCGGCGTCGGGCTTGGAGAGCAGCACGACGCTGACCTTGGGGCCGAGCAGTTCCGCCGCCGTGTCGAGCAGGGTCTGGCCGATATGGTTGCCCTGCTGTCCTTCGACAACGGCCAGATCAATGCAATAGCAGACCCAGTGCCAGTCGGTGATGGCGCGGAACAGGCCCAGCAGGGCGCCGGTCTCGTCGCGCGCGGTCACCAGCAGATCGGAGTGATCCAGCATGGCCTGCAGCCGCTCTGGATTGGCCAGGGGACGTCCCTGGCCAAGCGTGGTGGCACCGACGCAGGCGACATAGTCAGCAGCACTAAGGCTGGTTTCGCGTGCGTAGGTGATCATGGCGTCAGGCGTCGAAGACGCGCTGGAAGATCGTGTCGACATGCTTGAGATGATAGCCATCATCGAACATGGCGTCGATTTGCTCATCCGACAGAGTCACTTCGGGGTCGGATTTGAGGTTCTGGGCAAACAGCCCGGCGCGGTCGCCGCGATGTTCCCACACCTTCATGGCGTTGCGCTGCACGGCGGCATAGCTGTCCTCGCGGCTATAGCCGGCCTGGGTCAGCGCCAGCAGCACGCGCTGGCTATTGTGCAACCCGCCGAGCAGGTCGAGATTCTTGCGCATGTTCTCGGGATAGACCACCAGCTTGTCGATGACGCCGGTGAGGCGAGCCAAAGCGAAGTCCAGCGTAACGGTGGCGTCGGGGCCGATCATGCGTTCCACCGAGGAGTGCGAAATATCGCGCTCATGCCACAGCGCCACGTTTTCCAGCGCCGGAACCACCATGCCACGCACCAGCCGGGCCAGACCGGTGAGGTTTTCGGTGAGCACCGGGTTGCGCTTATGCGGCATGGCCGAAGAGCCCTTCTGGCCGGGGGAGAAGAACTCCTCGGCTTCCAGAACTTCGGTGCGCTGCAAATGGCGGATTTCAACGGCAACCCGCTCGATGGAGCTGGCGACGACGCCGAGCGTGGCGAAGAACATGGCGTGACGGTCGCGCGGGATCACCTGCGTCGACACCGGCTCGATGGCCAGCCCGAGCTTTTCAGCGACATATTCTTCGACCTGCGGGTCGATATTGGCAAAGCTGCCAATAGCGCCGGAAATCGCGGCGGTGGCAATTTCGGCCCGCGCTGCGACGAGACGCGCACGGTTGCGGGTGAACTCGGCATAGGCTTCGGCCAGTTTGACGCCAAAGGTGGTCGGCTCGGCATGGATGCCATGGCTGCGGCCGATGGTGATGGTGTCCTTGTGCTCATAGGCGCGGCGCTTGAGCGCGGCGAGCAGGGCATCGACATCGGCGATCAGCAGGTCAGCGGCACGGGCCATCTGCACCGATAGCGTGGTGTCCAGAATATCCGAGCTGGTCATGCCCTGATGCACGAAGCGGGCGTCGGGACCGACGATCTCGCTGAGATGGGTCAGGAAGGCGATGACGTCATGCTTGGTGGTGCGCTCGATTTCGTCGATCCGCGCCACGTCGAAGCCATAGTCGCCGGTGGCTTCCTTGCGGGCATTCATCACGTCCCAGATATTCTGGGCGGCTTGCTTGGGCACCACGCCGAGTTCGCCCAGCTTGGTGGTGGCATGGGCCTCGATCTCGAACCAGATGGCGAAGCGGGTCTCGGCCGACCAGATGGAGACCATTTCGGGGCGAGAGTAACGCGGGATCATGGGCTTAGGCTTTCGGGTTCAGATTTTGATTCAGGCGGATGCAGCAGCGCGCAGCGCCGCAATCCGGGGAGCGTAGGTGGCGGCATCATTGCCACCATAGACCGACGAGCCGGCCACGAACACATTGCAGCCGGCCTTGGCGATGGCGCCGATATTGTCGGCGGTGACGCCACCATCGACCTCAAGGTCGATGTCGCGGTCGCCGATCAGCGCCTTGGCCTGCGCCAGCTTGGTGAGGGCTTCGGGAATGAAGCTCTGCCCGCCAAAGCCGGGATTGACCGACATCACCAGCAGCAGGTCGATATCGCCGATCACATGCTCCAGCGCCGAAACCGGGGTCGCCGGATTGAGCGCGACGCCGGCCTTCTTGCCCTCGGCACGAATGGCCTGCAGCGTGCGATGCAGATGCGGTCCGGCCTCGGCATGCACGGTGATGATATCGGCGCCGGCCTTGGCAAAGGCGGAAATATAGGGGTCCACCGGCGCGATCATCAGATGCACATCAAACAGCTTGGTGGTGAGCTTGCGCACCGAGGCCATCACCAGCGGGCCAAAACTGATATTGGGCACGAAATGGCCATCCATGACGTCGACATGGATGTAATCGGCGCCCGCCGCGTCGATGGCGGTGATTTCTGCGCCAAGGCGCGAAAAATCGGCCGACAGGATCGATGGGGCGATGCGGATAGGACGGGCGGTCATGGATGAGGCACCTCAGCCGGAGGGGGTGAGGCTGCTATAGGGCGGGAGCGCCCGTGGAGCAAGCGTGCGCTCAGCGTGTGCGGCCCCACCCCCTCCCGACCTCCCCCATCATGGGGGAGGTGTCAGATCGCGTTTGGGGCACGATCGCGCCCACTAGTGGCGCGATACCTCCCCCTTGATGGGGGAGGCTAGGAGGGGGTGGAGCCCCACGCTCCACACCCCCAACTTATCCATCTTATCCCCGCCCCCAAAACCTCCTGTATTGTCTCCCCATCTCTCCGGGATACAGGCGGCGCTGCAGCGACCAGTGTCCGGAGGGACTGTCGGAGGGAGGGGAGGTCGCGCTCCCCTCCGGGCTGCGCGGAGAACATGAGTTGGGATGCTTCGGCTGAAATCTCATGGCTTAGGTTTCGCCTTCCCAAAAAATCCCGGCGCCCCGAGGCGACTATCACCTCACTTTTTACTACTCTACTTCAGAGGCGGCAGTCGCCTCGGGGCTTCCGCCTGTTCTTTCGAAACCGCGCCCGGCGGCGCATGGTCACGCCCATCACAAACCGGCGATGCGACACCCTGCGCATTGCTTTGCCGGGCCGAGCGGCTAGAACCGGACCCAACAAGGAGCGTCAGTCAGTTGGAATTTTCTTGGCTATTGGTGTTCGGCGCGGGCGTGCTCAGTTTTCTGTCGCCCTGCGTGCTGCCGCTGGTACCGCCCTATCTCACCTATATGAGCGGGGCGAGTTTCGAACAGTTGCGGGCCGATGACAAAGGCGCGGCGGCGTTGCAGCGGCGCGTGGCCGTCACCTCGCTGTTCTTCATCCTCGGCTTTTCCGTGGTGTTCATCACCCTGGGCGCCACCGCCACGGCGTTCGGCCAGGCGTTCCGGCAGGCGCTGCCGATCCTGACGCCGATTGCCGGCGTGATGATCATCGCCATGGGCCTGCATTTCCTCGGCGTCTATCGCATCGGGTTGCTCGACCGGCAGGTACGGCACCAGGGGCCGGGCATGGCCAGTGGGCCGCTGGGCGGGTTCCTGCTTGGCCTGGCCTTCGCCATTGGCTGGACGCCCTGCATCGGGCCGGTGCTGGCCGCCGTGCTCTCGGTCTCGGCCAGCAAGAATACTGCCTGGGAAGGCGCTGGCCTGCTCGGGATCTATTCGCTGGGGCTGGGCGTGCCGTTCTTCCTCGCCGGCATTGCCATCGGGCCGTTCCTCGCCTTCTTCCAGGGCTTCAAGAAGCATTTGCAGACTGTCGAGCGCGTCATGGGCGGGCTGCTGGTGGTAACCGGCGTGTTGTTCCTCACCGGCAATTTCACCCGGCTGTCCTACTGGTTCCTCGAAACCTTCCCCGTGCTGGCCAATTTCGGCTGACAAGTAAGCAGGACTTAACCCTGCATCGAGTTTGCCGGCATCATCACGCCGAGATTCAGCACTGGTTTACCCCGCCGCGGCACAGTGTGGCTGCGATACGAGGGAACGATGCTGACACTCGACACGGCGGACACAGGCCCTTACCGGTCCAGCGCGCTCGCCGGAACCCACGGCGAGCTCAGCGCAACCGTGACCAGCCGGATTGAAGATGTCGAAGCGCTATGGCGGACGCTGACCGCTACCAGCATCGAATCTCCCGGCCAGGGCTATGATTTCATCCGGCTGTGGATCGCCGACCGCAAAATCCCGCCGGCGCAGCAATGCTATGTCGTCGGGCGGGTCGATGGCCGGGCCATCGTCCTGCTGCCGCTCCATCGCAAGCGCGTCTATGGCTTGCCGGTGCTCACCTGGTTTCCCGGCTCCAACGCCGGTTGCTACGCTCCCATCGCCGATCATGACGCGCTGGCCGCGCTCAGTCCTGAACAGCGCGACGCCTTGTGGGCGGCGATGTCGCGAGAGCTGGGCGGCGCCGATCTGATCTATCTGCGCTCGATACCCATCGAGGTCGGGGGGCATGCCGGCCTGTTCGATAGTTTGGGCAGCACGCTGGCCGTCGAGGCAATCCATCGCTCGCAATATTCCAGCTGGACCGAATGTGACACGCTGCAACGCAGCAAGTCGCGGCGCAAGCATGACCGCCAGCAAGGCGACCGGCTGACGGCGCTGGGCGCGGTCGACTTCGAAGAAATCCGCAATGGCGGCGACACCGCTTGCGCCATCGAGATCATGTTTCGGCAGCGCTCCGCCCGCTTCAAGGTGATGGGCATCCGCGACAGCTTCATCCTCGACCGGCTGGTCGGCTTCTATCAAAGCATGGCCGAAGCCGGTTCGGGCGTCGATGTACGGCTCCACATCCTGCGGCTCAATGGTGAGATCGTCGCGGTGCGCTACAATATCGTGCATCACGACCGCATGTTCTGCCTGATTTCCTCAATGAGCGACGATCCGGCGATCCAGGGGGGCTCGCCCGGCAAGCAGTGCCTGCTGCGGGTGATGCAGACCGTGTTCGATGACGGCATCACCATTTTCGACATGGGCAGCGGCTTCACCGACGAAAAACGGCATTGGTGCAATGTGCAGATGCCGTTGCGCCAGCACTATATCGCCCTGACGCTGCGGGGCGCGGTGATCGTCAAAGCGCATCAGGCGTTCCAGAAGACGCGGGCAGCGATCAAGGGCAACAAGCAGCTCAAGGCGGCGGTGCGCGGCCTGCAGCAGGCTATGAACCGGGCACTTCGAGTCGGGCAGCCCGCAGCGCCAGAGCGCTCAGAGTAGCTTGAGGGCACGCAGCGAAGCGTGGCCGGATTTCCCGATGATGATGTGATCGTGCAAAGTTATCCCCAGGGGCTTGGCGATGTCCGATATTTCCTTGGTCATCCGCACGTCTGCCGATGACGGGGCAGGGTCGCCCGAGGGATGGTTATGCACCAGGATCAGCGCCGTGGCCGACAGCTCAAGCGTGCGCCGGATGACTTCGCGCGGATAGACCGGGGTATGGTCGACGGTGCCGGTCTGCTGCACCTCGTCGGCGATCAGCCGGTTCTTTTTATCGAGGAACAGAATGCGGAACTGCTCGATCGATTCGAACGCCATCTGGCTGCGGCAATAGTCGATCAACTGGTTCCACGAGCCGAGGATCGGCTTCTCCCGGTCGATCCGGTCACGCCCGAAGCGGGCGGCGACCGATTGGATCACCTTGATATGGGCGACCGAGGTCGGGCCCAGCCCGTCGATTTTTTCCAGCCTTGCCTGGCTGGCGTTGAACACGCCGGAGAACGAGCCGAATTCGCGCAGCAGGGTTTTCGCCAGCGCCTTGGTGTCGCGACGGGGAATCGCCAGCTGCAACGCCAGTTCGAGCAGTTCGTAATCTTCCAGCGCGTCGCCGCCGATTTTGAGGAAGCGCTCGCGCACCCGCTGGCGGTGTCCGGCCCGATCGTCAGGGGCTGGCCGCAGCGGCGCGAAGGCCTCTTCTGCCAGGCTGCCCGGTGATTCCTCAGGCTGGTCCGCCATCAGGCAACCCGTGCGGCCATGGCATTGAACAGGCCTCCGGGCGAGAGGGTGAAGATCTCGCAGCCGGCTTCGGTGATGCCGATGGAATGCTCGCACTGCGCCGACAGCGTCCGGTCGCGGGTAACGGCGGTCCAGCCATCGGAGAGGATTTTCACATGCGGACGGCCGAGATTGATCATCGGCTCGATGGTGAAAATCATCCCAGGCTTCAGCGGTACGCCGGTGCCGGCGGTGCCGAAATGGAGGATATTGGGCTCGTCATGGAACAGCTGACCCAGCCCATGCCCGACGAAGTCGCGCACCACGCTCATCCGCTCGTTCTCGGCCAGCGTCTGGATGGCAGCGCCGATATCGCCGGTGGTGTTGCCGGGCTTGGCCACGGCGAGGCCGGCTTCGAGGCTGGCATAGGTCACTTCGATCAGCCGCTCGGCCTTGCGGGAAATTTCGCCGACCGGATACATCCGGCTCGAATCGCCGTGCCAGCCATCAACCACCAGCGTCAGGTCGATATTGACGATATCGCCTTCGCGCATCGGCCGCTCATCGGGAATGCCGTGGCAGACCACATGGTTGATCGAGGTGCAGAGCGAGTGGCGATAGCCCTTGTAGAAGATCGTCGCCGGCACTGCGCCATTATCGCGGGCGAACTCATAGGCAATCTTGTCGAGGGTCGAGGTGGGCACGCCCGGCTCGACATATTCGGTGAGAATGTCGAGCGCCTTGGCCGTCAACGCGCCGGCTTTGCGCATGCCGGCAAAACCCTCGCTGCCATGCAGCGGGATGACACCGGGGGTGCGGCGGGCTTTGGCGGGGGCATCGACGAAGGTAATCATGCAGGACTCCGGAGAACTACAGTCAAATTAGTCGCTTGGGACCGGGATTGGAAGGGCAAGGCGGTTCGCTTGACGCCGATATCATGCGGGGGCATTGCTGGCGGAGAGCAAGCCACGGAATCGCCTCATGTCCAGCCCTGATACCATCACCGCCGCACTCCTCGTCATCGGCGACGAAATCCTCTCGGGCCGGACCAAGGACGTCAATATTGGCGCCACCGCCGATTTCTGCACCGATCTGGGGATCGAGTTGCAGGAAGTCCGCGTCGTGAGCGACGAAACCGACGATATCGTCGCCGCCGTCAACGCGCTGCGCGCCCGCTATACCTATGTGTTCACCACCGGCGGCATCGGGCCGACGCATGACGACATCACCGCCGACGCCATCGCCAAGGCGTTCGGCGTAAAGCTGCCGATCAATCCGGAAGCCCGCGCCATGCTGGAAACGCGCTGGAAGCAGACCGGCACCGAGGTCAACGAGGCCCGCCTGCGCATGGCGCGTATTCCCGAAGGGGCCGCGCTGATCGTCAATTCGGTCAGCGCTGCGCCCGGCTTCCGCATCGGCAATGTGCATGTGATGGCCGGGGTACCGCTCATCATGCGGGCCATGCTCGAGGCGCTGGTGCCGGTGCTCAAGGGCGGCAAGAAGATCATGTCGGTCACCATCAAGGCGGCGGTGGGCGAGGGGACCATTGGCGGCCCGCTCGGCGCCTTGCAGGAGCAATATCCGGACGTCAAAATGGGCAGCTACCCGCAGATGGGCAATGACCGCATCATGACCGAACTGGTGTTGCGCTCGTCCGACGCCGACCGGCTGCAGGAAGCCGCCGGCAAGGTGCGGGCGATGGTGACGGAGGTCCACAACAAGGCCGGAGTCGCCATGCCCGAGCAGGAGGTCTATTGAGGCCATGCGCAGGCTGGGCATAATCACGCTGAGTTGTTGGCTCCGCCGTCCTTGTTTGCTAAGCACGATCCTCTGAATTTTCCGCGGCAATGCACAGCGCCGGCGCAGGAGACATGAATTGAACAACCCGAACCAGAAGTCGTTCCCGGTCTCCTGGGACCAGTTTCACCGCGACAGCCGCGCCCTGGCCTGGCGCTTGGCCGGGATGGGCACCTTCGATGCCGTGATCGCCATTGCCCGTGGCGGGCTGGTGCCGGCGGCCATCGTGGCCCGCGAACTCAATATCCGCACGGTCGAAACCGTCGCGGTCAAGAGCTATGACCATCAGAGCCAGAGCGGCATTCAGGTGCTCAAGACCATCAGCCAGCCGATCCTCGATATGGCGCGGAATGGTGGCAAGGTGCTGATCGTCGATGATCTGGTCGACACCGGCTCTACCGCCCGCGTGGTCCGCGAAATGCTGCCCGGCGCCCATTTCGCCACCGTCTATGCCAAGCCCAAGGGCCGCGAGATGGTGGATACCTTCATCACCGAAGTCAGCCAGGACACCTGGATCTTCTTCCCCTGGGATCTGGACGTGGCCTATGCCGCCCCAATTTCCGGCGGCACAGACTGAGGATAAGTCCTGGTGCGGGCGGCGGGACTCGAACCCGCACGGCTAGCGCCGAGGGATTTTAAGTCCCTTGTGTCTACCATTCCACCACGCCCGCTTGCGGATCGTGTTTGTCACAAGGCGGCGGACAAGACAATTGCGCGCCGCAATTCTTCCCCGGAGACCAGATGATCGAGAAAATCGAAACCGGCATTGCCCCCTCATCCTCCCCCATCAATGATGCGGTGCGGGCGGGCAAGCAGGTCTGGCTGGTGGCGATTGCCGAAGATCCGGTGACCGGCGAGATCGTCGAGGGCGGTATCGAGGCGCAGGCGCGGCGCTGCATCCAGAATCTCGAGATCGGCATCAAGGCAGCCGGTGGTTCGCTGGCCAATCTGGTGATGCTGCAGATTTTCCTCATCGACAGCGCCGATGCCAAAGGCATGAACGTCGTCTATCGCGAGTTCTTCACCCAGCAGCCCTATCCGGTGCGCGCCACAGTCGTGGTCAAGGAATTGCTGGCCAAGGGCCTGCGCATCGAGATCACCGCGCAGGGGGTCTTGGACTGATGCTGCTCAAGCGCGACCTGCTCGAAGACATCAAGACCGGCAAGGTCGATCTGGTGTTCCGTCGCTGGAGCCGCCCGAGTGTGAAAGCCGGCGGCACGCTCAAGACCAAGGTCGGCCTGCTGTCGATCGGGGCGATTGACGATATCAGCCCCGACGATGTGACCAATGCCGAAGCCCAGCGCGCCGGCTTTGCCGATGTCCCCGCCTTCCGCAAATGGCTCGACACGATGAAGCCGGGCCATTTGTTCCAGCGCATCGAAGTCAGCTATCTCGGCGAATTTCAGGACTAAAATGGCGTCGGGGCCACGAAGGTCATGAACTCGTCAGTCGTCGGGTGGGTGAAGCCCAGTTCAGCGGCGTGCAGCTGCAACCGATCGGCCGCAGCAAAAGTTTCTGCATCGGCATAAAACGCATCTCCCAGAATCACATGGCCGATAGCCTTCATGTGAACTCTGAGCTGATGGGTGCGCCCGGTGAGCGGATGCAGCCGCACCCGAGTAGCGTTGGCCTCGCGCTCCAGCACCGTCCATTCGGTCTGCGATGGCCGCCCGTTTTCATGATCGACGCGCTGGCGCGGCTTGTTCTCCCAATCGGTCGCCAGGGGCAGATCGACCAGGCCGGTATCGGCCTCGATGATGCCAGCGACGCGGGCAATATAGGATTTGGTGGTCTTGCGATGCTCGAACTGGCTGCCGATGCGGCCATGGGCGCGCTTGTTCAGCGCCAGCACCAGCACTCCGGACGTATCCTTGTCGAGGCGGTGGCACATGCCGGCCGTGGGCCATTGCTGGCGGGCGCGATGCTCGATGCAGTCCCACAGGGACGGGTCCTTGCCCGGAACACTCAGCAGACCGCTCTGCTTGTCGACGACCAGAATGTCATCATCGACGTGCAACACGTTCAGATAGGGCTCAAGCGGCGGGAAATAGTCGAGCAATGTGGGCATGGGACCGGGCATGGCGCGCCGTGTAGCAGACGGGAGCCGTTTGACCAACACCGGCAATGTGATCGGCGGTTGGCGGAACGACTGCTCGGCGGGTCCGTTATTGGTCTGCAACTTAGAGGAACTTCCCATGCACAAAGATGAAGTCAAAGGCGTTGGCAAACAGGTTAAAGGCGCCGTCAAGGACGCCGTCGGCGGCCTGACCGGCAATGAGAAGCTGCAGGCCGAGGGCAAGCTCGACAAGGCTGCTGGCAAAATTCAGCAGAAGGTCGGCGAAGTCAAAGATGCCGGCCGCGACGCGCTCAAGCGCTGAGCCAACACTTCCGGCTAAACGAAAGGGCCGTCCTGCCGGGCGGCCCTTTGCTTGTTCAGAAGCGATAGTGCAGGCGGGCACAAACCGGGTGCAGCATCTTGGCCGAGATCAGCTTTGGCGAAGCGCGCAGGCCGGTGGCGGGAAATAGCGGAATGCCGCTGCCGATGATTTCCGACATGACATAAATCTCGATTTCATCAAGCGCGCCGCGTTCCATGAACGCCATCTGCAGCTTGCCACCACCGAGCATCCACACGTCGCCATCGTCCAGCGCCCGCAATTCGGTGATGAGACTGTCGATATCGGTGCGGGTCTCCAGTGGTCCCTTGGGCTGGTCGATAGGGCGTGAGGTGACGACGATCACCCGCTTGCCATCATATTCCCAGGCGCCGGGATAACGCGCGATCCAGTCATAGGTCGCGCGGCCCATGACCAGGGTGGCAATGGTCTTGATGAAATTGTGATAGTCATGCTCACCGAGGTTGAGGTCGGGCTGCTGGGTCAGCCAGTCGAGATTCTCGTCCGGCGTGGCAATGAAGCCATCGAGACTGGTGGCAATATAGCCAACGATTCTGGCCATGGCGGTGCTCCTGTGTTGGCGGTGCCATCGGGATTAGAGCGCGATGATGACAGGACGTGTCAGCAGGATTGGGGCAGGGTCAGGCGATGGAAACGGCGATTTTCGATACAGCGCTGGGCGAATTCGGCATCGGCTGGACCGATGTCGGGATCGCGCGCGTCCAATTGCCGGGGCTGGAGCGTGCCGAACTGCTGCAGCGGATCAATCGCGATGGGGCACAACCCGGTGAACCGACCCGGCTGGTCGAGGCCGTGATCAACAGCATTGAGGACTATGCCGAGGGTGAGGCGGTGGATTTCACGGCCATTGCGCTCGATCTCACCGGACTGCCCACATTCCATCAGCGCGCCTATGCCTTGCTATGCACGATTGGCTGGGGCCAGACCACCAGCTATGGCGCGCTTGCCCGGCAGTTGGGCGATGTGACGCTGTCGCGGGCCGTTGGGGCGGCGATGGGCGCCAATCCCATTCCACTGATCATTCCCTGCCACCGGGTGCTGGCCAGCGATGGCAAACCGGGCGGATTCTCGGCGCCGGGGGGCGCTATCTCCAAGGTGAAAATGCTGGCCCTCGAAGGCGTTGCGGTCGGCACGCCGGCGGGCCAGATGAATTTCGGATTTTAGGCATGGGTCTCGAGATTGAGCGCAAATTCCTGGTGACCTCGGATGCGTGGCGCGCCGCCGCCACCGGCAGTGCCCTGCTGCGGCAGGGCTATCTGTCGTCCAACGCCAAGGCGACAGTGCGGGTGCGGAGCAAGGACGACGCGCGGGCGGTGCTGACCCTGAAAGGGGCCATGGAGGGGATTTCTCGGGCGGAATATGAGTATGAAATCCCGATCGATGAGGCGCGCGAACTGCTGATGCTGGCCGAGCCGCATGTCATCGTGAAGCGGCGCTATCTGGTGCCGTTCGGTGGGCTGGTCTGGGAAGTCGATGAATTTGCCGGCCGGCATCGAGGCCTGATCCTCGCCGAGGTGGAACTGAGCGATGAGAACCAGTCGGTGCCGCTACCGGCCTGGGTTGGCGTCGAGGTCACCTACGACGACCGCTACAACAACGCCAGCCTGTCGCGGGCAGAGACCGTTCCGGGCTAGGCCGCCGGCGTGACAGGCCGGAACTCTAACGTTATGGCTGGCGCATGACCGCGCCCCAAATCTCGACTCGCCGCAGCAACTCTGTCACCGCCCTGTGGCTCTACACCTTCGCGCTCATCATCATGGCTGCGATGAGCGCCACGATTCACGAGGCGGCAAAGGTCGCGCCGGTGGGGCAATTGGTATTCTGGCGCAGCTTCGTCGCGCTCGGGCCGATCCTGATTTACCTGTGGGTGCGCGGCGAGTTGCGCACTTCCATGCGGACAAAATACCCCCACAAGCATCTTATTCGCGGCATTCTTGGCTCGACCGTGATGGTCTGCAGCTTCATTTCGCTGGCCTATCTGTCGGTCGGTATCGCCACCGCGATCACCTATCTGACGCCCATCCTCTCCATCGGCGCGGCGATGGTCTTTCTGCGCGAAAGGCCGGGGGCCACCGTGGTCGCGGGCGTGGTGGTGGGGCTGCTCGGTATCGTGCTGATGCTGTTCCCGGCGCTGGTGGGGGCGGAATTGCGCGACGGCACCTTGATCGGCGTGCTCGCTGGCGTCGCCATGGCGGCGACCAATGCGCTGTCGCGCGTACAGGTCAAGGATCTGACCCGCACGGATCCGCCCGCCAGCATCGCGCTGTCCTTTGCGGTGGTGGCGAGCCTGGTTGGTCTGGTGACGGCGCTGTTCGGCTGGGCCGAACTGGATACATATACCTACGCGCTGCTGATTGGCGCCGGCCTGTGCGGTGGTGTTGGCCATGTGCTGATCACCGAAGCGGTGGCGCGCGCGCCGGTGTCACTGCTGGCCGGCTATGAATATACCGGCATCATCTGGGCATTCCTGTTCGACTTTGCCCTATTGGGCATCGTGCTCGATGCCTGGGCGGTCAGCGGAGCGCTCGTCGTGGTGGGCGCCGCTGCCGTGGTGACCTATGGCCAGGGGCGGCGCGCCGTGCGGCTCAAGCCGGCCGAATAGTTGCCCTACTGCCAGCGCTTGAAGCTCTTGAGGTGGTCGAGGCCCTTGACCACGCTCATGGTCAGCTTTTCGACGCTATCGGTCACCGGCAGCACCAGCACATTCTCGCTCTCGGGATCGGGCACTTCCAGCGTCGCAAACTGGCTGTCGAGCAGGCTGGCCGGCATATATTCGTGGTGGCGCTTGGCCATGCGCTCGGCGATCACCGACTTGTCGCCCTCTAGATAGACGAACAGGATCGGCTCGCCGGCCTGTTCAACCAGATAATCGCGATAAGCCCGTTTCAGCGCCGAACAGGCGCCCACCGCCGCGCCCTTGCGGTCGGCGGCTTCATGCAGGGCTTGCGCCAGCCGCTCCAGCCACGGCCAGCGGTCCTCGTCGGTCAGCGGCGTGCCGGCGCGCATTTTTTCGACATTGGCTGGCGGGTGATAGCCATCGCCATCGAGAAACGGCACATGCAGCCGCCGCGCCACGGACTGGCCGATGGTGGATTTGCCCGATGAGCTGACGCCCATCACGATGATGATGCGCGCGGCTTCAAACCGTCGCGGTGAAGGCGCCGTCGACATAGAGGATGTGTCCATTCACAAATCTTGCGGCCTCTGAGGCCAGGAATACTGCCGCGCCGCCGAGTTCCTCGGGCTGGCCCCAGCGACCCATTGGGGTCCTGGTTTCGATCCAGGCGTTGAACTTGTCGTCCTTGAGCAGGGCTTCGTTGAGTTCGGTGGCGAAAAAGCCGGGCGCGATGCCGTTGATGTTGAGGCCGTGCTTGGCCCAGTCGACGGCCATCCCGCGCGTGAGATTGGCCACCGCCGCCTTGGTCGCCGCATAGGGGGCGATGGATGTCCGGGAAAGTTCGGACATCAGCGAGCAGATATTGATGATCTTGCCGGCGCCGCGCGAAATCATATGCCGCGCCACCGGCTGGCTGACATTGAACACCGAGGTCAGATTGGTGGTGATGATCTGGTCGAATTTTTCCGGCGGAAAACCTTCCAGGCTAGAGCGAAACTGCATGCCCGCATTGTTGACCAGAATGTCGATTGGGCCGATGGCGTCCTCTATATAGGTCACGGCCTCGTTGATGCTGTCGCGGCTGGTGACGTCAAAGGCGACGGCATTGACCGTGGCGCCGGTGGCGGCAAGACGCTGCGCTGCTGCGCCCAAAGCCTCGGTGTCACGCGCATTGAGAATGACGGCGGCGCCAGCGGCAGCGAGGGCTTCGGCCATTGCATAGCCGAGGCCACGGCTGGAGCCGGTGACCAGGGCGCGCTTGCCGGTGAGATCGAAAGGGTTAGGGGGCGTCACGCGAGTCTCCACTTTGGGCGGGACCCTACGCAGCGGGGCTTGCCCAGACAAGTCATACTACCATACAAGGCGCTGCATCGGGCCAAAAATTCCCGAAATACGACTTCCGTAGTGGTCAGGTTTGTGGTCAGTTCGCCACCGTAAGCCATGCACTGCGGACATGGACAAGACGATAGAATTCTCGGAAGGACGTTTGTATGTCGACTGCGGATATCGGCCTGATCGGCCTGGCGGTGATGGGTTCCAATCTGGCCCTGAACATTGCCGAAAAAGGCTATACTATCGCGGTCCATAATCGCTCTGCCGGCCGCATCGATGAATTCGTGGCCGAAGCCAAGGCCCAGGGTCTCGACGGCAAGACCATCCCCAAATACGAGCTGGCCGATTTCGTTGCTGCGGTGAAGGCACCGCGCTCGATCATCATCATGGTCAAGGCCGGCAAGCCGGTCGACGACATGATCGAGCAGCTGCTGCCGCATCTGGAACAGGGCGACGCCATCATCGAGTGCGGCAATTCGCTGTTCACCGATACCCAGAGGCGCTTCGACTACCTCACCCCCAAGGGCATCGGCTATCTCGGTGCCGGCGTGTCCGGTGGTGAAGAGGGCGCGCGCCATGGTCCGTCGATCATGGTCGGCGGCTCCAAGGAACAGTGGCACAATGCCGAAGCGGTGCTGACCGCCATCGCCGCCAAATTCGACGGCGAAAGCTGCTGCGCCTATCTGGGCGAGGGCGGCGCTGGCCACTTCGTCAAGACCATTCATAACGGCATCGAATATGGCGACATGCAGATGATCGCCGAAGTCTATGGCGTGATGCGCGACGGCCTGGGCATGAACCCGACGGCTTGCGCCGAAGTGTTCAAGGAGTGGAACAAGGGTCCGCTCAATTCCTATCTGATCGAAATCACCGGCCACGTGCTGGCCGCCGTCGATGACCAGAGCGGCAAGCCGCTGGTCGACCTGATCCTCGACAAGGCCGGGCAAAAGGGCACTGGCGTCTGGTCCGCCATCGTGGCGCAGCAGATGGGCGTGCCGGCAACGGCCATCGAAGGGGCCGTCGCTGCCCGGTCGATCTCGTCGCGCAAGGATGAGCGCGTGGCGGCTGAGGCCATCTATGGCAAGCCCAACCGCGCCAAGACCGATGTGACGCTGGCCGATCTCGAGAAGGCCCTGCTGGCCGGCAAGATCGTGTCCTACGCACAGGGCTTTGCGGTGATCGCCAAGGCTTCGGAAGAAAATGGCTGGGCGCTGCCGCTGGCGACCATCGCCAAGATCTGGCGCGCCGGCTGCATCATCCGCTCGCGCTTCCTCGACCAGATGTCGGCCGCCTATGCCAAGGGCGGCAATGTCAACCTGCTGGTGGTGCCGGACTTCGTGACGCTGATGAAGGATGCCCATCCGAGCTTGCGCAAGGTGGTGGCTGCCGCCGCCGTCGGCGAATTCCCGATGATCTGTCTGTCCGCTGCGCTGAGCTATTTCGACAGCTACCGCCAGGCCCAGGGCACGGCCAATCTGATTCAGGGCCAGCGCGACTTCTTCGGCGCGCATGGCTTCGAGATCGTCGGTCGCGGCACCGATTTGCACGGCACCTGGCCCAGCACGCTGGGCAAGTAAGCGTTGAAGCATCAATAACGGAAAAGGGCCCCGCAATCGCGGGGCCCTTTTTCGTTGGTCAGCTGACGCGCTTGAAATCGAGCAGCAGCGGATCACCGCTGGGCAGGCTCCTGGTTTCGCCGCTGGTGATGGCCAAGAAGGTGTCGATATCGGCCGGGCGGCTGAGCAGGAAGCCCTGGGCCTCGGCACAGGTTTCGCCGCGCAGGAAGTCCAATTCCTCGATCCGTTCAATGCCTTCGGCCACCACCGGCAGGTTGAGCCCGGCGCCAAGACCCAGCACGGCGCGGACGATAGCGGCCGATTGTTCGTTGCTGTCGACCGACTTGATAAATGAACGGTCGATCTTGATCTTGTCGAACGCAAACGCCCGCAGATTGGCCAGCGACGAATAGCCGGTGCCGAAATCATCCATGGCGACCCGCACGCCGAGCGCCTTGATCTGGCGCAGACTATGGATGGCGCGCTTGATGTCGCGCACCAGGGCCGTCTCGGTGATCTCGATCTCGATCTCGAGCCGCGCCGGCGACAGGCCGGTCTGAAGCAGCGTCTGCATGATCATGTCGGGCAGGCCGGCATTCTGCATCTGCACGGCGGAGACGTTAACGGCGATGGAGAGCGGGTTCGTCCATAGGGCTGCGTCGGCACAGGCCTTGCGCATGACCCATTCGCCGATCTGCAGGATCAGCCCGCTTTCCTCGGCGATCGGAATGAAGTCGCTGGGCGGGATGTCGCCATTGACCGGATGCTCCCAGCGCACCAGGGCTTCGAAGCCGCTGACTTCGCCGCTCTTGATGTCGATCTGGGGCTGATAGACCAGCCGCAACTGGTTGCGCGAAATGGCGTGACGCAGGTCGTTTTCCAGCAGGCGGCGCTCGCGGATCTTGACGCCCATTTCGGCCTCGAAGAAGCGGTAGATGCCGCGGCCGTCATGCTTGGCGCGGTAGAGCGCGGTATCGGCATGGGTCATCAAATGCTGGGCGTCGAGCGCATCGTCGGGATAGAGCGCGATGCCGATGCTGGCCGAGATGGCGGCGCTTTCGGGGCTCTCATTGTTGGCAATGCGGAAGCCATCGAGGATGGTTTCGGCGACCCGACCGGCCCGTTCCGGGCTGCCGGTGTCGGGAATGATGACGGCGAATTCATCGCCACCGAGGCGAGCCGCGATGCAATCGGGGGACAGGGATTTTTGCAGCGACTGCGCCACGCGTTGCAGCAACACGTCGCCGACCGGATGGCCGAACAGGTCGTTGACCTCCTTGAAGCGGTCGAGATCGAGGCAGAGTACGGCAAAGCTCTGGCCCTGGCGGGCGGCGTGGGCAATCTCGCTATCGAGTTGGCGACCAAAGCTGGCGCGGTTGGGCAGGCCGGTCAGTGCGTCGTGATGGGCCAGAAAGCGGATGTGCTGCTCGGCCAGGCGACGGGCGCTGAGATCGCGCACGGCGATGGCGTGATGCGGACGGCCGCCGAAATCGACCTGCCGCAGGATGACTTCCACCGGGATGGATTTGTGGTCACCGACCATGAGATCGGCTTCGATGGAAACGCCGGGGCGTGCCGCGAGATTGGCGCAGGTGCTGAGGCCGAAAAAGCGCGATAGCGGCTCGCCGCTGAGGTCGGAGCCGTGACGGTCGACCAGCTCGAGAAAGCTGGCATTGACGGTCACGATGGCCTGGTCGTCACAAACCAGCAGGCCTTCGACGGCGGCATCGGCCAGGCCCCGCATGCGGTCGCCTTCAAGGACGCTGCGGCGCTGCTCGCGCAGGTCGAGATAGAGCCCGCCCAGGGCGGCCACCAGGATCAGGATGCTGGCGAGGGCGACACCGATGGAGAGGTTTTCCGGGGTGGCGTCGGTGGCGCTGACGATGGGGTAGCAATTGTCGAAGCCGGCGGCGCCCATGCCGGTGAAGTGCATCGAGCAGATCGCCAGGGTCAGGATGCCGGCACCGGCCAGACGCCAGCGCAGGCCGGGGCGATGGGAGCCGACATAGAGCGCCAGTGCGCCCAGCGAAATACCGAGCACCAGCGAGGACGAGACGAGGGCACTGTCCCAGGCGATATCGCCACCGATCTGCAGGGCAGACATGCCGACATAATGCATGGCCGCGATGCCGATGCCGGCGATGGCGCCGCCCAGGGCGCTGTCGGAGCGCCGAGTGCCCAGGACAGCCCACCAGAAGCCGCCGCCAACGATGGCAATGGCGATCAGCAGTGACAGCAGCGTCCTGCCGATTTCGTAGCCGGTCGGCATGCCGGCCGAGAAGGACAACATGGCAACAAAATGGGTAGCCCAGATGCCGAACCCGACCGAGACGGCCGCAACGGCGAGCCAGATCTTCTGTGTTGGACCGGAGGATTTGCGGGCATGGCTGAGCAAGCTCACGCCGGCGAAGGAAGAGAGAGCACAGATCAGGGCGGCAAGCGCGACCAGGCCAAGATTATGCTGGTAAAACAGGGTTTCGAGGACGGTCTGCATCAGTGGGACTCGGGGCGTAGCAATTGCCCCTGTGTCGGACGCCGCTGGTAAAAGTGCGATGAACGGTTCCACGAGTTGATCGGCAGCGTGGCGTTTGTTGGCCACAAGGTAAAGAAATTAGAGAGAGCGGAACATCACGTAGCTGTCCACATAGCCGTGGACGGGATGATTGAAGGCCAAGGGCAGGGTGCCGACGATGTCGAAGCCCAGCTTCTGCCACAGCGCCACGGCGCGGGTGTTGCTCGACACCACGTGATTGAACTGCATGGCGCGGAAACCACGTTCCTTGGCGCGGACCAGCGAGTGTTCACACATGGCGCGGGCTACGCCCTTGCCCTGCGCGGCCGGCGCGGTCATGTAGCCGCAATTGGCAACATGGGCGCCGCCGCCCTGCTGGTTGGCCATCACATAATAGGTGCCCAGGATGACGCCGTCTTCTTCGGCTACAAACACCTCGTGGCTGGGGGCGAACCAGTAGGCGCTGACCCCAGCCGCGTCGAGATCACGGGCAATAGCGTAGGTGTCGCCGGCCGCCAGCACCGGGGTGACGATGGCGAGGATGGCAGGGTGATCGGCGTCAGCGGCTGGGCGTATCTGCATCTTCGTCGTCATCTATCGGGGGAACCCTGATCTGGCCGGGTGGTGCCATATCCGGCACGATCGGCTTATTGGCGATGGAGGGGCGGTGGCTGAGTTCGAACCGCCACGCCGCCGCCGCGAACAGCACCAGGGCGACCACTACCGAGATGGAGGCGGCGAGGAATGGCGCGCCGGGGAAGTAGCCCGGCGAGCTGGGTGAACTGGTGAAATAGGAAAAAATCTGTGTGGCGGCGAGCGGACCGATAATGGTCGCCAGCGAATTGGCGGCGTTGACGGCGCCCTGCAATTCGCCCTGGGCATTGTCGGGCACCTGGCGCGACAGCACGCCATTGATGGCAGGAGCGGCGAGGCCGCTGACGGCGCCCACCATGATGAACAGATAGAGGTAGAACACCTCATCGGTGAAGGCGACGCCGGCAAAGGCCACGATGGCGGCCAGCAGGCCGATGAAAACCACCGGCGTTTCGCCCAGACGCTTGACCATGGGACCGACCAGAAAGGCCTGACAGATGGCAAAGCCGATGCCGAAGGCGCCCAGCGAACGGCCGATATTGGAGGAGGTGAACTGGAACACTTCCACCGTGAAATAGCTGTAAACCGACGGCAGTGACTGCGCGGCCAGCGAGAAGGCGAACAGGATCGCCAGCAGCCACAATACCACTGGATATTTGCGCAAGGCGGCGACGGCGCCGAAGGGGTTGGCGCGGCGGATGTCGAATTTGCGGCGCGAGGTCTTGGGCAGGCTCTCGGGCAGCACCAAGAGGCCAAACAGGAAATTGGCGAAGGCCAGGCCCGCTGCGGCAAAGAACGGCACGCGGGGGCCGAACTCACCGAGTTCGCCCCCGATCACCGGGCCGATGATGAAGCCGAGCCCGAAGGCGGCGCCGATCAGGCCGAAGCGGTGGGTGCGCTTATGCGGCGGGGTGATGTCGGCCATGTAGGCGGTGGCGGTGGCCACGGCAGCGCCAGCGATACCGGCGATGATGCGGCCGATGAACAGATACCAGACCACCGGGGCAATCGACATCATCAGGTAATCGAAGGTGAGGCCCAGCAGGGAGCACAGCAGCACCGGGCGACGGCCGAAACGGTCGGACAGATTGCCCAGCACCGGCGAGAACACGAACTGCATGAAGGCATAGGCGAAGACCAGATAACCGCCGATCACGGCGGCGTCGGCAACGCTGCCGCCGGTCAAATCTTCCAGCAGTTCGGGGAGTACCGGCACGATGATGCCGACACCGATCATATCAAGCAGGATCGTCACCAGAATGCAGGTGAGAGTCAGGCGTGAGCGGGTCGCTGCTTGCATACTGGGGCGCTAACCTTCTGAAGTTTCGACCGGGCTCAATGATGCCGGGCAGTTGACACAGGCGGACCTTCCAACGCAAGGCCGGAGGGTGGGGCAAGGTTCCATCGGAATGCGCCAAAGGCGCTCGAACGGGGTCAATGCGAACCGGGTTTGGCCGCAGCCGGCGGCTGGGCGTCGTGACCGTAAAGCCAGGCCAGCCGGCGCAGATGAGCACGGGGCCCCCCAGCCGCAATCACCAGATTGCGGGCGCTGCTCAAGGGCCAGGGCAGGTGGAAAATGCGGCCATTGCTGGCGGAGATCCGGGCCACGCGGGTGACGCGGCGGCGGCGGATCTGCTCGTATTTCTCGAAGGCTGTCGCGGCGCTTGGCTCTGCCACCAGTAGGGGCGCCAGAACGGCCGCATCTTCGATGCCCATGGCCGCGCCCTGGGCCTGGAATGGCACCATGGCATGGGCCGCGTCGCCAATGATGCCGACATTGCCTTCATGCCATTTGGGAGCGTCCACGGTGTAGAGCGGCCAGGGAGTCCAGCTGTCTCCGGCGGCGGAGAGCAATACGTCGATGCGTGGGCTGTGGTTGGGTGCGCCCGGCAGCATGGGGCTGGTGCCGAGGTCGGCGGTGGCCTGCGGGACCTTGGCGAATAGCGCCAGATTGACCTGCCGACGGTGCGGCAGGGGATAGCAGACCATGTGGTAGGCGGGGCCGAACAGCACGGAAACCCGGTCCAGCGCGAGCTGTCCGGCGACGAAGTCGAAGGGCAGCAGCGTCCGCCAGGCGACGCGCTGGCGGTACTGCGCCGCTGGGCCGCCGAGCAGGGCGATGCGGGTGTGGGAGTGGACACCATCGGCACCGATGAAAGCGTGGCCGCGGCCATTGCGGGTCTGGCCATTGGCTTCGTTGATCGAGATGGTGACGCCGCTTGCATGCGACACCACGTCCCAGGACCGAACGCCGAACAGGATGTCGATATTGGCGAAGCGCCGGCAGGCTGTGTGGAGGATGTCGGCGAGGTCGGCGCGGTGCATCACGGCATAGGGGGCGCCGAAGCGTTCGCGGATGATATCGCCCAGTTCCAGCGTCACCAGCGGAGTGTGGCGGCGGTAGGGGATGATGTCGATGCCGACCGGCTCAAGGCTTTGGGCGGTAAGGGCTTTTTCGAGGCCGAGGCGGTCGAGAATGCGGCGGGCATTGGGGCTGATCTGCAGGCCGGCGCCGAATTCGGAGAGAGTTGCGCTGCGCTCCAGTACCACGACTTTCGCGCCGAATTTGGCGAGCGTCAGGGCGAGCGTCAGCCCGGCGATACCAGCGCCGGCAATATAGAAAGTGCGGCCTTTGCCGGGCATGGCCCGGACTTAAGCGGCGTCGTGGAACAGGGCGGAAAGCGGGTTGGCGGTGCCGGCGGCCAGACGCGAATTGAACACGTAATGCGTTGAACAATAAGGGCAAACCGCCTCATTGTCCTTGCCCATGTCGATATAGATATGGGGATGGTCAAACGGGGGCAGGGCGCCGACGCACTTAAATTCCTTGGACCCGACCTCGATCTGGCGGAGACCTTCGGTGTTGTGGAAATGGGGCGTGGTGCCGTGAGCCATGGAGAAAAGACCTGTTTGATTTTGCCGGACCATATGCCAAGGACGGGGCGATTGGAAGGTTCAAAACCCGATCGGGAACTTGCAGCATGCTGCAAGCAGGCTGGCAGTTTTCTGTCAGCTTTCTTGTGATTTTCTGGTGGTTTGCTGCCTAGCAACAGGATTTTCGAAATTGCCCGTTTTTCAGTCCGACGGTTTGACGCTGGCCTATGAATCGTTTGGCGAGGGGACGCCGGTGTTGTGCATCCATGGCTTCGCCTCCAGCGGCAAGGTCAACTGGATCGACACCGGCTGGGTCGAGACGCTGGTCGATGCCGGCTACCGCGCCGTCGTGCTGGACAATCGCGGACATGGCGGATCGGACAAGCCCTATGATCCGGAGCGCTACTATCCCCGCGACATGGCGAATGACGCCGTGGCCTTGCTCGATCATCTGGGAATCGAACGGGCGGCGGTGCTGGGCTATTCGATGGGCGCGCGAATCGCTGCCTTCATGGCGTTCGAGCATGAGGAGCGGGTTGCCTGCGCCATTTTCGGCGGCATGGGGATGAATCTGCTCAACGGGCTGAGCGACAGCAATGACATTATCGCCGGGCTGCTGGCGCCGTCGCTGGAGGGGCTGACCCATCCCACGGCCCGCCAGTTCCGCATTTTTGCCGACCATACCGGCGCTGACCGGGAGGCGCTGGCCGCCTGCATGGAAACCTCGCGCCAGCCGATGGCGCGGGCGGATGTGCGGCGCATCGCGGTGCCGGTGCTCGTGGCGGTCGGCGAGGCCGACGTGATGGCCGGAGCGCCCGAGCCGCTGGCCGAGCTCATGCCGCAGGCCGAAGCCTTCGTCATTCCCAAGCGCGACCATATGCGGGCCACCGGCGACAAGGCGTTCAAGACCGCCGCATTGGCGTTTCTGAGCAGGACATTCGCTGCCTAGAGGCAAAAATAACGCAAATAATGCGTCAAGGCTTTGTCTTGGAGCATCACATGGCTTATATCGGTGTTTGTCGATGAAGCGGAGACGCACCATGTCCACGAGCGTCAAGAAGTCACTGGAAATCAAGTCGCTCGATCCCGTCTGGGATGCGGTGCGGGCTGGCGCGCGCCAGATCGTGGCGGATGAACCGTCGCTGGCCGGTATGGCGGTTTCCGCGATTCTCAATCACGACAGTTTCGAAGCGGCGCTGGCGCATCGTCTGGCGGCGCGACTCGATCACGACGACGTCTCCGCCGACCTCATTCGGCAGGCCTTTGCCGAGACGCTGATCGACGCTCCCGAAATCGGGGATTTTGCGCGGGCGGATCTGGCGGCAACGCTGGAACGCGACCCGGCCTGCCATCGGGCGATCGAGCCGCTGCTGTTCTTCAAGGGCTATCAGGCGATCCAGACGCATCGCTTTGCCCATGCCATGTTCAAGGCCGGGCGGCGGGATTTCGCGCTCTATCTGCAGAGCCGCGCCAGCCAGGTGTTCCAGGTCGATATCAATCCGGCGGTCCGGATCGGTCGGGGCATCATGCTCGATCACGGCACCGGGCTGGTGATCGGCGAGACGGCGGTGGTCGGCGACAATGTGTCGATGCTGCAGAATGTGACGCTGGGCGGCACCGGCAAATCGGATCAGGACCGCCACCCCAAGATCGGCAATGGCGTGCTGATCGGGGCCGGGGCCAAGGTGCTGGGCAATATCATCATCGGCGAGTGCTCGCGCATCGGGGCCGGTTCGGTGGTGCTCAAGGAAGTGCCGCCGCGGGTGACGGTGGCCGGCGTTCCGGCCAAGGTCATCGGCGAAGCGGGCTGTGCGCAGCCGGCACTGGTGATGGACCAGATGGTGCTGGTGTATGATGTGGCTTCGCCAACTGAGTGAGGACGGCCTGCAAATGGCCGGCTTCTGCGCTTTCGGTGCTCACGTACTTTAGAGTAGGCTCATTTTCGGCTCGCCCTGACCCGGTTGGCTTCGCAAGCGGGCAAGCCCGGGCTGGCGGTTGTCACCGTTAAAATGCCATCGTTCAGGGGTTGTATGCGGGGCGAGGGTGACTAGATTGCCGGCTCAACGCAAATCAGCAGGACATCGACAGTGAACCATCCCGAGATCATCAAACTGCAGAAGTTCCTGCAGCTGAAGTTCAACAACAAGAATATCGACGTGCGTCCGCGCCATAAGCTCAACGATTCCGTCGAGGTGTTCATTGGGGATGAATCGATCGGGCTGATCCATGCCGACGACGAGGACGGCGACAAGTCCTACATCTTCAACATGTCGATCCTCGATATCGATCTGGAAGACGTCGAGTAAGCCAGATTTTGCCGCCATCATCTGGCGGTACCACCACGATGTCACCCCGGCCCTTGAGCCGGGGCCCATCCCCAGATCATGCCGTTGAAGCCATCTCAGGATGGGTCCCGGCTCAAGGCCGGGATGACACCGCGTTTTTTGTGCTTAAGCGCCCTGGCTACCAGGCGCCGATGGGCGCCAGCCAGCGTTCCATTTCACTATCGAACTGACGCCAGGATTGCAGGATGGCGGCGTCGAAGGTGTAGATCGCCGCGATGCCGCTGGAGAGATAGACGGTGCGGACGCATTGCGCGGCGCCGTCGGTCGCAACCGGCTCAAGACATTTCGCCACGAACGGATTGGGAGCGATCGCGTCATACCAGACGCTTTCGCCAGCATAGCCGTTGCCGGACTGCATCGGCTTGCCGACGAGGCCGGGGACGCCGCTGAGCATGTCCGGGCCGAACTGGTGCAGATAGACACTGTCGAGCAGGCTGGCGCTGGTGCGGGCGCGGCTGCGCGGCAGCAGGGTGATGTCGACCGGCAGCGCCGGGCGCGCCGCGTCGGGGGCGAACTGGATGCGCAGGTCGATCTGGCTGGTGAAGCCGTCGCGCAATTGTTCGCCATAGCGGAACCAGGCGGTAGGGATGGATAATTCATGCCCCGACAGCGTCTGCACAATCGGATCTGGATCGGTGAGCGAGGGGGCTGTCGCGGCGTTGGCGCGGCCGAGCTGGTCGATCAGATAGGCCGATCCCACCGCCAGCAGTAGCACCAGAACGCCGATACCGGCGAGGTTATAGGCAAGCGACGCGCGGGCCTGATGGCGGTCGGCCAGGGCCGATTGCGAACTCATCTCCAGCATTAACCAGTTTCGCCGAGGGGACGTGACAGGTCATCAAGCGGCCAATATGCTTAATGAACGGTTAATAAGGGCGCGTAATGCGTCTGGATATCGGCAGCGGGGATGATGGGCATGACCAAGGAATTGCTGCTGGCGGGTTTTCTGATTGGCGTTGGTCTCTGCGTGGCGGGGGCGGGGACCCATCTTTACCAGTGGCTCGCAAGGCAACAGGCGATGTTGCGCTATGATGGCCGGAGTTTCGTCACCTCCATGGGCAATCTGGCGATGAGCTTCATCTGCGGCCCTTACATCATGCTGCAGCTGGGCTGGCAGCATGAAGAGGACGGCACCATTTCCATGACTTCGGCGCTGGTTTCGGCGGTAGTGGCCTTTGGCTGGGCCTTCGTCACCGGGCTGTTATTCGTCGGCGCCTACGTCGCCATCCGTTTCTAAGCGGCCGTTTCCCAGGAACGCTGCTGGCCCAATGCGCCGTCGGACGTCACCCGACTATGGCGCAAGGCCAAAGCAATGAGGCCAGCTTCGGATTGCGAAGCTGGCCTCATTCATCAGACCCCTATCAGGGATAGGCTTGGGGCGGGGTCTGGAAACTCTCAGAGCTCGGTATCCAGGGGAGGCCGGTCTGCAAATACCGGCCTACTGCGCTTCCGGTGCTCACGTACCGATGTACGCTCCGCTCCGGTTCTCGAAGGCCGCCATTTTCGACTCGGCCTGCCCTGGATTCCTTCGCTCCGCGGTTGGCGCTAGTTGATGGCTGCCGTGGCCACGACGATCTCGCGGTTGTCGATCATGTCGACCCATTTGCCGGAATCGGCCTGCGACTGGCGCTTGATGTACTGGTAGGGCGTGCTGTGCCACAGGTCGATCGAGCCGACCTGGTTGTCGAGCACGAGGTCACCGCGATCGGTGCGGACCATCAGTACGGCATGACCTTCGCCATTGGCCTGCTTGACCACGGCCATCAGCAGCGTGCTGGCAGGCCAGCCGGCATTGATCAGCTCGCGGCGCTTGGCCAGGGCATAATCTTCACAATCGCCATAGCCGTTCGGATAGGTCCAGAATTCGGCGACCTGATAGAGGTCCTGGTCGGTGACCGGGACAACGCTCTGGTTGACGCCGGCATTGACGTTGAGCAGCTGCTGCCAGAGGCCCTCGTTCAGCGACACTGCGGTCACCGGATTGGGATTGGCGCGGCATTCGTCGGGACGGCTGGCGCAGAATTCGGCATGGCCAACGGGGATGCTGGTGGTGCCGCCAGCGGTCTGCACGAAGGCGACGTTGGTGACGTCGAGCGCCTGTGCCGAACCGGTGAGCGCAGCGAGTGCCATAAAGGCCCCGATAAGCGCGGCTCCCAGTGCCTTTTTGTTGGTGTGCATTTGTGTGATCTCCCTGATGGAGACCACGTTAGGGGGGCCGACTTGCGCCGGTCCGAAAACTACCACGCAGTTTTTATGCGTGTTTTATCGATTGTATTTTGGAAGAATTAACCATGCAGGCCAAGGGCTTGGCTGCTGGGGCTCAGGAAGGGATTCCAGCGAGGACACGGGCATAGAGCGCGTCGTCCTGATTTGCGCCGTCACGGCATTGCTTGGAGCCGATATGGATGGCGGTGACGCTGGCCAGTTGGTCGCTGGCGTAGCTGAAGGCGGCCTCGCGCGTGGTGCCCGATTTCATATGCCAGTTCTGATGGTGGGCAACCACGTCCCGGCCACCGTCATCGACCGCCAGCGCGGTGACGCAGACATGGTCATCGTCACGCGGATCATTATCGGTGAGCTGCTGGGTGAGGCGGAGCGTGCCGGTGGCGAGATCGAGCGTGATGGCGATGTCGACCCACTGGTCGCGCTTCCAGTCCCATTTCTGGTGGTAGGGCGGGCAAGCCAGCGTGGTCCCCACGGCGGCGCAGCTGGCGACCTTGATCTGCTGCCAGGCGTAGCCGTTCCAGTCGCCACGGCCGTCGGCAAAGGCGCCCTGGGGGGAGCCAAACGAAAGCAGGGTGGCGGCGATGGTCGCCAGTGACGAGGCGCGAAGCAGGCTTGCGGTCATGATGGCAGCATAAACAGGTTGGCGCGACCGCACCACTCACGGCTGCGCGTGGCGTCAGTTCATGCGCAGATTCTGCTGGATGACGGTCAGCATTTCCTGGGCGGAGGCGAACTCGACCGCCACGCCATTCTGGAAATGGCGGACGACCCGGGCGCGCATGCGGCCCAGGGTGACCGGCGTGCCCATGGCCGGGCGGACATCGAGTTCGATGGCGGCGCCGGACAGGGAAATGTCGATGATCTTGCAATTGTAGCGCCGGCCATCGTCGAGCACGACGGTGGAATGGCGGATATCGGGCACCACGCGTTCGTGGCGGCGATCCTCGGGCAGGTTGAGGATGTCCTTATTGGCCAGCCAGGTCAGCTGGGCCGCCATCTTGTCGCGCTTGCGCGGCGAGGCGGCTATATCCATCAGGAAGCCGCCTTCCATCTGATTGAGCAGGGTGCCTTCGATGCGACCGATATGGTCGACATAGGCAATGACCTTTTCGCCCGCCACGCCGGCCACCGGCGCGATCACCACGGCATCGCCGGGCGACATCTCCAGAATCTGGCATGGAAACTCGCGCCGGTCGGCCAGCATGTAGCGGCCGAGCACAGAAACCTGCACGCGCTGATACCTGCTCGACTCGGCACGGGTGCGGATCGGGGCAATGAATTGCGGGGAAGGAAGGTCGTCGCTGAGCATTCGCCTGACCAATGCAGCCTATTGTGTTTCCACAACAAGCTAACCGGTCTTGGTTAACGCAAAGTATTGCCATCCGTGGATTTGCGCACACCAAAGCGGCGCAAATTGTGCCTATTAACTAGAGGAAATACTTACTGTCGGCCGCCATCGATCACCGCGAGGTGGGCATAGCGGCGGGCGGAGCGGCCATAGACCACGGCGGGAATCGCTGCCGGGGCGTTGGCACTGGAAAACGCCAGGTCGCTGCCGACATTGGTGGCGACTTCGCGCACCGAATCCTCAAACGCGACATCGTCGGGCCAGATCAGGCGCAGGCCGGTGATGCGCTGCTCCATGATGGGCTGCACGCCGAGCCAATAGGGCTCGTCCAGCGCGGTCATGGCGCCGAGCAGGCGGGTGTGGGTCGAGCCATTGTGGCGCAGCGGCATCAGGATGGTTTCGAAGGTGACCTTGGTGTGCACGGCGGTGCTGCCCTGGAAGGTTACCAGCGCGACGGCATGATCCTCGGTGACGGCGCGGATCAGGGTTTCCATCGCATCGTTGTCGCGCTCATGCCACAGTCCCGAGAACGAACGGCCCTTGAGTTCGCGGCAATAGCTGGTGCACAGATGGCTGCCGGCGAGGCGGAAGGAGAATTTCTCGCTCTCGTCGAGTTCGAGAATGAAGGTGTTGGCCAGGGCCTCGCGGATGCGCGTGGGGTCGATATCCTTGCGGTCGGGTGCGCTGCGGGCGCCCCGAATGGAGTTCCAGTAATCGTAGAGCGTTCTGGTGCTCGTCTTTTGCATAGTGTCTGACCCGCCAACCCTCGCGGTCGCTCCTGGTTGGAACGCGGCCGCCGCAAATCAGACATTGGCAAAACGGGAAGGCAAAAGCGCTCTTAAAGGATAGTTAAGGTTAACGGCGGCGGGCCGGTGTGGAAAAGAAGAGTGTAAGGCGCAGGGCGTCGGCGAGTCGGAGCGAAGTGATGAATGAACAAGACCGGGTACCAGCAAATCCCCAAGGGCCGGGGCGCGAGCCGGTATTCCTGCTGCCGGGAGCGGTAACAGCGGTGATTGGCCTGCTGGTGGCTGTTCACCTGGCGGCAACCCTGATTCTTAACCCTGCCGGGCAGCTGCAGCTGGTGTTCTGGTTCGCCTTCCAGCCGCTGCGCATCCTGGCGGCAGCGGAGGATCTGGCGCTGGCGGTGCCGCTGATCTGGACGCCGTTCACCCATGCCCTGCTGCATGGCGGGTGGGAGCATCTGCTGGTCAATGTCGCCTGGTTCGCGATTTTCGCGACGCCGGTGGCGCGGCGTTACGGGGCAGGGCCGATGCTGGCGATTTTCTTTATTTCGGCGGCGGCCGGGGCGGCCCTGTTCGCGGCGACAACGCTGTATTCAGGCTCTTACCTGATCGGCGCCTCTGGTGGCGTGGCCGGGCTGACCGGCGCGGCGATTCGCTTCATCTTCCAGCCGGTGATCGTGGCGACGAATCCCGATACCGGCGAGCGCAGGGTGGTCGGGCGCCGGCTGGCCTCGTTTGGCGAGCTGTGGCGCGACAGCCGGGCGCGATTTTTTACGCTGATCTGGATCGTGCTGAATGCCGCCGTGCCGCTGCTGCCGCTGGTGACCGGCGTGGAGATGGCCGTGGCCTGGCAGGCGCATCTGGGCGGGTTTTTCGCCGGCATCATGATGGTGGGGCTGTTCGAGCGGGAGAGCTGAGGAGGGCCTCAGCTCTTGTAAACGTCAGCCGGGTCGAACAGCTTCGGCAGGCCGCGATCTTCGAGTATCACGGTCCCATCTACGGTCACCGTGCGGCGGTAGAAGCAGGTTTTGCGGCCGGTATGGCAGGCGGCGCCGCGGCCGGTCTGGTTGACCAGCATCACGATGGCGTCCTGGTCGCAGTCTGTGCGGAGTTCGACCACTTGCTGGAGTTCGCCGGAAGTTTCGCCCTTTTTCCAGAGCTTGCCGCGCGAGCGCGACCAGTAATGGGCGATGCCAGTCTCCAGCGTCAGCGATAGCGCTTCGGCGTTCATATGCGCCAGCATCAGCACGTCATTGCTGCCGGCTTCAATGGTCACCACGGTGACGAGGCCGGCCGCGTCAAAGCGCGGTGCGAAGGCAGTGCCTTCTTCAAGCTGGTCGTGGGTGAGGGCGGCTGGGTCGGTGAAGGTCAGGGTCATGCCGCCTTTTAGCCCCAGCCGCTGCGTTGATCCAGTCAGCGCTTGCCGATCAGGGCAAAGAAGCGATCCTGTTCCACCCGGTCCTCGGCAAAGACGCCGGTGAAGCGATGGGTGATGGTGGAGGCGCCGTGCGAATGCACACCGCGCATCGACATGCACATATGCTCGGCTTCGAGCAGCACCGCCGCGCCGCGCGGACCCAGATGCTCATTGATCGAGTCGACGATCTGCGCGGTGAGGTTTTCCTGGGTCTGCAGGCGCCGGGCGAAGACTTCCACCAGCCGCGCCAGCTTGGACAGACCGACCACGCCATCATGGGGCAGATAGGCGATATGCGCCTTGCCGACGAAGGGCACCATGTGATGCTCGCAATGCGAGCTGAACGGGATGTCCTTGATCAGCACGATATCGTCGTAGCCGCCGACTTCCTTGAAGGTCTTGGACAGCACGGTTTCGGCGTCCTGCTCGTAGCCGGCATAGAATTCGCCATAGGCGCGAGCGACGCGGGCGGGGGTCTCCAGCAGGCCCTCGCGGCTCGGATCGTCACCGGCCCAGGCGATCAAGGTGCGCACTGCGGCCTCGGCCTCGGCCTGGCTGGGCCGGCGGGGCGTGGTGGTCTCGACGGGCAAGCCGTTCAGCGGGTTGACGCGGGCGTCCATTGGCGGTTCCTTTTCGCTCTCATGCGCATTGGATGCGCCAAGCGTGGATTGGTTCCTCAAGGCCGTGTTACTGTGCGTGGCGGCCCGCTCTGGAGCCCCTATATAAGGGGCCGAGGCGAGGCCGACAAGAAACAGAATTGTGCGTTTTATGGAACTAAGCGATCTCTATTCCCAGAAGATCCTCGATCTGGCCGGAAATGCCCGTTCGCCGGGACGTCTGGCGGAGCCCGGTGCCAGTGCGCGCAAGGTGAGCCGGGTCTGCGGTTCGGCCATCGATGTCGACCTGGTGGTGCGGGACGGGATTATCGCTGCCTATGGCCACGAAGTGTCGGCCTGTGCGCTGGGGCAGACCTCGGCGGCGGTGGTGGCGCGCGAGATTGTCGGCACACCGGTGGGCGAGTTTCGCCAGCTGCGCGAGCAGATGCACGCCATGCTCAAGCAGGATGGACCGCCGCCGACGGGAAAATGGGACGATCTGCGGTTTCTGGAGCCGGTGCGCGACTATCGGGCGCGGCATATGTCGACGCTGCTGGTGTTTGATGCGGTGGTTGAGGCGCTGGAAAAAATCGAATCCGCAGAATCGGTTGCGGCGGTTCGCTGATGGATCGAGTCATTGCGCTGTTCTGGCAGGTGGTGGATCTGCCGTTCAAATTTGTCGCGGTGGGGCTGATCACGCTCTACCGCTATACGATCTCGGCGTTTATCGGGCGGAACTGCCGGCATGCGCCGAGCTGCTCGGAATATACCGGCAACGCGATCTGGAAATTCGGCTTCTGGCCGGGCGGTTGGATGGGATTGGCGCGGATTGTGCGCTGTCGACCGGGCGGGACGCATGGCTATGATCCGGTGCCCGAGGCGCTGCCGGCGGTGGCGCGGTGGTATCGGCCGTGGCGTTATGGGCGGTGGAAGTAGGCCCACCCACCGGAGGATACCTCCCCCTTGACGAGGGAGGCTAGGAGGGGGGGCGAGAGCCCCGATGATTGGGGCCAAACTACCCCCACCCTTGATCCCTCCCCGCAAGGGGGAGGGTGTCGACTGCGGCTTTCGCGTTATGGCGTCACCTTTTTGCAGCCCAGAGCGGCTGGAATTGCGCGGAAAGCGTGCTAGACAAGCCGCTTGGCCGCTTCTGGCCGATTTTGGAGTGCTAAAAAATGACGATCAAGGTGACGTTTCCCGACGGTGCAGCTCGCGACTATGCGCGTGGCACCACTGGGACCACCATCGTCGAAGGCATCTCCAAGAGCCTGGCCAAGAAGACCGTGGCCATGCGCTGGAACGGTGTGCTCAGCGATCTTAGCGATGCGCTGGAGACCGACGGCAAAATTGAATTCGTGACGCGCGACAGCGGCTCCAAGGATGCGCTGGAGCTGATCCGCCACGATGCGGCGCACGTGCTGGCCGAAGCGGTGCAGGAACTGTGGCCGACGACGCAGGTCACTATCGGTCCGGTGATCGAGAACGGTTTTTATTACGACTTCAAGCGCGACGAGCCCTTCTCCGAGGAAGATTTCCCCGCCATCGAAAAGAAGATGGCTGAGATCATCGATCGTGGCGCCGCCTTCACCAAGGAAATCTGGAGCCGCGACCAGGCCAAGGAATTTTTTGCCGCGCGTGGCGAGAATTTCAAGGTGGAGCTGGTCGATGCGATTCCGGCTGACCAATCGCTCAAGATGTATAAGCAGGGCCAGTGGATCGATCTGTGCCGTGGCCCGCATATGCGCTCGGTCAAGGATGTCGGCGCTGCGTTCAAGCTGACCAAGGTGGCCGGCGCCTATTGGCGCGGCGACAGCAATAATCCGGTGCTGAGCCGCATTTACGGCACGGCCTTCGCCACGCGCGAAGAGCTGGACGCGTATCTGCATATGGTGGCCGAAGCCGAAAAGCGCGACCATCGCAAGATCGGCCAGGAAATGGACCTCTATCACTTCCAGCCGGAAGCGCAGGGGTCGGTGTTCTGGCACGCCAAGGGCTATGTGCTGTACAACCAGATGGAGACCTATATCCGTCGCCGGTTGAATTCGTCGGGCTATGTCGAGGTGAAAACCCCGCAGCTGATGAGCTCCAAGTTCTGGGAGGCCTCGGGCCACTGGGGCAAGTATCGCGAAAACATGTTCGTGGTGCCGGACGAAGTGCCGGGGACGGAAGAAGAAGGTCCGGTGCTGAGCGGCAAGGGCGACCTGATGGCGCTCAAGCCGATGAACTGCCCAGCCCATATCCAGATCTTCAATCAGGGCATTAAATCTTACCGCGATCTGCCTCTGCGGATGGCAGAATTTGGTTGCTGCCACCGCAATGAAGCGCATGGCGCGCTGCATGGGCTGATGCGCGTGCGCCAGATGACCCAGGACGACGCGCATATCTTCTGCCGCGAGGACCAGATCCAGTCCGAGACCGAGCATTTCGTGCATCTGCTGTATTCGGTCTATGCCCATATGGGCTTCGACAATGTGGTCATCAAACTGGCGACCCGCCCGGAAAATTTTGGCGGCACCATCGAGCGCTGGGATGCGGCGGAAAAGGCGCTGGGCGATGCGCTGCGCGCCACCGGCTATAACTTCGAGATTGCCGAGGGCGAGGGCGCGTTCTATGCACCCAAGCTGGAATTCCACCTCAAGGACGCCATTGGCCGTTCCTGGCAGGTGGGAACGCTGCAGCTCGACTACGTGCTGCCCGAGCGGCTGGATGCGACCTATGTCGCGGAAGACGGCTCGCGCCAGTATGCGGTGATGCTGCACCGGGCGATCCTGGGGTCGCTGGAACGCTTCATCGGCATGATGATTGAGAACTATGCCGGCAAGATGCCGATGTGGCTGGCCCCGACCCAGGTCGTGGTCGCGACCATCGTCTCCGAGGCGGATGACTATGCCGGCAAGCTGGTCGCCCAGCTCAAGGCGGCCGGTATCCGCGCCGAACTCGACATGCGCAACGAGAAGATCAACTACAAGGTGCGCGAGCATTCGGTCGGCAAGACGCCGCTGATGTTCGTCGTCGGCAAGCGCGAGGCCGAGGAGGGCACCGTGTCGGTGCGCCGTCTTGGCACCGAGGGGCAGAAGGTCGAGCCGTTCATGGATGCCCTGGTGGCGCTCATGGCCGAAGCGACCCCGCCCGACCTCAAGGCCAAGGTGGCCTGAGCCGTGCCGCAACGTCCTTCCAATCGCGAAATCAAAGCCCTCACCCATCTGGGTGAGGACAATGCCATGGGCCCCGGCGACTTCAAGGATATCGGCGAAAAGGTGTTCGCCGGTATGCTCAAGAAGGGCTGGGTCGTGCCCGCCGAAGGTCTGCCGGGCAAATACCGGGCAACCATCAAGGGCCTGACCATCCACGAAGGTGAGATTATCTTCGCCGGACGTCTCAGAAGCTAGCAGGAGCGGGGCATGGCTGACCCAATCGTCATTACCCCGCGCATTTCCATTGACGTGTCCGAGCTGGAGGAAACGTTCGTGCGCTCGGCCGGGCCGGGCGGGCAGAATGTCAACAAGGTGTCGAGCGCGGTGCAACTGCGCTTCGACCTGGTCAATTCCCCCAATATTCCCGAGGCGATGAAGCGGCGCGTCGCCGCGCTGGCCGGCAAGCGGCTGAGCAAGGCCGGCGTGCTGGTGATCACCGCCAATTCGCACCGCGACCAGCCAATGAACCGGGCCGATGCGCAGGCGCGGCTGGTGGCGCTGTTGCAGGAGGGGGCGGTGGTGCCCAAATTCCGCGTCGCCACCCGCCCGACGCTGGCCTCCAAACGCCGGCGGCTGGTGGCCAAATCGGTGCGGTCGGACGTCAAGAAAATGCGCGGTACGCCATCTGACAGCGAGTGACGGCAGCGGGACTGCTGCTCGACGGGCAATTCATCATGCCGATAGATCTGCGGTCGACGAGCAAAGTCGGGAGCGACTTCTGCGCTGAGCGTTGTTATCCTGTCGACTGTATTGGGAGGTCGTCGCCATGAAGATTGCCATCATTGGGTCAGGCTATGTTGGACTGGTGACAGGCGTCTGTCTCGCCGATTTTGGCCATGACGTGGTGTGCGTCGACAAGGATCAAAGCAAGATCGATGCCCTGGGGCGTGGCGAAATCCCGATTTATGAGCCCGGCCTTGGAGAATTGGTGAAGGCCAATATCGATGCGGGGCGGTTGTCGTTCACGACCGAGATGCAGCGGGCCGTGCCCGGGGCGGAAGTGGTGTTCATCGCCGTCGGCACCCCCTCGCGACGCGGCGATGGCCATGCCGATTTGAGCTATGTTTACGCGGTGGCGCGGGAGCTTGCCGTGACGGTCGAGGGCTTTACCGTGGTGGCGACCAAATCCACGGTGCCGGTGGGCACCGGCGACGAGGTGGCGCGCATCATTGCCACGACCAATCCCGCTGCCGATGTTGCGGTGGTTTCCAATCCGGAATTTTTGCGCGAGGGCGCGGCCATCGAGGACTTCAAGCGTCCCGACCGCATCGTGATCGGGCTGGAGGACGAACGGGCGCGCGCCGTGATGGCGGAGGTCTATCGCCCGCTCTATCTCAATCAGGCGCCGCTGCTGTTCACCGACCGGCGGACGGCGGAACTGACCAAATATGCGGCCAATGCGTTTCTGGCGATGAAGATCACCTTCATCAACGAAATTGCCGATTTGTGCGAGGCCACCGGCGCCGACGTGCAGCAGGTGGCGCGCGGCATGGGGCTGGATAACCGGATCGGCGCCAAGTTCCTGCATGCCGGGCCGGGCTATGGGGGCTCGTGCTTTCCCAAGGACACCTCGGCGCTGGTCAAGATCGGCCAGGATTTCGACAGCCCGTTGCGGCTGGTGGAAACCACGGTGGCGATCAATTCGCAGCGCAAGCGCGCCATGTCGCGCAAGATCATCGCGGCCTGTGGCGGCGATGTGCGGGGCAAGACCATCGGGGTGCTCGGCCTGACGTTTAAGCCCAATACCGATGACATGCGCGAGGCGCCGTCGATCGATATCATCACCGGGCTGGCTGATCGGGGGGCGCGCATTGTGGCCTATGATCCACAAGGTATGCAGGCAGCGCGGCAAATCCTGGAGCATGTCGAATTCGGCGAGAGTGCCTATGACGTTGCGGTCGGTGCCGCTGCGCTGGTGCTGATCACCGAGTGGAACGAGTTCCGCTCGCTCGATCTGGCGCGGCTGAAGGAGTTGATGAAGTCGCCCGTGCTCATTGATCTGCGCAATATCTATCGGCATGACGAAGTCGCCAAACACGGCTTCGCCTATACCAGCATCGGCCGGCCCAATGGCGGGGCGGGCCAAGGCGTCATCGCTGACGCCGCCGAGTGAGGCGCAGCATGAACATATTCGTGACCGGCACGGCCGGCTTTATCGGCTTTCATCTGGCGCGGCATTTGCTGGCGGCGGGGCATTCTGTGACCGGTTATGACGGGGTCACGAATTACTACGATCCGGCGCTGAAGCGGGCGCGGCTGGCGTTGCTGGCCGAGGCGCCGGGCTTTACCGCCGTCGAGGCGATGCTGGAGGATGCGGCGCGGCTAAAGCAGGCGGTGGCGGCCAGCGAGGCCGAGATCGTGGTGCATCTGGCGGCACAGCCGGGGGTGCGCTACAGCCTCGAGCATCCGCAGAGCTATATCCAGTCCAATGTGGTGGGCACGGCCAATCTGCTGGAGGCGCTGCGCGCGCATCAGCCCAGGCATCTGATCTTTGCCTCGACCAGTTCGGTCTATGGGGGCAATACCAAGCTGCCGTTTGCCGAAACTGACCGGGCCGACGCGCCGATGTCGCTCTATGCGGCGACCAAGAAATCGGGCGAGGCGATGGTGCATTCCTATGCCCATCTGTTCGGTATTCCAGCCACTTGCGTGCGCTTCTTCACAGTGTATGGGCCATGGGGACGCCCCGATATGGCGGCGATCAAGTTTGCCTCGGCGATCATGGCGGGGCGGCCGATCGATGTTTATGGCTTTGGCCAGATGCGGCGGGATTTCACCTATGTCGATGATCTGGTCGCGGCCATCGGCAAGCTGATGGAGCTGCCGCCCGAACTGGGCAAGCCGGTGGCGCATGACAGTCTGTCGGCGGTGGCGCCGTTTCGCAGCGTCAATATTGCCGGTGGGCGGCCGACCGAACTGATCGATTTCATCGGGGCGATGGAGCGGGCGGCGGGGCGCAAGGCGCAGCTCAATATGCTGCCGATGCAGCCGGGCGATGTGGTGGCGACACAGTCCGATACGCGGCTGCTGCGGGCGCTGATCGGCGAGATGCCGGAAACCTCGGTCGAGACGGGCGTGGCGCGCTTTTTCGACTGGTTCCAAAGCCATTATGGCGCTGATCGCTAGCCGGGAAGAATAAGGGCCGCTGTGAAGCGGCCCTTGCAAGATTATTTGGCAGTGGCGTCGATGGTGACCTTGCCGATCAGCGCGGTTGGATCGTCTTCGGCGGCAATGAAGTCCATCAGACCCAGCCCCGGCGCCTGTTTGGCAGTCATTTCGATGCTGAGATATTTGGCGGTGCCGCTGACGAAGCTATTGAGCGCGGCGCCCACCTTCTGGGCTTCGGCAGCGCCGGCCAGCAGGCTGATCACCGTGCCCTGAGCCAGACCGGCGAAGACCGGGCGCATGGCGGCGGGGTCGCTCCCCTGTTCGGCGGCGACGCTGGCCATGATGATGTCGGAGAGACCGGTATCGGTGATGTCGAGCTTGAGATGGCTGATGGCCAGGCCCATGGCAGCGGCCAGCGCCGCATCCTCGTCCAGATCGAACAGCGCCGCGGTCGCGTTGGTGAGCGTGCCGGCCAGGTTGATCGTGGCCAGGTCAACGCCGCTGACGGAGAACTCATTGAGGGCGATGGTGTCGTCGGCGGCGTTCCAGGCGGTATCGATCTTGAAGCCGGCGTCGACGCTGGTGACGCCCAGCGCGATCAGCTGCTGGATCTGCTCATCGTCGGTATCGGTCGGCAGTTCGGCGATGATGTTGCTGGCGCTCAGCACCATGGCGGTGGGAACGCCATTGAAATAGTCGCTCAAGGACAGGTCGAAAGCGCCGATGCTGGCCTTGATCCGGGCGCCGATGTCCTCGCTATCGGGAACGTCGACGAGGACGTCGCTGAAGGAGAAGCCGCCAAAGGCGGGGACGAGGGCGCGGGCATTGGCGGTGAACCAGGCTTCATCAAGCGCGGCGGGCGCCGCTTCGATGGTGGCGATCGGGCCAGTGAGGTCCATTTCCTTGATGGTCATATTGCCGACCTGCACGGTGCCGTCGTCTTCGACGGTGATGTCCAGGCCATCCATGCTGATTGCCGGATAGATGCCGGGGCTCATGCCGCCCATGGTCATGCCGGCGATGGCAAATTTCATTGGCTGCCCGGCGTCGTCGGTGCCCGCGCAGTCGATGCCGCCAAACTTGGCCGGCGAGGATTCAAAGGCGGTGAAAATATCGACATACATGCGCAGGGCGGTGCCGATCGTTTCGGGCGAGGGGTCGTCGTCCTGGGCTTCCAGCGTTTCGGCCAGCGCCATGATTTCGGCAAGCGAGTAGTTCAGGGGCCGGGCCTTGAACTCGCCAACGGACATCGGACCGATGCTGCACTTGATCTCGGGGGCTTCGAAGCTGCCGCCGGCGAAATTGAAGTCGGTGTAAATGGTTTCGATTTCAGTGGAGCCATCGGCTTCCACCAGACCGTAAAGGCTGAGTACGCCGGCGATGTTGAAGCTGGATGCGGTAAGCGGGCCGAAGCTGGCGGTGGCGTCTTCCATGCCCGCCACACTCATGCCGGCCAGGCTGACCGAGGCGGCCATGCCATCGGTGATGTCGGACAGCACCAGATCGGAAAAGGTGACGCTGGCCTCATTGGCTTGGCCATCGATGGTGGTGGTGGATTGGAGGGTGATTTCGGGAATGGTGATGCTGGTTGCCGTCAGCCCGGCCAGGGCGTCGGCGTTGTCGACCAGATTACCGCTGAAAATGGCGCGCAAAGTCGCCTCATCGACATTGGAGCCGACGGCGTCGATGCTGGGAATATCGACGGCAATCTCGGCTGGGGCCGGAGCGGTGGTGGCTTCTACGGCCGGAGGCGATTTGGTCTTGGTCTTTTGCGCCAGTGCCGTTCCGGCTGGCAGGACGACGCTGGACAGGCACGCAAAGGCCAGAAGGCCCAGGCGTCGCCGGGACGTGGTGCTGAACGACATTGTTGGTTCTCTCCCGCTGGTATGAAGCGGGCAATCTGAGGCATCCCCGGCCTTGCTTCAATAGGCAAGGAGCGATCTGTGATCGTCAGTAAACCGTTGTCAGCACTTCGATCTCGCGGGGCGAGCCGGGCTGGACCTGGAACTCACGGTTGAATACCTGGGTGCCCTGCTTGGCGAGCACCAGATATTCGCCCTCGGACAGCACGGTCGAGGGGAAGGCACCGAGTTCGGAGAAGACCGTGGCGCCATCGGTGGTCTTGACGGTCCATTCGACGTCGGCAATGGCCTCGCCGCCGGCTTCGGAGACCAGCTTGAAGGCGATCTGGCTGGCGTGGTGATACAGCGTGGCATCGGTCAACTGGCCGGCCTCGACCCGCAGATCGGCGCGGACCACGGCATTCACCGTGCCGAAATAGGAGACGATGTGGTAGGTGCCGGCATTGAGCGTGACAATGTCGTTGGGGGCCAGGCCCTCGGCGATCAGGGTGCGGTCGCCGCCTTCGCCGCTGGTGAAGATGTCGAATTTCGACAGGCCAGCAGGAATGGCAATGTCGCCGGTGACCGCCGAATTGAGGCGGAGTGCGCCAGCGTCGAGCACGAAGGTTTTTTCGTTGGCGCCGGGCGCCACCGCGAGCGGCTCGCTGGTCTGGGCCCGGCCATAGGCGACGTGAACCACATAGTCGCCGGGCGGCAGCTCAAGCGTTGGGGCGCCGAGATCGGATTTAGCGACCAGCGCCAGCTCGCCGCTAGCATCGGGCTTGGTGTCGAAAACGCGCCAGACCAGGCCATCAGGGATTGGTGCACCCTCGGGGGTGATCCGGGCGCTGAGGGTTACCGGCTGGGGCACGGAGGTCAGCGCAGCGATGGCATCGGTCGCGGGGGTGGCGACGCCCGGCTCGGCAGCGGATGTGGCGGGCAGGCTGTCGCGGTCGGGCCGGGGCCGCGGCATCGGCGGCATCTCGGTGGCGGCGTCCTGCGCGCTGACGGGCAGGGCTAGCAGCGGGAGGGCAGGCAGAGCGGCGGCCAGCACGAGCAGGATGGCTAGTATCGGTCGCAAACGCATCTGGTCTCCCCGGTCGCTGAATCGGTCATGTCGTCATAGGCCGCGATTGGGGAAAAGCTGTGTCACAGACCCGGCGCGATGAAAACACCGAATGGCCAGGATCACTGTTTTTGTTGCAGGTTCTGGCCTTGAGCGGCGGATATGGCTATTGCTGACGCCGAATGGAGCCCGCCATGCCTGCCAATACTGCTTTGCGTGACTATCTGCTGACCCGTCGCTCGGTGGGGATGGCCTTTCTCAAGGAGCCGGGGCCGAACCCGGATGAGCTTGAGCAAATCCTCACTATCGGGATGCGGGTGCCGGATCACGGCAAGATCGCGCCGTGGCGGCTGATCGTCATCGAGGGCGAGGCGCGTCGGCAGGCTGGAGACAAGCTGGCCGAGATCGCGCAGCGCAATAATCCGGCCATGGATGAGGCCGGGCTTGAGGTGGAGCGGCAGCGCTTCCTGCCGGCACCGCTGACGATTGGGGTGATCTCGTCACCCAAGGCGCATCCCAAGGTTCCCGAATTCGAGCAGTTGCTGTCGGCCGGCAATGTGGCGCTCAATCTGATCCACGGCGCGCATGCGCTGGGCTTTGGCGCGTCATGGATCACCCGCTGGTATGCGTTCGATGTGGCGGCTGCCGCCATGCTGGGCGCGCGGGACGGGGAGCGCTTTGTGGGCTTCGTGCAGATCGGCACGCCGACCACCAAGATCGAGGATCGCGAGCGCCCGGCGCTGACCGATATCGCGACGCGCTGGCAGGCGTGAGCCAGCCGGCAACGCCTTGGGCGAATTGGTTAACAAGCTGTTAATGATTGGCGTGGTCATAATAGGCCATTAACGATTCTTCGGGACCAGTCGTCGGATGGGCGTGCAGCCAATATCGGTGCCACAGAGCCTGGCTTATGTGCTGACCGCGGCGGGTGACCGGAACGGCGTGGATTTCGACTATCTGCTGCAGACCGCGATGCGCGAAAGCAGCCTCAATCCGCAGGCCAAGGCACAGACCTCATCGGCGGTAGGGCTGTTTCAGTTTCTTGAAGGCACTTGGCTGCAGGTGATGAAGGAAGAGGGCCCCCGGCTGGGCTATGGCGAGATTGCCAGCAGCATTCGCCGGACGGCCGATGGCGATTATGTGGTCAGCGATCCGGCGGCCAAGGCCGAAATCCTCAAACTGCGCGAAGATCCGAAAATCGCCGCCGATCTGGCGGCTGCCTTTACCAAATCCAATGGCGATTATCTGAGCGGGCGGTTTGGCCGGCGGCCGAGCGCGGGCGAACTCTATATTGCCCATTTCCTCGGGGCGCAGGGGGCCGAGCGGATGTTCACGGCCGGGCTGCAGGACCCCGACCAGATCGCCGCCAATCTGTTTCCCAAGCAGGCTGCCGCCAATCGGGCGATCTTTTATGCCGATGGCCAGCCGCGCACGATCCGCGAGGTCTATCGCGTGCTGGTGGCCAAGCATGAGGGCGGCGGCGTCAATGCGCCTTTCGCGGCCCAGCAAATGGCCAGCCAGCCGGCACCACCGCCGCTGCCGTCGCGGTTTTCACCGGACAACATGTCGTTTACCGGCCTGTTCAAGAATGAAATCGAAGACCTGCCGGCAACTGCAACCGAGGGTGGGGCGTTTTTCACCCAGCTTTACGCCCGCTAGGGCCGGTTTGTTGCCGCGCCATGCAAATGCCATGGACAGGCGGCAGGATGCGTTAACAAAGACCACGTCTAATCTTGGGGCGTGACTTGAGCCGAGGGCTCGTTGCTCACGCCGGGAGGCCGATATGCGCCGGACAACGATCAGTAATCAGTCCTTGTGGGGCCGGGGTTTGCCGCGTGGCTGGATCGTGCTCGCCATGGCGCTGGCCAGCTGGATCGTGCTTGCCGCCCTGCTGGCGGGGCTGAACCAGTTGTTCCTGCTGGTGCAGTCGGCGCTGTAATTTCCGTGTCGTTATGGTGAACCGTTCCTTAAAACTTCGCTTCTAGAGTGAAGTCCGCCGAGTGCGGAGAGTGGAATGGTTGCCTATCAGGACTTCGTATCGCTATCCCAATCGCCCGATAGCGAAGAACGCGGCAGCGCGGCGCATCTTTCGGCGCTGGCCTATCTCAGCCATGTCGGCCCGGCCGATGAGCAGGCGGCGCTCTATGCGGCCCTGATCGGCTTTCTCGATGATCCCTCGGTCAAGGTGCGCGCGGCGCTGGCTTATGGCCTGCTGCATGCGAGCGAAGCGCCGCGGCCACTGATGCTGGCGCTGCTGCATGACAGTGCCATCATTGCGCGCGCCGTGATCCAATATTCGCCAGTGCTGATTGATGCCGACCTGGTCGGCATGATCAAGACGCTGGATCTGTCGATGTTGCTGGCGGTCAGCCAGCGCGTGAATTTAAGCCCCCGGCTCGCCGCTGCCATTGTGGCGCGCGGGCAGGGGCAGGTGACGCTGCGGCTGCTGCGCCGGCACGAGATTGCGCTGGGCGCGGCATTGCTGGGTGAGCTGGCGACGACGCTGGCCGGGCAGGCGGAGATGCGTGGGGCGCTGCTGGCGCGGCCCGATCTGCCGGCCGGGGCGCGGCTGCTGCTGGTGCAGCAGGTGACCGAGGCGCTGCGCGGCGCGCGCATCGTCAAGGGGGCGCTGGCGGCGGAACGGCTGGAGCGGGTGTTGCGCGACAGTGGCGACACGGCGCTATCGGCCATCGGCGAGCGCGAAGCGGGGCGGGCTGGTGCTGGCTATGCGGCGGAACTGATCGTCACGGACCGGGTCAACACCCGCGTGCTGCTGCATGCAGTGGTGACGGGGCATGTGATGTTTTTTGCCGATTGCCTGGCCGAGTTGGCGCAGGCGCCGCGCGCCAAAGTGTTTGCCCTACTGGAAAATGGCAGCCGGGCGGCACTCAATGCGCTGCTGGCCCGGTGCGGGCTGGGCGAGGGCGTGCGCAATCTGCTGTGCCGGCTGGTGCTGCATGCGCGGGCCAGCGATCTGGCCGACGACGCGGCGGCACGCCATTATGTGGTGACGGCGCTGACCGAGGAATTGATCGCCGAGCATGGCGGGGTGATCCCGGCGGAGCTGGAAGAGGCGTTTGCCTATCTCAGCGAGCAGAATATCGTGCTGGCCCGCAAGGCGGCGCGCGGGGTGATGGCCGCCTTTGCCGCAGACGCCGCCATGCCGATGGCACTGCCGGCTGGCGACGTGCCGCGGCTGGCGCTGCCGGCGGCCTAAAAGCGAAACTGCTCGCTCAATACGCGTTCTTCGAGGCTGGTGCCCGGATCGAACAGCAGGGTGACGCCATGGGTGCGGTCTTCCTGAATGGTGACTTCAAGCACGTTCTGGAATTCGACATTGTCGGCCACGGCATTGACCGGGCGTTTGACGGACTCGCGGGTGATCAGCCGCACCACGGCCCGGTTGGACAGGATGGCGCCGCGCCAGCGCCGCGGGCGGAAGGGCGAAATCGGGGTCAGCGCCAGCAGCGGCGCTTCAATGGGCAGAATGGGGCCATGCGCCGATAGATTATAGGCGGTGGAACCGGCCGGGGTGGCCAGCAGTACGCCATCGCAGACCAACTCTTCGAGCCGGGTTTCGCCATCGATGATGATCTGGATCTTGGCGGCCTGATAGCTGGAGCGGAACAGCGAAACTTCATTGAGCGCCAGCGCCGTCTGGGTATGGCCGGTGGTATCGAGCACCTGCATCGACAGCGGAAAGATCTGGGTGCGCTGCACCGAGGCGAGACGTCCCACCAGGTCATCTTCGGAGAAGCTGTTCATCAGGTGCTCTACCAACTGAGCTATACCGGCAACAACGCGCCCTGTAGCATTGTGGGTCTCGCTCGACAAGCGCGCCGGTCGCTGCTTTGCACATATTGCGGTGGATGGTGGCGCAGCCATGCCGGCGTCGGTCGGGTGATGAACTTGCGGGATAACGGCCAGCAGCCGCACACCAGTTCGCGGTGATCCGCAACACCCCCGAGTATCTACCTAAGTATTTGATACTAAAGGTAACCTAAACATCCGAGTTGGTTTCAGTTTGGCGGAGATTTCCGTTAGCCCGGTGGGTAGATCGCCAAATCGGAGTTGGTCGTGAATGAGGTAAGCACCGCAATTGCCGGGAGGTCGTTGCCATGAGACGGCGGCGGCAGGATGGTTCGGTTCGGCGGCGCAGCGGTTCGGATATTTCCGTCCTGCCGCGGCGCGTCTATCCGCGCATCGATACGGTCAGCGTCGGTGGGCTGCCGGTGGCGCGGCTCGATCGCGCGGCAACGGCCGCCATGCTGGTGTCGCTGGCGACCAATTATCGGCGGCGTGACCGGCCGTGGATTGCCACCAGTGTCAACGGGCAGGTGCTGTCCGAGGCCGCGCGTCGGACCGGGTTGCGCGAAGCGATGCTGTTTGCCGATATCATCAGTTGCGATGGCCAGCCGCTGGTGTTGGCGAGTGCGAGCGTGGCCGGCGCCGCGCTGCCCGAACGCGTGGCGACGACGGACCTGTTCCACGACATTGCCGATCTGGCGCAGCACCAGCCGGCCAGCATGTATTTTCTGGGGGCATCGGTAGCCGAGAATGCCAAGGCGGTGGCCAATATCCGGGTGGCCTATCCGCATCTGCGCATCGTGGGGGCGGCACATGGCTATCGCGATCATGGTGGCTGGATCCGACAGGTGCGCGAAATCAACCGATTGGGTCCCGACATCGTCTGGCTGGCGCTGGGGGTGCCGCGCGAACAGGAGTTCTACATGCGGTTTGCCCACGCCATGCCGCGTGTCGGCCTGATCAAGACCAGCGGAGGGCTGTTCAACTTCCTCTCGGCATCGGCCAACCGGGCGCCGCAATGGATGCAGGACAAGGGGCTGGAGTGGGTTTATCGCCTGGGCCAGGACCCGAAACGGCTGATGTTGCGCTACCTGACGACCGGTCCTCATGCGGCCCTGCTGATGCTGACGCGGCGGAATAAACAGACCGCCAGCCGGCAATTGGGATGCGACCTCGACGACCGCTGACCACCCCCCGAAACTTTTTTTCTGTCGCGCGGGCCGTCGACCGCATTTTTTCGTCGCCGTCGGCCAATCGTTGGGCGAGCCGTGTTTGCCGGGGCGGCGAATGGCAGACGATTATGCCCAAGGCCCTTGTTCTGCGGGCTTTTGGGCTTGCTGCAAGGGGTGCTCCAGCCGTACCAAACAGGCTCGAAATGCGGCCGCCAGCGCGACGCAAATGGAGGATGAACCAGTGTCCAGCGGTTCCCTGACGCATCTGCAAAGCCTTGAGGCGGAGAGCATCGAAATCCTGCGCGAGGTGGCGGCGAGCTTCGAGCGGCCGGTGATGATGTATTCCATCGGCAAGGATTCAAGCGTGTTGCTGCATCTGGCGCGCAAGGCGTTTTTCCCGAGCAAAATCCCGTTTCCGCTGCTGCATGTGAACACGACCTGGAAGTTTCGCGAGATGATCGCCTTCCGCGACCGGATGGCCGGGGAATATGGTTTCGATCTGATCAGCCACACCAATCCGGACGGATTGCGGGACAATATCAATCCATTCGAGCATGGCTCGTCGCGCTACACCGACATCATGAAGACCGCCGCACTGCGCCAGGCGCTGGATGCCGGCCGTTACGATGCGGCGATTGGCGGGGCGCGGCGCGATGAGGAAAAGTCGCGGGCCAAGGAACGCATTTTCTCCCATCGCAATGGCAGTCATGCCTGGGACCCGAAGAACCAGCGGCCGGAGCTGTGGCGCTTGTTCAATACGCGGCTGCATCCCGGCGAGAGCATGCGGGTGTTTCCGCTGTCCAATTGGACCGAGCTGGATATCTGGACCTACATCTATGCCGAAGGCATTCCGATCGTGCCGCTGTATTTCGCCAAACGCCGCCCCGTGGTGGAGCGCTCCGGCACGCTGATTATGGTCGATGATGCGCGCTTGCCGCTGGGGCAAGGTGAGGTGCCGCGCGACGAGCTGGTGCGGTTCCGTACGCTGGGTTGCTACCCGCTGACTGGGGCGATGCGCTCGACGGCTACGACACTGCCGGAAATCATCATGGAAATGCAGGCCAGCCGCACCTCGGAGCGGGAAGGGCGGCTGATCGACAGCGACTCGGCCGGGTCGATGGAGAAGAAAAAGCAGGAAGGGTATTTCTGACCATGAGCCTGGCTCTCGCGACACCCGACACCGATATCGCCCTTTGGCTCAACCAGCAGACCGACAAATCGCTGCTCCGTTTTCTCACTTGCGGCAGCGTTGACGACGGCAAATCGACCCTGATCGGGCGGCTGCTTTATGACAGCCAGATGGTGCTCGACGATCAGCTGGCCAGCCTCAAGCAGGAGAGCCGCAACCGGGTGACTGGTGACGAAGGCATCGATTTTTCGCTGCTGGTCGACGGCCTGACTGCCGAGCGCGAGCAGGGCATCACCATCGATGTCGCCTATCGGTTTTTTTCCACCGACAAGCGCAAATTCATCGTCGCCGATACGCCGGGCCATGAGCAATATACCCGCAACATGGCCACCGGCGCTTCCAATGCCGATCTGGCGCTGGTGCTGATCGATGCGCGCAAGGGCGTGCTGACCCAGACGCGGCGGCACAGCTTCATCCTGTCGCTGATCGGGGTGAAGCATGTGGTGCTGGTGGTCAACAAGATCGACCTGGTGGATTACGACCAGGCGGTGTTCGACCGGATCGTTGCAGAATACCGCGCCTTTGCCCAGCCGCTGGGGTTTGCCACAGTGGCGGAAGTGCCGGTTTCGGCGCTGCGGGGCGACAATATTCTGACGCGCAGCGACAAGACGCCGTGGTTTGGCGGCACGCCGCTGGTGCCCTATCTCGAAACCGTCGCGGTGGCCGAGGATCACAGCGCTGAAAAGCTGCGGTTCCCGGTACAATGGGTCAACCGGCCGAACCTTGATTTCCGTGGCTTTTCCGGGACGTTAGCGTCTGGTTCTATCGCGGTGGGTGAGGAGGTGCTGATTGCCTCCTCTCGCAAGCCGGCGGTGGTCAAGCGCATCGTCACCATGGATGGAGAGCTGTCGCGCGCGGAGGCGGGGCAGGCAGTAACGCTGGTGCTGGACCGCGAGGTGGATATTTCGCGCGGGGATATGCTGAGCCATCCCGGTGAGACCCCAGAATTTTCCAATCAGTTCCAGGCGCGGCTGGTGTGGATGAATGAGGAGCCAGCCTATCCGGGCCGCTCCTATCTGCTGAAGCTGGGCACGCAGCTGGTGCCGGCGACGATCACCAATCTCCGGTTTCGCACCAATGTGAATACGCTGGAGCAGGCGGCGGCGACCAAGATCGATCTCAATGAAGTGGCGACGGTCACTATTGCCACCGACAAGCCAATTGCCTTCGACTCCTATGCGAGTAACGCATTGACGGGGGGCTTTATCCTGGTGGACCGGCTGTCCAATGCGACGCTGGGGGCCGGGACGATCGAGTTCGGGCTGCGCCGGGCGCAGAACCTGACTTATCAGTCATTCGATGTGAGCCGCGAGGTCCGCTCGCAGCTGAAGGGGCAGACGTCCCGCATTGTCTGGTTCACTGGGTTGTCCGGCTCGGGCAAGTCGTCCATCGCCAATTTGCTGGAAAAGCGCCTCACTGCCGAGGGTCGCCACGCCTATATTCTGGATGGCGACAATGTGCGGCACGGGCTCAACAAGGATCTGGGTTTTACCGAAGCGGCGCGGGTGGAGAATATCCGCCGCGTGGCCGAAGTGGCTCGGCTGATGGCGGATTCCGGGCTGATCGTGCTGGTGTCGTTCATTTCGCCGTTCGAGACCGAGCGGCGACTGGCGCGTGAAATTGCCGGCGATATCGACTTTGCCGAAATCTATGTCGATACGCCAATCGCCGTCTGCGAAGCCCGCGACCCCAAGGGGCTCTACAAGCGGGCGCGGGCTGGCGAGATCAAGAATTTTACCGGCATCGACTCCCCGTTTGAGCCGCCGACGACGCCGGAACTGGTGCTGCATGGGGCCGAGGCGGAGCCGCTGGCGCTGTCCGAGCAGTTGCATGCGTGGCTGGGGCTGTAGGATACGCTGGGTCGGCAGAGTTGACACTGTTACCGCTGGGGACGATTAGTTGGGCCGTCGTCGGCGTTTAATTTCGCTTGGATGTGCCTGGGTCCGGATGCCATTGAAGTCCCCGAGACGACCGGGATTGGTCGCCCTGAACGTCAAGCCAGACTGGCAAAATCTTCCTGATCGATCTCATGCAGCGTCTTCATCAGCAGGCCCATGAAAACTGGCTCTTTGTCGTCATGGAGAGCGATGACCTGGGGCAGGCCGTTGACGCGACAGACCAACGCGCTAGCCAGGGCGGAGGTAATTTCGGCCTGCATCAGGGCGAAGGCGCGGGCGCCGGGACCGACGATCAGGATGTGGGACGGATCAAACACCGCCATCATGCGGCTGAGCCCAAAACCCACGGCGCGCCCGGCGAGATTGAAGGCATAGGTGGCGTTGCGATCGCCGGCTTCGGCGCGGGCGATGAGGCCATCATATTCGTGTTGCGGCACGGCCGGGGCAGGGTGCGCTGACTCGGGAACGGAATAGGCGGTGCGCAGCACGCCATAGTCCGAGGCATAGGCTTCGATGCAGCCGCGCATGCCGCAGCGGCACAGCGCGCCGCTGGGCTGGTGGTTCATGTGACCAAATTCGGTGGCGCCCTCGTCGCCGCGGCCCAGAATCTGGCCACGAAAACTCATGCCCATGGCGACGGTCGAGCCGACGAATACCGTGGCTACGCTGGCGTCATGCAGGGACGGGTCGAGCCAGCGTGCGCCCTCGGCCAAAAGTCGCCCGCGCTTATGGAGCGTCACCGGCAGCTTGAGATCCTCGGCCAGCTCATGGGCAAATGGCTGATTGGCCAGATGGGCGATGGGCGACCATTTCAGACTCAACCCATCACGATCGAGAATGCCCTGCACAGAAACCGCGACGCGCCGCAGCGTTGCCGCTTCGACAGGATTGCGCGCCTGCAGCTGCCGGAGACGCTCGGCGAAGAAGGCCGTGGGGTCGGTCTCGATAAAACTGGTGGGCGTCACCGGGGTTTCGATGCGGTCGACCAGAACGCCGCCATAATCGACCAGCGATAGCCGGGCCCGGTTGACGTCGACCTCGAACAGCGCGGCAGCGCCGACGTGGCGATTGAACCCCACCAGCGTTGCCGGCCGGCCGCGTCGGCGGGTGTCAGGCGACGTGGTCGGCTCCAGGTCGATGATGACGCGCTGCTCGATGAGATCTTGGGTAATGGCGGTGATGCTGGCGTGGCTGAGCCCGGTCCCCGACGCTAGCGCCGTACGGGACAGCGGACCCTGCACGCGCAGCGTACCGAGCACCAGGCCCCGGTTCTGCCGCCGAACACTGTCGCTATCGCTGACCTTCCGCGCCAAGCAGCCTACTCCTCACCCAAACGCAGCACATCATTCCCCTGGCGCTTAGCGCAAACCTATTTATTTCGAGTTGCGAAATTGAAGTTGACTCGGTTGAGACGATTATGCCACTTCTTTTTTCGAGCAGTGAAATTAATGCTCAGGGCGCCGGTGGAGCGGGCCCGGCTGGGGTTATACCACCGGCACAGCTGTGGGCAGGAGGACTGGCCCACTCGGGAGGACAGACATGAACAAGTTTCTAGCGGTCTTGCTTTGCACGACCGTCATCTCCGGCACGGCCGGCGTTACCTATGCGCAGGACGGCGTAACCGTCGGCGTCTCGTGGAATAATTTTCAGGAAGAGCGCTGGAAGACCGACGAGGCGGCGATCAAGGCCGTTCTTGATGCTGCTGGCGCGACCTATATTTCGGCTGACGCCCAGTCATCGGCCGCCAAGCAGTTGACCGATATCGAAAGCCTGATTTCGCAGGGCGCCGATGCCATTATCGTGCTGGCGCAGGATAGCGATGCGGTCGGTCCGGCTGTGGCCGCCGCCGTCGCCGAAGGCATTCCGGTGGTCGGCTACGACCGGCTGATCGAGAACCCGGACGCCTTCTACCTCACCTTCGACAACAAGGAAGTCGGTCGCCTGCAGGCCGCCGGCGTCTATGCCGTGCAGCCAACCGGCAACTACGTCTTCATCAAGGGTAACTCGGCCGATCCCAATGCCGATTTCCTGTTTGAAGGCCAGATGGAAGTGCTCAAAGCGGCCATCGACAAGGGCGACATCAAGAATGTCGGCGAAGCCTATACCGACAACTGGAACCCTGAAGTCGCCCAGGCGAATATGGAACAGTTCCTGACCGCCAATAACAACGAGGTCGACGCCGTCGTCGCCTCCAATGACGGTACCGCTGGTGGCGCCATCGCGGCGCTGGCTGCTCAGGGACTGGCTGGCTCGGTGCCGGTTTCGGGTCAGGACGGCGACCACGCCGCCCTTAACCGCATCGCACTCGGTACGCAGACCGTTTCGGTCTGGAAGGACTCGCGCGAACTGGGCAAGAAGGCCGCTGAAGTGGCGCTGGAACTGGCCGGCGGCACGGCTCTCGATGCCGTCACCGGCGTGGTGCCCTTCTCGGGTGGCCCGAAGGGCGTCGCCATGAACGCCTTCTTTATCGCCCCCATCGCCATCACCAAGGACAACCTGAACGTCGTCATCGACGCCGGCTGGGTTGCCAAGGATGTGGTGTGCCAGGGCGTGGCGGCCGGTACGGTTGCTGCGTGTAACTAAGGCGCAGACGTAATAGTCTGAAACAGTGCCGCGGCGTTCGCGCTGCGGCACTGTTGTGACGGGACTGCGCTGCCACAAGGCCGCGCTGCCCAGCGGGGGAGAAATAACTTGGCAGCACAGCAAGCCAATCCGGCCAATAGCCATCCGAGCAGGTTCGTGCAGAATCCGCTGCAGCGCTTCCTGATCGCCACCGAGATCGACACCCGTCTGCTGGGCATGGTCGGCGCGCTGGTGATCATCTGGGTCGGTTTCAACATCTTTTCGGGCGGCTTGTTCCTGACGCCGCGCAATCTGTGGAATCTGTCGGTGCAGACCGCCTCGGTCGCGGTGATGGTTACCGGCATGGTGCTGGTCATCGTCACCCGCAACATCGATCTGTCGGTAGGGTCGATATTGGGTGTGCTGGGCATGGTGATGGGCGTAATGCAGACCCAGATCCTGCCCGTACAGTTCGGACTGGGGCTAGGCCATCCTCTCATCTGGGTGCTTTCGCTCGCCGCCGGGCTGGTGGTTGGCGTGGCCATCGGGGCGCTGCAGGGCGTCATCATCGCCTATCTGCGGGTGCCGGCTTTCATCGTCACGCTGGGCGGCTATCTCGTCTGGCGCGGCGCGGCCTGGTGGGTCACCACCGGGCGTACCGTGGCGCCGATGGACCCGACGTTCCAATTGATGGGGGGCGGTCCGGCTGGCGCAGTCGGGGCATTGTGGAGCTGGGTGGTCGCGGTCGTCGCCTGTGCCGCCATTCTGCTCGGGCTGTATTTTGGCCGGCGGCAGCGCCTGCGCTTCAATTTTCCGCTACGCCCGCTCTGGGCCGAGGCCGCACTGGCCATCATCGGCTGTGGTGCCACCATCGCCGCGGTCTGGGTCGCCAATTCCTATCCCTGGCCGCGCCGCATTGCGGAAAACTACGCCGCCGCCAACAATCTGGTGGTGCCGGAAGGCGGGCTGTTCATCGCCCATGGCATTGCCATTCCCGTGCTGATCGCGCTGGGCGTCGGCGTGGTGATGGCCTTCATCTCTACCCGCACTCGGTTCGGCCGCTACATCTTCGCCATGGGCGGCAATCCAGAGGCCGCCGAACTGGCGGGCATCAATACCCGCTGGGTCACCGTCAAAATCTTCATGCTGATGGGAGCGCTCTGCGCCATCGCCGCCGCCATTGCCTCGGCTCGCCTCAATGCGGCGACCAACGCGCTGGGCACGCTGGATGAGCTCTATGTCATCGCGGCGGCAGTGATTGGCGGCACGTCGCTGGCCGGTGGCGTCGGCAGCATTGCCGGTGCACTGCTCGGGGCGCTGGTCATGCAATCGCTGCAATCGGGCATGGTCCTCATGGGCATGGATAGCCCGCTGCAGTCCATCGTCGTCGGTGTGGTCCTTGTCTTTGCGGTATGGCTCGACACGCTCTACCGCCGCAACAAAATCTAGAGAGTCCTTGTCATGCTGGACACCAGAACGCCTCTCGTCGAAATGAATGATATTTCGATTTCCTTCGGCGGCATTCGCGCCGTCGACCGCGCCTCGATCGATCTTTATCCCGGTGAAGTGGTGGGACTGCTCGGCCACAATGGGGCGGGCAAGTCGACGCTGATCAAGATCCTGTCGGGCGCCTATAAGCGGGACGCCGGCTCGATCCGTATCAATGGCGAGGACGCCACGATCAACAATCCGCGTGACGCCAAGGCCTATGGCATCGAGACGATCTACCAGCAGCTAGCCGTGGCCGATAATGTCGACGCCGCCGCCAATCTGTTTCTGGGGCGCGAGATCACAACCGCGCTGGGTACACTCGACGACGCGGCCATGGAATCGAAGGCCCGCGAGGTGATGGGGCGGCTCAACCCGAATTTCCGCCGCTTCAAGGAGCCGGTAAAGGCCCTGTCCGGCGGCCAGCGCCAATCGGTCGCCATTGCCCGGGCCATTCTGTTTGACGCCCGCATCCTGATCATGGACGAGCCCACCGCAGCGCTGGGACCACAGGAAACCGCGCAGGTGGGCGATCTGATCAAGCAGCTCAAATCCGATGGCATCGGCATCTTCCTCATCAGTCACGATATCCATGATGTGTTCGATCTCGCCGACCGCGTGGTGGTGATGAAAAACGGCCAAGTGGTGGGCAGCGCCCGGACTGAGGATGTGACCAAGGACGAAGTGCTGGGCATGATCATCCTCGGCAAGGTGCCTCCGGGCGCCACCGCCGGACCGGGCGCCATCGAGGTCTGATACACGGCGCTTGCGGTAGCGCAGTGAGCCGCTATCCTCCCGCCAGACCGGGAGGATAGCAGCGTGTTCCACAAATCGACGCGGTACCGATCGTTCTACTTGGCGGTAGCCGCCGGGTTGGCCGCCGCGATGGCCACCCTCTTGATCAGCCCGGCGCAGGCGGTGCTCTGGGGCTCCAACATTTTTTTCGCGCTCTATCTCGCCTTGAGTCTGACAATGTTTCCGCGTGCCAGTGCGGAGTTCCTGCAAAAGCACGCCGACCAGGAAGATGCGCCGCCCTGGATCATCTTTGTCGTCACCGTGGCGGTCATTGCCGCTTCGGTGGTGTCTCTGTTTCAATTGGTGGCCTCGGACTCGGCAGGGGCGTTGGAGCTGACCGCGACGGCGGTTTCGGTGCCGCTGGGCTGGCTGACGGTGCATTGCATGGCGGCGCACCATTACGCCTTTGAATATTACGCAGATCCAACTGCCAGTGAAAAACCCAAAGGCAAGCGGCAGGTTGCCGGTGGGTTGGAATTTCCGCTGAAGCAGCAGCCGGACGGTATGGGTTTCCTCTATTTTGCCTACGTAATCGGGATGACGGCGCAGGTCGCGGACGTCAATGTCAGCTCGCGCGAAATGCAGCGGCTGGTGCTGATGCACGGCATTTTTTCGTTCTTTTTCAATACCGTAATCGTCGCCGCCACGGTCAATGTGGTGGTGTCGCTGTAGGTTTGGTCACATTGCCCGTTGGCGGTCGGTATGCGAGGGTCCGCCAAATTTGATGAATCGGAGACCTGCAGATGAAGACCCGCGCCGCTGTAGCCTTTCAGGCTGGTAAGCCCCTCGAAATCGTCGAGGTCGATCTCGAAGCCCCCAAGGCCGGCGAAGTGCTGATCGAGATCAAGGCGACCGGCATCTGCCACACCGATGATTTCACCCTGTCGGGCGCCGACCCCGAAGGCATCTTTCCAGCCATTCTGGGTCATGAAGGCGCGGGCGTGGTGGTCGATGTGGGGCCGGGCGTTACCAGCCTCAAGAAGGGCGATCACGTTATTCCGCTCTACACGCCGGAATGCCGCGAGTGCTATTCCTGCCTCTCCGGCAAGACCAATCTCTGCACCGCCATCCGCAGTACGCAGGGGCAGGGGCTGATGCCCGATGGCACCTCGCGCTTCTCCTATCAGGGCAAACCGATTTTCCACTATATGGGCTGCTCGACCTTCGCCAACCACACGGTGCTGCCCGAAATCGCGGTGGCCAAAATCGATCCCGCCGCGGCCTTCGACAAGATCTGCTATGTCGGCTGCGGCGTCACCACCGGCATTGGCGCGGTGATCAACACGGCCAAGGTCGAGATCGGCTCCACCGCCGTGGTGTTCGGCCTGGGCGGCATTGGCCTCAACGTCATTCAGGGCCTGCGCCTTGCCGGCGCCGACATGATCATCGGCGTCGACATCAACAATGACAAGAAGGAGTGGGGCGAGCGCTTCGGCATGACCCATTTCGTCAACCCCAAGGAAATCGGGGAAGATGTGGTGCCCTATCTGGTCAATCTGACCAAGCGTCGGGGCGATCTGATCGGCGGCGCCGACTACACCTTCGATTGCACCGGTAACACCACGGTTATGCGTCAGGCGCTCGAATGCAGCCATCGCGGCTGGGGCAAATCGGTGGTGATCGGCGTGGCCGGAGCCGGGCAGGAGATCTCCACCCGCCCGTTCCAGCTGGTCACCGGTCGCACCTGGATGGGCACGGCCTTCGGAGGCGCCAAGGGCCGGACCGACGTGCCGAAGATCGTCGACTGGTATCTCGACGGCAAGATCGAGATCGATCCGATGATCACTCACACGCTGCGCCTGGAAGATATCAACAAGGGCTTTGAGATGATGCGGTCCGGCGAAAGCATCCGCAGCGTCGTCGTCTACTAACGTCCATCTCTTGCATTTCCTTCCGTCACGTGTCATGTATTTTGCGACACGTGACGGAGGTTTGCCATGCAGGGATTTGCCGAAGCCGTTCAAATGCCCTTTACGACTGAACAGACCCGCGTTTCTGCCCTGCTGGGCGGCAAGCGGGTGCTGAAGCAGGTCGTTCAGGATGGTCTTGATGCCCATCGGCTGATTGGGGCAGGTCTTCCGGGCGAGGCGCTGTCGCATCTTGAAGGCCAGTTGACTGTGCTGGACGTCGGCGCCTTCGAAAAGGCCATCGGCATGAGCCTGCGCACCCTGCAGCGTCGACGGGCTGATCCCGGCCAGCCGCTCAGTGTCGAGCAGAGTGGGCGGGTGTGGAAATTCGCCGAAATTCTGGCCAAGGCCAGCGAGGTCATGGGCAGCCAGCGCGATGCCGAGGAATGGCTCAATGAGCCGGCGATCGGCTTGAACGGCTATCGCCCCCTCGACCTGCTGACCACCTCGGCTGGTGCCGAACTGGTGGAAAACTTTCTCGGGCAGATCGAATATGGGGTCTATGTGTGACGGCACCGCTACCGGGCGCCCTGGGCGGAACCGAATTGGTCGCCTGGCGTCTTGATACCAGGCCGTTCGCCGCGACCTGGGATAGCGGGGAGGGCGCCTATCGCTTTGGCGGGCGCTGGAGCAGTGTGGGCACCCGGGCCGTCTATTGTGCGCTCGATGCGTCCACCACCATTCTCGAAGTGGCGGTGCATCGTGGCTTCAAGCGCATGGACACGGTTCCACACAGCCTGACCTCGTTTCGCATTGTCGATCCCGCCGATATCCATGTAGTGGAGGCCGCAATGCTGCCCAATCCCAACTGGCTGCGCTCCGGCCTGCCCAGCGCCGGCCAGCAGGAATTTGGCGATGCGCTGCTGCAGGCGCATAAGTTTGTGCTGGTGCCCAGTGTCGTCTCGCCCAACAGCTGGAACCTGCTGTTCATCGCCGCCCGGGCCACGGGTCGTTATGCGCTGCGCTCGCAGGAAGGCTTTGCCCTTGATACAAGGCTGCACCCACCGCAAGCATGATCGAGAAATCCTTGGCTGACCCCATTATCTTTGTTGATGCCGATGCCTGTCCGGTGAAGGACGAGGCGATGCGCGTGGCCGAGCGGCTGGGGCTGGTGGTGACGCTGGTCAGCAATGGCGGTGTGCGACCATCGCGCGACCCGATGATCCGGGTCGTGGTGGTGCCCTCGGGGGCTGATGCTGCCGATGACTGGATTGTCGAGCAGGCCCAGGCCAATGACATCGTGCTGACCGCCGATATCCCCCTGGCCAGCCGAGCCATCGACAAGGGCTGCCACGTGCTGGGCTTCACCGGCAAGCCGTTTACCCCGGCCTCTATCGGCATGGCGCTGGCGATGCGCGACCTCAACCAGCATCTGCGCGAGACCGGCGAAATCAAGGGCTACAATCCCGGTTTTCGCCCGGCGGATCGCTCCGCCTTTCTTAGCGCGCTGGATACCTTGGGACGAAAGGCGAAATCCCTTGCCGGTAAGTAGTTCTTAAGCATTCGCGAGGGGATTATTAACCATAATCGCCAAAAGTGAGCTCGGTTTTGATGGTGCCGAGTTCAGTCCGTGTCGCTTTCGCGTTTTGTTATTTCTCTTGTGATTGCCGGCGCCGTTCTCGGGGGCTGCGCCAAGCCGCCCAGTCAGCATGCTGACCTGCCGCAGCCCGCTGCAAGCCGGGCGACGCTGGTCACCAACAGCATCTTGCCGGCATCCCAGCCGATCACCCACCAGCCAATGCCTGAACGCATTTTTGCCACTGGCAGGCTCGGGGGTCGGACGCTGGCGGTGGCGTCGACGGCCGACATCATCCTGCGGCCGGGCGAAGTGGTGCTGACCTTCGACGATGGCCCGCGCCCGGGCAAGACCACCTCAATTCTGGCCACGTTGAATGATTTTGGCGCCAAGGCAACCTTTCTGATGCTTGGCTCGGCAGCGCAGGCCCATCCCGGCCTGGCCCAGAAAGTGGCTGCCAGTGGGCATAGCGTGGGCAGCCATACCTATAATCACGTTGATCTGAATGGCCTGAGCCGGCAAGCGGCACTGGACGAGATTGCCAAGGGCGAGCGGGCGGTGCAACGGGCACTGGCTGGCGGCGGGCAAACGGTCGCGCCGTTCTTTCGCTTTCCCTATCTGTCACAGACGGGCTTTCTCCGCACCAATTTGATGCAGGGCAGCATGGTGGTCCTCGACGTCGATATCGACAGCAAGGACTATTACAAAGACACGCCCGCCGTGGTGGCGGCGCGGACGCTGCAGCGGCTGGAGGCACGCGGCAGTGGCATCATCCTGTTCCACGATATCCACCAGCGCACCGTCGAGATGCTGCCGCTGTTTCTGGCCCAACTGCAGGAGCGCGGCTATTCGGTGGTTCGCCTCGTGCCCAAGGACACTGGCGTATTCGGTCGTGATGTGATCACCGCCGACGGGCCGATGCTGCGCGGCGCCCTCTAGGGGGCCTAGTCTTCGTCGTCTTCCTCGACATCGGTCAGATAGACCGACATTTCGATGTCGATGCCGTGGCTGGCGACCGCCGCGGCGACGTGGGCGGGCAGGCGGGCCGACATGGCTTCGCCATGCTCGGGATAGTCGAAGGCCAGGTCGAGCACGGCCTTGCCGATGCGGCGATCTTCCAGCATGGTGGCAATCGCCGGGCCGGAGCGTTCCGCCAGTTCCAGCAGTGCCCGCGCCGGATTGGTCACCGGCACATCCACCTGCGCATAAAAGCTCTGATCGGCGTCTTCCGGCTCATAGCGGCTGGTGAGTTGCTTGAGCGCACGGTCGAGTTCGTTTTGCGGCAGCGTCACGCCTGACAGGCGTAGCGCCATGGCAAAGGGGGCAAGCTGGCTCATCAGACCCGTCCGGCAGTGGCCGCAAACAGCGCGATGGCGGCGGCATTGGAGACGTTCAGCGACTTGATCGGCCCCGGCATGTCGAGCTTGACCATTTCGTCGCAGAGTTCGCGGGTGCGCTGGCGCAGGCCCTTGCCCTCGGCGCCCATGACGATAGCCAGCGGCTGATCGGCGTTGCGCGGCGTGAGCTGATGTTCTGATTCAGAATCAAAGCCCAGCACTAACATGCCGCGCTGCTTGAGCTTTTCCAGCGCGTCGCCCAGATTGCGAACCTCGATCATCGGCACCAGATCCAGTGCGCCCGAGGCCGCCTTGGCCATCACGCCGGTCTCGCGCGGCGAATGACGCGCCGTGGTGATGACGGCATCGGCGCCAAAGGCGCAGGCGGTGCGAAGGATGGCGCCAACATTATGCGGATCGGTGATCTGGTCGAGCACCACCACCAGCTTGAGCGGGTCGACCTCGTCGAGCCGGAAACGGCTCACGGGATCGACTTCCAGCGCGGCGCCCTGGTGCACGGCATCCTCGCCCAGCAGGCGGTCGAGTTCCTTGGGCGTGGTTTCCTTGACGGGCACCTTGCCGATTTCGCCGGTGTCCTTGAGTCGCATCAGCGCGTTGGGCGTCGCCAGCAACACCTTCTTGATGCGATTCTTGTTGTCCAGCGCGGCGCGCACCGTGTGCAGGCCATAGAGATACACTGGCCCGGTATCGGGATCATATTTTGGCTTGGGCGGAAATTTATTGAAGCTCATGGGGGAGGCGTATCGCCTTTGCGAGCAGGCAGCAAGCGGCTGCGCACACATGCCAGCGCTGCATCGCTAAAGTTGGCTTGCGTCGACGCAGTCGTGCGGATCGCACGAACACCAGAATGGCTAACCTCGAAATGAGTTAGCCAAAAATGTTAGAAAAATGATTGAGAATCCGTGCTCCCGAAGGAGCGATGGTGGAGGGGACTGGATTCGAACCAGTGTACGCTAAGCGGTCAGATTTACAGTCTGATGGATTTAACCACTCTCCCACCCCTCCACGATGTCGCTTGGGTAGGAAACGAAGCGCCGGAGCGCGTCGTCCGGGCGGTTTATGGTGGTCCGATGACAGTGTGTCAACACCCCTTTGGCAAACCCCCAGCAAAAAAGCCGCTGGCCTCGCGCTATGTGGATAAAACTGGGTCCGGATAGCCCATTACGAGCGCGGTATCGGCTTTGCGGTGCCGCAGCGCCGCGCCAATTTAATGTGCAGCGCGCGGCCGGGGAGGGGGTTGCCATAGGCGCCGCTGCCGGGCTATTGCCTTGCGGGTCGGTCACCGACCTTGCGGGTATAGCTCAGTGGTAGAGCAGCAGCCTTCCAAGCTGAATATGCGGGTTCGATTCCCGCTACCCGCTCCAAAATCCGACTTCTTAAATTACCTGCAAGCCTGAAAACGCCGCGTTTTCCGCCGCTCCGACATTTTCGGCCGTGTTGCACCCTTGGGTCCAGGATGGTCATCCTGCAGGGCCTTCGTAAAGGCTCAAGCCATACCAATCGCGCTGGCTTCTGTTGAGACCATCTACGCACCGCCCAGAAAAACCTCTCCCCCGAATAATTTTCGGGGCGCTACATCGCGAGCCTGGGCGACATGCTCAACGAGGCCATGCGCAAGGGTAAACGCTGAGACGTGAGAGCTCGATCCAAAGAGGAGAACGAAATGACCATTATTGCAACGCTCTTTGCATCCGCAGCCAGCCACGCCGCGCGGTTTCGCGATGGCGCAAGCACGCGTTTGCAACGGCCAGAGCAGGACTTTGCGGCATCCGCAAGGACCTTCGCCGAGCCGTTGCCCCTTTCCGGCACCGCGATGAATAGCGTGCTTGAAACGCTGGCCGAGCAGGCCGAGCCTGGCCTGCACCTCACTACCGGGCCGAGGTTTTTCGGTTGGGTGATCGGGGGCTCCCATCCGGTGGGCGTCGCGGCCGATTTCCTCACCAGCGCCTGGGGCCAGAATGCCGGCAACCACACCGCGTCCCCCGCCGCAGCGGCGGTTGAGACGGTGGCGGCGCAATGGCTGCTGGAATTGTTGGCCTTGCCCGCCGAGTGCTCGGTCGGGTTTGTGACCGGTGCCACCGTCGCCAATTTCACTTGTCTCGCCGCTGCACGCGGCGCGGTATTGAGCAAGGCCGGTTGGGACGCCGATGCCAACGGGCTGTTCGGTGCGCCGCCGATTACGGTGCTGATCGGAGCCGAAGCCCATGCGACGGTGTTTTCTGCGCTGCAGTTTTTGGGCCTTGGCCATGATCGGGTGGTGCGGGTCGCGACCGACGATCAGGGGCGAATGCTGCCGAACGCCTTTGCCAGCGCCATCGCGGCGGTCGAGGGGCCAGTGATCGTGATCCTTCAGGCCGGGCAGATCAATACCGGTGCGTTCGATCCGTTCGAGGCCATCGTGCCGCTCGCCCACCGGCACGGTGCCTGGGTGCATGTCGATGGCGCGTTCGGGCTCTGGGCACAGGCGACGCCGCATCGCCGGCACTTGAGCGCCGGCGTCGAGCTGGCCGATAGCTGGGCGACCGATGGGCACAAATGGCTTCAAACCCCGTTCGACAGCGGCTTTGCGATCGTTCGGGACGAGTTGGCACATCGCCGCGCCATGACGATTTCGGCAAGCTATCTGCCGCTGGTAGAAGCTGGCGAGCGCGACCCCTCGCACTACGTGCCCGAGCTGTCGCGCCGGGCGCGTGGTTTTCCGACCTGGGCGATAATCAAGCATCTTGGGCGCGACGGCATTGCCGCCATGGTCGAGCAATGCTGCCAATCAGCCCGGCTGATCGCCGATGCGATCTCGGATGAGGATGGCATTGCCGTCGTCAACGACGTGACGCTCAACCAGCTCATCGTGCAGTTCGGTAGCGACTTGGCGCCCGAATCCGGCGACGCGCTGACCCGAGCGACGATCGCGGCACTGCAACAAGACGGCACGATTTTTGTGGGCGGCGCGGTCTGGCGCGACCGGCAGGTAATGCGCCTCTCGGTCAGCAACTACCAAACGACCGCCCAAGAAGCGCAAATGGCGGCGGCCGCGATCCTCCGGGTCTATCGGAGTACGAGGACCGGGGCATAAGGGCGGTCTGCCGCCGCTCAATCCCAGTTATTGCAGGAATGGGCGGTAAAGGCGCGGGTCAGCTGAGTTGACGATTAGCCTGAATATCGATAAAACTCGATATATGGAATCAAAGCAAGCACTCGACGTATTCGCCGCTCTGTCCCAGGCCACTCGCCTCGACACGTTCCGTCTTCTGATGGAACACGAACCTGCAGGCCTGCCGGCTGGCGAAATCGCGCGGCGCCTGGAGGTGCCACAGAACACGATGTCCACGCATCTCGCCATCCTGACCCGTGCCGGGCTCATCGAGTCTGAGCGCTACAGCAGATCCATTGTTTACCGGGCTGTCGTTGATCGGGTGCGGGAGATCGCGAGCTTTTTGGTCCAAGACTGCTGCGGCGGTCGCCCGGAATTGTGCGAGCCTTTGATAGCCGAATTCACCCCGTGCTGTGCTCCGAAGGGACCGAGCCATGTCTGACGGTGTCGGCGAGCCGGTCCTCAACCACGTGGGCCAGGGCAGCTTCGAGCCTCTCGGTTTGGTGCACACAGACCGGGCCTCGGCGCCTTCTTCGATCCTTGGCACCCACCAAGCATCATCCATCTGCGCCACGGCGACCATGCTGTTGCGGGCCATCTAGGTTTCCCATGTCCATTTTCGAACGGTATCTGACCCTGTGGGTCGCGATCTGCATCGTTGTCGGTATTGCTGCTGGCCAAGTCTTTCCAGCATTCTTCCAGGGGCTCGGCTCCTTCGAGTACGCCCAGGTCAACATCCCCATGGCGGTGCTCATCTGGTTGATGGTCATTCCCATGCTGGTGCGGATCGATTTCATGAGCCTGGGCCAGGTCGGCGCCTATTGGCGGGGCATCGGCGTCACCGTCTTCATCAACTGGGCCATTAAGCCCTTCTCGATGGCGCTGCTGGGTTGGCTCTTCATTGGCTGGCTGTTCCGACCGCTGCTGCCGGAAGTGCAGATCGACAGCTATATCGCCGGTCTCATCATCCTGGCCGCGGCGCCATGCACCGCGATGGTGTTTGTCTGGTCGAACCTGGTGAAGGGGGAACCCCATTTCACCTTGAGCCAGGTGGCGCTCAACGATGCCATCATGGTCATCGCCTTCGCTCCCATCGTCGGTCTGTTGCTGGGCTTGTCGGCCATCACCGTGCCCTGGGATACGCTGCTGCTGTCGGTTGGACTCTACATTGTCGTTCCGGTGATCGTTGCACAGCTTTACCGGCGCTGGCTGCTCGCCAGTGGCGGCATCGATGCTATGAACCAGGTGCTGTCGATCCTGCAACCGATCTCGATCGCGTCCCTGCTGCTGACATTGGTGATGCTGTTCGGCCTCCAGGGTGAGCAGATCGTTGCCCAGCCCACGATCATCCTGCTTCTGGCCGTGCCGATCCTGATCCAGGTCTATTTCAACTCGGGACTGGCCTATGTCCTCAACCGCGTTTCCGGCGAACAGCATTGCGTTGCTGGACCGTCCGCATTGATCGGCGCTTCGAATTTCTTCGAACTCGCGGTCGCCGCCGCCATCGCCCTGTTCGGTTTCAATTCCGGCGCCGCCCTGGCCACGGTCGTGGGCGTGCTGGTCGAAGTGCCGGTGATGCTGTCGGTGGTCTGGATCGTGAACCGCAGCAAGGGCTGGTACGAAAACGGCGCCGCAGTGCGCTGCAACACCAAAGCAAGGACAGCGGAATGACCGTCACCATTTACCACAATCCCGACTGCGGCACCTCGCGGAACACCTTAGCGATGATCCGACAGTCAGGTGTTGAGCCCATCGTGATCGAATACCTCAAGTCGCCACCGTCACGGGCCAGGATCACCGAACTGGTCACCGCCGCAGGCATGTCGCTGCGTGAGGCGATCCGGCAGAAGGATACGCCATATGCCGAACTCGGTCTGGCCGACGTTTCCCTGTCGGACGAAGCGCTGCAAGACGCCATTGAGGCGCACCCCATCCTGCTCAACCGCCCATTTGTCGAAACGCCGATCGGCACCCGTCTGTGCAGACCTTCCGAGGCGGTGCTGGATATCCTTGAAAATCCTGACATCGGGCCGTTCACCAAAGAGGATGGCGAGGTCATCATCGACGCCGAGAGGAAGCGCATTGTCTGATCTCCCCAATGTCATTGGCGATGCCTTCCAGGTGCCTGATTTCGGCCAGCTGACCACCCCGGTCCTGCAACACAAGCCCCGCATCCTGATGCTTTACGGGTCGCTGCGCGAACGCTCCTACAGTCGTCTGCTGACCATCGAGGCGCAGCGCCTGCTGGAGGCGTTCGGTGCCGAGGTGCGCATATTCCACGCTAACGGATTGCCGCTGCCAGGGGATGCCCCCGATGATCACCCGAAGGTACAGGAGCTGCGGGCGGCCATGTTGTGGTCAGAGGGCCAAGTATGGACGAGCCCAGAGCGTCATGGTGCCATGAGTTCAGTGCTAAAGGCGCAGATAGACTGGATACCGCTGCCAGGCGGCGCCATCCGCCCGACCCAGGGGCGCACGCTCGCGGTCATGCAGGTCTCGGGCGGGTCGCAGTCGTTCAACGCGGTGAATCAGATGCGTATCCTGGGGCGCTGGATGCGGATGGTCACGATCCCGAACCAATCGTCGGTTGCAAAGGCGTTCCAGGAATTCGAGACGGACGGTCGCATGAAACCGTCATCGTATTACGATAGGGTCGTGGACGTCATGGAAGAGCTGGTGAAGTTCACACTGATCAATCGCGGCGTATCTGGCTATCTGACCTCCCGCTACAGCGAGCGCAAAGAAGCGGTCAGCAAACTTGAGGAGCGGGTCGGCCTCAAGTCGATCTAGGATACGAGCTGGACGGCTGCACTCAGGACGCTAGTTTTTGCCGTCGGACGCCGCGGCGTGACGTCGGGTGGCGCGCATGTGTTCGACGATGTGGCGGTCGGAACCGCTGATATGCCGGCTGACGGCCTCGGCAGCACCCGGAGCGTCGCCGGCTTTGCTGTGGGCCTGTCGCTTCATGTCTCCCGCGAGATTGGCATAGACCACATCCTGCCTCTGCATGGTGCCCTTGAGGGAGGCTGCATCGAGCACGTAGCCCTCGATAATCCGCACCTTTGGCGACGACGGATTGAGCCCTGCACTTATCGATCAATCCTGGCCTGGTTCTGCGGCGAGTAGCGATCGCCTTGGACCGTAATGCCGGAGACGGCTTCCTCGATGGCGGCAAGGTCTGCTACTGACAACTCGACGTCTACCGCGCCGATGTTTTCCTCGAGGCGGTGCAGCTTGGTTGTGCCGGGAATGGGTGCGATCCAAGGCTTCTGAGCCAGCACCCAGCCAAGCGCGAGTTGGGCTGGCGTGATCTGTTTTTCCCCGGCGATACGGGTAATCGTGTCCACCATGACTTGATTGGCTGCTCGGTTCTCCGCCGTGAAACGCGGCACAGTGTTGCGGAAGTCGTTTTTGGCAAAACGGGTGTTCGCATCGATCGTGCCGGTAAGAAAGCCCTTCCCGAGCGGGCTGAACGGAACGAAGCCAATGCCAAGCTCTTCCAGTGCTGGAAGAATCTGTTCTTCGGGTTCGCGCCAGAGCATCGAATATTCGCTCTGCAGCGCCGTGACCGGCTGGACCGCATGGGCGCGTCGAATGTTGGCGACACCAGCTTCCGACATGCCGAAAAACTTGACCTTGCCTTCGGCGATCAATGCCTTGACCGTTCCGGCGACATCCTCGATCGGCACGTTCTTGTCGACGCGGTGCTGATAGAGCAGATCGATCCGGTCCGTCCGCAAGCGTTTGAGCGACCCCTCGACCGCCGCCCGGATGCGTTCGGGCCGGCTGTCCGGTGCGCCGCCTCCATCGGTGTCAAAACCAAATTTGGTGGCGATGACCACGTGATCGCGGAACGGCTCCAGCGCTTCGCCGACCAGTTCTTCGTTCTTATAGGGACCATAAACCTCCGCCGTGTCGAAGAAGGTGACGCCGCGTTCGTAGGCCCCACGGATTAGCTTGATGCCGTCTTGAGTGGTTGTCTCCGGGCCATAACCGAAGCTCAGGCCCATGCAGCCAAGGCCGATGGCCGAAACTTCCAATCCGCTGGTGCCCAGTTGTCTTTTTTTCATGTCGTATCTCCTCATGCTTCCGGGATCGGTCGGCTGAAATTGTCGAGCGTGATGAAGTCGGGTTCCGGCCCGCCCCGCGCGCCAGTTTCCAAATTGTCGATGGCTGCCAGCTGATCCAGAGTCAGTTCGAAGTCGAAAACATCGAAATTCTCGGCAATGCGAGCGGGCTTGACCGATTTTGGGATCACCGAGCGGCCCTGCTGCAAGCCCCAGCGTAGCATGACCTGCGCGGCCGACTTGTCATGCGCCTCTGCGATGGCGACGATCGTGGGATCTTCCAGCGAGCTCTTGCCGTTGCCGCGATAGAAGGTAATGCCGCCAATGGGCGACCAGGCCTGAGTCAGGATGCCATGTCGCCGGTGCAGGCGTTGCAGTTCGGCTTGCTGGAAGTAAGGGTGCACTTCGATCTGGTTGACCGCCGGCACGATTTCAGTTTCGGCCAGCAAGCGCTCGATGTGCTCGGGCATGAAATTGCTGACGCCAATGGCGCGGACTTTGCCATCGGTCAGGAGCTTTTCGAGGGCGCGGTACGCCTCCAGGGTCTTGTCAAAAGCCGAAGGTAGCGCCTGGTGCAGGATCAGCAGATCGAGCTGCTCGATGCCCAGTTTCTTGCTGCTCTTTTCGAACCCGTGCAGCGTTTCGTCAAAACCATAATCATTGATCCAGATCTTGGTCTCGATGAAAATCTGGTCGCGCGGGATGCCCGAGCGACGAATGCCTTCGCCCACTTCACGCTCATTGCCATAGGCGGCCGCCGTGTCGATATGGCGATAGCCGACGCGCAGGGCCTCTTCGACCGCTGCTGTCGTCTCGTCTGGCGGCGTCTGGAACACGCCCAGACCAAGCGCGGGTATCTGAACGCCATTGTTGAGTTGCAAGTTCGGTACGCTTGTCATTAGGGAAACCGTCTGTTTGTGGTCAAAGCCTGGGGCCGGCTCAGCGGCCGTACTGTTGGTCGCTCACGTGCTCCATCCACTCGACGGCCCTGCCGTTCAGTTCTTCCTGGATGGCAATATGGGTCATCGCTGTTTCGGCACTGGCGCCGTGCCAGTGCTTTTCATTGGGCGCAAAACGCACCACGTCGCCGGGCAACACGGTTTCAATCGGGCCATCGGCTTTTTGAACAAGGCCGCGACCGGCGGTGATGATGAGAGTCTGCCCGAGCGGATGGGTGTGCCAAGCGGTGCGGGCACCGGGCTCGAAGGTGACGGTGTTGCCAGCCATGACGCTCGGCGCGTCGACCGCATAAAGTGGATCGATCCGAACTGCACCGGTAAACCAGTCGGCTGGCCCCTTGGCTGAGGGCTGGGAACCTGCGCGCTGAATTTTCATGACGGCTCTCCTTGTTGCGAAGCGTAGATAGGCCTGTTTCAATCATCTGATTAGTGGGGCCATCCTGCTTGAGCCTATGAATGAAATTCATGAGCGGTGATGGCGAAGATACGTGCGGAGCTTGGGAATGCGGCTGGGATCATCCTGCATTTGCTGCGGACATCAATTTCGCGCCCGGTGATCGCGCGCAGTGTTGATGACGAAATCAGCGCTTCATGGTAGCCGTTTATGAATGAACCGCGACAATGTAGCCGATCTTATAGTGTTTATTGCCGTCGCCCAGGACCGTAGCTTCACCCGCGCCGCGGCGCGCCTTGGCGTGTCTCAATCGGCGCTGAGTCACGCCCTGAGCCGGCTGGAGAAGCGTCTTGGTGTCCGGCTCCTGACGCGCACCACCCGCAGCGTGTCGCCGACCGACGCTGGCGAGCGGTTACTCGCAACGGTCTAGCCACGCTTTCGAGAGGTCGATGCGGCGCTCGCGATGGTCAGCGAATTCCGTGACAAACCGGCTGGCACGATCCGGCTGAGTGCTGGCGAACATGCCATCAATGCTGTGCTCTGGCCGAGGTTGCAGGGCTTCACGCAAGCCTATCCCGATATCCAGCTGGAGATCATCGCGGAGAACGGTTTTGTCGATATTGTAGCCCAGCGCTATGACGCCGGCGTGCGCCTGGGCGAACAGCTGGCTAAGGATATGGTGGCGGTGCGCATCGGGCCCGACTGGCGTATGGCCGTGGTCGCTTCACCGGTATATTTTGACGGCCGGCAGCGGCCGGAAACGCCGGATGATCTGACCGAGCAGGTTTGCATCAACCTTCGCCTGCCAACACACGGCGGCCATTACGCCTGGGAGTTTGAACAAGCGGGGCGGCGCATCAATGCCAGGGTGGAGGGTCAGCTGACGTTCAGCAGCAGTAGCCATATCCTGTCGGCAGCCCTCGCCGGAGCGGGCCTGGGGTGTGTTCCCGAGAACATTGCGGCGCCTTATCTCAAAACCGGCCAACTGGTTCAGGTGCTTGAGAACTGGATGCCGACATTTGACGGCTACCACCTCTATTATCCAAGCCGGCGCCAGACCTCGCCTGCCTTTGCCAGGCTAGTTGAAGCGCTGCGCTATCGCCCATAGAGGCCGCGGAGACACGCGTAGGCCACCTCGCAACGCTGCGCAATTGACCTTGATTGATGGTTTTTGCTCGTAGCGACATACGGTCGGAGGCGCAGCAGCAGGTGCGCGCCCGATCTGGCGGCCATCAGGGAAGCCGGGTATGAGCCGTAGCGGCACGGCCTAGATTGCCCCATCGACATGCGCGCTCAGTGGCCGGAACTGATCCATCAGGGTATCATCTCTAAGCAAAATTATGGTTCGAGGCACTGAATGAACGACCTCTTCGATAGCGGGGCGCGTCCCGGGCGGGCGCCACTTGCGGCGGCCTTGCGGCCTGCAACGCTGGATGATGTTGTTGGGCAGCCGGGAGTGGTGGCGCCGGGCTCGATCCTGCGCCGCCGGATCGTGGCGGGGGCGTTGGGCAGTGTCATCCTTTATGGCCCCCCGGGCATTGGGAAGACTTCCATTGCGCGCGCGGTGGGCAACATGCTGGGCAAGAGCTTTCGGCCGCTCAACGCCACGCGGGCGGGGGTGTCCGATATTCGGCGGCTGGCCGATGAAGCGCGGATGACCCCGCTGCTGATTTTCGTTGACGAGGTGCAGCGGTTTTCGGCGACGCAGACCGATGACCTGCTGGCGCTGTGCGAGGACGGCACCGCCGATTTCATCGGCGCGACCACCGGCAATCCCTATCACGTGCTGACGTCGGCGCTGGTTTCGCGCTCGACCATTCTCAAACTTGAGCCGCTCAGCATTGAGGACATGGAGCAGGTCGTTCGGCGCGGCATCGATTATTTGCGGGCCGAGGCCATGGCGATCGAGCTGACGCCGGCGCAGGTCCGTCTGATTGCCGGCCGCTCGGGCGGCGATGCCAGACGCGCCTTGACCGCGCTCGAAAGCTTGGCGGTTGGACATGATGCTGGGGCCGTTACGGTCACCGACGCCATGCTCGATGAGGTCTACGCGGCGGCGCCGATCAATCACGACCGGTCGGGCGATGCGCATTACGATGTGGTTTCGGCCTTCGTCAAATCCATGCGTGGGTCCGACCCGGACGCGACGCTGTACTGGCTGGCGCGGTTGATCCATGGCGGCGAGGATCCGCGCTATATCGCCCGACGGATCATGATCCACGCCTCCGAGGATGTCGGGCTCGCCGACAATACCGCACTGCAGACGGCCGTGGCGGCGGCGCAGGCGGTGGAGAAAATCGGCTATCCGGAGGCGCAGATCGTGCTGGCCCATGCCGCGCTGCATGTGGCGCGGGCACCCAAGTCGGCGTCGGCCTGCCGGGGCATCATGACCGCCTTGCAATTCGTTGCTGGTCAGCCGCCAGTCGCGGTGCCGATGCATTTGCGCGATACCCATTACAAGGGGGCAGAAGCGCTCGGCCATGTGGGATATCAGCTGCCGCATGATGACCCGCGCGGCTGGGTGGAACAGATCTATTCCCCGCTCCCGCGCGGGGCGCTGTATCAAAGCGACGCGCGCGGGGCCGCCACCTTCGAGAAACGTGCCGATGACTATTGGCAGAGCGTTACCGGCCAGGCGCAGCCCCAACGGGACGGGAAATGACGGCTTGGGGTTGGACCAACAAGCCTCGAGTCTACGATGATGGACACATCCTTGTCCAAACTCTGGAGCGGCTAGTGGTTGTCCTATAACGGGGCTATGCTCGATTTCCGATCCGGGACAAAGGATATTGCGTTGAGAGTCCCTGTGCTCGCGACGGTTGCGCTGCTCGCTTTTTCGGCCAATTCCGTGTTGGCAAGGCTGGCGCTGGGCGCGGGGGACATGAACGCCACCGGCTATACCGGTGTGCGGATCGTGTCGGGAGCCCTGACTTTGATCGCGATCCTCTATTTTCGCAGGCGCGGGAATGGCGGCGCCAGGATCGCAATCAGTGGCAGTTGGCGAGGGGCCGCGGCCTTGTTTGGCTACGCGCTGGCCTTCTCCATCGCTTACCTCATGCTGGGAGCCGGAACCGGTGCCCTCATCCTGTTCGCCAGCGTGCAGATCGGCATGCTGGCATGGGCCATCGTGAAAGGGGACCGGCCAGGGCTATTGGAGTGGCTCGGCTTCGGCGTTGCCTTTGCGGCGCTGGTATTTCTCGTGGCGCCGGGCCTGGTGGCGCCGCCACTGCTCGGCACGGCATTGATGGCCGCCGCAGGATTGTCCTGGGCGGCATATTCCTTGCTAGGGCAGGGATCGCGTGCGCCGCTAGCTGATACCGCCGGAAATTTCATCCGCTGCCTGCCGATTGCTCTGCTGCTGGTGGCAACTGCTGATCTTGCACACACCAGCAGCGCGCCAGGGCTGGCCTATGCGGTCGCTTCTGGGGCGATTGCCTCCGGCTTGGGCTATGCCATTTGGTACAGCGTGCTGCCGAGCATGACCCGCACCAGTGCTGCATTCATTCAGTTGACGGTTCCCGCCATTGCGGCGGCAGGGGGCGTGCTGTTCATCGGGGAACCGCTGACGGGTCGTCTGCTGGTTGCGTCGGCGGGTATTCTCGGCGGTGTCGCGCTGGCCCTGCTCGCTGCGAACTGGCGAAAATCCAAGACACCACAGACCGGCGCAGCATGATGCCGACCTACCGATGGCAGTCACAGCATCTGAATGGTTGCAGACGACGCTAGGCGCCCCTTGCGCCAGGCACCGGGCGGCAAGCCGACGACCTTCTTGAAGGCGCGATTGAAGGCAGCTTCTGACTCGTAGCCGACTTCGGCTCCGGCCTGCGCGATACTGATCCCGGCGCTCTCCAGCCGTCTTGCCGCCAGCTGCATGCGCCAGCGCCCCAGATACTGCATCGGCGAGACGCAGGAATAATGCGTGAAGCGGCTGGCAAAAACGGATCTGGACAGGCCGACGGCCCGCGCCAGACTTTCGAGTGACCAATCGTCAGCGGGCCGACCGTGGATCAGGCGTAAAGCCTGGCCAATTTGCGGGTCCCGTAGGCCCGAAAGCCAGCCCCGCGAGTCCATCGGCAGGGTATCGACATAGTCGCGCAAGACTTCCACGAAGAGCAATTCGGCCAGCTTGGCCAGCACCGTTTCACCACCCGGACGCTCGCTCTGGGTTTCGGAAACGGCATGGTGCACGAGCTGCGCCAGCCAGCCTTGCGCTGCGGTGCCTCGCCCGTGCAGCACGCGCGGCAGTGAGCTGATGAACGGGTTGTACGGATGGATATCGCAACCAAGATAGCCACAGATGAAGCGGCAGGTTCCGGCATTGGAGCCATCGTTGACGATATAGGGCAGCTGCCGGTCGACCGGGTTATGATAAACGGCGAGGTCCGGCTTGGCCCGCATCCCGATCGACGAGCAGAGCGCATGCGCGTCGTCCATGGGAAACGCCACAATATCGCCAGCGTGAAGCCGGATCGGCGCGAGGGAGCTGTCGGTCAGCTCGGCCCAGCACGAGCCTTCGATAAGCGTGTGAAAAAAGAACACATATTGCGAGATCGGCATGACCGCCGCCGCTATCGCCGATGCCTTGGGCGCCTCGGCCACCCAGGGTTCGTGGAACGTGTTGTCGAAAAAGATCGCACCGGTCAATCGAACCGCCGCGAGTACGTCGGAGAGAACATCCATTGGCCTGCACCTCCGGCTGATCCCTTCCTCCTGCAGGGCCCATCCTTTGATCCAGAATATGCCTCAACAGGCCCCGGAACAAGCGGCACACATAAGCGGGGTTGCGTCGCCGGCGGCAAGACGCCTGAGCAACAAAACCGGACGATCGGCCATTTGCCGATGCCTGGACCCGGCTTAGCATCCGCCGCCAAGCGATACGCTTGCGGGAGGACAGCCATGAACACCGAAACCATCAGCAATTTTGCGGCGAGCCAGCGCGGCGCGGTGCTGGACGCCGGACATCCCGATTACGAGCAAACGCGCAAGCTCTACAACGCCATGATCGACAAGCGACCCTTGGTCATTGCCCGCTGCTCCGATGTCGGGGACGTCATATCGGCGGTGAATTTTGGCCGCGAGAACAAGCTCGCCATCGCGATCCGGGGCGGGGGGCACAATGGCCCCGGCTTTGGCAGTGTCGATGAAGGTCTGGTGATCGATATGTCGACGATGAAAGGCGTCCGCGTGGATCCGGCTGGCCACACCGTCAGGGTCGGCCCCGGCTGCACCACCGGCGACGTCGATCATGCCACCCACGCTTTCGGCCAGGCCGTGCCTTTCGGCATCATTTCCACCACCGGCGTTGCCGGGCTGACATTGAATGGCGGGCATGGCTATCTCAGCCGGCAATACGGCCTGACCATCGACAGCCTTCTCGAAGCCGATGTGGTGCTGGCTGATGGCCGCTTTGTCACCGCCAGCGAAAAGGAAAATCCCGATCTTTTATGGGCGCTGCGCGGCGGCGGCGGCAATTTCGGCGTGGTGACCAGTTTTCTGTTCCGCACCCATAAGGCCAAGGATGTCTATGGTGGGCCGATTGTTTTCGATCTCTCCGAAGCGGCCACCGTGATGCGCTGGTATCGCGAGTTCCAGGCCACTGCGCCCAATGATTTCTGCGTCTGGCTGGGCCTGCAAACCATCCCGAGCGGCGAGCCGTTCCCGCAGGAGCATTGGGGCAAGCGGATGTGCATCCTGCTGGTCGCGCATAGTGGCGCGGGCGCCAAGGCGGCGGTTGATGCCATCCGCCAGCAATTGCCGACACCGCTGTTCGACTGGGCCGGCGACATGCCATACCCGGCGCTACAGGCGATGTTCGATGCGCTCTATCCCACGGGGATGCAGTGGTACTGGAAGGGCGACTTCGTCAAATCGCTGCCCGACGCAGCGATCGATGCCCATATCGCGCATGCATCCAAGGCCCCCAGCGACCAGTCGCTGATGCATCTTTACCCGATCGACGGCGCGGTGCATCGGCTCGGCTCGAGCGACGCCGCCTGGAACTGCCGCGACGCTACCTGGTCGATGGTGATCGCCGGGGTCGACCCTGATCCCAAGCAGGCAGGGGCCATCAAAAGCTGGGCCAAGGGCTATTGGGAAGCCGTGCATCCGTACAATCTGGCGGGCGCCTATCCAAATTTCATGATGGATGACGAAGGCGAAGCCCGGCTGCGCGCAACCGATAACTATCCCAAGCTCGCTGCGCTGAAGGAAAAGTTCGACCCGACGAACTTGTTCCACGTCAACCAAAACGTCCGGCCCGCCCATTAGCCGCGGTATGAGCCTGCGCCGCCTCGCCGGGGGGGCGGCGCGGGTGATGGTTCGCCTATACCGCCGGCAGGCCCATCAGGGCGGCGCCTTGGCCGTCGGGGCCAGCGATCTGTTCTTCGATAAGGCGGAGCGTCAGTTCGTATTGGGCGATGAGGCGCTGCTTGGCCAGTTCGGCGTCGCCGTCCAGGGCGGCGTCCATCATCAGGCGGTGTTCCTGGTCGGTGTCGCGCCGGGGATAGCTGACCATGACGATGTAGCGGTAGCGCTCGGCGTGATCCATCATGTCGTTGCAGAACCGAATGAGCCAGGACGAGCCGCAGGCAGCAATCAGCGCGTTATGGAAAGCCCGGTGCTTGATTTCCCATTCGGTGTTGTCGCCATCCTCCTCGGGCAGGCGCACGCGCGTGCGGGCGAGGTGGTGGTGGGCCAGGATCAGATTGTCTTCCCAGGCCGGGGTCCGGTTGGCGATTGACTGTTCCAGTGCCATGCCTTCGAGCCAGCAGCGAGTTTTGACCAGCTCGCGCAGGCTGTCGATGGACAGTTGCGGCACGAAGAAGCCGCGCTGGTCGAAGCGGTCCACCAGACGTTCGGAGGACAGCCGGTTCAGCGCTTCGCGCACCGGATTGGCCCCGACGCCATAGCGGGCGCCGACAAATTCGATCTGCAGCTTCTGGCCGGGATTCAGCTCGCCGCGCAGGATATCCTGGCGGAGCTTGCGATAAACGATGGTTGCCGCCGTGGCATTATCCACGACGGCAGTGTGCTCTTTGGCAGTGGATTCAAGGCTCATTGATGCACTTTCATTGGCCGGAAAGGCCTTCGCCAAGGCTGGAGCGACGCCAGAACACAAGTTTGCGTTCGAGCCAGACCACACCCCAGAACAGGGAGAGCCCGAGCAGGCTCAGATAGGTAATCAGCGAGAAGACGCGCGGCGTATTCAACTGGGCGGCGGCGACACGGATAAGTTCGCCAAAGCCCTTGCCGCCACCGATGAATTCACCGGTGATGGCGCCGGCCATGACGCCCACGGCAGCCAGCTTGAGGCCGGTGAAAATCTGCGGCAGGGCCATGGGCAGCTTCATCTTGATCAAGGTCTGTAGGCGGGTAGCGCCCATGGTCTTGAACAGCATGCGGGCATTTTCCTCGGCGGCATGCAGGCCGGCGGCTGTGCCGACAACGATGGAAAAGGTGGCGATGAAGGCGGCCAGGGCGACCTTGGAGGAGATGCCGAAGCCCAGCCAACCCAGGAACAAGGGCGCGAAGGCGATCTTGGGCATGGTGTCGATGGCGACCAGATAGGGCATGACCGCGCGCTCGCCGAACTTGGTCTCACCCACCAGCACGCCGAGCGAAAAGCCGATGGTCAGCGCGATGGCGAAGCCGAGGACGACCTCGGCCGCGGTGATGCCGAGAGCGGGCAGCATATAGCCGCCAGTGATCAGGTTCTGCCCCACGAACAGGATGTCCATGAAGGTGGACCAGGGGGAGGGCAGAATGATGGGGGAAACGATGCTGAACCCGTGCACGGCCTGCCACAGCGCAATGAAGATAATGAAGAGCCCCAGCATTGCGACGGAACGCGGCACGCTGTCAATAAAGGAGACCGGCTCGGTCCATACGGTGTCGGCGACGGGAGGCTGCTGTTCGTGCGCAATGTCGGTCATATGAACGCTCCTTGGTCGAGCCGGGCCCTTATGCGCTGAACATAGGCGCCAAAGCGGGGCTCGCTCATCATATCGAGGGTTCGCGGGCGGGGCAGGTCGATGGTGACCGCTTCGACGAACCGGCCGGGGCGTGGCGACATGACATAGACCACGTCCGACAGGATCACCGCTTCCTGGATGGAATGGGTCACCAGGAAGGCGGTGGCATTGCGGGCCATGCAGATGCGCTGCAATTCCATATTCATGAAGTCGCGCGCCAATTCATCAAGCGCGCTGAAGGGTTCATCGAGCAGCAGAACCGCCGGCTCGGTGACCAGCATCCGGCAGATCGCCGCGCGCTGGGCCATGCCGCCGGAAAGTTCGTTCGGATAGGCATTTTCGAAGCCCTTGAGCCCGACGAGGTCGAGCAAGTCGCTCGCTGCTTCGTGCTTGCGGGCCGCGGCCGCCTTGCCATCGCGAATTTCGATCGGCAGCACGACGTTTTGCAGCGTGGTGCGCCAGGGAAACAACGTGGCCTGCTGGAACATCATGCCGATATCGCTGCGCGGACCGGTCACCGGCGTGCCTTCGAGCACGACGCTGCCCTGCGAAGGAGGCACCAGGCCCGACATGATCTTGAGCAAGGTGGACTTGCCGCAGCCCGAGGGGCCGATGACGGAGGAGAAACTGCCCTCGGTCAGCGTCAGGTCGACCGTGTCAAGCGCGTGCAGCTTGCGGCGGATGTAGCTCTTGGCCACGTTGCGCAACTGGTAGACAGGTCGGCCCAAAGGGCCAACCTGCGCATTATTTGTTGTCGCCGCAATCATTCGGCTGCGTTCCAGACTTCGACGAAGTCGTTGGTATAGACGGCGTTCAGGTCAGGCAGGGGTGCGGTCAGTTCACCGGTATCAAGCAGGCTCTGATGCCACAGTGCCCAATGCTCGGGCGGCTGGTAACCCCACAGCGCTGCCGGATCATCAAGCGTCGTGCGACCCATGATGGCGGTCAGCAGGTTGTCGGCGAAGGCCTTGTCTTCGCCTTCCTGGGGGTTGCCGGCAGCGGCACGGGCCAGGACGGCATCGCGATTGGCGGGATCGAGGGCGAACTTGTTAGCCCGGACATAGGCCTTGCCGAAGCCTTCGATCACGGCGGGGCTCTGCTCGATAAAGGCGTGCGTAGCGGCCCAGCCATTGCCGAAATAGGCGAGGTAGGCTTCGGGGGTGATTTCGCGCAGGTCAATGCCGCGCGACTCGATGATGGCCACGTCGCTGACAGCGGCAGCATAGGCGACCACTTCGTCATTGAGCAGCGCAGCCGCGGCGGTGCCGCCGTCGCCGATGGTGAGGAATTCGTAGTCAGTGCCTTCGGTAAAGCCGGATCCGGCCATGATGGCGCGGGTGAAACCCACTTCGGCGCCATCAGCGGTGCCGACGCCGATGACCGCACCCTTCAGATCGGCGGGGCCGGTGATGGCGGCTTCTTCCTTGACGACGAGGCCGAACACCGACTTGGCGAAGTTGTTGTAGATGAAGACGATGTCCTCACCACGGGCACGGGCATTGAGCACCGGACCAGCGCCGGGATTGCCGATCTGGGCCTGACCGGCCGCCATCATCTGCAGCACCGAGGCGGAGCCGTTCACCGTCTCGACGGTGACGTTGAGGCCTTCATCTTCAAAATAGCCTTCGCCGAGAGCCGTGTAGAGGGCGAAGTTGTTGATGGCCGATGGGTTGGGAATAACGATGGTGACATCGGTCAGGTCCTGCGCCTGGGCGGTGACGCCCGCCCCGGCGAGATGAGGCAAGGTTAGCAGCAGCGCCGCTCCGACTGCTGCCCGAAAATCCGTACGCATCTTCATTGAGTCTTCCTCCCTAATTGGACGGGACGTTGCCCGCCAGCCGTAGCTGAGCAACAATCTACATTATTGGAGGGGTCTGTCAAAAATATATATCATTCTCGCGTGTTTTGTTGGCGCGAAAGATTCACGCCGTATCAAAATGCCTTGAAATTGCGCATAAAATGGCCGGTCTTAGGGAGATTTTGTAGGCGAGTTGCAGCCAGCCCGCGTTTCTTGGCTTGCAATCCGCGCGCAGATCGCATCCATATCTTTTCGAATGAGGCTGGATAATAGATTTTCTGGCTGGTTCATCGCGATGATCTAGCATCGATATCCGAGAAAAGGACTTTCAAAGTCCGAAACCGAGCAGGAGGTTTGCCCATGGCAAAAAATGGATTTGTGATCGACGCTCCCGAACAGGTGAGCATTCCCGTGGCCGGCAGCAGCGACCGGTTTCCGGTGCGCCGCGTCTATTGCGTCGGGCGGAACTACGTGGCCCATGTGCGCGAAATGGGTGGCAGCGAGGACCGCGATCCGCCGATCTTCTTCCAGAAGCCAACTGACTCGGTGGTGCTGGACGGCGCGACCGTCGCCTACCCGACGATGACGGGCGATTATCACCATGAGATGGAGATGGTCGTGGCGCTGAAATCGGGCGGTTACAACATCCCCGCCGCCGAAGCGCTCGACCATATCTACGGCTATGGCGTAGGCCTCGACATGACGCGCCGCGATATCCAGGGCGGCGGCCTCCCCTGGGAAGTGGCCAAATCGTTTGATGAATCCTGCCCGGTGGGCGCGCTCTCGACCGTCGAAAGCGTCGGCCATATCGCCAGCGGCAATATCAAGCTGACGGTCAACGGCAAGGCGACCCAGGATTCGGACCTGAACCTGCTGATCTGGACCGTGCCCGAGATCATCGCCAACCTCTCGAACTATTTTGAGCTGAAGGCCGGCGACATCATCCTGACCGGCACGCCGCACGGCGTCGGCCCGGTCAAGACTGGCGACGTGCTGGTCGGCACCATCGACAAACTGGCGCCGCTGACGATCCATATCGGCGAAAACGCCGCCTAAGCGGGCAGGGCGGGTCGCTGCCCAGCGGCGATCCGCTCGATTGAGGGCGCTGGCATATGGTGAGCTTTGACTTCGGCTTTGAGCGTCCGGCACGCGATGCGCTGGCGGAACTGGGGCAATTTTCCTCGGCCACCATTCATGAAGCGATCGGGCAGCGCGGCGCGCTGCCCGGATCTATCAAGCCGATCGACGCCGCGATGCGGCTATGTGGGCCGGCGCTGACAGTGTTTTGTCCGCGCGGCGATAATCTGATGCTGCATGTGGCGATCGCCGAGGCGCAGCCGGGCGATATCCTGGTGGTCGACCACGAGGGCTCGATGGATGATGGCCCCTTCGGCGATGTGCTGGCCACCGCCTGTCTCGCCAAGGGCATTGCCGGTCTGGTGATCGATGGCTGCGTGCGCGACTTGAGCGCGATCAAGGCGCTGGGGTTTCCGGTATTTGCCCGCGGCGCCTCCATTGTGGGCACCGAAAAGGCGCAGCTGGGCTCGATTGGCCAAGTGCTGCGGTTCGGCGCTGTGCTGGTCGCGGCGGGTGACGCAATATTGGGCGACGAGGACGGCCTGGTCGTCGTCCCACGCCGCGAGATTGCCAGCGCGGCGGCGGCGTGCGCGGCGCGCGAGGCCAAGGAGGCTGACCTGCGGCAGGCGTTGCGGGACGGCGCGACGACGCTGGATCTGCTGAACCTGCGGGCGGGACTGCAGGCGCTGATCGACAAGGATCGCGACCGCAGCCCGGATTAGCGGCCAGCCGCTCTCAGAGCAATGCCTGCTCATTTCTCCCCATGAAGCGGAAGGCGATATAGACGGCCAGCCCGCTCATCGCCAACAACACCGTCGATAGCGCGGCGGCCGTACCGAAATCGCCGTCCAGAATCAGCAGGTAGATGCGCACCGGCATGGTCATGGTGCTGCCGACATAGAGCACCAGCGACGACGATAGCTCGTTGATCGCGGTGACGAAGCTCAGCATGCCGCCGGCGATGATGCCCGGAATGATCAGCGGTACGGTGATCTTGAGGAAGGCCTGGAACGGGCTGTAGCCCAGCGACACCGCCGCTTCCTCCATGCTGGGCGAAATCTGCCGCAGTGAGGAAGCCGTGGTCCGCACCGTATAAGGCAGCCGGCGGATGAAGATCGACAGCACGATGATCGCCGCCGTGCCGGTCAGCACGATGGGGCCGGTATTGAAGGCGGCGATGAAGGCGATGCCGATGACGATGCCGGGCATCACATAGGGGATCATGAAGGCGCCATCGAGCACCGAAGTGTTCAGATTGGTGCGCCGCGACACCAGCACGCCGATCAGCGTGCCGGCGATGACGATCAGCACCACCGCGCTGATCGAAAATGTCAGCGAGTTGCGGATCACGTCACCCAGATTGAACAGGATGCGCTCATAGCTCTGCAGCGCGAAGCCGGGCTGAAACACCGGGCCATTTGTCTTGCGGAACGAATAGATCACCGAGACGATCACCGGCGTCGCTCCGCACAGCCCGATCAGATAGACCGCGACATGGGCGAGCACATTGCGCCAGCCCTTGAGCTTGATGCGGATCGGCTTGTTGATCATGTTGCCATGATAGACATTGCGCCGCGACATGTAGCGCTGCAGCAGCACGAACACCATCGACACCAGGATCAGCACCACCGAGATGGTGGTGGCCATCGACATGTTGGAGCCGACTTCGGCAGAATAAAGCGTATAGGCCTCCGTCGCCAGCACGTTATAGCCACGGCCCAGCAGACGCGGTGTGCCGAAATCGGCGATGGCATGGATCAGCGCCAAAAGCCCGCCTGCCGACAGGGCCGGGAACACCATGGGGAAGGAAATCTTGAGCGTGCGCTGCCACGGCGTCAGCCCCAGCCCCTCGGCCGCTTCCTCCAGCGAGCGGTTGACGTTGCTCAGCGCCCCCGAGACCATCAGGTAGACGTAAGGGTAAAACTTGAGCGAAAACACCATCAGGATGCCGCCCACGCCATAGACCGGTGGCATATTGATGCCGATGTCGCGCAAGGCCCCGCGCACCACCCCGCCCGCGCCGAACAGCACGATCCAGGAATAGGCCCCGATAAAGGGCGGCGACACCAGCGCCAGAATCGCCAGCAGCGAGACGAATTTGCCGCCGCGAATTTCGAAGCGCGACACGCAAAAGCCCATGATCGAGCCGAGCAGCAGCGCGCCGATCAAGCCGCCAAAGCCCACCACCAGCGTATTGATGAAGGCATTGTGGAACCGGGATTCCCCCAGAAATTTCAGATAATTGGCAAAGGTGAAATTGCCTGACTGGTCGAACAGGCTCGACAGCAGCACATTGCCCACCGGCACGAACAGCAGCCCGATCAGCAGCAACCAGGTGCAGATCATGACGCCGGTCCAGAAATTGAAACGCGGCATGAGGCTCACTCCCCGGTCGCGAGGCGTTTGCCGGCGGCGTCGAACGCCATCGGCGCGCTGCGCTCGATCAACACGCTGACCGGCTCGCCCGCGCCACGTGTCGCCTCGATCCCCGGATTGGAGACATGCACCACCAGATCGCCAATCTCGGTCTTGACCAGCACATGCGCCTCGCGTCCGAGATAGGTGTATTTCTCCACCGTGCCGGGCACCGCCGCCACGCCGTCCGTGCTGCCGGCACCGGCCTCTCCCAACCCCAGCCGCTCCGGCCGCGCGGCCCATGACGCATTTGGTGCCGAGAGCTTGAGCTGGTCCAGCACCGCCTTGAAGATATCATTGTCGGAAAAACTATTGAGCGTGCCGACGAATTCGGCCACGAACCGCGTCTGCGGATCGCCGTAAATCTGCTGCGGCGTGCCGATCTGCTCGATCTTGCCGGCGCTCATCACGCAGATGCGGTCGGAGATCGCTAGCGCCTCTTCCTGGTCGTGCGTCACATAGATGGTGGCGATATCGACCTGTTTCTGGATGTCGCGGATTTCCTCGCGCAGTTCGATACGCAGCTTGGCGTCCAGATTGGATAGCGGCTCATCCATCAGCAGCAGTTGCGGATTGATCACCATGGCGCGGGCCAGCCCGATGCGCTGCTGCTGGCCGCCCGACATGGCCGCCGGCAGGCGCTCGGCCATGGCGCCCAGCCGCACCGCCGCCAGCGCCTCGGTCACCCTTGTCTGGATTTCGGCCGGCGGCACTTTGCGCGGCTTCAGCCCGAAGGCGACATTGTCGAAGACGCTGAGATGGGGAAACACCGCATAGTCCTGAAACACCATGCCGATGTCGCGCTTATGCGGTGGCACCTGGCGCAGATTCGCCCCGTCGAGCGTGATTTCGCCCGAGGTCAGATCGTTAAAGCCGGCAATCGAGCGCAGCAGCGTGGTCTTGCCGCAACCGCTCGGCCCCAGCAGCGTAAAGAACTCGCCGCGTTCGACCGCAATCGACACCCCGCCCAGTGCCATGAAGTCGGCGCCGAACTGCTTGATGGCATTGGTGACGGTCAGATAGCTCATGCAACGCTCCCCCGGGCAGTTTGCCTCTGCCGCCAGAGAACAGGCATAGTTTTCGTATTGCAACATTTTTCTGCGCGGTTCAGGATCGCGGTGATCTCAAAATGATCCAAAACGAACGGGAGGACGTGCCTTGAACATTCGCAAACGTACATTTCTCACCCTGTCCGCGGCGCTAATTGCCTCGACCAGCCTGACTGGGCTGGCGCTGGCGCAGTCCGGCTCGGTGGTGATCTATACCGCCCATAAATCCTCGATCGTCGACACTCTGTTGCCGATTTTCGAGCAGGAAACCGGGCTCAAGGCCGAAGTGGTCAAGCTCGGCTCCGGCGATATCGCCAAGCGCACCAATGCCGAAGCCGGCGCCCCCGCCGCCGACGTGATCTGGTCGATTTCGGGCAGCTCGCTGACCGAACTGGCCGACAAGCTCGAACCCTATACCCCGGCCGATTTCGACAAGATTGATCCGCAGTTCATCAGCGACCCGTCCTGGACACCTTACACCGCCGTGGTTTACGTGCTGGCGGTCAACACCGATCTGCAGCCGCTCGACACCGCGCCCAAGACGTGGGCCGAACTGGCTGATCCCAAATGGCACGGCCAGATCGCCTCGGCCCGCGCCGATGGTTCGGGCTCGGCCATGCAGCAGCTGACCACCGTGCTGACGGTGTTCGGCGACAAGGGCTGGGATGAATATGCCGCCATCGCCAAGAACTTCGTCTTCGCCGACAGCTCGGGCGCCGTGCCGCGCTTCGTGGCCGATGGCGAAGCCTCGATGGGCCTGACACTGGAAGACAATGCGCTGGAATATGTCCAGGGCGGTGCGCCGATGGCCATCGTACACCTGACCGATGGCACTGCCGCAACGCCCGATGGCGTCGCGCTGGTCAAGGGCGGCCCCAATCCCGAAGGCGGCAAGGCCTTCATCGATTGGGCCATGTCAAAATCGACCCAGGAAAAGCTGGCCATGGATATCGGCCGCCGTTCGGTGCGTCTCGATGTGGCCGGCCCGGCCGGTACGCCAAACCTGGCTGACCTGACGCTGGTCGACGTCAAGCCGCTCTCCGATTTCGGCGGGGCCGAAGCGGTGCTGGCCAAATGGCGGACGGCTATCGGCGAATAATCGCCAGCCATCCTCGACTAAACGAATGACGACAAGAAGGTTGGTATGAGGCAGCTCGAAGCGTTCACGCTAGGCAAGAAAATTGGCCACCCAGAAGCCAATGAAGACAGCCTCGTTATCATGCCTGACCTCGGTTACGCCGTTATCGACGGCGTAACCGACCGCAACGGCACCCGTTATGGCGGCATGCTGTCCGGCCGCTACGCCTCGCGCACCGTGCGGCGGGCGCTGGAAAAATTCATCCTGGCGCAGGGCCAGCCCGATCGGCCCGACCTGCAATTTCAGGGCGGCGAGCATCTGATCGCCTATCTCAGCGCCGCCATCCACCAAGGCTATGTCGATCACGGCGCGCTCGACGCGGTCACCGCCGACTGGAAGCTGCGCGCCGGTTGCACCGTCATGGCTGCGTTCCAGCTGGGCGAGCGGCTCGAGATCGTCGCGGTCGGTGATAGCGGCATCCGCATCAATGGTGATGACGTGTTGCAGGTGCTGAAGCCCCTCGACGATGTCACCGCCATTCTGCGCCGCGAGACCTGGCACTATTTTGAGGCATTGGGTCGCTCCCTTGCCGAAGCCGACCGGCAGGCCGCCGCCATGACTTGGCAGGGCACCCGCAATCAAACCGCCGGCACACCGACCGCCGATCCCACCGTGATCGCCGCCATCGAGCAGCGAGCCCTGGCCGCCTGCCGGGCGCACCTTCCCGCTGTACCCGACGTCGAACTGCTCAAGCTGATCCAGCACGGCATCTCGCATGGCCAAGGCGATTTTCAGAACCTCACCGAACCGGCTTTGGGCTATGGCGGGCTTGACGGCTTTGCCGTGCCGTCGCGCTTCATCGAAACCCGCAGCTACGCACTGGCCGATATCGACACCATCGAATTGTTCTCGGATGGCTATTTCAAGCTGGGAGAGGGCTTTGGCGTTGCCGCCTGGGAGGCCGGATTTGCCGAAGTGGAGGCCGAAGATCCGCACAAGATCGGCCGCTATATGAGCACCAAGGGCACCACTGCCACCATGCTGACCGACGACCGCAGCTATCTCGGTATTCGCCTGAAATGAGTGGTCATCCGTCCCCCGAAAATGCCAGTCCGACACCGGCGCGCGGTGGCGGCACGCGCTTGGGGGAGCGGCAGAGCGCCATTCTCGAAGCCGTGCGCACCAATGGCGCCGCCTCGGTGGCCGATCTGGCGGTTCGGTTTGAGGTGACCAGCCAGACGATCCGCCGCGATTTGCGCCTGCTCGAAACCAAGGGCCTGCTGGTCAAGGGCTTTGGCGGCGCCTTTGCCTCGCCCGGCGTCGCCCATCATTCCTACAATGAGCGGCAGACGGTGCAGGTCGCGGTCAAGCAGCGGCTGGTGGCGGCGCTGGAGGAATTCCTGGTGCCAAATGCCACGGTATTTGTCGGGCTGGGCACCACGTTTCACGCCCTGCACGAAATCCTGGCTCGCCATCCCGGCGTGTTGATCGCCACGCCCAATCTGGAAGTGGCCTATTCCTGCGCGCTCAAGACCGACGCCACCGTCTATGTCTATGGCGGCTATGTGCGCAACAAGGATTCCTCAGTGCTGACGCTGGCCGATTCCAACCGCCAGCGCTTCAAATTCGATATTGCCATCATCGGCGCCAGCGCCATTGATCGCGATGGCGCGGTGCTGGAATTCGATCCGATGGAGGTCGATCTGGTGCGCGATATTCTGCCCCAGTCCCGCCGGGTCATTCTGGTGGCGCACCAAGACAAGTTCAACCGCCAGGCGCCGCATCAGGTGACCAGGCTGGCCGATATTGACGTGCTGATCACCAATGGCGATCCGACCGACCGCTTCGATGATCCTGCCGTGCTGTCCCACCTGCGCGTTATCGCCCTGCCGTGATGCCGGCCGCTTCGGCAATGAGCTGCAACGACTGCAGTCTTTGCGCATGGTCGTACACGTCCGAAACGACGATCAGCTCGTCGGCTGCGGTTTCCTTGACCAGCGCCTCAATACCCGCGCCAACGGTCTGCGGCGATCCGATGATGGAGCGGGCCAGCATGCGTGAGGCCTGCGCCTTTTCCGCCGGCGACCAATAGCTTTCGATATCCTCGATCGGCGGCTGGCTCAGGCCGCGCGTGCCGCGCAGCATGCTGGCGAAGGACATTTGCTGGGTGGTCGCCAGCCGGCGCGCTTCCGCGTCGGTTTCGGCGGCAATGATATTGACGCCAACCATGGCATAGGGGCGTTCGAGCTGTTCCGAGGGCTTGAACCGGCTGCGATAGATCTCCAGCGCCGGCAGCAGCAGTTCGGGGGCAAAATGGGAAGCGAAGGCGTAGGGCAGGCCGAGTTCGGCCGCCAGCATGGCGCCGAAATTGCTCGATCCGAGAATCCAGAGCGGGACATTGCTGCCCGCAGCCGGAACCGCCTCGATGCGCTGCCCGGGTCCTGCCGGCGCCAGGAATGCCTGCAATTCGAGCACATCCTGGGGGAAACGTTCGGCGCTTTGGGGATCGCGGCGCAAGGCTCTGACCGTGAGCTGGTCCGTGCCCGGCGCGCGGCCGAGCCCGAGATCGATGCGACCCGGAAACAGCCGCTCCAGCGTGCCGAACTGCTCGGCAATGATGTAGGGGGCGTGATTGGGCAGCATGATGCCGCCCGCACCCACACGGATGGTTTTTGAGCCGGCCGCGATATGGGCCAGCACGATCGAGGTGGCCGCGCTAGCGATGCCGGGCATGTTGTGATGCTCGGCGACCCAGATGCGGTTATAGCCCCATTGTTCGGCATGGGCCGCCAGGTCGCGGGCATTGTCCAGCGCGCCCTTGGCGTCGGTCTCTTCGGTCACGCGGACGAGCTCGAGAATGGATAGTGGCGTCATGGATCGCTCCTTGCTGATCTGGTCAGTCGGCTCCGGCCAAGCGGAGGCGTCCTCCATTTGTCTTGACGCTATATGGAGGCTGCCTCCATATTGTGTCAATCCAGCAGGGGGACCCGCATGACAATCGAGCCAGTGAATGATGAGACCCCCGGGCTGCGTGCCGACGCAAGGCGCAACCGCGATCGCGTTCTCAAGATTGCCATGCAGCATTTCGCGTCGCATGGGGTCAATGCCTCGCTGGAGGAGATCGCCAAGGCCGCCGGCGTGGGGGCAGGGACGCTGTACCGGCATTTCCCCTCGCGCGAAGCCTTGCTCGCTGCGGCATTGCAGGACCGGCAGGCGGAGCTACGCGAGCAGGCCCGGATTGCGCATGAGATCGCCGACGCCGACGATGCCCTGTCCGCCTGGTTGGATGCGCTGCAGCATTATCTGCGCAGCTTTAACGGGTTGCCCGAGCCGGTGCTCACGGCGGTCAAGGAGCGCGCCTCGCCCCTGACGCTGTCCTGCGACGCTCTGGTCCGGATCACTGGCGAGTTCCTGGCGCGGGCGCAACAGCATGGCCGCGCGCGCGCTTCGGTGACGGCCAATGATTTGTTTTTGAGCACGCTTGGCGTCGCCTGGGTGCTCAATCGGCCTGAAACCCATGGCGCTACCGCGCATGGGCTGAACGCGATTTTTGCGCATGGCTATCGGAACTGAGCCGGTAATCGCCGTCTCAGTTCCGCACCGTCTTCCGCGTCAAACCCGCAATTCCTTCTGGCCCCCGGGCAGCCGCATCAGCAGGATCAGCGACAGCATGGTGAGCCCGAGCAATAGCGTCGAGAGGGCCGCCGCAGTGCCGAGCTGGCCACGGATCACCTCGGCATAGATGCCGAGCGACAGGGTCTGGGTCGAGGTGTTGTAGAGGAACAGCGTCGTACTCAGCTCGGTGATGATGGTGACCCAACTCAAGATCGCCCCGGAAAGGATTCCGGGCGCGAGGGCGGGGACGATGATCCGCATCAGCGTGCGGAATTTGGATGCACCCAGACTCACCGCCGCCTCTTCGATGCTAGGGTTGAGCTGGTACATCAGGGCGGTCGTCGAGCGCACCGAGTAGGGAAGACGCCGGATCGTCAGCGCGATCACCATGATGGCGAAGGTCCCGGTCAGGATCAGTGGCCCCTGGCTGAAGGCCGTCACCAGCGCGATGCCGATCACAAGGCCAGGCACCACATAGGGCACCATCGTCATGGTATCGAGCGTGCCGCTGAGCATGCCTTTGCGCCGCACGGTGAGGTAGGCAACCAGCACGGCAATGGCCACCAGGATCACCAGCGCGGTAATCCCGATGCCGAAGGTGTTGCCGACATAGCGCAGGATGTCGCGCTGGGAATCCAGATAGTTCTCGAACGAGAAGCCATCAACGAACTGGCCATAGCGCGTGTTGCGGAAGGAACTTATGACCACGACCACCAGCGGCGCCAGCGCCAGCGTCAGGAAGCCATAGACATAGAGATGGGCCGCAACGCCGCGCCAGCCGGGCAGCCGGCGTGGTTCGATCGAGCGCAGCGCCGTCATGGAGAATTTCTGCCGGTCGACCAGATATTTCTGCACCAGGAACACGCCCAGCGTCACCACGATGACAATCACCGATACGGCGGCGGCAAAGCTCCTATCGGTGCTCACCTCACCCACGAAGGAGCTGTAGATGAGCACTGGAACGGTGCGGAAACCCTGACCGATCAGCATCGGCGTACCGAAATCGGCAAAGGCGCGCACGAAGACCAGCAGACTACCCGCCAGCACGGTGGGCCACAGCAAAGGCGAGATGACCTGCACCGCGCGCCGCCACCCGGTGACGCCCATGCTCTCCGAGGCTTCCAGCAAGGACACGTCGATCGTGCGCCAGGCCCCCATCAGATAGGTGAAGATCAGCGGCACCAGCTGCAGGGTCAGCACCAGAACGATACCGGCAAAACCGTAAATGCTGGGCGGCTTGACCCCGAATATGCTCTGAAACAGCTGGGTGATCATGCCGTTATTGCCCAGCAGCAGGATCCACGAATAGGCGCCGATGAAGGGCGGCGACATCATCGACGCCAGGATCAGCATCTGCACGGTACGGTTGCCGCTGATGCGGAACATCGTCATGAAATAGGCCAGCGGGAACGCCACGACGAGCGCCAGCACGGTCACGCAGACGGTGACCAGCATGCTGTTGATCAAGGTTCCGTAATACAGGCGCGACGAGAAGAACTTCTCGAACCCGGCGAGCGAAAACTCGCCGCCGCCAGCGAAACTGCTGATCATGACCATGATCAGCGGCCAGATCACCATCAGCAGATAGCCACCGGTAAGCGCGACCGCCACCGTGGTCCAGCCGTCAAAGCGGTCGCCGGGGCCCTTCATTTGCCTGCTGCCCGCATGATCGACACGCCGGTTTCGGCATCGAAATAGGTCAACATCGCGGTGTCGAGCAGCAGAGAGACCTTTTCACCACGCTCCCAGAGGGCGGCGCGACGAGAGAATTCAAGGAATTCCACGGTTTCGCCCGAGCTCAATCGCGCCCGTATTTGCGAGTGCGAGCCAAGGAAAGTCTCGTCCATCACCTCGGCATTGAGGCCACCGTCGCCCACCCGCACAGCTTCGGGACGTACCGAAATCTGCACCCGGCCGGTTGCCCCTGGGTCGATGGTCGCGGTCACGTCGATCACAACGCCATCGCCCAGATCAAGCACTGTCGCGCCGTCGCGATGCTGGAGTTCGCGCTCGATCAAATTGGTCTTGCCGATGAACTCGGCGACGAAGCGGTTGGCCGGATTGCGGTAGATCTCCGCCGGCGAGCCGACCTGTTGCACCACGCCCAGATTCATCACCGCGATCCGGTCAGAAACCGCCATCGCCTCTTCCTGGTCGTGGGTCACGTAAACCGTGGTGATCTTGGACTCGCGCTGGGCTTCGCGGATGGTGTCGCGCATTTCGACACGCAGTTTGGCGTCGAGATTGGACAGCGGCTCATCCATCAGCAGCACGGCCGGTTTGATCACCAGGGCACGCGCCAGCGCCACGCGCTGTTGCTGCCCACCCGACATTTCGCCGGGGAGGCGATCCTTGAGATGCGCCATGTGCACCTGATCAAGCGCCACGCCCACCCGTCGGGCGCTTTCCGCCCGCTCGACATTGCGGGTCTGCAAGCCGAAGGCGACGTTTTTTCCGGCGCTCATCTGCGGGAACAGCGCATAGCTTTGGAACACCATGCCTATATTGCGCGCGGCGGGTGAGTGATCATTGATCACCACATCGTCGAACGAGATGGTGCCGGATTCAATCGAATTGAATCCGGCGATCATGCGCAGCAAAGTGGTCTTCCCGCAGCCTGATGGTCCAAGCAGCGTGAAGAATTCGCCGTTGCGGATGTCCAGGTCGAGACTGGGGATCGCGACCTGGCCGTTATATTCTTTGCGCAGGGAGCGCATCGCGATGCTGGTCACCGGAGCGCTCCCGCATTGATCCCGTTAAGCGTCAAAACTGCGCCTCAAGAATAGCGCGATACTTTGCCACAAGGTCATCGCGATGGGCGGACACATAGGCACCGTCTTCCTGGACGGTTGGGATGTCGGCCAGGGCCGGCAGGCCGGGCTTGGTCACGCCATCGCGCAGCGGACGACCGGCGGTCTTTTCAGCGATGATGGTCTGGCCTTCTTCGGAGATCACGAAGTCAATGAAAGCGTGCGCGGCGGCAGGATTGGGGCCGTCCTTGATCACCTGAATGGTGGCCGGGAGGAACGCAGCGCCTTCCTTGGGATAGACGATTTCGACCGGAGCGCCGCTCAGGACGAAGTTCAGCGACAGCGGCTCGTAGGTGAGGCCAACGATATATTCGCCGGCAGCCACGTCCTTGGCCACCTGGCTCGACGACCCGATGGAGATGCCGTCGAGCTGGGTTACCAGCGCCGTCACATAATCCCAGCCGGCCGCGGATTCGTAATCACCACCGACGGCCTTGAGCATGTTGGTGAGCTGGGCAAAGGCCGACGACGACGCCGTCGGGTCGCCAAAGGCAATCTTGCCCTTCAGCTCGGGTGCCAGCAGATCGGCATAGCTGGTGATTTCGAGGCCTGCCGCCGCGGCGGCTTCGGTGTTGACGAGCAGGTTGGAGCCGTCAGCCTGATAGGGCGTGAAGAAGCCTGTGGTGTTCTTGCCGGCCTCGACCATGGAGGCGTCCTGCGGCGAGACATATTCGCCCCACAGCTCGAGATTGGCATTGGCCTGCGCTGCGCCACCGCCGAACATGACGTCGCCTTGCGGGCGGCCGGCCTCGCTGCGCACACGCTGGTACAGCTCGCCGGTACCGGCGGTGATCAGCTCGACCGAAACGCCGGTCTCGGCTTCAAAGACCGGAATGAGGCTGTCCAGCATGCCTTCTTCGTTGGGCGTGTAAACCACCAGCGTCGACCCCGAAATGGCCCCGTCCTGAGCCTGCGCGCCAATAACGGTCGGCAGCGCGAGCGCGATGACGGCAAGAGCTGTCGCGCTGAAGAAATTAGTACGGGGCATTGAGGTTCCTCCCATTGGGCAATTGTGACCAAACTGTCACAAACATTGCATCCTTTACGGGGGCTTGCCACCTCATAAACATGGCTTTCCCCGTTCTGGCGCAACAGCCGTCGGCCGTCCCGCATGGCGCGGTAACGGGGCCCAACTCGGCAAATGAGAAACCTTGATGTGGCTCCGGGATTTACGCCTAGCGGAGCAGGTCGTCCCGGTAATGCGCTATGGTGCGGCGCAAGCCCTCCGCCAAAGCGATTTCGGGTTGCCAGCCGAGGCGAGCCCGGGCGCGGCCGATATCGGGGCAGCGCTGCATCGGGTCATCGACCGGCAGGTCGCGGTGGACCATGGCGGATCGAGAATCGCAGGCCTGCCGAATCGCGTCGGCCAGTTCGGCGATGCTGACTTCGTGCGGATTGCCGATATTGATCGGCTCGGGCCCCAGGCCGGGCAACGCATAAAGCCGCATTAAAGCGGCCACCGTGTCCGCGACATAGCAGAGCGAGCGGGTCTGCGTGCCATCGCCGTAGATGGTCATGGGCAGGCCCGCCAAAGCCTGGGTGACGAAATTGGAGATGACGCGGCCATCGTCCGGCGCCATGCCGGGGCCATAGGTATTGAAGATGCGGGCGATGCGGACATCCATCCCATATTGCCGCGCATAGTCTGTGCACAGCGTTTCGGCGGCGCGCTTGCCTTCGTCGTAGCAGGCGCGGGGGCCGATCGGGTTGACGTGGCCGAGGTAGTCCTCGCGCTGCGGATGCACCTTGGGATCGCCATAGACCTCGCTGGTCGACGTCTGCACCAGCCGGGCGCCGAGAACACGGGCCCTGGTCAGCAGATTGTCGGTGCCGATGACGTTGATCCGCAGCGTATTGATCGGATCGCGCTGATAGGCCGGCGGGGATGCCGGGCAGGCCAGGTTGAAAATACCATCGGCCAGGAAGTCGGGCAGCGCCAGAATATCGGCTTCGATCAGGTCGAAGCCATCTCGCTTTAGCAGCGGCGCCAGACGGTGGCGTGAACTGGTCTGGAAGTTGTCGATGCACAGCACGCTGGCGCCGGCATCGAGCAGCGCGGTGCAGAGGTGCCGGCCGATAAATCCGGCGCCGCCAGCCACGGCAATGCGCTGGCCGGCGAAATGATCATCTAGGCTCAGTTGGTGTTCCAGTTCTGCTCTACGCTCTGCACGGCGATGGCCGTTTCGGCTTGCAGGGTCATGCTGCGCGCCAGTTGCTGGCCCCGGGCGGCGATGGCCTGCGCCTCGCGATCATGGCTGCGGACCCAATCGATTTTTTCGAGCAGGTCAGTCATGTCGGCCCGGACCGGGACGAAATGTTGCCACGGCAGTAGCCGGTCGTACCACCATTGGCGGTAGCCGTCGGCGCTTGCCACCTTGAGCACGCAGCAGCCGAAATGCAGGCGGGTGATGAGATTGGACCACGCATTGGTCCAGCCATCGATGTCGATGGCGAATTTGTCGCCCAGCCACTGTGACTCAGGGCGTTGGGCGCCGACAATGCCGAGGGGAGCAAAACCGGACAGCCTCCGCCCTGCGCCTTGCCCCGAGATCAGCTTGGCGTCGATGCCCGACGCCGCTTTGGCCAGCAGGCAGAGGCGGGCACGCTGGATGACGCGGGGATTGGCTGCATCCTCGGCGACCTGGGGATGGATGCCATCGCCATTGGCGCCGCCGCGCCAGACGATGATGTCGCTGCGCCGCGCCCATGCGAGGCCGGCAGTCTCGGCGAGCGCGCGTTCGGCGCTGAAGCCATGGCGCAGAATGAAATAGCGATCCGGCACGGGAATAGTGTGCTGGGTTCGGCTCGATGGAGTGAAGCGGGCGTCGCTAGCCTCATGGCCATCGCTGCAGGCGCAGCTCATGGCCATCACGGCGGGCGGGCAATGGGACAGCAGATAAAGATAGGCGGTGATGCTCTCGCGCTGCATGAACACGACATGGGTCGGGTCGGCGGGCAGGGCGATTTCGATCCGGCCATTGTCCCGCAGCAGGGTCACGTCGGCGCGGTGACTGGTGGGCGGCAGGGATTTTCGGCCCAGCGAGTGGGATAGACCCAGGCGCGCCATTGAGCGCCAAAGCTGGTAGCGCAGCAGGCGGTGCAGGGCGGCACGGCGGAGATCTGCTGACAAGATGGCTCGAAGGTAACTGAGAGGCGGGGCGCATCTCTATCTGGCCCACAGGCGCGGCTGTCAACGCATTGGGCGTCGATTTATTCAGTCGCTTCAATCATTTCGCGCTAGCTGGCCCAGCCGCCATCGACCAGAAATTGCTGCGCCGAGATCATGGCGCTATCTTCGGCGGCGAGGAACAGGGCCATGCCTGCCACATCCTCGGGATAGACCCGGCCGGTGAGCGCCTGGCTGTCGTCGATGAGCTTTTCCGTCGCGTCGTCGAGCCAGTGGGTCAGTTGGCGCTCGGTCATGACCCAGCCCGGAACCAGCGTATTGACGCGGATGCCATGCTGGCCCAGTTCGCGGGCCATCGACCGCGTCAGGCCATGCGCGGCGGCCTTGGCCGTCTCGTAGAGCGGCAGCAGCGGCGCCATGATCATCCAGCTGATCGAGCCGGTATTGATGATCGAGCCACGCCCGGCGGCGATCATGCCCGGAGCGACCGCCTGCATGGCAAAGAAGCTGTGCTTGAGATTGACCGCCATGCGCTCGTCCCAATAGGCGGGCGTGACCTCGGCCCATTCGTGCCGCTCGTCATGCGCGGCATTATTGATCAGCACCAGCGCGTCGCCATGTTCGGCGGCCAGCGTGGCAATGGCGGCCTGATAGGCTGGCGTGTCGGTGATATCGCAGCCCACGAAGCGGGCGCTCTGGCCGGCTGCTACCAGTTCCGCCGCCAGCTGCGCCCCGCGTTCAGCCTGGATATCGACGAAGCCGACCTTGGCCCCCTGGGCCGCAAAGCTGCGCACCAGCGCTTCGCCGATGCCCGAGGCGCCGCCCGAAATGACGACGGGGGTGCCAACAAGGCTCGGGTAGCGGGCGGTGTTGGTCATGGGCAGGCTCCGATCAGTGATAAGGCGCGGGCTAGATGAACAGGCTGGCGTGCCGGGTTTCAAGCTCGGGCAGGTCGTCAAGGATGCTGCCCAGATGCAGGGCCATGGCACTTTGCGCCGCCTCCACATCATGGGCATCGATGGCGGCCATGATGGCCTGATGCTCGCGCACCCGGCGCTGCATGTCGGCTTCGCTCTGCAACGTCATGTTACAGACCCGGTCCATATGCGTCTTCATGTCGGCAATGGCGATCCACGCGATGCCGACGCCGGCCCCGGTGGCGATGGCGATGTGGAAGGCCTCGTCATGCTCGCGGAAGGCGGCGTGATTGAGCGTGCTGGCCGCCTCCTCCTGCTTGAGCATCAGGCTGGCGATGCGCTTGCGCTGCCAGGCGTCGAAAGACTGCGCCGCCTTGGCCACCACGGCGATTTCCACCGATTGGCGCACAAACAGCGCTTCGGTCATTTCCTTGGCCGAAATCCGCGCCACCACCGTGCCGCGATACGGCCGAATCTCGATGAGCCGCGAATTGGCGAGCCGGATCAACGCCTCGCGCACCGGCTGGCGCGAGACGCCCAGCCTGGTCGCGATATCCTGTTCGGAAAGGCGTGAGCCGGGCTTCAGCTCCAGCTCGATAATGGCGCGGCGCAGATCCTTTTCGATCGATGCCGCAGCGCTTTCACCGCTCTCTGCCGTCTGTAATTCCAGAGTCATACTACATCTCACCCGGGTCATTGACAGGGTTGTCAATGCACCATACGATACCATACAATTCCATACAAGGCGCGGTTCAACCGGCCTGACAGTCTCGGGGAGGGCGGGTTTCAACCCGCCATTGCGATGGTCATACAGTCACGCTTTCAGGACAATTTCGTCGTGCCGAACCTTAGTGACCCGCGACTGGCGAGTAAACACGCCTATCGCATGCTGATCGACGGCAAGTCGGTCGCGGCGCAGTCCGGCAAGACCATGGAGCGCGAGAGCCCCGGCCACCGCGGCAAGGTCGTCAGTGAATGGCCGGAGGGCGGTGCCGCCGATACGGCGCTTGCCATCGGCGCGGCGCGGCGCGCCTTCGACACTGGTCCCTGGCCGCGCATGAGCGGGGCGGAGCGTTCGACCATCCTGCATGCGGTCGCCGCCGGCATTTTGCAGCATATCGACGAGCTGGCGCTGGTCGAATGCCTCGAAACCGGCAAGCCGCTGAGCCAGGCGCGGGGCGAGATCGGCTATTGCGCCGATCTGTGGACCTATGCCGCCGGCCAGTCCCGCGGGTTGGAGGGGGACACGCATAACGCCATCGGCGCCAATCGGCTCGGTCTGGTACTGCGTGAACCGGCCGGTGTCGTCGGCATTATCACACCGTGGAATTTCCCCTTCGTCATCGTGTCCGAGCGGGTGCCGTGGGCGCTGGGCGCTGGCTGTACCGTCGTGGTCAAGCCCAGCGAAGCCACCTCGGGCACCACTATCCGCCTCGCCGAAATCGCGCTTGAAGCCGGGCTGCCGGCCGGGGTGTTCAATGTCATCACTGGCTATGGCCCCGAGGTTGGCCAGGTGCTGGCCGAAGACCCGCGCGTCGATGTTCTGGCCTTTACCGGCTCGGTGCGCGTTGGCACCCATCTCGCGGGTCTGGCGGCCAAGGGGGTCAAGCGCGTCGGGCTCGAACTGGGCGGCAAGGGGCCGCAGATCGTGTTCGCCGATGCCGATCTCGAAGCGGCGGCCGATGGCATTGCCTATGGCGTCTATCACAATGCCGGCCAGTGCTGCATTTCCGGCAGCCGGCTGATCGTCGAAAATTCCATCCGCCCGGCGCTGCTGGAGCGGCTGCTCGATCTGTCGCGGCGTCTGCCCTTCGGTGATCCGCTGGGACCCACCACCCGCTTTGGCGCCATGGTCTCCCAGGCTCACACCGAAAAAGTCGCCAGCTACGTGGCCGCCGGCATCAAGGAAGGCGCCGAATTGCTGTTGGGCGGCGATATGGTGGCGGCATCGTCCGGCAATTTCTTTGCCCCGACGGTTTTCGACAATGTGCGGCCCGAAATGCGGATCGCCCAGGAGGAAATCTTCGGGCCGGTACTGGCGACCATTGGCTTTGATACGCCCGAGGAGGCCGTGGCGCTTGCCAATGGCACCCCCTTCGGTCTGTCCGCCAGTGTCTGGTCGCGCGACCTCGAGACCGCCATTCAGACCACCCGCAAATTGCGCGTCGGCCGCTGCTGGATCAACTCGGTCATCGACGGCACGCCGGAATTGCCCATCGGCGGCTACAAAAAAAGCGGCACCGGCCGCGAACTCGGCCGCTACGGCTTTGATGAATATTCCCAGTTCAAGGGTCTGCATATGACGCTTGGGCGGGGAGAGCCCTGGTTCCAGCACTGAGGAGGGCTGTCAGGAAAAGTGGACACCACTTTTCCGGTTCGACAGCGCGACCAAACGAAAAAGTTTGGCGGGCCGGAGCCAGGGAAGACGGATTCGGACGGCGTAATCTTTGGTCGGAGCACGCCAGCCGAAGCGGGAACCGAGGAGGGACCCGCAGCGATCCAAAGGGAGGATTAAGCGATGAAATTGACCAAGTCAAAGGCCGCTCTACTGGCCGGATGCACCCTGTTTGCCAGTGCCTGTGGCGCTATCGCGCAGGATCAGACGCCGGTCTCGGCGACCATGATCATCTATCTCGACCCCAGCGTGCAGTTCTTCAATCCCGTGGTCAAAGGCGCGCAGGACGCCGCGGCGGCCTTCGGCGTCGATCTCGACGTGCAATATGCCAATAATGATCCGGTCCGGCAGAATGATCTGATCGAAAGCGCCGTCGCCGCCGGTGTCCAGGGCATCGCCGTGGCCATCTCCAGCTCGGATGCCTTCGACGAAAGCATCTGCGCTGCCGTCGAGTCCGGGGTCATCGTCATCGGCTTCAACAATGACGATCTCGAAGGCGCCCAGGGCAATTGCCGCCAGGCCTATGTCGGCATGGACGAATTCGCCTCCGGCTACGAACTCGGCATCCGCATGATCGAAGCCTTCGATCTCAAGGAAGGCGACACCGTCTTCAACCCGCGTGAAATCCCCGAGGCGAGCTTCGCCGTGGCGCGCGGCGGCGGCATCGAAAAGGCAATGGCTGAGCATGGCATCAAGGTGGAGACGGTTCGCTCCGGTCTCGACCCCGCCGAAGCCCAGAACATCATGGCCCAGGTGCTGATCGCCAACCCGAACATCAAGGCGCTGTTCGGCACCGGTTCGGTGACCTCCACCGTGGGGGCCGGCGCGATCAAGGATGCGGGTGTCGACATTCCGTTCGGCGGCTTCGACCTGGCGGTCGAGATCGTCAACGCCGTCGAGTCCGGCGCCATGTTCGCCACCATGGACCAGCAACCCTATTTGCAGGGCTATTATCCGATCGCCCAGATCGCCATGGCGGCGCGCTACGGCCTGACGCCGACTGACGTCGATACCGGCCAGGGCGCCTTCCTCAATCAGGAACGCATTGGCGTCGTCAAGCCGTTCATCGGCACCTATCGCTGATCCATTGGCCCCGGCCATTCGCCGGTCGGGGCCAACTTCTCGAACCAGGACATAACCCGTGACCGCCATGATCAATGATCGCGCCGCCACGCCCGGACTGACGGCCGCCGCATGGCTTCACCGCCTGCTGAGCATGCCCGCGGGCGCCATCCTGCTGGTCTTTTTGGCCGTGCAGATTGCCTGCATCACCGCCGGACTGCTCTTCCCCGACGACTTCCGCTATTTGTCGTCGCAGAATATGGGCATTCTCATGCGCTCGGTGCCCGTGCTGGGGTGTCTTGCCCTCGGCGTCGGGGTGCTGATGATCGCCGGCGAGTTCGATCTGTCGATCGGCTCGGTTTACACCTTCACCGCCATCGTCATGGCCATGCTGGTCAGCAATGGCGTCGACGCCTTCCTTGCGGCACCGGCCGGCCTGCTGATCGGCGCCGCCATCGGCCTGCTCAATGGCGCGCTCACCCTGCGCTTCAACCTGCCCAGCTTCATCGTCACCCTGGGCGGGCTGCTGTTCTGGCGCGGCGCGGTGCTGCTGATCAATGGTGCTGTTCAGGTGCGCTTCGATCCCAATCCGCTGTTCAACGAGCTGTTCTCCGGCACGCTATTGGGCATCAACGCCGCCTTCATCTGGTTCATCGCCCTTTGCCTGGTGTTCTGGGCGCTGCTGCATCGCCACCGCTTCGGCAACCACGTCTTTGCCACCGGCGGCAATCGTTCGGCGGCCACCGCCATCGGCGTCAACACCAATCGCATCAAGCTGATCGCCTTTGCCATTGCCGGCTTCATGGCGGCCTTTGCCGGCATTCTGGCCACCACCCGCGTCGGCAGCGTGCAGCCGCGGCAGGGCGCGGGCCTCGAACTGCAGGCCATCGCCGCCTGCGTCATCGGCGGCCTGTCATTGCGCGGTGGCCGCGGTTCGATCCTGGGCGTGTTTCTCGGCGTGATGCTGATTTTTACCATCACCGACGTGCTGCTGCTGATGCGGGCGCCCGGCTTCTATCTCGACATGTTCATCGCGACGCTGATCGTGGTGGCTTCGATCTTCAATCACGGCCTCGACCGCCGGGGAGCCTCGTCATGAGCCTGCTTGCGCTGCACAATATCAATAAATCCTTCGGCCCCCTCAAGGCGCTGACCGATCTCAGCTTCGAAGTCGGGCATAGTGAAGTGGTCGGGTTGCTGGGCGACAACGGCGCCGGCAAGTCGACCACGGTCAACATGCTCTCGGGCATCCATCAGCCCAGTTCGGGGCATATCAGCGTCGAGGGCGTGCAGCAGGATTTCACCTGCCGCCGCGATTCCGCCGAGGCCGGCATCGAGACGATCTACCAGAACACCGCATTGGTCGATTGCCTCTCCATCTCGCGCAATATCTTCCTGGGGCGCGAGATCACCGACCGCTTCGGCTTTCTCGACCTCAAGCAGATGCGCGACATCGCCATGCAGGTGCTTGAAAGCGCTGTGCATATTTCGGGCATCGACTCGCCTGACAAGCTGGTGGGCGATCTGTCCGGCGGCCAGAAACAGGCCGTCGCCATCGCGCGGGCGGTGTTCTTCAAGCGACGGGTGCTGCTGCTCGACGAACCCACCTCAGCCCTATCGGTGCGCGAAACCGAGGCCCTGCTGCATCAGGTGCTCAAGCTCAAGGCCGAGGGCGTGTCGAGCGTGCTGGTGACGCATAATCTCTACCACGCCTACCAGGTCTGCGACCGCTTCGTCATCATGAGCCACGGCACCAAAGTCTTCGACGTCGCCAAGGCCGACACCACCATTGAGGAACTGACGCAACACGTCGTGCTGACGTAACCGCGCCGGCTAGGGGTGGGCCAGTTCCGTGGCCAACAGGTCGAACACCACCCGGACGCGGCGGCTGGTGTTGAGTTCGCGATGCGCCACCAGCCAGATGGGAAATAGCAGCGGCTCAAGGTCCGGCAGCACCCGCCGCACCAGCGGCTCGGCGTCGCCAACATTGCCGTCCTGAATGCCGATGGCGATGCCGTGCTTCACATATTCCCACATCACCAGATAGTTCTCGGTGAGGATGGGAAAATTGCGCTCGGTCAGATTGAGCCCCATGGCGTTGAGCCCCTTGAGGAACATGCCCGAGCTGTCGATGCTGATGAAATCGGCGTTCCGTAGCTCATAAGGCAGCTTCGGATTGCCTATGCGGTCGAGATAGGCCGGCGTGGCGTAGAGCCGGGCCGGGATGTCGCGGATTTTCCGGGCGATCAGATCGGGCTCGGTCGGGGCGAAGTTGCGCAGCGCGATATCCGCCTCCCGCCGCCGCAGATTGCTGGCGCGCGACGAGGCGACGATCTCGATATGGATGCCCGGATGGGTGATGCGCAGCTTGGCGATCACCGGCGGCAGCAGCAGCGCTGCATGGGTCTCGCTCGCCGCAATGCAGATCGTTCCTTCGATCGACTGCGATTGCCCGGCGGCGGCTAGTGACACCAAGCCCGCCGCGTCGCCCATGGCGCGCACATGCTCAAGCAGGTCGAGCCCGCTCGGAGTGAGGATAAAGCCGCGCCCGACCCGTTCAAACAGGATGACGCCGAGTTCCTCCTCAAGCGCATCCACCTGCCGCCCGAGCGTGGGCTGGGTCATGCCCAGCGCCCGCGCCGCTGCCGAGAGCGAGCCCTCTTCGGCCGTGACGAGAAACGCCCGAGCCCGGTTCCAGTCGAATTTTACCGCCCGCCAATCCATGCATAAATGCATATCAAACGGACCGAGTTCGTCAATTTTTCTATGGGCTGGATCGGCGTAAAAGATTTTCAGGCGCTGTGGAGCGCAGGAGAGAAAAACATGAAAGCCATGGTCTACCACCGCTACGGCGGCCCCGAAGTGCTCACGCTCGTTGACCTGCCCAAGCCTGTGCCACGCGACGACGAGGTGCTGATCCGCATCCGGGCGACGACCGTCACCACCGGCGACTGGCGGGCACGGAGCCTCAACCTGCCGCGGGGTTTTGGTATCCTTGGCCGGCTGGTGTTCGGGATCTTCGGACCGCGTCAGCCCATCCTCGGCACTGAGCTTGCCGGCGTCGTGGAAGCGGTCGGCCGGAGCGTGACGCGCTTCAAGGCGGGTGATGCAGTCTTCGCCTTTCCCGGTGCGCAATTTGGCAGCCATGCCGAATACCGGACGATGCGGGAAACTGGCCTGATCGCGCTGAAACCGGCCAATATCTCGTTCGAAGAGGCGGCCGCGCTCAGCTTCGGCGGCACCACGGTGCTCGGGCCGCTCAAGGACAAGCTCGGGGTCAAGCCGGGCGACCGGGTTCTGGTGGTCGGGGCCTCGGGGGGCGTGGGCACGGCGGCGGTACAGATCGCCAAGCATCTCGGCGCCGATGTCACCGGCGTTTGCAGCACCGCCAATCTCGAACTGGTCCGCTCGATCGGCGCCGATAGCGTCATCGACTACACCGTGACCGACTTCGCCAAATCCGGCGCCAGCTGGGATGTCATCGTCGACACCACCGGCACGGCGCCATTTTCCCGCTGCGAGCCAGTGCTGGCGCCGGGCGGGCGCCTGCTGGTGATCCTGGGCTCGCTGGCCCAGGTGGTCGGGATCGGTCGGCCATCCAAGGCGAGCGGCAAGAAGGTCATTGCCGGGGTGGTAAAGATCGAAACAGCGCATCTGGATTATCTCGCGCAGCTGGCGGCAACGGGGGCCTATCGCCCGGTCATTGATCGTAGCTATCCGCTGGAACATGCGGCGGAAGCCCATGCCTATGTCGATACCGGCCGGAAGCGCGGCAATGTCGTCCTCACTATTGCGGCCGAGTAAGCCTGCGTCGCGGTCGCTCGTTAGGGCTTTGTTAACCGTGTGGCGACTTGATGGGCCAAAGGGATCGGTCCCTGATTTGGAGAGTCGGACATGGCGCAAAACGGCGCGCACATCATTGCAGTGGGCAATGAAAAAGGTGGCTCGGGCAAGTCGACCACGGCGCTGCATTTGGCCGTCTATCTGCTGCATCAGGGCCACCGCGTCGCCACCATCGACGTGGACAGCCGCCAGCAGACCCTGACGCGCTATGTCCGCAATCGCCGCGCCACCATGGATACCACCGGTCGACAGGTGCCGATGCCCAAGCATGTGCACCTGCCCACCGCCTGGGGCGACTCGATCCGCGAGAACCAGCGCGCCGAGCTCGACATTTTCACCAAGGCCATCGCCGGCCTGCGCGACGAGGTCGATTTCATCGTTATCGACACGCCCGGCTTCGATGGCAATCTGGCCCGTCTGGCGCATGGCTTTGCCGATACGCTGGTCACGCCGATCAATGACAGCATGATCGATCTGGACGTGTTGGCCCGGATCGACACCGTCAGCGGCGAGCCGATTGAAACCAGCCCCTATTCGCGCAATGTGCAGCGTGCCCGGGCCGAACGTCAGGCCGAGACCGGCACGGGCATCGATTGGGTTCTGGTGCGCAACCGCATTTCCAATCTGGGCTCGCGCAATGCCAGCCAGGTGCAGGACAGCGTCGAGCGCATCGCCGCGCGCCTCGGCTGCCGTGTCGCCGACGGCATTGCCGAGCGGGTGATTTTCCGCTCGCTGTTTTCCATCGGCATGACAGTCTTCGATCCGCTGGAAGCCGATATTCTGGGTAGCGCGCCATCGATGTCGCATGTCAACGCGCGCCAGGAGTATCGCAGCCTCGTGGCCGCACTGCGCCTGCCGGTGCCAGCCAAGCGCGAGGCGGCGCGGCTTTCGGCCTGACCGCACAACGGTTGAGCTACCGGCCGGCAATCGCTATGGGGTGCGCACCCAGTCCACAACAAGGCGCATTCCGGCATGACCCCAGATTACCTCGTCACCCATTCGGGTGGCTTCCATGCCGACGAGCTGCTGTCGAGCGTCATCCTGACCCGGCTGTTCCCGCAGGCCAGGATCGTCCGCAGCCGGGCCCGCGACTGGATCACCCCCGCCGCTGATCGCATCATCTACGATGTCGGCGGCGCCTATGATGCAGACGCGCGGATCTATGACCACCATCAGCGCGGCGCGCCGCTGCGCGACGATGACCAGCCTTACAGCTCGTTCGGCCTGATCTGGAAGCATTATGGGCGCGACTATCTGGCCGCCGCTGGCGTTCCCGAGGCGCATGTCGAGATCGTGCATGCCAAGTTTGATGCCAGCTTCGTGCTGCCGATCGATCTGGTCGACAATGGGGCGCTCAGCCCCGCCATTGCCGGGCCACTGGCCGGGCTGACGCTGTCGGCTTTGCTGGAAACCTTGAAGCCCGTCTTCGACGAGACCGACCCCGAGGCCGAAGATCGGGGCTTCCACACCGCGCTGGCCATCGCCCGCAGCTTTGTCGAGGCCAGCATTGCCCGCAGCGCCGCAAAATTGCGCGCCGAGGGCCTGGTGCAGCAGGCTATCGAGCAGGCAGGCGCGGGCAAGGTTCTGGAATTGCCGATGGGCATGCCGTTCCGTCCGGCCATCGTCAAGGCCGGCGCCGATCATCTGCTGTTCGTCGTCCATCCCCGGGGGCAGGACTGGTGCCTGACCACCATCCGCCGCGCCGATGAGGGCTTTGAAACCCGCGCCGACCTGCCCGCTGCCTGGGCCGGCCTGACCGATGCGGATCTGGAAGCCGTCTCCGGCGTTGCCGGCGCCAGCTTCTGCCATAATGGCCGCTTCATTGCCGCCGCGAAATCGCGCGAAGCCGCTCTCGCCATGGCCGAGCTGGCCGTGCAGGAGGCCGTCGGCAGCTGATCTAGGCCAATGTGGCGGTGTTGACCGCCAATTGCGCGGCGAACGCCCGTTGATAGGCCGGCCGGGCTTCGCCGCGCGCCACATAGGCGGCAAGGTTCGGCCGTTCGTCCAGCATGCCCGACGATTTCAGCCGGAGCAGCACCGACACCATCATCAGGTCGCCGGCGCTGAACGCGCCATCGAGCCAGTCCGCCGCCCCAAGGCGGTTGGACAGCTCGCCCAGTCGGTGGCGGAGGCGGCCTTCAAGCAGCGGCAGCCGTTGCGCGTGCCAGGGTTCGTTGCGCTCTACTAGTCTCGCGGCTTCGCGCTCGAGGATGGGCGGCTCCATGGTGCCGAGCGCGGCAAACATCCAACTGATGGCGCGCGCCCGGGCCGTCGCATCCTGCGGCAGCAGGCCGGCATGCTGCTCGGCAATATGCAACACGATCGCCCCGGTCTCGAACAGGACGAGGTCGCCTTCCTCATAGGTCGGAATCTGCCCGAACGGATGCAGCGCGCGATGGGCGGGTTCCTTCATCGCCGGGAACGACACCAGACGAACCGCGTAAGCCTGCCCGACTTCCTCCAGCGCCCAGCGCACCCGCGTATCGCGCGCCAGCCCCTTGCCGCCATCGGGGGAGTGTTCAAAGGCCGTGATGGTGGGAATCATGGGACGGCTCCGGTGAGAGCGGGCATTTTAGTCACTGATCTGGGCATGACGAAGATGCCCCTCAGAATTTGATCTTCTTGGCATCCTCATGCGTTCGGTGGCAGGAGTGTGCGTCCGGTTGGCGGGCGCCGAGGAGATATATTGTGCTGTTGATGATTTTGCTGGTGCTGCTGCTGTTGCTGGTTCAGGTCGTGTTGCCGGGCCGTTACCTGACCGAGCAGGTGGGGAACGATGCGCAGATCGGGCCGCGGGACGATCTGCCCAAGCCGACTCGGATGCTGGCCCGGTCGCGCCGCGCTTTGGCCAATCTGCAGGAGACGCTGCCGATCTTTCTCAGTCTGGCGGTCTTGTCCATCGTGCTGGGCGAACAGGGCTGGTTGTCGCTGGCCGGGGCAGGGCTCTATCTGGTGGCCCGCATCGGCCATTGCTACTGCTATCTGCGCGGCCTGACGCCCTGGCGCTCGATCTGTTTTCTGGCCAGCCTGATCGGCATGGTGCTGTTGCTGCTGCCGCTCTTGCCCCATCTCTGGAACTAGGCCGAAAGGGTCTTGCGAAGCGCGGGCTTTGCCATTAGACAGACCTCGCCTGAAGGGGTTTAGCTCAGTTGGTAGAGCATCGGTCTCCAAAACCGAGGGTCGTGGGTTCGAGTCCCCCAGCCCCTGCCAGGCATCTCATTGATATTGTTGCGCCTTGTCGCCTCTGATTCCCGCGCTGGATCAGAGGCTCGCTGGTTTGGACTTCCGCTGGACTGGGTCGAGTGATGGGTTGGGTTAAGTGGCCGTCGCCGTTCGTTTTAAAGCGTACGGTCATGGTGACGTTGATTGCAGCGACGGTGTCGATTTCGATTTCGACGGGCGTAAGGGTGATTTTGGGCATCCACGCCGATACGGTCACCGTCGCGGTCCGCATCCTGCTGCCTTTCGTGATCGCGATCCCCTTCGCGCTCTTATGGTTCAGCCGCCTGGAACAGCTGGAAATAGCCTATCGGGATTTGCTCAAGCAAACCGCCGAACTCATCGAGTGCGCCAGCACCGACCCGCTGACCGGGGTGCTCAACCGGCGCAGCTTTGTCGAGCATTTCGACCTCGCCCAGGCCCGCGGCGCCGCTGGCTTCCTGCTGATCGTGGATGTCGACTACCTCAAGGCGGTCAATGACCGCTTTGGCCATCTGGTGGGCGACGCGGCGATCATGGCCACCGCGACCGCCTTGCGCGAAGCGCTGGGCTCGGGGGCCTTCATTGCCCGGATCGGCGGCGACGAATTTTGTGCGTTTCTGCCGACCGAGATTGCGCCGGACCTGACCGGGCTCACAAGCCAGATGAATGCGATCTCGACGCGCGAGTTTCGCGCCCGGACCGGGCTTGATGAGGATTTGACGGTGTCGCTCGGCTATCATTCCTGCGGCCGGGGCCAGAGCTTTGAGGCCACCATGTCGCGGGCCGATCAGATGCTGTTCGGCTCGAAGCACGCCCGCAGACTTGGCGGTCTTTAGGCAATCCGCCGGCCGGCCGCGCCATTGCGGCGGCTTTTCTCCGCCTTGTCCTGATACAGCGCCTTGTCGGCCTCGCGCAGCACGTCGAAATCAACCGCTGTCGACGCGGCGAAGGTCGAAACGCCGAAGCTGACCGACAGCTTGAGCTGCGTGTCGGCCACCGCCAGTGGCGCGGCGGCAATGGTGGCGCGCAGGCGCTCGGCGATGCTCTGGGCTTCCTCAAACCCGGTATCGGCCAGCAACAGGCAAAATTCGTCGCCGCCCAGCCGCGCCACGAAATCGGTGGGGCGGGTCAGCGACGCCAGCAACTGCCCCAGATGCGCCAGCGCCTGATCTCCGGCCGCGTGCCCATATTGGTCATTCAGCGATTTGAAGTCGTCCAGATCGAACAGGGCGACGGAATAGGTCTGGCCGGACTGGAGCGCCAGGCGATGCGCCCGATCCAGATTGGGCTGCAGCCCGCGCCGATTGGCCACCCCGGTCAGCTCATCGGTCTCGGACAGCCGCGCCAGAGTGCTCTGCAACCGGTCGATGGTCATCAGGGCAAAGCCCAGATTCCACACCGCGCCGCTAAACACCGTACACAGCAAGGCATAAGAGGCGAGGGCGTAGTAGATCGGGTATTCCAGCACCTCCAGCAGCACGCCGGCATTGGTGCCGATCACCATCAGCTGGCCCAGCACGGCCACGGCGAAGGCCACTGCCGCGATGATCGACCCCAGCCCCGGCTGGCGGTAGCGCAGCAGGTGAAAGATGCACAGCCCCATCACCGTGGCCTGGCCGGCGGCATAGACCATGGCGCGCCCGCGATCAAAATCGTGAAAGGCGATCATCACGCAGGCGGCGAGCAGGGCGAAGCCGATGGCGAAGCTTTGCCCGCCCGTCTGTCCCTGAAAGCGCCGCGAGCCGATCCAGAACTGGGCGAAGCCAACAATGATGATGGTGTTGCCGACAATGGCCGGGACCAGCGAGCCTGCATTGCCCTGCAGCGCCAGCACCGCGCCACCGACCATCGTCAACGCCATCCCCGCCAGCCAGTACAGGGCGGCCGGATTGGGCCGGTAGCGGATGGCCAGCGCCGCCCACACCACGCAGGCGGTCAGGGAATGGAGAAAAACGACAATATACAGCGTCAGGAAATCAAGACTGGGCATCGGCTCACCTATTTGGGGCTACCGATACAGGGCCCGGCCCTAAGTCGCCGTAAATTGACTTGGTGAACCCGGGTTAACAAACTCAGATTGGGATTTTCCGGGGCCTGCATGTAGCGCGCAACTCTCCGGCGCCGCCGCGCTCGTTGTCACAACCGACAATACAGATGCGGCCTGCCGCTTTATTTCAGCTACGCAAATATACCGAACTGTTTATTAATGTTGTGAGCGGACCATGCTGGTGATGCTCAAGGAAAGGTGCCCTGTCGTGCCCGAGGCTGCGAATGCAGCGAGCTTAGGCGGCTGCGCTGCAATAATTATCGCTCCAGATGATGTGGGGAGAGCCACATTATTGAAATTGGGGCAAAGCGTTGGCTTTGGAGCGGTCGCTGACCACTCCCAGTCCAGTCATTTGCTGCCGCAATTCCTGCCGTTCTTTCTGGTCCACCATCAGCTGCGGGATTCGATGAAGCTCCGGCTGATCTGGAATATTCGGCGCTCCGATATATTGATGATCAAGTTTTCTCCGATCATCCTGTTCATGCCGGACGGCCCGGCGCATCTGACGATCCAGTTTATCGAAATGGGCTTTGACGACGTCATCTGCCTGCCGGAAAAAAGCGCCGTCCTGGCGGCGCGGCTGGCCGGGCAAGTCGGCCAGGAGCGGCTGTTTATCGAGGCGGATCACTATATCGGCCCGGACCGCCGTCGCATGGAACTGATCGAACGCGACACCGTCAGGCGCAAGCATGGCGGCTCGAGCCACGACAAGATCACCATCATCCGCCACCCCGGCAAAGGCATCGAAATCGTCAGCCGGCAGCACGTGGTTGTCACCGCGGCCAAACACGGGACGCACGAAGCCGTGGAGTTGTGAGCGGGGAAATCGACGCCGATGCGGACGCTCGGGGGCGCAGGCTGAAATCCAACAGCGGCCATTCACCGTCGCTGACGTTGCAACTTCCGGTCGAAGTACATTTTTTCGTAGACCTTACGGCCGTTTCGCAGCTTATGCGTCACCCATAGATAGATGTACTGGCCATCTGACCCGGCGATATCAATCCCACCAAATTCGTCAAAGTTTGGTCTTGCCGCGATGCGCTCGCATTCGGCCACAAGATCTTCGAACGGGACGCTCAAGAATTCGCGCAGCTCCTTTTCTGCGTATAGGGCCCCGGCACGATCAAAACCTTGATCGCCGACGCGTTCACACTGATCGATCGGCGTTGCCTCCTTCACAGTGCGGAAGCGCAATTCGAAGCCAGATATTTCTCCCTGCAAGATTTCTACCGGACGACTTCTCAGTGTTTCGACCACAGCATCGGCGTGCGTCTTCGATATTCTAGGGCCAAGATACACGCGCTTCAGCGCATCATCGACGTAATGCTTGGGGCCGACGGAACCCGTAACGTATCTCCACTCTTTTTCGTGCTGCCATTCAGTCCGCTTGCGTGTGATGCGTGCCAGCACGGCCTCTTGCATTTTATCCTGTCCCAAATCAGCAAGACTGATCGGCGGAAGGGCGTTTCGCGCGTATTTGACGGGAAAGAGTTTCTCGCCCTGAAAATCACTGATCGTTAGTGCTGCGCTATCGAATTCCAGACAGACGCCAGCGAAGTTCCCAGCGTAGTAAGCCCATAGAGGCAAATCGTCCGGCGAACTCGAAAAGGACACCAAGGCGAACTTCGCGATCATGTCGTCCAGTAACTTATAAAGTTGGCGGGAGGCATTTCCGGCGTGGCCAAGCATGGCGTCGACAATGCGATCACCCGGCCCGCCAGTCTCATAAAAGGCCTCCATGGGATCGTTCATTGATCCGAAGGCTGGCGCATAGAGATAGCTGTTCTTCAGCGTATCGAGTTCGCGCTTGAGCAATTTGTCATCGGCGAGTGAACGATAGCGGTAGAGTAAAGATGGAGGGGGCAATGAAGAACTCAGCTGTCAGACAGAGAAACCACATCGAACGTGACCTTGGGGAGCCGCAGGAAGCTTGAACATACTTTCCGTGAAACGCAAACACTTGTGTGCCTTCCTAGTCTCGCTCCTGAAGTCCCGCTTGTCTGCTCACTACCCCAAGTTTGGCACGGCTATTTTAGAATCAGACAGTCCGCTTGCCACCCCAACGGGCCATCGTATTGACCAATGGCTCTGGCTGAAAAGCCCATGGCCGCTGGCCGAGAGCTGGAAACATCGCGAACAAGCCCATACGCTACCCGAACCCGTCTATTGGGTCATCAAAGGGAATTGCGGCCCAATGAACAAAATTAGTCCGGGCACGATCGGCGTTATTTTCAATGGCGACCGGACAGAGGTCGTTCTGCACTTACGCGACGATCAAGCCATGTGGAGCTTGCCGGGAGGAATTCCTGACTTCGGGGAAACCTTCGAGGCAGCGGCGATCCGCGAAATCAAGGAGGAAACCGGGCTTGAAACGGCGGTGTCACGATTTGTGGGCGCTTATTCTGATCCGGAATTGTTCGTGTTTAGCTATGCAGATGGCAACCGCGTCCAGGCGTTTGCGGTTGCCGTTGAGTGTCGGATTCTGAGCGGTGAACTGATGCCCAACGGGACTGACAGTTTGGACGTCAGGTGGTTTCCAATAAATGCCCTGCCGACCAACCTGATGCGGATGCACTCAGTCGTGATCCAAGACGCTCTGGCGGGCGGGCCTCCCGTCCTTCGGTAGAGCAGCCTGCGTCGGAATTTTTACCGGCACCAAATTTTTCAGACAAACGGTGCATCTCCGCGCTTGCTTCTGCCGCCTAGGAACTTTCTTCTGCATCTTCAGTTTTACTCCTGCAATTTTGCACGGAGCCGGCACCGATGAAATCTCTGGAAGAACTGTTCAAACACACGCTGCGCGATATCTATTACGCGGAGAACGCCATCACCAAGGCGCTGCCCAAGATGTCAAAGGCCGTCAAAAGCGCCGAGTTGAAGGCCGCCTTTGATAGCCATCTCAAGGAAACCAAGGGCCAGATCGAAACCATGAAGAAGGTCTTCGCCTCGGTCGGCGAGAAGGCCGAAGGCGAAAAATGCGATGCGATCGAGGGCCTGCTCAAAGAGGGCGACGGGCTGATGGAAGAGGCGACCGGCGTGGCGCTGGACGCCGGCCTGCTGGCCTGCGCCCAGGCGGTCGAGCATTACGAGATAGCCCGCTATGGCTCGCTGCGCGAATGGGCCAAGGAACTTGGCCATGACGAAGCCCACAAGCTGCTGAGCGAAATTCTCGACGAGGAGAAGGCCGCCAACAGCAAGCTGACCAATCTCGCCGTCTCCAGCGTCAATAAGAAGTAACCCAAAGGCTACCGATCAGCGGGCAGGGGAGCGCCAATGCTCTGCTGCCCGCTGATCGTGTTGCTATGGCTGGGGTGGCCTATTTCACCTTTTCGACAGCGCCGCCGTCATCGACCCAGTCCTTGAAGCTGCCCAGGTTGAAGACCTTCTCATAGCCCATCTCCTTGAGCGTCTTGCCGCTGAGGGCCGAACGGCCGCCCGAGGCGCAGTGCAGGATGACGGGGCGGTCCAGCGTCAGATTGGCATCGTGATAGGGTGTGGCCGCGTCGGCGCGGAATTCCAGCATGCCGCGCGGGATATGCACCGAGCCGGGAATTTTGCCGGTGGCCTGCAATTCGGGCAGGTCGCGGACATCGATGATCACGGCATTCTGCTCTGCGACCATCCGGCGGGCTTCGGCAGGCGAGATTTTCGGCACTGCCGCATTCGCGGCCGACAGCATGTCTTTCACGTTGGACGTCATGGGCTCCTCCTGTGTCGGGCGGAGTTTACGCCCGGCTACAGGCGTTGCCAATGCAAAGGCAGCGCGCCTACTCGGCTGCCATCGGCAGACTGTCGGTGTGGCGGGATTTCAGGCGATTGAGCTGATGGGCGGCATGGGTCAGCAGGGCGGTGCGCACTTCGGGCGTCGACACGGCGCCGACATCGGCCTTGACCTTGAGGTCGAGGTGATAGCGCGAGACATTGCCCATGAAGCATTCCTCGATGCGAACGCGGACCACGCCCGTCACCCGGCCGGCAATGGCGCGATGCGGGCCGTAATAACGGACCTCGCAGCCTTTGACTTCGAAATTCGCGCTCCCCAGCGACATGGTCCAGCCTCCCGCTGCCATTTTTTCGTCTTAATTCGATCAAATGCCAATGTGAGGCGGCGCACAAGCCAGATTCTGCGTGTTCTTAACGTGTCGTTAACAAATGTGATCGGGGTGGAGTGGGCGGCTCCGGCAGATTGTGGCGGCGGCCTGTTGCATTTGGCGGCGGTTTTCTCTAGATACCCACATTCCAGCCGTGCGGGATTCCTGCGCGGCCTTTGGTTTTGCACCAAAAACACCAAAGAGTAGATTCGCCTATGGCCCGTCCGAACCCAATCCAGTTTCTGCAGCAAGTTCGGCAGGAGACCAATAAAGTCGTCTGGCCGGGGCGGAATGAAGTCCTGGTTTCGACCATTATGGTGATCGTGCTGGTGGTGTTTGCGAGCCTGTTCTTTCTCCTGTCGGACCAGCTCATTTCCTGGGTCGTCGGGCTGATGCTTTCGATCCGCTGAGCGGGTCACGGACACAATAATACTGGGAGCGGCGACGCTTAATGGCCAAGCGCTGGTACATCGTTCAGGCTTATAGCAATTTCGAGCGCAAGGTGGCGGACGACATTCGCCAGAAGGTTGCGCAGAAAAAGCTTGAGCATCTGTTTGAAGACGTGATCGTTCCGACCGAAAAGGTCGTCGAGATCCGTCGCGGCCGCAAGGTCGACGCTGAACGCAAATTCTTCCCGGGCTATGTGCTGGTGAAGATGGATATGACCGACGAGGCGTTCCATCTGATCAAGAACACGCCCAAGGTTACCGGCTTCCTCGGTTCGGACAATCGCCCGATGCCGATTTCGGAAAAGGAAGCCCAGGCCATTCTGCAGCAGGTGCAGGAAGGCGTGGAGCATCCCAAGCCTTCCGTGTCGTTCGAAGTGGGCGAAAACGTCCGCGTCTCGGACGGTCCCTTCGCCAGCTTCAATGGCGTGGTGGAAGAAGTCGACGAAGAGCGCGCCCGCCTCAAGGTGGAAGTGTCGATCTTCGGTCGTCCCACTCCGGTGGAACTCGAATATGGTCAGGTCGAGAAGGTCTGATCGCAAGAAATCTGCCAGAATGCTGGCAGAAAACTGCAGGAAAACTGGCAGCATGCTGCCGGCAAACTGGCAGGAAATCTGTGGAAGAGGGCGGTTGCTGCCAAGCAATCGGACACGCCTCGGACCACAGCGTCAAACGGTCCGCGTGACAGCGGGCGCATTTAGATAGGACGATTATGGCAAAGAAAATCGTTGGCTACGTAAAGCTGCAGGTGCCCGCCGCCTCCGCAACGCCGTCCCCGCCGATCGGGCCGGCTCTCGGTCAGCGCGGTCTGAACATCATGGAATTCTGCAAGGCATTCAATGCTGCCACGCAGGAAATGGAAAAGGGTTCGCCCATTCCAGTCGTGATCACCGCCTATGCCGACAAGAGCTTCACCTTCGAGATGAAGTCTCCGCCGGTCACCTACTTCATCAAGAAGGCCGTCAACCTCAAGTCGGGCAGCAAGCTGCCGGGCACCGAGTCGGTTGGCACCATCACCGTGGCTCAGCTGCGTGATATCGCCGAGAAGAAGATGAAGGATCTTAACGCCGACAATATCGACGCTGCTGTGTCGATGATCGCCGGCTCTGCCCGTTCCATGGGCATTCAGGTCGAGGGCTGATTCAATGGCACACGCTGGTAAGAAGATCACGAAGGCCCGTGAGGGCATCGACCGCAACAAGCTGTACAAGCTCGAAGAAGCCATCAAGATGGTGAAGTCGCGCGCCTCGGCCAAGTTCGACGAAACCATTGAACTTGCTATCAATCTTGGCGTTGACCCGCGCCACGCTGACCAGATGGTCCGTGGTGTGGTGACCCTGCCCAACGGCACCGGCAAGACCGTGCGCGTTGCGGTGTTCGCCAAGGATGCCAAGGCTGACGAAGCCCGCAAGGCTGGTGCCGACATCGTTGGTGCCGAAGACCTGATGGAAGCCATCCAGGCTGGCAAGATCGATTTCGATCGTTGCATTGCCACCCCGGACATGATGCCGCTGGTCGGTCGCCTGGGTAAGATCCTGGGCCCGCGCAACCTGATGCCGAACCCCAAGGTTGGCACGGTTACCCCCGATGTCGCCGGCGCCGTCAAGGCTGCCAAGGGTGGCGCCGTGGAATACCGCGTCGAAAAGGCCGGTATCCTGCATGCTGGCATTGGCAAGGTTTCCTTCTCGGAAGAAGCCCTGCTGCAGAACATCAAGGCGTTCACCGACGCCGTGCAGCGCTCCAAGCCTGCCGGTGCCAAGGGCACCTATGTGAAGCGCGTCGCCGTGTCTTCGACCATGGGCCCTGGCGTTCACGTCGAGCCGGCTTCGGCTCTGTAAGAAATTCCGGGCGGCTTCGGTCGCCCGGTTTTGTCTCTCGCAAGGGAGACATAAAGTCCTGTCCGAGACTGCCGGTGCTGACCAATCTGGGTCAGCTTAATGTCCACCGACGCCAGCATAGATGGGGTGAGGCCACAATTTTCCTGCTCCAACCGGGGCAGGGTGATCGCGGTTCGAACCAGGCCAGTTGCCCTTTCGGGCAGCACGGTTGACAGGCGTTTAACCGTTGCTCCTCTCCTCCTTTATGGAGATCGGAGGGCAGCAATTGGCAATGGCCCGGCACGACTATGCCGGGCTCAATGTGGAGACTAGCAGTGGAAAGAGCGGAAAAGCGTGAGCTTGTCGCATCGCTCCAGGCGGCCCTTACGGGCGCTGGGTCGATCGTCCTTGCGCAGAATTCCGGTCTGACCGTAGCCAATCTGGAAGTGCTTCGCCGTGAGGTGAAGGCTGCCGGTGGTTACGTCAAGATCGCTAAAAACCGTCTTGCCAAGCTTGCTCTTAAAGAAACCGACAATGCGGACATGTCGGCCCTGTTTACCGGGCCGATCGTCATCGCTTATGCGGCTGACCCAATGACGACGCCGAAGATTGCGGCGAAGTTTGCTGAAAAGAACGCGAAATACGTCGTTCTTGGTGGCGCTATGGGCCAGACCGCTCTTGACGCGAATAGCGTCAAGGCGTTGGCGACCATGCCTTCGCTCAACGAGCTGCGCGCAACGCTGGCCGGGATGCTCAAGCAGCCCGCTACGCGTATCGCGTCGGTTATCGTGGCGCCGGCAGGTGGCATCGCTCGTGTGTTGGCCGCTCACGCGGAAAAGAGCAACGAAGCAGCGTAACCCCATAGGTCCTTTCGTGGGACCATTCTGGTTTGAACTGAACACCTAAAAAGAGAGATTTATCAAATGGCCGATCTCGCCAAGATTGTAGACGACCTGTCTGCCCTGACCGTTCTGGAAGCTTCGGAACTGTCCAAGATGCTCGAAGAGAAGTGGGGCGTTTCCGCCGCTGCTCCGGCTGCTGCTGCTGCTGCCGCCGCTCCGGCTGCTGCCGTTGAAGAGCAGACCGAATTTGACGTGATCCTCGCCTCCTTCGGCGAAAACAAGATCAACGTCATCAAGGAAGTCCGCGCCATCACCGGCCTGGGTCTCGGCGAAGCCAAGGCTCTGGTTGAGGCCGCTCCGAAGGCCGTCAAGGAAGGTGTCAACAAGGCTGAAGCCGAAGACATCAAGAAGAAGCTGGAAGCTGCCGGCGCCAAGGTCGAATTCAAGTAATTTCGACTCTTGCCTTGAATATTGCGAGATGGCGCGCTATGTGCCATTTCGCTACTTCGTCTCTACGAGATGATTCGCCGGGCCGATTGGATGGGTTCCAGGCGCCAATTTGCGGAATATATGACGATTTTGATGTCTGAGGCACGCTGACGTCCACGTGGCCCTATGGTTTATCGACCATGGGGTGTTTGGCGTTTTCGGGTCTGCTTTCTCTGGCTGGGGAAGTTTGCAGGCGTCACTGAGCCTAATTTACTGCCTATCAAAGGCATATACCCCGATGCCCGACGGCTGATTGTCGGGTCTTTGGATATGTGCCTCCGAGACAATCGCTAGACAAAGGAGCCCTCATGGCTACCACGTTCAACGGCCGCCGCAAGGTTCGCAAGTCCTTCGGATCCATTCGCGAAGTCACGGAGATGCCCAACCTGATCGAGGTCCAGAAGGCCTCTTATGATCAGTTTCTGTTGGTTGACGAGCCCAAGGGTGGCCGTCCCGACGAAGGGCTTCAGTCCGTCTTCCGTTCGGTTTTCCCGATCACTGACTTTTCCAATACGGCCTCTCTCGAATTCGTGAAGTACGAGTTCGAGCAGCCCAAATACGACATCGACGAGTGCCGTGCGCGCGACATCACCTTCGCTGCCCCGCTCAAGGTGACGCTGCGGCTGATCGTGTTCGAAGTCGATGAGGAAACCGGCGCTCGCTCGGTCAAGGACATCAAGGAGCAGGACGTCTATATGGGCGACATGCCCTTCATGACGTCGAACGGCACCTTCATCGTCAACGGCACCGAGCGCGTTATCGTCTCGCAGATGCACCGGTCGCCCGGCGTGTTCTTCGACCACGACAAGGGCAAGACCCACTCGTCCGGCAAGCTGCTGTTTGCCGCGCGTATCATCCCGTATCGCGGTTCGTGGCTCGATATCGAGTTCGACGCCAAGGACGTGGTGTTCGCCCGTATCGACCGTCGCCGCAAGATTCCGGTAACGTCGCTGCTCAAGGCCCTTGGTATGGATACCGAGGAAATCCTGGCGACCTATTACAACACCCTCACCTTCGAAAAGACCGCGACCGGCTGGCAGAAGCCGTATGACGCGGAGAAGATGAAGAATGCCAAGCCGTCGCAGGACCTGATCGACGCCAAGACCGGCGACGTGGTCCACGAAGCTGGCAAGAAGCTCTCGGCCCGCCAGGCCAAGAAGCTGGCCGAAAATGGCCTGACGCACCTGCTGGCGGTCGATGAAGACCTCTATGGCATGTATGTCGCCGAAGACCTGATCAACCTGCAGACCGGCGAGGTCTACATGGAGGCAGGTGACGAGCTCGACGAAAAGACCCTGACCCAGATGGTCGAACTGGGCTTCACCGAGCTGCCGATCCTGGACATCGATCACATCTCGATCGGTGGCTATATCCGCAACACGCTGGCCGTGGACAAGAACGAGACGCGTGAAGACGCGCTGTTCGACATCTATCGCGTCATGCGCCCGGGCGAGCCGCCGACCGTCGACACCGCCGAAGCCATGTTCCAGTCGCTGTTCTTCGACAGCGAGCGCTATGACCTGTCCGCCGTTGGCCGCGTCAAGATGAACATGCGCCTTGAGCTGGATGCGCCCGACACCATGCGCACCCTGCGCAAGGATGACATCGTGGAAGTCGTCCGCACGCTGGTCGACCTGCGCGATGGTCGTGGCGAAATCGACGACATCGACAACCTCGGCAACCGCCGCGTTCGCTCCGTCGGCGAACTCATGGAAAACTCCTATCGCCTTGGTCTGCTCCGCATGGAACGCGCCATCAAGGAGCGCATGAGCTCGGTCGAAATCGACACGGTGATGCCGCAGGACCTGATCAACGCCAAGCCGGCTGCTGCCGCTGTGCGTGAATTCTTCGGGTCGTCGCAGCTGTCCCAGTTCATGGATCAGACCAATCCGCTCTCGGAAATCACCCATAAGCGTCGCCTGTCGGCGCTTGGGCCTGGTGGTCTGACCCGCGAGCGTGCCGGCTTCGAAGTCCGTGACGTGCACCCGACCCATTACGGCCGTATCTGCCCGATTGAGACCCCGGAAGGTCCCAATATTGGTCTGATCAACTCGCTGTCGACCTTCGCTCGCGTCAACAAGTACGGTTTCATCGAGACCCCGTACCGCAAGATCGTGGACGGTGTGCTGACCGAGGACGTGGTCTATCTCTCCGCCATGGAAGAGGCCAAGCACTACGTCGCCCAGGCCAACGTGCAGTTCAACAAGGACGGCACGCTGCAGGACGATCTGGTGGTGGCTCGCCACGCCGGTGACAACGGCCTGACGCCCAAGGAAAACGTCGACTTGATGGACGTTTCCCCCAAGCAGATGGTGTCGGTTGCCGCCTCGCTGATCCCGTTCCTTGAGAATGACGACGCCAACCGGGCTCTGATGGGCTCGAACATGCAGCGTCAGGCTGTGCCGCTGCTGCGCGCCGAAGCTCCTTTTGTCGGTACCGGCATGGAAGCGATCGTGGCGCGTGACTCCGGCGCCGCCATCGTCGCCAAGCGCAAGGGCATCGTCGACCAGGTGGACGCCACCCGTATCGTTATTCGCGCAACGGAAGAAACCGATGCGTCGAAGTCGGGCGTCGACATCTACAATCTGATGAAGTTCCAGCGTTCCAACCAGTCCACCTGCATCAACCAGCGTCCGCTGGTCGTCGTGGGCGATCACGTGAACCAGGGCGACATCATCGCCGACGGTCCGTCGACCGAGCTGGGCGATCTGGCTCTGGGCCGCAACGTGCTCGTCGCGTTCATGCCCTGGAATGGCTACAACTTCGAAGACTCCATCCTGCTCAGCGAAAAGATCGCCATGCAGGACGTCTTCACCTCGATCCATATCGAGGAATATGAAGTGATGGCGCGCGATACCAAGCTGGGGCCTGAGGAAATCACCCGCGACATTCCGAACGTGTCGGAAGAAGCGCTGAAGAACCTCGACGAAGCCGGCATCGTGCATATCGGCGCCGAAGTCATGCCGGGCGACATCCTGGTCGGCAAGATCACCCCCAAGGGTGAATCGCCGATGACCCCGGAAGAGAAGCTGCTTCGCGCCATCTTCGGCGAAAAGGCTTCGGACGTTCGTGACACCTCCCTGCGCGTGCCGCCGGGCGATGCTGGTACTGTTGTTGAAGTGCGCGTGTTCAATCGCCACGGCATCGACAAGGACGAGCGCGCCATGGCCATCGAGCGCGAGGAAATCGAGCGTCTCGCCAAGGACCGTGACGACGAACAGTCGATCCTCGACCGTAACGTCTATGCGCGTCTCAAGGAGATGCTGTTCGGCAAGGCAGCAACGGCTGGCCCGAAGGGCTATGTCGTCGGCACCAAGCTCAACGACCAGATGTTCGAGGCTCAGCCCCGTTCGAAGTGGTGGCAGTTCGCGGTTGATGACGACAAGGTCATGACCGAGATGGAAGCTCTTCATGCTCAGTATGAAGAGAGCCGCCGTCTGCTCGAACAGCGCTTCATCGACAAGGTCGACAAGCTGCAGCGCGGTGACGAACTGCCGCCGGGCGTGATGAAGATGGTCAAGGTCTTCATCGCCACCAAGCGCAAGATCCAGCCGGGCGACAAGATGGCCGGCCGTCACGGTAACAAGGGCGTTGTCTCGCGTATCGTGCCGATCGAAGACATGCCGTATCTGGAAGATGGTACGTCGGTCGACATCGTGCTGAACCCGCTGGGCGTGCCATCGCGCATGAACGTCGGCCAGATCCTCGAAACTCACCTGGGCTGGGCTTGCGCCGGCATGGGCAAGAAGATCGACGAGATGGTCCGTGCGTATCATCGCAATGGCGACCTGAAGCCGCTGCGCCTCGAAGTGCAGGATCTGTTTGCCGGTGATGAAGCCATCACCGACCTCGACGACGACGGCATGGTCCGCCTCGGCGAGCACCTCTCCAAGGGTGTCTCGATCGCGACGCCCGTGTTCGACGGCGCCAAGGAAGCCGACATCGTCGTGATGCTTGAGCGGGCAGGGCTCAAGGCCTCCGGCCAGTCGACCGTCTATGACGGCCGTAGCGGCGAGCAGTTCGATCGTCAGGTGACGGTTGGGTATATTTATATGCTCAAGCTCGACCACTTGGTGGACAACAAGATCCACGCCCGTTCGATCGGTCCTTACTCGCTGGTCACCCAGCAGCCGCTCGGCGGCAAGGCCCAGTTCGGCGGTCAGCGCTTCGGCGAGATGGAAGTGTGGGCTCTCGAGGCCTATGGCGCGGCTTATACGCTCCAGGAAATGCTCACCATCAAGTCGGACGACGTGGCTGGTCGTACCAAGGTCTACGAGTCCATCGTGCGCGGCGACGATACATTCGAGCCGGGCATCCCCGAGAGCTTCAACGTTCTGGTCAAGGAAATCCGTTCGCTCGGTCTCAATGTCGAACTCGACATGCGTGAGATTGAGGATGGCTCCAGCCACGAAGCGGAGCTCGCACCTCCTCAGGAAGCGGCGGAATAATCCGGCGCATCCTACCCCCATTCACTTCCTGAGGGAGCCGGGCGTCAGCCCGCTCCCGACGGAAAGAGGAGAGAATTGATGAATCATCATTCCCACGTCATGGACCCGTTCAACCCGGCCGTCCCGGTGCAGACCTTCGATCAGATGAAAATCTCGATCGCGTCGCCCGAGAAAATCCTGAGCTGGTCGTACGGCGAGATCAAGAAGCCCGAGACCATCAACTACCGCACGTTCAAGCCTGAGCGTGACGGCCTGTTCTGCGCGCGCATCTTTGGCCCCGTGAAGGACTATGAGTGCCTGTGCGGCAAGTACAAGCGCATGAAGTTCAAGGGCGTCATCTGCGAAAAGTGCGGTGTGGAAGTCACCCTGAGCCGCGTTCGTCGCGAGCGCATGGGCCATATCGAACTGGCCGCTCCGGTCGCTCACATCTGGTTCCTGAAGTCGCTTCCGTCGCGTATCGCGCTGCTGCTCGATATGACGCTGAAGGACATCGAGCGCATCCTGTACTTCGAAAACTACGTCGTTCTCGATGCGGGCCTGACGCCCTTCACCCAGCACGAGCTGCTGACTGAAGAGCAGTTCCTCGACGCCCAGGACGAATATGGTGCCGACAGCTTCACCGCCAAGATTGGCGCCGAAGCCATCCGCGATATCCTGCTGGCCCTCGATCTCGAGAAGATCGCGGCCGACCTGCGCGTGGAAATTGCTGAGTCCACCACTGAACTTAAGCCCAAGAAGCTCGCCAAGCGCTTGAAGATCGTCGAGCAGTTCATCGTCTCGGGCAATAAGCCTGAGTGGATGATCATGACCGTCATTCCGGTCATCCCGCCCGAACTGCGTCCGCTGGTGCCGCTGGATGGCGGTCGCTTTGCGACCTCCGACCTGAACGACCTCTATCGCCGCGTGATCAACCGCAACAACCGGTTGAAGCGCCTGATCGAGCTGCGCGCTCCGGACATCATCATCCGCAACGAAAAGCGCATGCTGCAGGAAGCTGTGGACGCGCTGTTCGACAACGGCCGCCGTGGCCGCACCATCACCGGTGCCAACAAGCGTCCGCTGAAGTCGCTGTCCGATATGCTCAAGGGCAAGCAGGGCCGCTTCCGTCAGAACCTGCTCGGCAAGCGCGTCGACTATTCGGGTCGTTCGGTCATCACCGTGGGTCCGAACCTCAAGCTGCACCAGTGCGGCCTGCCCAAGAAGATGGCGCTCGAGCTGTTCAAGCCGTTCATCTACTCGCGCCTCGAAGCCAAGGGTTTCTCGTCCACTGTCAAGCAGGCGAAGAAGCTGGTCGAGAAGGAAAAGCCCGAGGTTTGGGATATCCTGGACGAAGTGATCCGCGAGCACCCAGTTCTGCTGAACCGCGCTCCGACCCTTCACCGTCTGGGCATCCAGGCGTTCGAGCCGATCCTGATCGAAGGCAAGGCCATCCGTCTGCACCCGCTCGTCTGCTCGGCCTTCAACGCCGACTTCGACGGTGACCAGATGGCTGTGCACGTTCCGCTGTCGCTCGAAGCGCAGCTGGAAGCGCGCGTGCTGATGATGTCGACCAACAACATCCTGCACCCTGCCAACGGCCAGCCGATCATCGTGCCGTCGCAGGATATCGTCCTGGGTCTCTACTATCTCTCGCTCATGAACGAGAAAGAGCCCGGCGAAGGCATGGCGTTCGGTTCCTATGCCGAACTCGAGCATGCGCTCGACAACAAGATCGTCACGCTGCACAGCAAGATCAAAGGCCGCGTGGCCGCGTTCGACGAGAACGGCAACGAGACCACCGAGATCGTGGAAACGACCCCGGGCCGCATGCTGATCGGGCAGATCCTGCCCAAGCACGCTGCGGTGCCATTCTCGACGGCAAACCAGCTGATGACCAAGAAGATGATCTCCAAGATGATCGACACGGTTTACCGTGGCTGCGGTCAGAAGGAGACTGTGATCTTCTGCGACCGCGTCATGCAGCTCGGTTTCAAGAATGCATGTGATGCGGGCATTTCGTTCGGTAAGGACGACATGGTTATCCCGGCTTCCAAGTACACCATCGTGGAAGCGGCTCGTAAGCAGGTCGAAGAGTTCGAACAGCAGTACAATGACGGCCTGATCACTCAGGGCGAAAAGTACAACAAGGTGGTCGACGCTTGGGCCAAGTGCGGTGACAAGGTCGCCGAAGAGATGATGGACGCGATCCGCAAGGTGCAGATCGACGAGGAAACCGGCCGTCAGAAGCCGATCAACTCGGTCTATATGATGAGCCACTCCGGCGCCCGCGGTTCGCCGGCGCAGATGAAGCAGCTCGCCGGTATGCGCGGCCTGATGGCCCGCCCCGACGGCTCGATCATCGAGACCCCGATCACGGCCAACTTCAAGGAAGGCCTGAACGTTCTTGAGTACTTCAACTCCACCCACGGTGCCCGTAAGGGTCTCGCGGATACGGCGCTGAAGACCGCGAACTCGGGTTACCTGACCCGTCGTCTCGTCGACGTGGCGCAGGATGCGATCATCGTGTCGACCGATTGCGGCACCGAACGCGGCCTGACCATGGAGCCGATCGTCGATGCCGGCCAGGTTGTGGCTTCGATCGGCCAGCGCGTGCTGGGCCGTACCGCTGCCGACGACATCTTCCACCCGCTGACCGGCGATCTGATCGCCGCCAAGGGCACGCTGCTGGAAGAGAAGGATGTCGATGTCATCGAGGACGCCCGGATCCAGTCGATCCGTATCCGTTCGCCGCTGACCTGCGACATGCGCCAGGGCACCTGCGCGGCCTGCTATGGCCGTGACCTTGCTCGCGGTACTCCCGTGAACATGGGTGAAGCTGTGGGCGTCATCGCCGCACAGTCGATCGGTGAACCCGGTACCCAGCTCACCATGCGTACGTTCCACATCGGTGGCACGGCACAGGTGGTCGACAGCTCGTTCCTCGAATCCGGCGCGGAAGGCACGATTGCCATCCGCAATCCGAACGTGGTGCTGGTTGAAGGCGGCAAGCTGGTCGTCATGGCCCGTAACGTGTCGCTCGCCATTCTCGATACCGACGGCAAGGAACGCGCCACCCACAAGGTGACCTATGGTTCCAAGCTGCTGGTCAAGGAAGGCGACAGCGTTCGCCGTGGCCAGCGTCTGGCCGAATGGGACCCCTACACCCGTCCGGTTCTCGCCGAAGTCGAGGGCGAGGTCGTGTTCGAGGATCTGGTCGACGGTGCTTCCGTTGCGGAAAATACCGACGAAGCGACCGGCTTCACCAAGCGCGTTGTCATCGACTGGCGCACCAATCAGCGTGGCGAGGGCCTCAAGCCGGCTCTTGCCGTGGCGCGTGATGGTCTGGTCCAGAAGGTGGAACGTGGTGGCGAAGCCCGTTACCTGCTCTCCGTCGACGCGGTCATCGCGGTCGAGCCGGGCGAGAAGGTATCGCCGGGTGACGTGCTGGCGCGTATTCCGCTGGAAAGCGCCAAGACCAAGGACATCACGGGCGGTCTGCCGCGCGTGGCTGAATTGTTCGAGGCTCGTCGTCCCAAGGATCACGCCATCATCGCCGAGATCGATGGCACCATCCGCTTTGGTCGCGACTACAAGAACAAGCGTCGCATCATCATCGAGCCCCATGAAGAGGGTGCTGATCCGGTCGAGTATCTGATCCCCAAGGGCAAGCCGTTCCACCTCCAGGAAGGCGACGCCATTGAAAAGGGTGAATACATCCTCGACGGCAACCCGGCGCCGCACGACATTCTGGCCATCAAGGGCGTGGAAGAGCTTGCTCGTTACCTCGTCAATGAAATCCAGGAGGTCTATCGTCTGCAGGGCGTGTTGATCAACGACAAGCACATCGAGGTGATCGTTCGCCAGATGCTGCAGAAGGTCGAGATCGTGGATCCAGGTGATACCGGCCTGCTCAAGGACGAGCAGCTCGACAAGCTGGACTTCGACGAGCTCAACGACGCGCTGGTCGCCGACGGCAAGAAGCCGGCAACGGCCAACCCCGTGCTGCTCGGCATCACCAAGGCGTCGCTGCAGACCCGCTCGTTCGTGTCGGCCGCTTCGTTCCAGGAAACCACCCGCGTCCTCACGGAAGCGGCGGTTTCCGGCAAGGCCGATCTGCTCGAAGGCCTCAAGGAAAACGTCATCGTCGGTCGGCTGATCCCGGCCGGTACCGGTGCCGGCATTTCCTCGGCCAAGCTGATCGCCACCAAGCGCGACGATCTGATCTTGGACGAGCGTCGCCGTCAGGCGGCCACCGTGCAGATCGCAGCACCCGCCGCCGAGTAAGCGTCCGCTATTATGGAATGCGTGAAAGGGGCCTCAGGGCCCCTTTCTTTTTGCCGGTCCGGAATTGAATTTGACGCGACCGCGCAAGCGCCTGTTAACCTCTTGCGTCATTGCGGGACGGATATCGGCGTCGCTGAGCCGACACAGGTGCGAAGGGCAGGGGGCGGGTCCCGCTGCGAGCCCAGGATAGGCCTGACGTTGCTGCAGGCACCGAAGCAAACGGATGGCAAGCCCCTGCATGGCTCCCCCTCCGTTTTTTCACGAAAGAATCCTTGACGGCTGGGCGAGTCGGTTCTAAACAGCGGCTACCTAAGCGGTCGGTCGTGAATGTCACACCGGGTTCCTGCCATCTTGTGCGGGCATCCAGGACACTCAAACACACTGCCGGGTAACTAGACGAAGCAAATCCTTGTGCGCAAGACTGCCCATTTATGTGGGTGGTCCGCTGCAATTAGGGCGCCGCCGTACCTTTTGGGTTCGGATGAGCGCCGTTTTGGTTTGGTTTTTCTAGACCGCAATGAATTTTGGACGATGGAAAGAGCGCAATGCCCACCATTAATCAGCTGATCCGCAAACCACGCGCCAGCAAGCCAAAGCGGAACAAGGTTCCGGCCATGGAAGCAAATCCGCAGAAGCGCGGCGTTTGCTCTCGCGTTTATACGACGACCCCGAAGAAGCCGAACTCGGCTCTGCGTAAGGTCGCCAAGGTTCGCCTGACCAATCAGCGCGAAGTCATCTCGTATATCCCGGGCGAAGGCCACAACCTGCAGGAACACTCCGTGGTCCTGATCCGTGGTGGCCGCGTGCGCGACCTCCCTGGCGTTCGTTATCACATCCTGCGCGGCGTTCTTGATACGCAGAGCGTCAAGGACCGCAAGCAGCGCCGTTCGCATTATGGCGCGAAGCGTCCGAAGTAAGGAGATCGAGATATGTCCCGTCGTCACCGCGCAGAAAAACGCGATGTTATCCCGGATGCTAAGTTCGGCGATCTGATTTTGACCAAGTTCATGAACTCGCTCATGAAGGACGGCAAGAAGTCGACTGCTGAAAGCATCGTCTATGGTGCCTTCGACATCGTCGAAGCCAAGGTCAAGCAGGACCCGATCGAGGTCTTCCACACTGCGCTCGAAAACATCCGCCCGTCGGTTGAAGTTCGTTCGCGTCGTGTCGGCGGTGCCACCTATCAGGTCCCAGTCGAAGTTCGCACCGAGCGTCAGCAGGCCCTGGCCATTCGCTGGCTGATCGAATCTGCCCGCAAGCGCGGCGAGAACACCATGCGCGAGCGCCTTTCCGGCGAGCTCATGGACGCTCTCAATGGTCGCGGCCAGGCCGTCAAGAAGCGCGAAGACACGCACCGTATGGCTGATGCCAACCGCGCCTTCTCGCACTACCGCTGGTAGTAGGAGCCAATATGACCCGTCAGCACCCGATCGATCATTACCGTAACTTCGGCATCATGGCTCACATTGATGCTGGCAAGACGACAACGACCGAACGCATCCTGTATTACACCGGCAAGAACCATAAAATGGGCGAGACGCACGATGGTGCCTCGACCATGGACTGGATGGAGCAGGAACAGGAACGCGGCATCACCATCAGCTCCGCTGCCACCACGACCTTCTGGAAGGGCCGCGACGGCACGCAGTTCCGCTTCAACATCATCGACACCCCCGGCCACGTGGACTTCACCATTGAAGTCGAACGTTCGCTGCGTGTGCTTGACGGTGCCGTTGCACTGCTGGACGCCAATGCCGGTGTTGAGCCGCAGACGGAAACCGTCTGGCGCCAGGCCGACAAGTACAATGTTCCGCGTCTCATCTTCGTCAACAAGATGGACAAGGTCGGCGCCGATTTTTATCGCTGCCTCGAGATGATTGGCTCCCGTCTGGGCGCCAAGGCCGTTGCTGTGCAGCTGCCGATCGGTGCTGAGACCGAATTCAAGGGCGTCGTCGATCTGATCGAGATGAACGCTCTGATCTGGCACAACGAAGAGCTGGGCGCTGCCTGGGACGTCGTTGAGATCCCCGAGGACCTCAAGGCCAAGGCCGCTGAGTACCGCGAGAAGATGATCGAAGCCGCCGTCGAACTCGACGACGACGCGATGGAAGCCTATTTGAACGGCGATATGCCGAACAATGACACCATCCGTCGCCTGCTGCGTCGTGGCGTCATCGACACCAAGTTCTTCCTCGTCTATGCCGGCTCGGCCTTCAAGAACAAGGGCGTGCAGCCTCTGCTGGACGGCGTTGTGGCCTTCCTGCCGTCGCCTGCCGATATCCCGGCTATCCAGGGTATCGATGCGCGCACCGAGCTGCCGATCGAGCGTCATGCCGACGATAACGAGCCGCTGTCGATGCTGGCCTTCAAGGTCGCCAACGATCCGCATATGGGTTCGCTGACCTTCGCACGCATCTACTCGGGCAAGCTCGAGCAGGGCACGATGGTTGAGAACACCGTCAAGGAAAAGCGCGAGCGTATCGGTCGTCTGTTCCAGATGCACTCGAACAGCCGCGAGCAGATCACGGAAGCCTATGCTGGCGACATCGTCGCTATCGTTGGCCTCAAGGACACCACCACGGGCGATACGCTGTGCGCATCGAACGCGCAGGTTATCCTTGAGCGGATGATCTTTCCTGAGCCGGTTATCGACATTTCGGTGGAACCCAAGTCCAAGGCCGACCAGGAGAAGATGGGCCTCGCCCTGAACCGCCTGGCAGCTGAAGACCCGTCCTTCCGCGTCAAGACCGACGAAGAATCCGGCCAGACCATCATTTCGGGCATGGGTGAACTTCACCTCGACATTCTCGTCGACCGCATGCGCCGTGAATTCAAGGTCGAGGCCAATATCGGTCAGCCCCAGGTGGCTTACCGCGAGACGATCACCAAGTCGGCCAATGTGGACTATACCCACAAGAAGCAGTCGGGTGGTTCGGGCCAGTTTGCTCGTGTCAAGCTGACCGTGGAGCCGGGTGAACTCGGCAAGGGTCTCGAATTCGTTAACGCCGTCGTTGGCGGCTCGGTGCCCAAGGAATACATCCCGGGCGTCGAAAAGGGCGTGAAGTCGGTCATGCCGGCCGGTCCGCTGATCGGGTTCCCGATCGTGGACGTCAAGGTGACGTTGACCGAAGGCGCTTACCACGACGTGGACTCCTCGGTTCTGGCCTTCGAAATCGCCGGTCGTGCGGGCTTCAATGAAGCTCTGCGCAAGGCGTCGCCGAAGATCCTCGAGCCGATCATGAAGGTTGAAGTTGTGACGCCCGACGATTACATGGGTGACGTCATCGGCGACCTGAACTCCCGTCGAGGTCAGATCCATGGCACTGAAAGCCGTGGTGTTCTCCAGGTCGTGAATGCCTATGTGCCGCTCGCGAACATGTTCGGCTACGTGAACTCGCTGCGCTCGATGAGCCAGGGACGTGCACAGTACTCGATGACGTTCGATCACTACGAGCAAGTGCCGCAGGCAGTCGCCGACGAAGTCCAGGCCAAGTACGCCTAAAACAAGAAACTCAAACTCAAGGTTGGCCCGAGGGCTAACGAATACGGAGAGAAGCGATGGGCAAGGAAAAGTTTTCCCGCAATAAGCCTCACTGCAACATCGGCACCATCGGTCACGTTGACCATGGCAAGACCTCGTTGACTGCAGCGATCACCAAGGTGCTGGCTGAAACCGGCGGCGCCGCGTTCCGGGATTATTCGCAGATCGACAACGCGCCCGAAGAAAAGGCGCGTGGCATCACCATCAATACCTCGCATGTCGAGTATGAGACGGCTAACCGTCACTACGCTCACGTCGATTGCCCGGGCCACGCTGACTATGTGAAGAACATGATCACCGGTGCTGCCCAGATGGACGGCGCGATCCTGGTCGTGTCGGCCGCTGACGGCCCGATGCCCCAGACGCGTGAGCACATCCTGCTCGCTCGCCAGGTTGGCGTGCCGGCGCTGGTGGTGTTCCTGAACAAGTGCGACATGGTCGACGACGCCGAACTGCTCGAACTCGTTGAGCTGGAAGTGCGCGAGCTGCTGTCCTCCTATGAATTCCCGGGCGACGATATCCCGGTGATCAAGGGTTCGGCTCTGGCTGCTCTCGAAGACAGCGACCGCAAGCTCGGCCACGACGCCGTTCTCGAGCTGATGGCTGCCGTTGACGCCTACATCCCGCAGCCCGAGCGTCCGGTTGACCTGCCGTTCCTGCTGCCGATCGAAGACGTGTTCTCGATCTCGGGCCGTGGCACCGTGGTGACCGGTCGCGTTGAACGCGGCATCGTCAAGGTTGGTGAAGAAGTCGAAATCGTCGGCATGAAGCCGACGCAGAAGACCACCGTCACCGGTGTTGAAATGTTCCGCAAGCTGCTCGACTCGGGCCAGGCTGGCGACAACGTTGGTGCGCTGATCCGTGGTATCGACCGTACGCAGGTCGAGCGCGGCCAGGTGCTCTGCAAGCCCGGCTCCGTGACCCCGCACACCGACTTCGTTGCTGAGGCCTATATCCTCACCAAGGAAGAAGGCGGCCGTCACACTCCGTTCTTCGGCAACTACCGTCCCCAGTTCTACTTCCGTACCACGGACGTGACGGGCATCGTGACCCTGCCGGAAGGCACGGAAATGGTTATGCCGGGCGACAACATCAACATGAACGTTCAGCTCATCGTTCCGATCGCCATGGAAGAGAAGCTCCGCTTCGCTATCCGTGAAGGTGGCCGCACTGTCGGCGCCGGCGTCGTTGCGAAGATCCTGAAGTAAGCCCATAAGACATTCGCGGCGCGCGAATAGCGCGCCGCGATCCATTTTCGTCAGGATTTACAAGATGAACGGTCAGAATATTCGCATTCGCCTCAAGGCGTTTGACCATCGCGTTCTCGACGCGTCTACGCGCGAGATCGTTTCGACGGCCAAGCGCACTGGCGCGCAGGTTCGCGGCCCGATTCCGCTGCCGACGCGAATCGAAAAGTTTACCGTGAACCGCTCGCCCCATATCGATAAGAAGGCGCGTGAGCAGTTTGAGATTCGGACCCACAAGCGTCTTCTGGACATTGTGGACCCGACCCCGCAGACGGTTGACGCTCTGATGAAGCTCGATCTCGCCGCCGGCGTCGACGTCGAAATCAAGCTCTAAGCAAAAAGAAGTTTCCGCGCGTATCAGACAAAGGGTCCTCTGAAGTCATGACCCGATACAGCGCCAAGAGAGAAGGTAATAACCGATGCGTTCTGGATTGATCGCACAGAAGCTGGGCATGACCCGCATTTTCGCCGAGGACGGCTCGCACGTTCCGGTGACCGTGCTGGAATTGCAGAACTGCCAGGTGGTGGGCCAGCGTACGGCTGAAAAAGACGGCTACGTCGCGCTGCAGCTTGGCGCAGGCCAGGCTAAGGCCAAGAACACCACCAAGGCAGAGCGCGGCCAGTTCGCCGTTGCCAAGGTCGAGCCCAAGCGTCATGTCGCCGAATTCCGCGTTGACGTAGCCAACCTCATCGAGGTCGGTGCAACGCTTCAGGCAGACCACTTCCTCGAAGGCCAGCTGGTGGACGTCACCGGTACTTCGATCGGTAAGGGCTTCGCCGGCGGTATGAAGCGCTGGAACTTCGGTGGTCTGCGCGCCACTCACGGCGTGTCGGTTTCGCACCGCTCGATCGGTTCGACCGGTCAGCGCCAGGATCCGGGCAAGACCTTCAAAGGCAAGAAGATGCCGGGCCACATGGGCGATCGTCGCATCACCACGCAGAACGTCAAGGTCGTCAAGACCGACGTGGAACGTGGCCTGATCATGATCCAAGGTTCGGTTCCGGGCTCCAAGGGCGCCTGGATCATGATCAAGGACGCGGTGAAGAAGCCGGCCCCGCAGGGCGCCGCCTTCCCGGGGTCGTTCAAGGCCGCCGCAGAAGTCGCGGGGGAAGGTAACTAAATGGAACTCAAGGTCACAACCCTCGACGGCAAGGCCGCTGGCACGATCCAGCTCGCCGACGACGTCTTCGGTCTGGAAGTCCGCCAGGACATCCTGCACCGCATGGTTCGCTACCAGCAGCTTAAGGCTATGGCCGGTACGCATGACGTCAAGAACCGCTCGGAAGGTGCTCGCACCGGCCGGAAGTTCGTGAAGCAGAAGGGCTCGGGCGGCGCTCGCCATGGCGATCGCAAGGCTCCGCAGTTCCGTGGCGGCGGCCGTGCATTCGGTCCGACCCCGCGCAGCCATGCCATCGACCTTCCCAAGAAGGTTCGCGCCCTGGCGCTGAAGCATGCTCTGTCGTCCAAGATCAAGTCCGGCTCGCTGATCGTCATCGACAGCATTGTCCAGAAGGAAGCCAAGACCGCTGGTCTGCTGGCCACTTTCGGCAAGCTGGAATGGACCAACGCGCTGATTATCGATGGTGCAGTGGTGGATGAGAACTTCGCTCTGTCCGCTCGCAACATCCCGCATATCGACGTGCTGCCGGTGCAGGGGATCAACGTTGTTTCGATCCTGAAGCGCGACAAGCTCGTCCTGACCAAGGCAGCGCTGGAAGCGCTGGAAGCGAGGTTCGCATGAACAAGCTCAGCGCTTACGACATCATCCGTAACCCCGTCGTGACTGAAAAGTCGACGATGGCTTCGGAAGTAAACCAGGTCGTTTTCGACGTGGCGATTGATGCCAACAAGACCGACATCAAGGCTGCTGTCGAGCAGCTCTTCTCGGTCAAGGTCAAGGCAGTGAACACCCTGGTCCGCAAGGGCAAGGTGAAGCGCTTCCGCGGCCGGATTGGTACGCGCAACGACGTCAAGAAGGCGATCGTGACCCTCGTCGACGGCCAGTCGATCGATATTTCGACCGGCCTGTAAGGGGATAGAGACAAAAAATGGCTCTTAGGCACTATAATCCCACCTCCGAAGGTCATCGCCATCTGGTGACTACTGATCGTTCGGAACTGTGGAAGGGCAAGCCGGTCAAGGTTTTGACCGAAGGTCTGTCCAAGTCCGGTGGTCGCAACAATCGCGGTCGCATCACCTCGTTCCATCGGGGTGGCGGTCACAAGCGCACCTATCGTCTGATCGACTTCAAGCGCGTCAAGTTTGACGTGGTTGGGACGATCGAGCGTCTGGAATATGATCCGAACCGTACGGCCTGGATCGCTCTGGTTAACTACGAAGACGGCGACGTCGCCTACATCGTGGCACCCCAGCGCGTATCGGCTGGCGACAAGGTCATCTCGTCGATGAACGCTGTCGACGTGAAGCCGGGCAACGCGATGCCGCTGGAACGCATGCCGGTCGGTACGATCGTGCATAACATCGAGCTGAAGCCCCGCAAGGGTGGCCAGGTCGCCCGTTCGGCTGGTGCGTATGCCCAGTATGTCGGTCGTGACCAAGGTTGGGCGATCCTTCGCCTGAACTCGGGCGAACAGCGCCGCGTGCATGGCACTTGCCTTGCTACCGTTGGCGCCGTGTCGAACCAGGACCACTCCAACACCTCGCTCGGCAAGGCCGGTCGTGCACGTTGGTTGGGCCGCAAGCCCGTCACGCGCGGTGTGGCAATGAACCCGATCGATCACCCGCATGGTGGTGGTGAAGGTCGTACCTCTGGTGGCCGTCACCCGGTTACCCCATGGGGTAAGCCGACCAAGGGCAAGAAGACCCGCAGCAACAAGGCGACGGACCAGTTCATCGTTCGCTCGCGTCACGTGAAGAAGGGCAGGTAAGCCATGACCCGTTCAATCTGGAAGGGGCCGTTCGTCGACGGCTACATGCTCAAGAAGGCCGAGAAGGCCCTCGCGTCTGGCCGCAACGATGTGGTCAAGATCTGGAGCCGCCGCTCGACCGTCCTGCCGCAGTTCGTGGGTGTTACCTTCGGCGTGCATAACGGCCACAAGCACATTCCGGTCAATGTCACCGAAGACATGATCGGCCACAAGTTTGGCGAGTTCGCACCGACCCGTACCTACTACGGTCACGCGGCCGACAAGAAGGCCAAGAGGAAGTAAGATGGGCAAGCCAAAAACCCAGCGCGCGCTCAAGGACAACGAAGCCAAGGCTGTGCTGCGCATGCTGCGCGTCAGCCCGCAGAAGCTCAATCTTCTGGCTCAGTTGATCCGCGGCAAGAAGGTCGAGAAGGCCCTGGCCGAACTCGAGTTCAGCCACAAGCGCATCTCCGGTCAGGTCAAGAAGGTGCTGGAAAGCGCCATCGCGAACGCCGAGAATAACCATGGCCTCGATACCGACGCTCTCGTCGTTGCCGAAGCCTTTGTGGGCAACTCGCTCGTCATGAAGCGCTTCGTCGCTCGCGGTCGTGGCCGGTCTTCGCAGATCCAGAAGCCATTCGCGCATCTGACGATCATCGTCCGGCAAGTTGAGGAGGCCGCATAATGGGCCAGAAGATCAATCCAATCGGCTTCCGCCTCGGTATTAACCGGACGTGGGACAGCCGCTGGTACGCCAACAAGGGCGATTTCGGGAACCTGCTGCAGGAAGACCTGAAGATCCGTACGATGCTGCTCAACGACCTCAAGGCCGCTGCAGTGTCCAAGATCGTCATTGAGCGTCCGCACCGCAAGTGCCGCGTGTCGATCCACACTGCCCGTCCGGGCATCGTGATCGGCAAGAAGGGCGCTGACATCGACAAGATCCGTGCCAAGGTGAAGCAGTTCACCGACAGCGAAGTGCACATCAACATCGTTGAAGTGCGCAAGCCGGAGACCGATGCGACGCTGGTTGCCCAGGGCATTGCCCAGCAGCTGGAACGCCGTGTGGCCTTCCGTCGTGCCATGAAGCGTTCGGTGCAGACCGCAATGCGCATGGGCGCTGGTGGCATCCGCGTCAACGTTGGTGGCCGTCTTGGCGGTGCCGACATTGCTCGTAGCGAGTGGTACCGCGAAGGTCGCGTCCCGCTGCACACACTGCGTGCTGACATCGACTATGGTACTGCTGAAGCCGCGACGACCTACGGCATCATCGGCATCAAGGTTTGGGTGTTCAAGGGCGAAGTGCTTGAGCATGATCCCACCGCGCATGAGCGCCGCGCTACCGAAGGTAACGATGGCGGGCAGCGTAGTGAGCGTGAACCGCGCCGTGAGCGCGGCGACCGCGAACGCGCATAAGAGGTTAGTTCATTATGCTGCAACCTAAGAAGACCAAGTTCCGCAAGGCACACAAGGGCCGCATTCACGGCGCTGCCAAGGGCGGCACCGAGCTGGCTTTTGGCCAGTACGCCCTGAAGGCAACCGAGCCAGAGCGCGTCACCGCTCGCCAGATCGAAGCGGCTCGCCGTGCGATCACCCGCGAGATGAAGCGCCAGGGCCGCGTTTGGATCCGTATTTTCCCGGATCTGCCGGTGTCCAAGAAGCCGACCGAAGTTCGTATGGGTAAGGGTAAGGGTTCGGTTGAATTCTGGGCCGCCCGTGTTCACCCCGGTCGTATCGTATTTGAGATCGATGGCGTCCCCGAGGACGTTGCTAAGGAAGCTCTGCGCCTCGGCGCGATGAAGCTCCCGATCATGACGCGGGTTGTCACCCGCATTGCCGACTAAGGACAACGAGCATGAAAGCCAGTGATGTGCGGAGCAAGACCGCAGACGAACTGAAGGATCAGCTCGTCGGCCTGAAAAAAGAACAGTTCAATCTGCGTTTCCAGCGTGCTACCCAGCAGCTCGAAAAGCCGACCGAGGTCAAGAAGGTCCGCCGCGATATCGCGCGGATCAAGACGATCTTGGCCGAAAAGAACGCAGCGAAGTAAGGAGCCGCGACCATGCCAAAGCGCGTTTTGCAGGGGACTGTGGTCTCCGACGCCAATGAGAAGACGGTTGTGGTGCGCGTCGAGCGCCGCTTCACGCACCCGGTGATGAAGAAGGTGGTTCGTCGTTCCAAGAAGTACCACGCGCACGACGAGGCCAACGTGGCCAAGATCGGGCAGATCGTGTGGATCGAGGAATGTGCTCCGATCTCCAAGAACAAGCGCTGGACGCTGGTTCAAGAGGCTTCTGCGCCATCCGCGTAAGAGAATTTAGTTTTAGGTCGGCGAGCCGGATGACGGCCAAGCCGGTTCAACAAGAAGGCATCCAGTCATGATTCAGATGCAATCAAATCTCGACGTCGCGGATAATTCCGGCGCGCGTCGCGTCATGTGCATCAAGGTGCTGGGCGGCTCGCATCGCAAGTATGCGTCTATCGGCGACATCATTGTCGTTTCGGTCAAGGACGCTATTCCGCGCGGCCGCGTTAAGAAGGGTCAGGTCATGAAGGCCGTGGTGGTTCGCACCGCGTACGACATTCGCCGCCCCGATGGCACCGTCATCCGTTTCGACAAGAACGCCGCGGTTCTGATCAACAATCAGAAAGAACCGATCGGCACTCGTATCTTCGGGCCGGTTCCGCGCGAGCTCCGCGCCAAGAACCACATGAAGATCATTTCGCTCGCACCCGAGGTGCTGTAATGGCTGCCAAGATCAAGAAGGGCGATAAGGTCGTCGTCCTGGCTGGCAAGGACAAGGGCAAAACTGGCCAGGTCCTCCAGGTTTTCCCGACCGAGAACCGTGCGACTGTCCAGGGTATCAACCTGGTCAAGCGCCACACCAAGCAGACCGCGTCGACCGATGCCGGCATCTTCACTAAGGAAGCGCCGATCCACCTGTCCAATCTCTCGATCGCCGACAAGGATGGCAAGGCCAGCCGCGTTGGTTTCCAGATCACGGATGGCGTGAAGACGCGTATCGCCAAGACGACCGGAGAGACGATCGATGGCTGAGACAGCTTACGTCCCACGTCTTCGTACTGAATACGAAGACAACATCCGCAAGATCATGCAGGAGCAGTTCTCCTACACGAACATCATGCAGATGCCCAAGCTCGATAAGGTCGTCCTGAACATGGGCGTTGGCGAAGCTGTCGCCGACTCCAAGAAGGTCAAGATCGCCGCTTCAGAGATGGAACGCATTGCTGGCCAGAAGGCCGTGATCACTTACGCTCGTAAGTCGATCGCTGGCTTCAAGGTCCGCGAAGACATGCCGCTGGGCGTGAAGGTCACGCTGCGCAAGACGCGCATGTACGAGTTTATTGACCGCCTGGTGACCGTCGCGCTGCCGCGCGTTCGTGACTTCCGCGGGCTGAACCCGAACTCCTTTGACGGCCGTGGCAACTACGCTATGGGCATCAAGGAACACATCATTTTCCCCGAAATCAACTATGATCAGATCGATCAGGTTTGGGGCATGGACATCGTGATCACCACGACGGCCAAGACCGATGATGAAGCGCGCGCGCTGCTCAAGGCATTCAACTTCCCCTTCCGCACGTAAGCGGACAGGGAAGGGATAAAGGATCAGGATATGGCAAAGACCAGCTCCATCGTTAAGAACAACAAGCGCGCTGCGCTCGCCAAGCAGTATGCTGGCAAGCGTGCCGCCCTCAAGGCGCAGACCAAGGATCAGTCGATCCCGATGGATCAGCGTTTTGCCGCCCAGCTGAAGCTGGCCGAGCTGCCGCGCAATTCCGCCAAGGTGCGCGTCCGCAATCGCTGTGAAGTTTCGGGTCGTCCCCGTGGCTTCTACCGCAAGCTGAAGCTGAGCCGTATCGCTCTGCGTCAGCTGGGTAACCTGGGGCTGATCCCGGGCCTCGTGAAGTCGAGCTGGTAAGGAGAAACCGAGATGAGCTTTTCCGATCCTATCGGCGACATGCTGACCCGTATCCGCAACGCCCAGATGCGTCGCAAGAATTCCGTTTCGACGCCGGCTTCGACCCTTCGCGGTCGTGTGCTGGACGTTCTCCAGTCCGAGGGTTTTATCCGCGGCTATTCGGAGACGAAGTTCGAGAACGGTGCTTCCGAGTACGAAATCGAACTGAAGTACTCGGACAATGAAGGCGTCATCCGCACGATCGAACGCGTTTCGCGTCCCGGCCGTCGGGTCTATGCCTCGGTTAAGAATATTCCGCAGGTTGCCAATGGCCTGGGTGTTTCGATCCTCTCCACCCCCAAGGGTGTGATGGCCGATCACGAAGCCAAGGCTGCCAATGTGGGTGGCGAGGTACTCTGCCGCGTGTTCTAAGGCTCAGCCTTAGAATTCGCGGTAAGACGATTACTCAAGGATAGAACGAGAATGTCACGTACTGGCAAGAAACCGGTTGCACCGGTAAGCGGCGTTGCAGTTACGATCAATGGTCGTACCGTCACCGCCAAGGGCCCGAAGGGCGAGTTGAGCATCAATCTCATGGACGTCGTGAACGTCCAGGAGACTGCTGAAGGTCTGGTGGTTACGCCCACCAATGACACCAAGTTTGCTCGCTCGGCCTGGGGTACGACCCGCACTCTGCTGCAGAACATCGTCATTGGTGTTTCGGCTGGCTTCGAAAAGAAGCTCGCCATCCAGGGCGTTGGTTATCGCGCAGCGCTGCAGGGCAAGGATGTCAAGCTGCAGCTTGGTTTCAGCCACGAAGTGATTTACGAAGCCCCCAAGGGAATCACGCTCACTGTCCCGGTGCCGACGGAAATCGTCGTCTCCGGTATCGACAAGCAGCAGGTTGGCCAGGTGGCAGCGGAAATTCGCGCGTGGCGCAAGCCAGAGCCCTACAAGGGCAAGGGCGTTCGCTATGCTGGCGAGTTCGTCTTCCGCAAAGAAGGCAAGAAGAAGTAAGGAGCGCCTGCAATGGCTATCAGTGCAAAAGGTGTGGAACGCCGCAAGGCTCGTGTCCGCAAGGCGCTCAAGGCTCGTGCCTTCGGTCGTCCCCGTCTGTCGGTTTTCCGTTCGGACAAGAATATCTACGCTCAGATCATCGACGACGCGACCGGCCGTACGCTGGCTGCCGCTTCGACGCTCGACAAGGACATCAAGTCCGAGGTCAAGAACGGCGCAACTGCCGCCGCCGCTGCTACGATCGGCAAGCTGATCGCCGAGCGCGGTACCAAGGCCGGTGTGGCCGAGGTGATCTTTGATCGTGGGTCGTACATCTATCATGGCCGTGTGAAGGCCCTTGCAGACGCTGCCCGTGAGGGCGGTCTGCAGTTCTAGGCACGGACAAGGAAAGAAACATTATGAGCAGAGACGTTCAAGAACGCGAAAGCGAATTCGTCGATCGCCTGGTCCACATCAACCGCGTGGCCAAGGTGGTCAAGGGTGGCCGTCGCTTTGGCTTCGCCGCACTCGTCGTTGTCGGTGACCAGAAGGGTCGCGTTGGTTTCGGTCACGGTAAGGCCCGTGAAGTGCCGGAAGCGATCCGCAAGGCAACCGAGCAGGCCAAGCGCCAGATGATCCGCGTGCCGCTGCGCGACGCCCGTACGCTGCACCACGACGTGGCCGGCCGTCACGGCGCGGGCAAGGTTTTCCTGCGCGCCGCCGTTCCGGGTACTGGCATCATTGCCGGTGGTCCGATGCGCGCTGTGTTCGAGACCCTTGGCATCAACGACATCGTTGCCAAGTCGCAGGGCACCGCTAACCCCTACAACATGATCCGGGCCACCTTTGACGCGCTGAAGCGTGTTGACAGCCCGCGCTCGGTTGCTTCCCGCCGTGGCCTCAAGGTTTCGGAACTTCAGGCTCGCCGCGGCGAGACTGCGGTCGAAGCTTGATCGAGCTGACGGAGAGACACCATGGCTGACAAGAAGATGATTACCGTCAAGCAGGTCGGTTCGCCGATCCGCCGCGACAAGGTGCAGCGCGCGACCCTGATCGGTCTCGGGCTCAACAAGATGAACAGGCAGCGCGAGCTGATCGATACGCCCGAAGTTCGGGGTATGATCAACAAGCTCCCGCACCTCGTCCGCGTCGTCGGCGAATAAGAGAGAAGGTCGGTCAGATGACCCGTTTGAATGAACTTCGCGACAATCCCGGCGCCAATAAAGTTCGCGTCCGTGTTGGTCGTGGTATTGGCTCCGGCGTTGGCAAGACCGGTGGTCGCGGCGGCAAGGGCCAGACGGCACGCTCCGGCGTGGCGATCAACGGCTTCGAAGGCGGCCAGATGCCCCTTCACATGCGTATGCCGAAGCGTGGCTTCAATGCTTGGAATCCCAAGGATTGGAACGAAGTCCGCGTCGACCGCATCCAGGCCTATATCGACTCCGGCAAGCTTGATGCCAAGGCTGTCATTGACGCCGAAGCCCTCATCGCTGCCCGCGTGATCCGTCGCGCCAAGGACGGCATCCGCCTCATCGGCACTGCCGGCTTCACCTCCAAGAAGGTGACCTTCAAGGTCGATTATGCGACCAAGGGTGCGCTGGCTGCTATTGAAGCGGGTGGTGGCAAGGTCGACATCATCCCGGCGAAGCAGCCGTGGAAGAAAGCCCCACGCGCCGAGTAATCCACTTGGTTGGGTGCATCCGGCCGTATGGCCGGGTGCGCTCTTTTGGTTTGTTGCGTTAGGGATGTAGATGCATATGCTCCCGAAGCGCTCCGAGCGCACCTGGCCTTGAAGCCATAGGGAACGATACATGGCGTCCGCAGCCGAACAGCTGGCACGTAATCTCAATTTTTCGACCTTTTCCAAGGCGAAGGCTCTGCAGCAGCGCATCTGGTTCACACTGGGCGCGCTGCTCGTCTATCGTCTGGGAACGTTCATTCCTGTTCCGGGCATTGACCCCGATGCCTTCCGCGCGACGTTCGAACAGAGCCAGCAGGGCATTGTCGGCATGTTCAACATGTTCTCCGGCGGTGCCGTGGAACGTATGGCGATTCTCGCCCTGAACCTGATTCCGTACATCACCGCCTCCATCGTCATCCAGGTTGTGTCGACTGCGTCGCCGCGGCTTGAGGCGATGAAGAAGGAAGGTGGCGAAGCTGGCCGTCGCAAGATGAACCAGTACACCCGCTACCTGACCGTGGTGTTCTGCGCTGTGCAGGCCTATGGCATTGCCGTCGGGCTGGAAGCCAGCCAGGGCGTCGTGCTCAATCCGGGCTGGTTCTTCCGCATGTCCACGGTGGTTACCCTGGTCGGCGGCACCATGTTCCTGATGTGGCTGGGCGAACAGATCACTTCGCGCGGTGTCGGTAACGGCATTTCGCTGATCATTTTCGCCGGTATCGTGGCCAATCTGCCCAGCACCATTGCGCAGACTCTCGAGCTCAGCCGCACCGGTGCTATTCCGGGCGTGGCGGGTCTCGGCATGATTGTGCTGGCCCTGGTGGTCATCGCCATCATCGTGTTCTTCGAACGTGCCCAGCGCCGGCTGCTGATTCAGTATCCAAAGCGCCAGGTCGGCAACAAGATGTTCCAGGGCGACAGCTCGCATCTGCCGCTCAAGCTGAACACCTCGGGCGTGATCCCGGTGATCTTTGCTTCGTCGCTGCTGCTGCTGCCTGCCACCATTGCGTCGTTCACGGCGCAGAGCAGTGGGTTGGGCTGGTTGCAGACGGTGACGGCGCTGCTCGGTCGTGGCCAGCCGCTCTATCTGCTGGTCTATGGCGGGTTGACCATCTTCTTCACGTTCTTCTACACGGCCATCGTGTTCAACCCGATGGAAACCGCGGACAATCTGAAGCGCTCGGGCGGCTTCATTCCGGGCATTCGTCCGGGTGAGCGCACCGCTGCGCACATTGACTACGTGTTGACGCGTATCACGGTTCTCGGTGCGATCTACCTGACCGTCGTGGCGTTGATTCCCGAAGTGCTGTTCAGCCAGTTGGCCGTCAGCCAGTTCATCGGTGGCACCTCGCTGCTGATCATGGTGACCGTTACCCTGGATACCATTAGCCAGGTGCAGAGCCACCTGATCGCTCAGCAATATGAGGGACTGGTCAAGAAGTCCCGTCTTGGAGGAGGCAAGCGCCGATGAGGTTGATACTGCTTGGACCGCCAGGAGCGGGGAAGGGGACCCAGGCCAAGATTCTGGTCGACGCCTATGGCATCCCCCAGCTCTCTACTGGCGACATTCTGCGCTCGGCCATTGCCGCCAAGACCCCGCTGGGGCTCGAAGCCAAGGCAATCGTCGACCGGGGTGACCTGGTGTCTGATGTCATCGTCAATGGTATTGTCTCGGAGCGTCTTGACGCCGAGGACTGCCAGCCGGGTTTCATCCTCGACGGCTTTCCGCGCACCATTGCGCAGGCCGAAGCGCTGGACCAGATGCTGATCGACAAGGGCGTCAAGCTCGATGCGGTCATCGAAATTAAAGCCGATGCTGACGAGCTGGTGCGCCGGGTTATCCAGCGTGCCAAGGAATCGGGCGGTGCTCGTGCTGACGACAATGAGGAAGTGCTGCGCAAGCGCCTCGGCGTCTATCAGGAGCAAACTGCGCCCCTGGTCGCCTACTATGCTGATGAGGGTCTGCTCAGGACCGTTGATGGCATGGAGCCGGTCGACCAGGTGACTACTGCCATCAAGGCAGCTATCGAACACTGATTACGGATTGGGTTTCACAGTTGACTCTGTGGGTCCGAATCCTTAAAGAACCGCGTCAGTCTCATGGATTATTGGGCTGGATTCGGTTCTCCACATGGTTGGGGGTCGAAGTCCGGTCCCTTGTTGTTATAAGGGCGCCAGCCGTGATGGTTCGCGCTGAATGAAGGAGAGCAGACGTGGCACGTATTGCTGGCGTCAATATCCCGACGAATAAACGCGTAATCATCGCGCTGCAGTATATCCACGGGATCGGCGACAAGTTCGCCGAGGATATCTGCACCAAGGTTGGCATTCCGGCGGAGCGCCGTGTAAACGAGCTCACCGACGCCGAAGTGATCCTGATCCGTGAGACCATCGACCGCGACTATGTCGTGGAAGGTGACCTTCGCCGCAACGTGGCGATGAACATCAAGCGGTTGATGGACTTGGGCAACTATCGTGGCCTGCGTCATCGTCGTGGCCTTCCGGTCCGCGGCCAGCGCACCCATACCAACGCTCGTACCCGCAAGGGCCCGGCGAAGGCGATTGCCGGCAAGAAGAAGTAAGAACCCGTGTTACGGGTTCTTCGATGTAGCTGCCGGGGCATGTTGCTAACGGCAGCGCTGATATCGAATAGAGGATTTACATGGCTAAGACTGAGACGGCGCGCGTTAAGCGCAAGGAACGCAAGAACATCACTTCGGGCGTTGCCCACGTGAATGCTTCGTTCAACAACACCATGGTCACCATTGCTGACATGCAGGGCAACACGATCTCGTGGTCCTCGTCGGGTGTCATGGGTTTCAAGGGCTCGCGCAAGTCGACCCCTTATGCAGCCCAGGTTGCTGCTGAAGATGCTGCCAAGAAGGCGCAGGAACATGGCATGAAGACCCTTGAGGTCGAGGTGCGCGGTCCTGGTTCGGGGCGTGAGTCCGCTCTCCGTGCCCTGCAGGCCGCCGGCTTCAACGTCACCTCGATCCGCGACGTGACTTCGATCCCGCACAATGGCTGCCGCCCGCGCAAGCGGCGCCGCGTCTAAGTTAGACCGATTGAAGAGCTCCCGGCCGTCTTTTGGCCGGGAGTCTTATTGCGTTTGCGGCGGTGCGGCTCGGGCTGGAGCCGCGATTTTGAAAGGACATAACCGTGACGATCCAGAGGAACTGGCAAGAACTGATCAAGCCGACCAAGCTGGAGATTGTTTCGGGCAGCGACAGCGCGCGCGTGGCCTCGGTGATTGCCGAGCCGCTTGAGCGCGGTTACGGGCTTACCCTTGGTAATGCTCTTCGTCGCGTGCTGCTGTCGTCGCTTCAGGGCGCGGCAGTAACCGCAATCCAGATTGACGGTATCCTGCATGAATTCTCCTCGCTTCCGGGCGTGCGGGAAGACATTACCGACCTCGTCCTCAACGTGAAGGAAATCGCGTTGAAGATGGGTGGCGAAGGTCCGAAGCGTCTCGCTCTGTCCCGTCAGGGGCCGGGTGCTGTGACGGCTGGCGACATCAAGGTCACCGGTGATATCGAAGTGCTGAACCCCGAGCTGGTGATCTGCCACCTCGACGACGGCGCCGAGATCAACATCGAGTTCACGGTTGATACTGGCAAGGGCTACGTCCCGGCTGACAAGAATCGCCCGGAAGACGCACCGATCGGCTATATCCCGGTCGATTCGCTGTTCTCCCCGGTGCGTCGCGTCAGCTACAAGGTCGATGCGACCCGTGCGGGCGAAAGCCTCGACAAGGACAAGCTGACCCTGCAGGTCGAAACCAACGGCGCCATCTCGCCGGAAGACGCGCTGGCTTTCGCTGCGCGGATTCTGCAGGACCAGCTGTCGGTATTCGTGAACTTCGAAGAGCCCAGCAAGGAAAAGGCACAGGATGCCGTTCCCGAACTGGCCTTCAACCCGGCTCTGCTCAAGAAGGTCGACGAACTCGAACTTTCTGTCCGCTCGGCCAACTGCCTCAAGAACGACAACATCGTCTATATCGGCGACCTGATCCAGAAGACGGAAGCCGAGATGCTGCGGACGCCGAACTTCGGCCGCAAGTCGCTCAACGAAATCAAAGAAGTCCTGGCACAGATGGGGCTTCACCTCGGAATGGACGTTGCCAACTGGCCACCCGAGAATATCGATGACCTCGCCAAGCGTTATGAAGATCACTATTGATCCCGCGCTGCCAAGATTTTTAGGAGACTCCCATGCGCCACGGTAATTCAGGTCGCAAATTCAGCCGGACTGCCAGCCACCGCAAGGCCATGTTCGCAAATATGTCCGCCGCGCTGATCAAGCACGAGCAGATCATCACCACGCTGCCCAAGGCGAAGGACCTGCGTCCGATCGTCGAAAAGCTGATCACCCTCGGCAAGCGCGGCGATCTGCATGCCCGCCGCCAGGCGATCGCGCAGATCCGCGACGAAGGCCAGGTTGCCAAGCTGTTCGCAGTGCTTGGCCCGCGCTACAAGGAACGCCAGGGCGGCTACATCCGCATCATGAAGGCTGGCTTCCGCTTCGGCGACAATGCGCCGATGGCCGTCATCGAGTTCGTTGACCGCGACGTCAACGCCAAGGGCCTCGATAGCGGTCCGGTGCAGGTGCGCGAAGATGACGAGTACGAAGCAGCGTAAGCTTCGACCTCACGTCGACAATTTTAGGGCGGCTGCGATATTCGCGGCCGCCCTTTTTGTTTTCAGCCTTCATTGAGAAACGGCCCGCTAAAGTGCCCGCCATGGGGCAGGGGCCAGCAGACCATGCGATGGTACAACGACAGCGGTGAGTCACTCATCAGTGCACACGCTCTGTTGCTGCTACTAGGTTTCGACGCGCTGATTGTCGCCGCGGTGATGTTCCAGCTGGGAACCAACCGTAGCTCCTGGCCCACCGCGTCGGCGCAGATCCTATCGGTCGAAGTTCGCTGCCGGATGACGCCGATGGGATGGCGCTATCGCCATTCCTACCGCCCGGTGATTATCGGCTGCGAGCAGGTGGACCGGTTCAGAGCCGACAATACCAACAGGAGCTGGTCTTCAAGCCGTGTCTATAGCGGCGAGGTGGCGGTGACACGCGACGGCCAAACGGTGCGCTTTGTCAGGCCGCTCTCGGTCGCGGACGTGGGCATGGTGCCGGCGGTCGGCGGCGTGTTCGAGGTGGTGCAGAACCCGCGTGTGCCCACCGATGTCAGCCGCCCGAACTGGAGCCTTAGCGAATTGATGATCGGCGGCAGCTTGGCCGGGCTCGGTGCGTTCCTGCTGGCGATCGCCTTCTTCTGGGTTTAGCTCCGCTCCAGCCCCCACGCTTCATAGAGCGCGTTGATTTCGTCCAGCGAGCTGCAAAACACATAGGGCAGGCCGGATTGCTCAGCCGCACGCCGGTATTTGGCCGTGTTGTGGCGGGTCTTCCAGATCCAGTGGATCATCAGCCATTTGATGCTGTCGCGCTGGCCCACCAGGCCGCCCGGGCGGTTGGGCTCGAACAAGCTGCGTCGGAAGTAGCGGCCGAGCCGCCAGAGATAGAAGTCGTCAACGACGAGGATCGCGGTAGCGCGAGCGAAGCGTTGCGGCGTCAGGCTGGAATAATTGCCATCCATCACCCATTCGTCCGTCAGGATGGCCTGATCATGCAATGCCTGGAATTCGGCCGGATCGCGCTTTACCCAGTCGCTGTCCGGCAGATGATGCAACTGGTCGAGATGCACCGCCGGGATCGCTAGTCGGCGTGATAGCGCTTCGGCCAGCGTCGATTTGCCGGCATTGCTGGGTCCCAGCAGGCAGATGCGGCGGCCCAGTGCGGGCAGGGGAAGCAGGTCAGGCATTTGCATTTCCCACGGACCGGACGGCAAAACGGCCACTCCGGTAACGCCGAAGTGGCCGTTTTGCAAGCTGTGCTAGGGCCGCCGCTTATTCCGGCTGCTGGTCCTTGCCGGTATAGGCTTCGTCGACCCAGAACTGGTCACGGCGGTCAAAGCCGTTGAACGGGGTCAGCGAGGCCTGGGTATAGGCGCCCATCAGGCCGAATTCGATCCAGTCGTCTTCATCGATATCGGACGGCAGGGTGAACACCTGGGGCAGCACGTCATAGCTGTCGCAGGTCGGGCCCCAGATGGTGAATTCGGAGAATTCCTGGTCATTGTCATGCACGCGGGCGCCGCGCCAGACGCGAACCGGCGGGGTGAAGTGCATGAACTTGACTTCCATCAGGCTGCCATAAGCCCCGTCATTGACATAGACTGACTGCCCGCCGCGCTGATGTTTTACGCGCAGCAGCAGCGATGTGGATGACGTCACCAACGACCGCCCCGGCTCGATGATCAGCTCGGGCTTGTTCTTGTCGCCGAAATGCTCGGTGACTGCGGCCGAGATGGTGTCGAAATAGGTTTCCATCGGCGGCGCTTCGCTGGTCGGGTAGGGGGCCGGATAGCCACCGCCGATATTGAGGCGCTTCAGTTCTATCCCGGATTCCGCAACGATGCGGGCGGCGGCGGCGATATGACGCTCATAGGCATAAGCGTCTTCGCACTGGCTGCCGACATGGAAGCACAGGCTGGGCGTGTAGCCCATCTGCTCGACCATGGTGGCGATTTCGGCCGCGCCCTGTTCCATGACGCCGAACTTGATGCCGAAGTCATAGGACTTGAGCGCCTTGCCGGCCTTGAAGCGGGTGGTCACTTCCACGTCGCGGCTCGGCGACACCACGGCCGCCAGCTGGTCGAGCTGCTGGGGATGGTCGATGGTGAAGCTGCGCACGCCGAACTCTTCATAAGCGCGGGCAATCTCGCGCTTGTTCTTGATCGGGTTATTGTAGTGCATCACCGCGCCCGGCGCATGGTCGCGCACCAGTTCCATCTCGGTGTTGGACGCGACGTCGAATGCCTTCAGCCCCTCATTGTGCAGCTGGGCGATGACATGGGGCGACGGGTTGCACTTGACCGCATAGGTCAGCAATCCGTCAAAGCCCTTCTTGAACACCTTTGTGGCCTTACGAAGCTCACGTTCGGAGAACAGGAAGGCCGGAAAGTCCGGCGCCTCCGCCGCGATCAGGGCAGAGGTGTTCGGGTAAACGTGCTTCGGCTCGGTGGTCATCGACGACTGGCCTTTCGGGGCTGGGGATGCGTGAAATTGAGCGCTGCATATAGGACTAGGAAACCCCCGGTGCAATTGATTATTTGGACACAGTTTGCGACCGTTCGATAACAGCATTTTCACGAAGAAATCCGGGCGTTTCACAAGGGGAACGAACGGGGCGCCAGACGGTTGCGCCCGCGCCTGCAGTGCGACGCCTTGGTGATGCCAAATTCGAGGCGTTCGCCTCATCTGCTGTGTGGAGACCAATCATGACGCTGCGCCCGCTATTATTCGCCGGAATTGCCATCCTTGCCCTGGCCATTGGCGGCACGCTGGTGTTTGCGCCCTGGAACGGTCCCAGCATCGCACAGGTCGAAGCGCCAGCAGTTCCAGCCGCAGCGCCGCGCCAGGTTCCGACCAGCGATGGCCAAGTCAAGCTCAGCTTCGCGCCGGTGGTGAAGGCCGTGGCGCCTTCGGTGGTCAATGTTTACGCTACCCGCATCGAGCAGCAGGCGGTGTCGCCCTTTGCCAATGATCCGTTCTTCTCGCGCTTTTTCGGCAATGGCCAATTCAGCAGCCGGCCGCGCGAATCCCATGCGCTGGGCTCCGGGGTGATTGTCGAGGCCGGCGGGGTGATACTCACCAACCGCCACGTCATCGAAGGCGCCACCGATGTGCGCATCGCGCTGTCGGATGGCCGCGAATTCCCGGTCGATATCGTCATCGAAGACGCCCAGACCGATCTGGCGGTGCTGCGGGTGCGCCAGCCGGGGGAGGTCAGCTTCCCCGCCATCCAGTTTGCCGATTCCGACGCGCTGCAGGTCGGCGATCTGGTGCTGGCGATCGGCAATCCGTTCGGCGTCGGCCAGACCGTCACCAGCGGCATTGTCTCGGCTTTGGCCCGCACCGGCGTCGAAACCTCGGATTATGAGTTCTTCATCCAGACCGACGCGGCGATCAATCCCGGCAATTCGGGCGGCGCTCTGGTCGATCTCGATGGCCAATTGGTCGGCATCAACACCGCGATCTTTTCCCAGAGCGGCGGCTCGGTCGGGATCGGCTTTGCCATTCCCGCCAATATGGCCCGGCTGGTGGCCGATGCCGGCGTCAGCGGCGGCGAGATCATCCGCCCCTGGTTCGGCGCCAAGCTGCAGCCGGTCACTGCCGATATTGCGTCCAGCCTGGGCATGACTGCCCCGCATGGTGCGCTGATCGCCGAAGTCGCGCCCGAAGGCCCCGCCGCCCGTGCCGGCTTTGCCGCTGGCGACGTCATCCTCAGCGTCGATGGACTGTCGGTCGATGATCCCAGCGCCTTCAATTTCCGCCTCGCCACCAAGCCCATCGGCCAGACGACGGCGCTGGAACGGCTGCGCGGCGGCGCCACGGACACCATCAGCTTCAACGTAGAGCCAGCGCCAGCGGCTGATGACGCCATGTTGGCGACTATCACCGGCAATTCCCGCTTCGCCGGCACCAGCGTCCGCCAGCTCGATGCAGCGCTAGCCGAGGCCAAGGGGCTGCCCTATGACGCCAGCGGCGTCATCATCACCAAGATCGAGCCCGGCTCGGCGGCCGAGCAGATGGGACTGCGCGTCGACGACGTGATCCTGGCGCTCAATGATGTGAAGATGGACACCGCTGCGACCTTCGCCCAGAACGCCAACCAGCGCGCCCGCACCTGGCAAATCATCCTGCAGCGCGATGGCCGGGTAACACGGAGCATTGTCAGCGGGTAGGGCGCGGACCCGATAGTGGGGAATTGCATGGCAAGGCTACGAAAGCCGGTTTCAATCCGCTAGAACAGGCCCATGACCGACCTTTTCGCCCCAGACCCGTCCGACGACTCCGAAAGCGCCCGTCCGCTTGCCGATCAATTGCGCCCGCGCACGCTGGACGAGGTCATTGGCCAGACCCATTTGCTGGGGCCGGACGGCACCTTGCGGCGGATGATTGCCAGCGGTCGGCTCGGCTCGCTGATCCTGTGGGGACCGCCCGGCACTGGCAAGACCACCGTGGCGCGCCTGCTGGCCGACCAGATTGGCTATAGTTTCGAGCAGATTTCCGCGGTGTTTTCCGGCGTCGCCGATCTCAAGAAGGTGTTCGAGAAGGCCCGCTTCCAGCGCCTGTCGGGCCATCGCACGCTGCTCTTTGTCGACGAAATCCACCGCTTCAACCGCGCCCAGCAGGATGGTTTCCTGCCGGTGATGGAAGACGGCACCGTGGTGTTGGTCGGCGCCACTACGGAAAACCCATCTTTCGAGCTGAATGCGGCTCTGCTGTCGCGCAGCCAGGTGCTGCGCTTTGAATCGCTTGGCCTCGACGATCTCGAAAAGCTGGCCGAGCGCGCCGAGGAGCTGACCGGCGACGCGCTACCGCTCGACGCCGAAGCACGGGCCACGCTGCTGACCCTCGCCGATGGCGACGGACGGGCGCTGCTCGGGCTGGTGGAAGAGGTGCTGGCCTCAGCCAAGCCAGGCGAAATCCTCGATGCGGCCAGCCTGCTCACCGTGGTGCAGCGCCGCGCGCCGATTTACGACAAGGCGCAGGACGGCCATTACAATCTGATTTCGGCGCTGCACAAAACCATTCGCGGCTCGGACCCTGATGCGGCGCTGTATTATTTCGCCCGCATGCTCGATGCCGGCGAAGATCCGTTGTTCCTTGCGCGCCGCCTGATCCGCATGGCCTCGGAAGATATCGGCCTTGCCGATCCGCAGGCACTGCCGCAGGCCGTCGCCGGCCGTGACGCCTATCAGATGCTCGGCTCGCCCGAGGGCGAGCTGGCGTTGGCGCAAGTGGTGGTTTATCTGGCGCTCGCACCCAAATCCAATGCCGTTTACACGGCCTTCAAGGGGGCGCTGAGCGTCGCCAAGACCACTGGCTCACCCACGCCGCCCATGGTCATCCTCAACGCCCCCACCAAGCTGATGAAGGGTTCTGGCTATGGCGAGGGCTATATCTACGACCACGACACCCCCGAAGCCTTTTCGGGGCAGGAATATTTCCCCGAAAAGATCGGCCGGCAGAAATTCTACGAGCCGGTCGAACGCGGCTTTGAGCGCGACCTAAAGAAGCGCATCGATTATTTCGACCGTCTCAGGGCCGCTAAACGCACCGGCGAGTAGGGCCAGGCCCTATCTCGGTGCTAAACGCACCGGCGAGTAGGGCCAGGCCCTATCTCGGCGTATTCTGCCAGGCCCCCGCCTTGCCATTGGCAAAACCAAACTCGAACAATTGTCCCAGCCAGGCGCTGTCCCCGAGAATGCTCTCGCTCTGCGGGAAGCTGCCGGGGATCGCCGACAGGCGGAAGGCGATGCCGTTGCGCGCGGCAATATTGGCCAATTGCTCGAGATTAGCCCGGCCGAGATATTTCAGCAGCGTCGGCACGGCGCGCTCCAGCAGATCCAGACTCGCGAGCTTGGTGACCGTTGCCGGGGTCGGATCGACCACACCGTTGAAGATCACATAAAGCTTCTGCGTGCCGCGCCCGCCCTTGTAGCCGCCCGGCATCAGCAGCACCTGCTGGGTCACGCCGCCATCGACATGCAACTCGTCAAACCCATAACCCTGAGCTTCCACGTCCAGCAGCACCGGGGCGAACACGCCGGGCACGGCGGTCGAGGCGAGAATGATGCGATGCACCAATTCGAGCTTGTTGGGGATGTTGCTGATGGCGATGGCGCCGATATCCCAGATCACCGGGCGCTGCGCATCAAGGTTGGTGGTGCCGATATAGAGTCGGCGGCCCTTCCGGTGCGCCGCGCCGACTTCGTTGATCACCTGCTCGTCGACCAGCGCCCGGATGGCGGTCAGGATAATTTTGTTGTCCAGCACCGAGGGAGCGCCGAACAGCGCCGCGAGAAAATCCACCCGCATATTGGTCTGCTGGGTCAGGGTCGAGAAGGCCGCTTGCAGCCGCGCGTCATAGCGTGGGCCGAGAAAGGCGAGGGGGGCCATCATGGCGCCAACGCTGATGCCGGTCACCACTTCAAATTCGGGCCGGTTGCCCTGATCCGTCCAGCCGACGAGATAGCCAGCGCCATAGGCGCCATTAATGCCGCCGCCCGACAGGGTCAGATAGTCGACAATGCCGTCGCCGCCGGCCTTGATGCTGGAATGGGTGGCGACGAAATCGGGATCGTCGCCCCAGTAGCGGATGGTCTGGTCCGCAGCAATGGTCGCATTGGCGGTGAGTTCAGGCGTCAGCGCCTTGCGCGGTGCCATGGTCCCGGCGCAAGCTGCGAGCAGCAGCGTTACCGCAATAATTGCGCTCAAGCGCGCCAGCATCCGACCCTGCATCCGTCACCCCCTTCAGAATCGGCGCTAACCTAGTGCAAAATCTGTCAAAATGCTTCCCTTCACACAGGTGAATTGCCCAATTGGTTGATCTTGTGCAAATGCGCGCGCTGCTGTTGGTGGGGTTGGGCGGCGCTATCGGCGCTATCAGCCGCTACGGTCTCGGCAGCGTGATCGGCCGATTTTGGCCCATGTCCTTCCCGCTGGCCACGCTGTTGATCAATATTATCGGTTCGCTCGCCATGGGCCTGTTCATTGGCCTGCTGGCCCGGTTCCTGCCGGCCTGGCAGGACAGTGCGCGCCTGTTTGTTGCCGTCGGATTGCTGGGCGGTTTCACCACGTTTTCGGCGTTTTCGCTCGAAACCGTGGTGCTGCTAGAGCGTGGGGAACTGTTGTTGGCGGGGACCTATGTGCTGTTGTCGGTTGTGGTTTGTGTGATTGGGCTTTATCTCGGGCTTTTGGTGACCCGAGGCGTGGCATGAGTGGCGTACAACAGCGACAGGTAGAGAGTGACGAAGACGGGATGCGTCTGGATCGCTGGTTTGCTTATCACTTCCCCCAGCTCGGCTTCGGCCGGCTGCAAAAATTGATCCGTAATGGCGAGATCAAGGTCGACAAGGCCAAGGTGACCACCAGCACGCGGTTGTTGCCGGGCCAGACCGTGCGCATCCCCCCGATCGATGATGCGGACACCCCCAAGCCGGTCAAGCTCAACGACGGCGATGCGGAATTCTTGCGCGGGCTGATCCTTTATGAAGACGACGATATCTACGTCTTCAACAAGCCATCCGGTCTTGCCGTGCAGGGCGGCAGCGGCACCACGCGCCACCTCGATGGCATGCTCAAGAGCCTTCCCAATGCCAAGGGAGAAGCCCCGCGTCTGGTGCATCGGCTTGACCGTGACACCTCCGGGTGTCTGGTGGTGGCCAAGACCAAAGCGGCGGCCAGCCATTTCGGCACCGTGTTCCGCTCGCGCTCGGCCCGCAAGATCTATTGGGCTATCGTGGCCGGCAACCCGCATCCCCAGCAGGGCGAAATCTCCTGCTTCCTGGCGCGCCAAAGCACTGCCGATGGCGAGCAGATGGTGGTGGTCCGCAATGGCGCCCCCGGTTCGCAGCATTCGCTGAGCTATTATTCCACCACCGATACCGCCAGCCGGCGCTTTGCCTGGGTCACGTTGAAGCCGGTTACCGGCCGCACGCATCAGCTGCGCGTCCACATGGCACAGCTCGGCACCCCGATCATCGGCGACCCGCGCTATTTCAATATCGAGAACTGGCAGGGCGCCCCGGGCCTTAGCGAAGGCCTGCATCTGCATGCCCGTCGCATCGCGCTGCCGCTGCGCAATGGCAAGCGGCTGGACATGTCCGCCCCGCTGCCGCCGCACATGCGGGCCAGCTTCGAGACATTGGGCTTTGATCCGGACCGCTATGATGTCAGCGGCGACCCCGAGGATGGGAAATGAAACTCGTCGTCTTCGACATGGATGGTACGCTGATCGACACCCAGGCGCTGATCAGCGAGCACATGGCGACCACTTTTGCCGGGCGCGGCCTCACCGTGCCGACGCCGGCAGAGGCGCGTCGGGTCATCGGCCTGTCGCTGCCCCTGGCGCTGGCCCGGCTGGCCCAGACCGAAGATCAGGTGCTGATCGACAATCTGGTGGATGACTACAAGACGCATTATCGCGCCTCGCTGCTCACCGAAGACAGCCGCGAAGGCCTGTTCCCCGGCACGTTGGAGGCGCTGAACCTGTTGCAGGCGCGGCCCGATACATTGCTCGGCATTGCCACCGGCAAGGGCCTGTCCGGCGTGCATCGCATTCTGGCGCTGCACCAGCTTGACGCCCATTTCGTCACTCTGCAGACGCCCGACCACAATCCCTCCAAGCCCCATCCCGGCATGCTGGAAACCGCCATGCGCGAAACCGGCGCCGTCCCCGCCGAAACCGTGATGATCGGCGACACCACTTTCGATATCGAAATGGGTGTGAACGCCGGCTGCAAAACCATTGGCGTTACATGGGGTTACCACGAGCCGGCCGAACTCATCGCTGCCGGCGCCTCTCTCATGATCGACCGCTACGACGAATTGCCCGGCGCGGTCGCCCAATTGCTGGATTAGACCCATGCGTGATCAGCTCGACGATATCCAGAAGCACCTCAATGACGGCTATGGCCGCGCCCAGCACCTCAACAAGGTCGAGCTGCCCAAGCGGTTCTACAAGGAGGTAGGCGTCGCGCCGGTGGAGCAGGGCTTCGTCGTGACCCTCGATGGGCGTCAGGTTCGCACGCCGGGGCATAAGTGGCCTGTTGTCGTGCCTGCGGCCAGCATTGCCACGGCCATGGCCGAAGAATGGGCGGCGCAGGGGGAATTCATCAATCCGGCGACCATGCCGATGGTGCGGTTGATCAACTCCGCCGTCGAGAGCGGTGGGGTGATGATCCCGGCGTTTCGCGAGGAAGTGCTCAAATTCGCCGCTGGCGATTTGCTGCTCTATCGCGCTGAGGCGCCACAGAAATTGGTGTCGGAGCAGGAGCAGGCCTGGGACAAGGCGCTGGTGACTCTGGCGCGCCATTTCGGCATTAGCTTCCAGCCCACCGTGGGCATCATGCACCAGCCGCAGCCGCAGACGACGCTCGACCGACTGGCCGAGGCGATGTCCGAGGAAAACCTGTTCACGCTGACGGCTTTGGTGTCGATCACCGGGCTGACTGGTTCAGGACTATTGGCTATCGGCTTGTGGGCGCAGCTGTTTTCGCCCGACCAGGTGTGGCAGGCCGCCCATGTCGATGAGGACTACCAGATCTCGCAATGGGGTCAGGACGAGGAAGCCGCCGAGCGCCGCGCCATGCGCCGGGTCGAGTTCGATACCGCCGTCGCCGTGGTCGACGCGATGCGCGCTTAGCCCCGGTTTGCCGCCGTCTCAACCACCCAGGTACTCACCTGCGGGGCGATTTCGCTGAGGGGTGTCAGCACGAAATCGCGCTCGTGGGCGTAGGGGTGGGGCAGGGTCAGGCGGGGGGTGTTCAGCACTAGCTGGTCATAGGCGATGATGTCGAGATCGATCAGTCGCGGGCCCCAGACTTCCTTGCGGATGCGGCCAATTTCCAGTTCGATGCCTTGCAGAATATCGAGCAGTTCCAGTGGCTTGAGGCTGGTTTCCAGCTCGATCGCCATATTGGCGAAGTCGGGCTGGTCGGTCTTGCCCCAGGCTTTGGTGATGATCACCCGTGACTGTTTGGTGATGCTGATCGCGTCGTGGGAATCGATGCGGCGCAGCGCTTCGGCCAGTTGCGCCGATGGATCGCCGATATTGGCGCCAAGGCTCAGCCAGGCCTTTGACATCATTGGGGTTTCCGCGCCCGATGCAATTCGATGGCGGCCTCGCCGCGAACCATGGCAATCGGCGCTTCCGGCTTGCGCAGGCGGATGATCACCCAGGTAACGCCTTCAAAACTCTCGAAAATTGCGTCGACGATGTTCTGCGCCACCGCTTCCAGCAGCTTCATCCGCCTGGCCTCGAAGGCGGCTTTGATCACGTCATAGATATCCGCATAGGAAATGCCGGTGCTGAGCCGGTCGGTGCTGGCCGGGACCGACAGGTCGGCGCCCAGTTCGATATCGATGAAGAATCGCTGACCCAGCGTCGCCTCCTCGGCGAAGACGCCGTGGTAGCCGTAAAAGCCCAGGTCTTTCAGGATGATACGGTCGCCCGTAAAGCTTTCGGCCATCTGGCTACCTCAGTTCTGCGGGCGGACCATACAGCGTTGCCTGCGCCACGCGAAGGGCATCGCGGTTGGCGCGCACGTCATGCACGCGAAAGATATGCCCGCCATTGCTGTATCCCAGGACGGTGGTCGCCAGCGTGCCGGCCAGCCGGTCTTCCGGTTGATTTTCCAACAGTTTTCCGATCATCGACTTGCGCGACGTACCGATCAGCATAGGCAGCATTGTCTGGCAGCATGCTTGCGGAATGCTGGCGGTTTTCTTGAGGATTTCATAATTTTCGGCGAGGGTTTTGCCGAAACCGAAGCCGGGATCGAGAATGAGCCGGTCGGTACTCAAGCCAGCGGCTGTCGCCAGCGCGATACTGCGAGCGAAATAGCTGGCCATCGCCTCGAGGATGGGCACGGCAGTGTCGCGCGCCTTGTCCCAGTGCATGGCGATCACCGCTGCATTGTGCAGCGCGGCGACTTCGGCCATTTCGGGCGCGCCTTGCAGGCCGTGGACGTCGTTGATGATCGACGCGCCGGCCTGCAGCGCCTGATCGGCGACCAGCGGCTTGTAGGTGTCGACGGAGATCGGGGCGGTGATGCCGGCGGCGATCAGTGCGTCGATGACTGGCATGACGCGATCGAGTTCCTGTTGCACGCCGACCGGCTCGGAGCCGGGGCGGGTGCTCTCGCCGCCGATATCGATGATGTCGGCCCCATCGGCCAGCATCTGCCGGGCGTGGGCGACGGCGCTGGCGACGAGGTTATGCTGGCCACCATCGGAGAAGCTGTCGGGGGTGACGTTGAGGATGCCCATGACCAGCGGCGTCTGGCCGAGGATCAGCGGCGCGCGGTTGGGCAGGGGGATGGTGTGGCTGGTGTGCATGGGGAGTGGTTTACGCCAGATTCGTGTGGCGGTGTAGGGTGGCGTGCTGCGGCGGAGTGGCTGGTAGTCAGACGCACATATTGCTCCAACCACAGTGTCACCCCGGCCTTGAGCCGGGGCCCATCCCCCAATGGTGCCAGTTCTCGCATCTCAGGATGGGTCCCGGCTCAAGGCCGGGATGACATGGAGTGTGGGGGACGCGTTGGTGGCAAAAAACTAAAACGGCCAGACCAGCATCAGCATGGGGACGGCGACGAGGACGACCAGGATCGAGAGCGGGGCCCCTAGGCGCCAGTAGTCGGAAAATTTGTAGCCGCCGGGGCCCATGACCAGGGTGTTGCACTGGTGGCCGATGGGGGTGAGGAAATCGCAGCCGGCGCCGATGGCCACGGCCAGCAGGAAGGCTTCGGGGGCGTAGCCGAGGCCGGTGGCGAAGGTGGCGGCGATGGGGGCCATGACCAGCACGGTGGCGGCGTTGTTGAGGAAGGGCGTGACCGCCATGGCGGCGACCATGATCAGCGCCAGCGCGCCCCAGCCCGGCATGGTGCTGGCCACCATGGAGAGCCAGCCGGCGATGATGTCGGTGCCGCCGGTGGATTGCAGGGTCGCCGAGACGGGGATCAGACAGGCCAGCATGATCAGTATCGGCGCGTCGAGCTGGGAATAGACTTCGCGCAGCGGAATCGAGCGGCTGAACACCATGGCGACGGCGGCGGCAAAGAAGGCCGGGGCGACCGGGATGAGGCCGAAGGCGGTGGCGCCCATGGCCACCAGCAGGATGGCCAGCGGCAGCAGCCCATTGCGGACGCTGCCCAATCGCAAGCCGCGCTCGACCAGCGGCAGGCAGTCCCATTCGCGCAGCAGCTCGGGCAGGCGCTTGAGATGGCCCTGCAGCAGGATCACGTCGCCATTCTGAAAACGGATCTGGCCGAGGCGGTCGGTGAAGCGCTGGTCGCGGCGGCTGATGGCGAGCAGGTTCAGCCCGGTGCGGTCGAACAGGGTCAATTCCTGCGCCGAAGCGCCGATCAGGCCGGAATTGTCGCCGATCACCGCTTCGATGACGCCGATATGGGCAGCGTCGCGGGTGGCGGCACCGCGCCGTTCGGAAAAGCTCAGGCCGGAGGTCGACACCATCTTGTCGAGGGCTTCGGGATAGCCCTCGATGATCAGGATATCGCCGGCGCGCAACTGGGCATCGGGCAAAGGGGTGCGGCGGCGGCCATTGGCGCCCATGATGCGGGTGATCATGGCCCTTCCATCGGCGGCGGCGTGAATTTCGGCGATGGTGCGGTTGATCGCCGCGCTGTCTTCGGTGACGCGGGCCTCGGTGGTGTAATTCTTGATCTCGATAGCGCGGTCAATGCCGCCATCCTCGCGCTTGCGTTCGGGCAGCAGGCGATAGCAGAAGGCGAGGAAAATCACCCCGACGATGGACAGCGCCAGCCCGGTGGGGGTGTAGTCGAACATCGAAAACGGCTTGCCGACCATTTCCTCGCGGACGCGGGAGACGATGATATTGGGCGAGGTGCCGATCTGGGTCATCAGCCCGCCGAGCAGCGAGCCGAACGACATCGGCATCAGGAACAGCGACGGCGACACCCCGGATTTGCGCGCCATCTGGAAGGCGATGGGCATCATGATGGCCAGCGCGCCAATGTTTTTGACAAAGGCGCTGAGGATGGTGACGGTGACCACCAGCAGGATCAATTGGGCGCGGGGCGTGCTGACATTGGGGGCAAAGCGCTGCACCGCCAGCTCCATGATGCCGGAGCGCGACACAGCGGCGCTGACGACCAGGGCACTGGCGACGATGATGACGATGTCATCGGCAAAACCGGTAAAGGCCTCGGCGGGCGGCACTATGCCCAGCAGCATGGAAGCCAGCAGGGCGCAGACCGCGACCACATCATAGCGCCAGCGGCCCCAGACGAACGCAACCATCATGAGCGCGATGATGGCGAAGGCGAAGATCTGCGGCAGGGTCATCAAGTGGTTCCGGCTGACATGGCGCTAGGGTCGCCGGGATGGCAGGTCCGGAGCAAGGGCAAAATCGTGTTGGGAGGCGATTATGTAGTGCAACCAATTGGCGCAGGGGGATGGGCGGTGGGGGCGTTTGTAGGTGGTTGCCCCATCCACGATGTCATCCCGGCCTTGAGCCGGGACCCATCTTGAGATCTCAGGATGGGCCCCGGCTCAAGGCCGGGGTGACACCGAGTTTGTGGAGCAATGCGGGCACCCGGATGACACCGAGCGTGTGGAGGGTGGAGGATTACGAAGGCGCTGGGTTAGCGCCAGCCGCCTTTGGCTTCGAGGGCGGATTTCAGCACCAGGGTGACCACCGCCATCAACGCCAGGGTCGAGGCGGCGGCGAAGGAGCCGGTGACGTTGAAATCGTTGAAGAGCTGGCTGATCTGCAGGGGCAGGGTGTTGGTCTGGCCGCGAATGGAGCCGGAGACCACGGAGACCGCGCCGAATTCGCCCATGACGCGGGCATTGGTGAGGATGGCGCCGTAGAGAATGGCCCAGCGGATATTGGGCAGCGTGACATACCAGAACATCTGCCAGCCATTGGCGCCGAGCGAGAGCGCGGCTTCCTCGTCTTCGGAGCCCTGCTGCTGCATCAGCGGAATCAGTTCGCGCGCCACGAAGGGGGCGGTGACGAACAGGCTAACCAGAATGATGGCGGTGAGCGAGAACATCAGCTGGATATTAGCGGCGGCCAATAGCGGCCCGAGCAGGCCCTGACCGCCATAGAGGAAAAGATAGACCGTGCCGGCGACAATCGGGCTGACGGCTGCGGGCAGCTCGATCAGGGTGATGATGAGCTGGCGACCGGGAAAGCGGAAGCGGCTGACCAGCCAGGCAATGGCCACGCCGACGCAGATATTGATCGGCACCACGATCAGCGCCGTCACCACGGTGAGGCCGATGGCGTGCAGCGTGGTGGCTTCGACGATATTGGCGAAATAGACGCCGAGCCCCTCGCGCAGGGCAAAGGCGAAAATGACCAGCAGTGGCACCAGCAGCATGATGGCAGAGAGCACGAAGGCGAGGGTGATCAGGGTCAGCTCAGCCAAGGAGCGGGGCTGGGCTGGATGGTGGTGTTCCCCTCCCCCTTGAGGGGAGGGGGTGTCGTTGGCGGTGCCTGACCGGGCGGGGCGAGTATGCTGATCGGCCGACACCCCCACCCTAGCCCTCCCCTCAAGGGGGAGGGGACCGTATGGAGCGTGTTGCGGCAGCGTGCTCATCAGCGGCTCCGATTCATGTAGCGCAGCTGCCAGGCTTGCAGGGCGTTGGTCAGCAGCAGCGTGAGGAAGGCCGCGAGCAGCAGCACGAAGGCCAGAGCGGCGGCGGCCTCGTAGTTGTATTCGTCGAGCCGGATGAAGATCAGCAGCGAGACGATTTCGGTGAGGCCGGGCAGATTGCCGGCGATGAACACCACGGCGCCGAACTCGCCGAGCGAGCGGGCGAAGGACAGGACGCAGCCGGCCATGAAGGCGGGCAGGATGGTTGGCCAGATGACGCGGGCAAACACCTGAAAGCGGGTGGCGCCGAGGGTGCGGGCGGCTTCCTCAAGGTCGACATGCACGTCTTCCAGCACCGGCTGGATGGTGCGGACGACGAAGGGAATGGACGTGAAGGTCATGGCGGCGATGATGCCGAACTGGGTGTAATTGACCTTGAGCCCGTTGGGCTCGAGGAATTGGCCATACCAGCCGGTCTTGGCGAACAGGGTGACCAGCACCAGCCCGGCGACGGCGGTGGGCAGGGCGAAGGGCAGGTCGACCAGTGCATCGAGGATGCGTTTGCCGGGGAAGCTGTAGCGGGTGAGCACCCAAGCCAGCAGCAGGCCGAAGGCGCCGTTGAGCACGGTGGCCGCAAGGGCGGAGCTGAAGGTGATGCGATAGGCCGCCAGCGAGCGGTTGGAGGCGACGATGCGCCAGAATTCGGGCCAGCCCATGCCGCTGACCTTGAGCAGCATGGCCAGCAGCGGCAGTGCCACGATGATGGTGAGATAGAGCATGGAGACGCCCAGCGTCAGCCCGAAGCCGGGCAGGAGATGCTTGCTGCGTTTCTGCGCCATGTGCCCTCACGTCGAAAGGCGGACACAATGTCCGCCTCATCTTCAATATTGTGTCTGTTGCCCCACCCCCTCCCGGCCTCCCCCGTCAAGGGGGAGGTGGGGCGCGGTGGGTGAGGCAGGGTGTTACTGGTTGAGGAACACCCGATCGAGCAACCCGCCATCGGCGAAATGTTCGGCGGCGACTTTTTCCCAGCCGCCAAAGGCGTCTTCCACGGTCACCAGACGAATCTCAGGGAAGTCGGCGGCGTGGGCGGCGGCGACATCGGCGTCCTGCACGCGGTGGAAATTGGATGCGGCGACTTCCTGGCCGGCGGGGCTGAACAGGAAGTCGAGATAGGCCTTGGCCTGCTCACGGCTGCCGCGGGCATCGACCACCTTGTCGACAATGGCGACCGGGAATTCGGAGAGGAAGCTCACCGAAGGAATGACGGCCTGGTAATTGTCGGCGCCGAGCTGGTGGCGCACGGACAGTACTTCGGCCTCAAAGCTGATCAGCACGTCGCCCAGCTCACGCTCGGTAAAGGCGGTGGTGGCGGCGCGGCCACCGGTCTCGAACACCGGCACGTTGGCGAACAACTTGGTGAGGAATTCTTCCACCTTGGCTTCGTCGCCGGCATATTCCTCAGTCGCCCAGGCGCGGGCGGCCAGATAGGTGTAGCGGCCATTGCCGGAGGTCTTGGGATTGGGGAAAATCACCTGCACGCCATCGGCGGCCAGATCGCCCCAGTCGGTGATGTTCTTGGGATTGCCGGCGCGGACGAGGAAGGCCGGGAAGGAATAGATCGGCGAGGCATTGTTGGGGAACTGGCTGGCCCAATCGGCCGCGACGAAGCCGCCCTGCACCAGCTTGTCGATATCGGTGACCTGATTGAAGGTCACGACGTCCGCCGCGAGGCCTTCGAGAATGGCGCGGGCCTGGGTCGAGGTTCCGGCATGCGACTGGTTGACGGTGACGGTGGCGCCCGACGCGGCATATGCGGTGTTCTCGGCCTCGAACAGCTCGCGGGCGATATCATAGGAGGCATTGAGGATATCGGTGGGCTGGGCAAAAGCCGGGGCCGAACCGAGGGCAATCGTCGCGGCGGCGAGGACGAGAAGCTTGTTCATGGACGCTGGTTTCCAACGAGGAGGAGGGACGTTGCCAGCTTGATGCAATGGGGTTCAGCGCGGCGTCCAGCGGTAAAGCCCTGTTCTGGATGAGTAATTTACGGGCGGGGCAGCGACGGCAATGGCGTTGCGCGGTGGGGGCGGTGGAGGGGATTTTTGTTCTGGGGGGAGGGTCACACTGGATGTCATCCCGGCCTTGAGCCGGGACCCATCTCGAGATCTGCGACAGCCGCAAGGTCGTGGTGTGATCGCCCATCTCAGGATGGGCCCCGGCTCGAGGCCGGGGTGACACCGTGGATGGGGATGCCATCTGGCAAACAAGTTGGCCGCAAAACAAAAGGCGCCGCTTGCGCGACGCCTTTTGTTTTGATTCCGAAGCAGGCCCTAGGCCGCTGTCAGTGCAGCGCTTTTAGCGGTTCGGCGAACAGGTCGTATTCGTCGCTGTCGGTGACCAGTACGTCGAGCATGTCGCCGGGCTTGATGCCGGTGGCGTTGTCGATGATCACCTGGCCGTCGATTTCGGGGGCGTCCCACTTGGAGCGGGCGATGGCGCGGTTGGCTTCGGGCTGGACGTCATCGACCAGCACCTGAATGGTGCGGCCGACCTTCTTGGCCAGCTGGCCGGTGGAGACATGCTGCGCCACTTCCATCAGGCGCTCGAAGCGGTCCTGCATCACGTCGTCGGGCACGATGCCTTCCAGCTCATTGGCCGGGGCGCCGGTGACGGGTTCATATTTGAAGCAGCCGGCGCGGTCGATTTCGGCTTCTTCGATGAAGTCGAGCATGATCTCGAAATCTTCTTCGGTCTCGCCGGGGAAGCCGACGATAAAGTTGGAACGCACTGTCAGATCAGGGACTTGGCGACGCCAGTCGAGAATTCGATTCAGCGTCTTTTCCTGATGGGCCGGACGGCGCATCGCCTTGAGGATTTTCGGCGAGGCGTGCTGGAACGGAATGTCGAGATACGGCAGCACCAGGCCTTCGGCCATCAGCTCCATCACCTGATCGACATGCGGGTAGGGGTAGACATAATGCAGGCGCACCCAGGCGCCGAGCTGGCCGAGTTCCTTGGCGAGATCATAGAACTTCGCCTTGACCGGACGGCCACGATAATTGGATTCGGCATATTTGATGTCGAGGCCATAGGCGCTGGTGTCCTGGGAGATGACCAGCAGCTCCTTGACGCCCGAACGGATCAGGCCTTCGGCCTCGCCGAGAATGCCGGCGGCCGGGCGCGAAGCCAGGTCGCCGCGAATCTGCGGGATGATGCAGAAGGAGCAGCGATTGTTGCAGCCTTCGGAAATCTTGAGATAGGCGTAGTGGCGCGGGGTCAGCTTGAGGCCCTGTTCGGGCACCAGGTCGACAAACTTGTTCGGCACCGGCGGCAGATGCTCATGCACCGCGTTGACCACGCTCTCGTATTGATGCGGGCCGGAAATGGCCAGCACCGACGGGTGGGTCTTGCGGATCAGCTCTTCTTCGACGCCCAGGCAACCGGTAACGATGACGCGACCGTTTTCGTTGAGGGCTTCGCCGATGGCTTCGAGCGATTCCTGCTTGGCGGAATCGAGGAAGCCGCAGGTGTTGACCAGCACGATATCGGCACCGGCATAGTCGCGGCTGAAGGCATAGCCCTGCGAGCGGAGCGTCGACATGATGCGTTCGCTATCGACGAGGGCCTTCGGGCAGCCGAGGCTGACGAGGCCAATTTTTGGCGCTTGGCTCATGTGAGCTTTGAGTTCCAATGTGGGAAATGTTGGCCGCGTCATATAGAAAAATTGACAGTTACGCAATGTGACTGACCCGCCGGAGAATGCGGGGCAGGTCTGCGCGCAGGTGCGGCGTGTCGAAATTGTGCCGATCCGAACGTCGCGAGCATGAGGCCCGTCACTGCGATGGCGCCTTTTGACCTGAACGTTCAAGGAGGAGCCAACAATGTTCGATCGTCTCTCCAGCTACGCGCCGCAGGCCCTGTCCGTGCTGCGTATCGTCACTGCGCTGCTGTTTGTCGAGAGCGGCAGCCAGAAGCTGTTCGGCTTCCCAACACCGTTCCCGATGCCGGTCGAGGGGCTGCTGCTGGTCGCCGGGATTCTCGAATTTGTCGGCGGCTTGCTGCTGCTGGTGGGGTTTTTCACCCGCCCGGTGGCCTTCGTGCTGTGCGGCTTCATGGCCGTGGCCTATTGGATGGGCCATGCCCCGATGGGGTTCTGGCCATCCGGCAATCTGGGCGGCGGGGCCATCCTGTTCTGCTTCATCTTCCTCAATCTGGTGTTTGCCGGCCCCGGAGCCTGGAGTTTCAACCAGCGCTAAAGTGGGCCGACGTTGCGCGGCAGCGAACAGTGCGGTCGGGATTGGTCACTTTCCGACCGGTAACGGATTGGGATAGTAGGGTTTTGCAGCGTCAAATAGGTGGCGCCATTCCAACCATGAGTTCTCACTAATGTTCGATCGCCTTTCCGCCTATCGGCCGCAGGCCCTCGCTGTGCTGCGCATCGTCACCGCGCTGCTGTTTCTGGCTCATGGCACGCAGAAGCTGTTCAATTTCCCCGCCATGCCGGACTTCGCCTTTCCGGGCGGGCTGATGCTGGTGGCCGGGCTGATCGAAGTGATCGCCGGGGTACTGATCGCCATCGGGTTGTTCACCCGCCCGGTCGCCTTCATCGCTTCGGGCATGATGGCGGTGGCCTATTGGATGGCGCATGCGCCGATGAGCCTGCTGCCGATCGAGAATTACGGCGAAACCGCCATCCTGTTCTGCTTCGTGTTTTTGTATCTGGTGTTCGCCGGCCCGGGTACCTGGAGCGTCAACAAGCGCTAAGCGACGCAACGCGATCGTCACCCTCGGGCTTGACCCGAGGGGACTGAACTTATGCTGGTGTCCGGAAGTGTAGAGCCCTCGGGTCAGGCCTGAGGGTGACGGGTGGTGGTGCTGCCAGAATGAATCGAAAAACCCGCCGAACGCATTGGTTCGGCGGGTTTTTTTGTTATCCCGCTCACCGAGTCACCCCTGGGTTTGAGCCGGGGCCCAACTCGAGATCTCAGGATGGGTCCCGGCTCAAGGCCGGGATGACATCGAGGACGTGGCTCAGCCTCAGGCCTTATTCCTTGCCCGGCGGGGTCCGCTTGGCGGTGCGGCGGGGCTTGAACACTTCGCCCGATGCGGTGGCCGGGCTGCGCAGGCCGTCGCTGGCGCTGGCACTGCTGCCGGCGGGCGGCACATAGGGGGCGGGTTCGGTGGCCGGGGTGATGTATTCGTCGGCCTCGGCATAGTCGATATCTTCGCCTTCCTCGGCGAGATCTCGGATGGCGTCGCGGACTTCGTCGAGCAGCGAAGCCGAGAAGCGCGAGCGGTTGACGGTTTCCCCGCTCGACTCATGGGCCTTGAACCACACCAGCAGCGCCTCGCAGGCGATGCGCAGCCCGACCAGCGACAGCAGGCCGAAGACGACAATCTCCAGCACGCCCCACAGCCCGTTGCCGAAGCCGAAGCCAAAACTCCAGAACAGATGGCTGATGGCCCAAAGCAGGATGGCGGCGAGGCCCAGCGCATAGAGGATGGGCACCAGCCGCGGCGACAGGATGGCGGCGAGCCGGAACAGGGTTTGCCTGGTAAACAGGCGCTTGAGGTCATCCAGGGTCATGGGGTCGTCCTCCAGGGGGCGATTCGGGTGTTATGCAACTTGGCTAGCGGCGCCGGTGCTGACAAGACTTTCCTCTGACGCAACGGTGGTGGGGCCAAAGCGTTGCTCGAAGGCGGTGCGCAGCACCGAATCCACCTCCGGCAGGTTGACCAATTGCCCGAGATCCTCAAAGCTGGTGACGCCCTGATCGGTGATGCCGCAGGGTACGATGCCGTCATAATGGCTGAGATCGGGGCTGACATTGAGCGAAATGCCGTGAAAGCTCACCCATTTGGAGACGCGCACGCCGATGGCGGCGATCTTGTCTTCCTTGAGCACGCCCTTGTCCGGACGCTTGACCCAGACGCCGATGCGGCCATCACGGCGCTCGCCGACTATATTGTGGGCGGCCAGTGTATCGATGACCCAGCCTTCCAGCCCCTGCACCAGTTGGCGGATATCGCGGCCGCGCTGGGTCAGGTCGAGCATGACATAGGCCACGCGCTGGCCGGGGCCATGATAGGTATATTGCCCGCCACGCCCGGCATCATAGACCGGGAAGCGATCGGACAGCAGGTCGCCGGCCACGGCCGAAGTGCCGGCGGTGTAAAGCGGGGGGTGTTCGAGCAGCCAGATGGCCTCCTCGGCCTCGCCAGCGGCGATGGCGGCGGCGCGGGCGCGCATGGTGGCGAGCGCTAGTTCATAGGGCACGGGGACCGCCGAAATGATCCATTGCACCGGGCGAGCGTCGATACGTGCCAGTTTGTTACTGATTTCGCTGTTCGTGCCGTTGCCTGTTAACGCTTCCATAACTATGCCTGCCGGAGAGTTGCTGCATCAGATTCAGCGGCCGCATGATCGGCCGGGACGGGTTTTTTATCTATCTATGGACACATTAGCCGATATTGAAGTGGACATCACCGTCGAGCTTGGCGCGACGACGATGCCGATCCACCATTTGCTGCGCATGGGCCGTGGCGCGGTGATCGAGCTGGATGCCAGCGAGAATGATCCGCTGAACATCTACGCCAATAATACGCTCATCGCCCATGGCGAGGTGAGTGTCGAGGACGGGCATCTGCGCGTGCTGATTTCGGAGAAGATTTTCCGGCGCGGCTAGGGCGGAACGGGGCGCAGAGAAAGTTCTGCACACCGGCATAGGCGAAAGCTGATTTAAACGCTTGAGGTTAGGGGAGACCTTTGCTACATCCCCACTCGCTTCGGCCCTCGGGCCAAGCTCTACCAAGCGTGCGGTCGTGGCGGAATTGGTAGACGCGCAGCGTTGAGGTCGCTGTGTCGCAAGACGTGGAAGTTCGAGTCTTCTCGACCGCACCAAATCACCTTCGGGTGACATGAAAAAAAGGCCGTCCTTCGGGGCGGCCTTTTTCGTTTTCGGCTTTAGCGAGAGTTTGGGCCGCGATTTTGGGCGGTGGGGCGGTTGCTCTTGATCCATGAGATGACGGATTCGGCGAGAAGCGCCGTCTCGGCCGGCAGGTTGTCGCGGATATGGGCGACGAATTCGATGTCGGGCAGGGCCGGGAGCTGCGCATCGGCATCGAGAATTTGCAGGGCATGCGGCACCGAACCGGCGTTGAGCGGGGTTACGGCGAGGGCGGCGGCGGCCATGGCGGTCAGGCTGCCCAGGCTGGGGCTGACCATGGCGATGCGCCATGCCCGGTCGGCCTTCGCCAGCGCGGCCAGCGCCGCATCGCGATAGGGGCAGGGCTCGGGGAACAGTGCCAGGGGGAGGGAGCGGTCCTGATCCAGCGCGGCGCCGCGGGCGAAGGCCCAGACCAGCGGCTCCTGCCACAGGCGGCGGCCGGTTTCGTCGCCGCGGCAGCGGCAGCCGACGATCAGATCGAGTTCGCCGCGCGCCATGCTGTCGAGCAGGGTGCTGGTGTTGGAGATATGGATTTCCAGCGTTCGGCCCAGCCTTGAGTCCTGGAATTTGCGCAACACCGACGGCAGCCAGGTGCTCATCAGATCATCCGAAGTGCCGATCCGCAGATGAAATTGGCTGCTGCCCTTCATATGGGCCAGCGCGTCTTCGCTGAGCCGCAGAATCGCCCGCGTGTAGCCGAGCAGGGCCTGGCCTTGCGGGGTGAGCGTCACTGTGCGGGTGTTGCGCTCGAACAGGGCGCAGTCGGCCTGCTGTTCGAGGCGGTGGATATGGGCGCTGACCGCCGACTGGGTCAGGTTCAGCTGCTGGCCGGCCTTGGTGAAGCTGGAGAGGCTGGCCACCGCCTCAAAGCTGCGCAGCAGCGGCAGATCGAACATGATGCCATCTCGTTTCGTACTGAATGGCATGATGATATATCGTTTTTACTAATCAATGAAGTCTGTTTAGATCGGCGCATCGCCACGAAAACAGAGGTGCCCCATGAGGTTGGCATCACGGGTTGCGACCCAGAATTGCCGTATGCGCCGCGCACTGCTGGCGCTGGTGTTTTGCATCAGTGTCCCGGCCATCGGGCTGGCCGAGGATGAACCGCTCATTCCCGACGACGCGGTCGAAGTCGAGGTGCAGGACGATATCACCGTCCATTTCTGGCAGACCGACATCATCAACCCCACGGCGATGATCGCCGACATGGTGGGGGTGTCGAGCCAGTTCCGGGATGGCGAGTCGATCCTCGGGCAGGTGTTTTTCAAGACGCCGATCCCGCTGACCGAACTCGAGGCCATGACCAGCGCCAAAAACTCATCTTCCATGTCGTTTCGGTGTGACCGCGGCGGCCTCTATCAAATCGAAGGGCATGACGTGATTGCCGGCGTGAACTGCGTGCTGGTCACGGATGCTCAAATTCCAGCAAACAGGCAGAAATGATGTTTCGTTCAGCACTGATTTTAGCCCTGGTGGCGGCGCCGCTGGCGGGCGTGGCCCAGGGCAGGGATTTTTCCTCGGCCATCGAGCCGGTGCCGGTTCTCACCCAGCTCTATGACGAGGCCGATTCGCGCTGTCGCCTCGCCAAGATCGATAGCGTCGAGGTCGATGTGGCCTGTGTCTCGAGCTCGATCTATGGTGTGGCGCTCAATGACAAGAACTGGTGTCGCGGCCGCCAAGGGCAGTCCAATGCCGAGATGGACTGGCATGAATGTGGCGAAGATTCGATGCGCTTCCCGCCGGTTGAATTGCCGGGTCTTTAGGGCAGGGCCATGGCCAGCTCGCTGGGGAAAGCCATTCGGCGCTGGCTGCGCCGGATGCAGGATTGTGGGGACAGCGAGGCGGAGCAAAGGCACTGGCAGGCCGATCCCTTCGCCCACCCGGCGATCCAGCGCATGACGCCGGCGCAGCTTGCCGATCTGCCCATCCGGCGGCCGGCTTGCCCGGGCCGGGCGGGGGACAAACGGCGCTAATCTGCCTTCGGCAACACACCGGGACGCTGGCTGGCCAGCTTGGCCGGGGCCTTGAAGCGCCAGGCGTCTTCGAGGCGTAGCGAGAGTTCCTCGTCGGCGATGGCATCGAGGTGGATCAGCACGGCCGGGTAGCCGACATAATGGGCGGTCTCGAAATAGATTTCGGGCGAAATTTCCATCAGCAGCGTCTTCTGCTCGGGCGGACATTGCAGCACCAGCGTCGCGGCGTCCTTGAGCCGGACGAAGGATTTGTCGCGCACCTTGAGCGACGGCGTGCCGTAGCTGGTGGCGCGGGTCAGCGCGGGCAGGGCCCGGGCGTGGGCCAGGCGTTCGATGCGGGTAAAGATTTGGTCGAGATCGGTTTTCATCGTCTAACCCTCTCAAATCGCTGTTCCCAGTCTGGCGGATTGCTGTGTGATTGGCTACAGCTTGGGTGCCCCGAAACCTCGGACACACAAGGGCCCCCACATGAGCACAGATCCCGAGACCTTGCCCGGCCACCAGGCCGGGATCGATCCTAATGCGTTGCGCGATGCGGACGACCGCATCAGTCCGCTCTGGCTGGAACGTTTGCACGCCTATTTGGCTGCGGGCCGGGATGACGATGTCGCCACGGTGATCGCGCCGCTGCATGCGGCCGACGTCGGCGACGTGCTCGAATCGCTCGACGCCGAGGAACGGCTGCATCTGGTGCGGGTGCTGGGCGACCGCTTCGACTATCTGGCGCTGACCGAGGTCGACGAGTCGGTTCGTATCGAGCTGATGGAGGAACTGCCCAACGCCGATATCGCGCGCGGCGTGGCCGGGCTCGAAAACGACGACGCCGTCGCCATTCTCGAGGACATGGATCAGGAAGACCGGGACGAGGTTCTGGCCAAGCTGCCGACCTTCGAACGGCTCAGCCTGAAGCGGAGTCTCGATTTTCCCGAAAAATCCGCCGGGCGGCGGATGCAGACCGCGTTTATCGCCATTCCGCCGTTCTGGACGGTGGGGCAGACCATCGACTATCTGCGCAGCGAACCGGACCTACCCGACGAATTCTACCAGATCTATGTGGTCGACGCGGCCTATCAGGTGCTGGGCACGATTCCGCTGGATAAATTCCTGCGGGCGCCGCGGGTGACCTCCATCGAAGCGCTGATGAACATTAATTTCGTGGTGGTCGCCGCCGAGGAAGACCAGGAAGAAGCGGCGCGCGATTTCGAGCGCTACGATCTGGTCGAAGTCGGCGTCATCGACGAGGGCAAGCGGCTGGTTGGCGTGCTGACCATCGATGACATCGTCGACGTGATCCACGAAGAAGCCGACGAGGATATCAAGCTGCTGGCCGGCGTCGGCGACGAGGATATTTCCGACACCATCGTCGATACGGTGCGCAGCCGCGCGCCCTGGCTGCTGGTCAATCTGTTCACCGCGGTGGCGGTGTCCTTCGTGATCGGGCTGTTCGACGGCACCATCGAACATATGGTGGCGCTGGCGGTGCTGATGCCGATCGTCGCCTCGATGGGTGGCAATGCCGGCACCCAGACCATGACGGTGACGGTGCGGGCGCTGGCGATGCGTGAACTGGACGGGCGGCGACTGCGCCGGCTGATCGGCCGCGAGATGCTGGTCGGGCTGGCCAATGGCGCGATTTTCGCGGTGTTGATCGGGCTGGTGACCTGGCTGCGCTTCGACAATCTGCAATTGGGGGCGGTGATCGCCTCGGCCATGATCATCAATCTGGTGGTGGCTGGCACGGCGGGGATTCTGACGCCGGTGCTGCTGGATAAATTCAAGGCCGACCCGGCCATCGCTTCGGCGGTGTTCGTGACCACGATGACTGATGTGGTTGGATTTTTTGCCTTTTTGGGCATTGCCGGGCTGTGGTTCGGGCTGTTTTGAGGCCGCTAAAATGCCACTAATCCGGCTATCTCGCGGTTAACTCTGCGCTTTAGCCGGCTGTGGAGTGTGGCAACTTCGCCGCTTGCAAAGATTTTGTGACGCAGTTAACGGTTTGCTACCGGCGCCCTGACGAACAAAGTCAGGCCCGGAGTGAACGGCTGACAAGGAGCGATCATGCGAAGTCAACCGAAGGCCACCATTTGGCGGGCTGCAAGCTGGACCCTGGTTTGTCTGCTGTCGATGGGATTGGTTTTCTCCATTATTGCTGGCGTATAGACGCTGGGAGTTTTTCACTTACAGCAATTTTGAAGGGCGCCCGGGCCACTGGGGCGCCCTTCTTTCTTCCCGGGAGGCAGATGTGAAGCTCTTGATCGGCAATCGCAATTATTCGACCTGGTCGCTGCGGCCCTGGTTGGTGCTGCAGCATTTCAACATCCCCTTCGAGGACGAAGTGCTGCAATTGCAGGGCGAGGGTTTTCGCGACGTGCTGGCGCAGCGCTCGCCGACCGGCCGGGTGCCGGTATTGCTCGATGGTGATCTGACCCTGGTCGAAACCATCGCCATCATCGAATATCTGGCCGACCGTTTTCCCGACAAGGCGATCTGGCCGGCCGATATTGCTGACCGGGCTCGGGCGCGGGCGGTTTCGGCCGAAATGCATGCCGGCTTTCAGGCGCTGCGCAGCCATGCCCCGATGAATTTGCGGGCGTCTCATCCCGGCAAGGTCAGTCGCGACAGCGTGGCCAAGGATCTGCACCGGGTAGAGACGCTGTGGGGCGAGCTGCTGGGGCGCTCGGGCGGGCCGTTCCTGTTCGGGGCGTTCACGGCGGCCGACGCCATGTTTGCGCCGCTGGCGACCCGGCTGCGCACCTATGGCCTGCCGATCTCCGATGTGGCGGCCGAGTATGTCGAAGCGATTTATGGCCTGCCGGCGTTTCAGGACTGGCTGGCGCTGGCGCTGCGCGAGCCGTGGATTGTCGATGAGGACGAGATCGACGTCATTCAGGGGCGGGTGAAGCCGGGGACGCTGACATGATCCACATGATCAAGCTGTGCGTCGGGGTGAAGTCGCTGGCCGAACTCGAATCCTATCGCGATGAGCGGGCCCATTGGTGGGATGCCGATTACGGCGAGGATGTGCATGTGCATCGCACCCGCATGATGCCCAAGCGTGCCGCCGAAATGGAAGGGCAGTCCTCGATCTATTGGGTGATCGCCGGGCAGGTGGTGTGCCGACAGAAGATTTTGCGGCTGGCCACCCATACCAATGCCGAAGGCATCAATTACTGCGACATCATCATGACGCCCGAACTGGTGAAGACGGTGCCCTATCCCAAGCGCCCGTTCCAGGGCTGGCGTTATCTGCGCCCCGAAGACGCGCCGCCCGATCTCGGCGCGAACGAGAATGCCGACTCGCTGGCCCTGGCGGCCGATCTGGCGAAGCTTGGGCTGATCTGAGGTTTCCACAAACCCCGGATGACACCGTGGGTGGAAGCGCGCGCGGGCTTGCGGCTCGGGCGGGTGGGCCACATATTGAAGCCATGAGCAAAAAAGACCCGGTTGCGCGTCCCACGACAGGCATGCCCCAAACCAGTGCGGTGAGTGGCGATATTGCCGCCTTCGTCAAGCAGGTGGGCAAAATGGCACGGCCCAATGCGGCGCAGGACGGGCGCTTGCTGTTCGCGCTGGATGCGACGATGAGCCGGCAGCCGACCTGGGACCTGGCCTGCACACTGCAGGCGGAGATGTTCCGCGCCATTCCCAAGGACAGCGCCTTGCAGGTGCAGTTGCAGTATTTTCGCGGCTTTGGCGAATGCCGCGCCTCCAAATGGGTGGCCGATGCTGGCGCGCTGGCCAAGCTGATGACCGGAATTGCCTGCCAGGGCGGCAATACGCAGATTTCCAAGGTATTTGCCCATGCGCGGGCCGAACATACGAAGCGTCGAATCAACGCCGTCGTGTATGTCGGTGATGCGATTGAGGAAAATGTCGATGACCTGGCCGAGAAAGCCGGTCAGCTGGGACTGTTGGGGTGTCCGATGTTCGTATTTCAGGAGGGGCGGGACGCCCGGGTCGAGGCGGCGTTTCGCGAATTCGCCCGGCTGACCAAGGGCGCCTATGCGCGGTTTGACGCCTCGGCGCCGCAGGAGCTGGCGGCGCTGCTCAAGGCGGTGGCGGCCTATGCCAGCGGCGGGCGCGACCTGCTGAAGCTGCAGGGCAGCGCGCCGGCCCAGGCGCTGCTGGCGCAGTTGCCGCGATGAGTTATTTTTTCCTCGGCGGCTTTGCCCTGCTGGCCGCGCTGGCGGCCTATCAATATCTGCGCAAGCTGGGCCGGCATCGGGTGATGCGCGGGCTGCGCTGGGTGGTCGGCGGCGGCGCGGCGCTGCTGACGGTCGGGTTGCTGCTGCTGCGGCGCTTCGACATCGCGCTGTTTGTCGGCGCGGCGGCGGTTTCGGTGCTGCGCAGTGGCCGGCTCGGGCCCTATTCCTTCGATGGCGGTGGCGTCGGGCAGGGCGGCGGCAATGTCTCGCGGGTCAAAAGCCCCTATTTCATGATGGAACTGGACCATGACACCGGCACGGTGACCGGCAACGTCACCGCCGGGCAGTTTGCCGGGGCCGATCTGATGGATCTGGGCGAATTCCACACCCGCGCGCTGATCGACGAAATTTCCGGGGACGCCGATAGTGTCAGCCTGCTGGAAAGCTGGCTCGACGCCAATCGCAGCGGCTGGCGCGAATATTTCGCCGGACAGGCGGAGGAGCCGCAGGATGCGCCGAATGCGGCGCGAGCTTCAGGCGATCCGCTGGCCGAAGCCTATGAGGTGCTGGGCTTGCAGCCGGGCGCCAGTGATGACGAGATTCGAGCGGCGCATCGTGAACTGATGAAAGCGGTGCATCCCGACCATGGCGGCTCGAGCTATCTGGCCTCGAAAATCAACGAAGCCCGCGACCGGCTGCTCAAGCAGTAGCATTGTTGCCGCATGGCGGCGTTAACGCCCCATTAACCATGAATGCCCCTGTTAGCAGACTTGGTGAAGCGCTGATTTGGAGCGGTCGATGTCGCGTGACGGGGCGCATGTCATTGTGGTTGGCAATGAGAAGGGCGGGTCGGGTAAATCGACCACGGCCTTTCATCTGGCGGTGTATCTGCTCTATGCGGGCCATCGCGTTGCCACCATCGATGTCGACAGCCGGCAGCAGACGCTGACGCATTATGTCCGCCATCGGCGGGCGCATTGCCAGCAGACCGGCCGCAGCCTGCCCAGTCCGACGCATTTCCATCTGCCATCGGCCTGGGGCGACTCGGTCAAGGAAAACCACAAGGCCGAGTTCGAGGTGTTTCGCCGCGCCGTCAGCGAGGTCGAGAACAGGGTCGATTTCCTGATCATCGACACGCCGGGCTTCGACACCAATCTGACGCGGCTGGCGCATTCGCTGGCCGATACGCTGGTGACCCCGGTCAATGACAGCCTGATCGACATCAACGTGCTGGCCCGCATTGATCCTGAAAGCGGCCTGCCGATCGAATCCAGCCATTATGCCAGGCTGGTGCAGCGGGCCCGCGCCGAGCGGCTGGCGATGGATGGCAGTAGCGTCGACTGGGTGCTGGTGCGCAACCGCATCTCCATGCTGGCGTCGCGCAATGCGCGGCAGGTTCACACCACGCTGGAGGGCATTGCCACGCGGTTTGGTTGTCGCATGGCTGACGGCATCGCCGAGCGGGTGATTTTCCGCTCGCTATTCGCCAGCGGCCTGACGGTGTTCGATCCGCTGGAGGGGGAGGGCGAGGCGTCCTCGGTGTCCCATGTCAGCGCAAGGCAGGAATATCGCAATCTGGTGGGCGCGCTGAATCTGCCGGCGCGTGAATTAGCGGCGGAGCCAGCCCGCCTCTCGGCCTGAACAACAGGCGAAATTGACGGGCCTTAGCGCTCGCCAAAAAACATGCTGATAGCGCGGGCGCCGCCGGGGGCGAAGACGTCGAGGTCGATAGCGACCGGCTCCTGCACCATGCGGCGCGTGCGGGCCGACAGGGCCAGCACCACACCGAGCAGATCGCCGACGCCACGCTTGCGCGGCAGCAGGCGCTGGGTCATTCCGGCCAGAGCGCGATTGCGCACGGCCATGTTTTCCGAGGCGAGACTGGACCGGCCGACAAAATTGGCAAGATCCAGCAGGGCAGTATTTTCGCTCATTGGGCTACTCCAAACACAGGCGCCAATTTGCTCCCCGAATGGCCGGCGCTCTGGGCGTCGGCGCGTTATTCTTGTTTAGCTCTGCATCGCCAGGCAGCTCAGATTCTGCTGCTTGAGCTGGTTGCACATCGCCGTCGCATCATCGCGTCCGCCGAAGCCGACGAAACGGGCACGGTAGAAAATCTGGCCGTTCTTTTCGAAGCGCTCCACATAGGAGCGGAAATCGCCGAGCTTGCCGACCTTGCCGGCGGCGTCCGACAGCATGGTGCGGGCGCTGTCTTCCGACGGGCCGGCGCCGATCTGCACCACCCAGCCGCCCGGCGGGGTAGCGACGGCAGCGGTCTGCACCGAGCCCGAGGTCATCAGGTCGACCGGCTGACCACCCTGGCTGGCCGCAGCGGGCGGTACGAAATCGAGCGGGGCGGACGGCGTGGTCTGGCCGAGAGCGGAGGGCGGCGCGCCCAGATTGTAGCTCTCGCTGAGCCAGGCACCGATAATGTCCTGGCTGGGATAGGCGGGCTGCGGCGCCTGGCTGGGCGCGGCAAGGATATTGGCGGCCTGGACGGCCGGCTGCAGGCCGAGATCGGCCGGCATGGGCGCAGGAGCCGGGGCAACGCTGGCGACGGCCACCGGCTGGATGGCCGGCGTCTGCGCCTGGGCACCATTGGCGGCGACCAGCTGGGCCAGGCGGAAGCCGGGCAGGGGCATGGGCTGGACGAAGACCGGCGCCGAGGAGGGCGACTGGGCCACGGCGACCTGTACGGCGCTGCCCTGACGGCCCGGGGTGGGGATCTGGGCGACATAGGTGCCGCTGCGGCTCTTGGGCAGGTAGTTGGCGACCAGCTGGCGCACCTTTTCGTCGCGGGCGCCGGCCGAATTGAAGCCGAAGGCGACGACGACGATGTGGCGGCCATCCTTGCGGGCGGCGGTCAGCAGGTTGGAACCGGCGGCGTTGATGTAGCCGGTCTTGATGCCGTCGACGGCGCCCATATAGCCGAGCACGCGGTTATGGTTGCCATAGGTCGACTTGCCGTAGCTGAAGCTCTTGGTCTGGAAGAATTCGTAATAGCTGGGAAAGTGCTGATAGACGGCGATGCCGAGGATCGCCTGGTCGCGCACCGTGGTCACCTGGCCGCCATCGGGCAGGCCCGAGGCGTTGCGGTAGGTGGTGTTGCGCATGCCGAGGGCGCGGGCCGTGGCGGTCATGCGTTCGGCGAATTTGCTTTCCGAGCCGGAAATATGCTCGGCGATGACGCGGGCCATGTCATTGGCCGACAGGGTCACCAGCGATTTGATGGCGTCTTCCACGGTGATGGTGGCGCCAGCGCGCAGGCCGAGCTTGGTCGGCACGGCGGCCGCGGCATGCTTGGACACGGTCATCTTGGTGGAGAGCTTGAGGTTGCCGGCGCTCAATTCCTGAAACAGGACATAGAGCGTCATCACCTTGGCGACGGAAGCGGGGTAACGCTTGCTGTCGGCAGCCTCTTCATACAGCACCTTGCCCGACTTGGCGTCGACCACGATCCCTGCATATTTGCGAAGATTTTCAATGGCCTGCGCCGGCGCCACAGTGTGGGCGCTGACAGCAAGGACAACGAGGACTGCGGCAAAGGCGCGCAAAAACACGACACGCCATGGGGTTTTCGCCTGGGAAGCCACCCGGTACTCCAACTTTACTCTCGGGTGCTTCTGCACCCGTACGCAACACACACTCGCAGCGGAATTCAGGCGAGCCCCACGCTCCCGAACCTCCATTGCTTCAGAACAGAATAAGGGCGTGCCGTTACCATTCCGTAAAATGCCGTCGATTTATGTTGGAGTGTGGAAAGATGGTCACGGGATGGCGGCCACTGGACTATCAGTCTGCCACCCTCCCCCTTGCGGGGAGGGAGAGCGAGATAGGACTTAGCCCTTCGCTAAGTCCGTGATCGAGCCGGGAGGGGGTGCGAGGGCCCCGGTATCCCGACCAAACCACCCCCACCCTTGATCCCTCCCCGCAAGGGGGAGGGTGTCGACTGGGACGGCGGCGGAGCACCCATTCCACGCCTTCACGCATTCGGCACATCATGCCCCTTAACACCGGCGAGTTTTTGCCTACATAATGGTCCTCACCAGGCTGCTTCGTTTTCCTTGCGACAGATGTTTTTGCCATGACTTTTGACGACCTCAATGCCATCGACCACGCGGCTGCGCTGCGGCCGGGGCTGGCGCATGCCGGCCCGGAAAAGGAGGGTGGAGACGGCAAGGGCAGCACCGAAACCGGGACGATCACCAAGACCCGTCCCAAAACCAAGCGCCCGAATCTCTATCGGGTGCTGCTTCTCAACGACGACTACACGCCGATGGAATTCGTCGTTCTGGTCTTGCAGGATGTCTTCAACAAATCGCGTGAAGACGCCATGCAGATCATGCTGCACGTTCACCAAAAGGGGGTGGGTGAGTGCGGCGTATATCCATACGAAGTGGCCGAGACCAAGGTCACCCGCGTCATGGATACGGCACGCAAAAACCAGCATCCGCTGCAATGCGTGATGGAAAAGCAATAGGAACATCATATGCCCTCATTTTCACGCGGACTTGAAAAGGCCCTGCATCAGGCGATGAACCTGGCGCGTGAGCGCAACCATGAGTTCGCGACGCTCGAACATCTGTTGCTGGCGCTGACCGAAGACCGCGAAACCATCGCGGTGCTGACCGGCTGCGACGTCGATATCGACGCGCTCAAGAGCGACCTCGAAGATTTCATCAATGAAGAGCTGGACAGCCTGATCGTGGCCAATGGCCAGGATGCGCGGCCGACCGCCGCCTTCCAGCGCGTCATTCAGCGCGCGGTGATCCATGTCCAGTCGTCCGGTAGGGAAGAGGTTACGGGTGCCAATGTGCTCGTCGCCATCTTTGCCGAGCGCGAAAGCCATGCCGCTTATTTCCTCGAACAGCAGGATATGAGCCGGCTCGACGCAGTCAATTTCATCAGCCACGGGATCACCAAGTCCGGTCCCAGCGAGGAGCGCAAGGTGCGCGGAGCTGAAGACGGAGACGGCCATGCCGAAGGCGGGGCCGAAGCCAAGAAGAGTTCGGCGCTGTCCGATTTCTGCGTCAATCTCAACGAGAAGGCCCGGGCCGGCAAGATCGACCCGCTGATCGGCCGCGACGCCGAGCTGCGCCGCACCATCCAGGTGCTGTGCCGCCGGAGCAAGAATAACCCGATCTATGTCGGCGATGCCGGCGTGGGCAAGACCGCCATTGCCGAGGGCCTGGCCCGCAAGATCGTCGAGGGCGATGTGCCCGAGGTGCTCCGTGAAGCGGTAATCTATGCGCTTGATATCGGCTCGTTGCTGGCCGGCACCCGCTATCGCGGCGATTTTGAGGAACGCCTCAAGGCCGTGATGAAGGAGCTGGAAAAGCTGCCGAACTCGGTGCTGTTCATCGACGAGATCCACACCATGATCGGTGCGGGCGCCACCTCAGGCGGCGCGCTCGATGCGTCAAACCTGCTCAAGCCGGCTTTGGCGAGCGGGGCGATCCGTTGCATCGGCTCGACCACCTATAAGGAATATCGCCAGTTCTTCGAGAAGGACCGCGCTTTGGTGCGGCGCTTCCAGAAGATCGACGTCAATGAGCCGTCGATCCCCGATGCCATCGAGATCATCCGGGGCCTGCGGCCTTATTACGAAGAGTTCCACAAGATCAAATACACCGATGATGCCCTCAAGGCGGCGGTGGAACTGAGCGCGCGCTATATCAATGACCGCAAGCTCCCCGACAAGGCCATCGACGTGCTCGACGAGACCGGCGCCAGCCAGATGCTGCTCACCGAAGACAAGCGCAAGAAAATCATCGATGTCGAAGACATCGAGGCGACCATCGCCACCATTGCGCGGATTCCGCCAAAGTCGGTCAGCAAGTCTGATGCCGAACTGCTGGGCGGGCTGGAGCGGAGCCTGAAATCGGTGGTGTTCGGCCAGGATGTGGCGATCACCGCGCTGTCGTCGGCGATCAAGCTGGCCCGTGCCGGCCTGCGCGAACCGGAAAAGCCGATCGGCTCCTACCTGTTCACTGGCCCCACCGGCGTCGGCAAGACCGAAGTGGCCAAGCAGCTCGCCGACACCCTTGGGGTGGAGCTGCTGCGCTTCGATATGTCCGAATACATGGAGCGCCACACGGTCAGCCGCCTGATTGGTGCCCCGCCCGGCTATGTCGGGTTTGACCAGGGTGGGTTGCTCACCGATGGCGTCGATCAGCATCCGCATTGCGTGGTGCTGCTCGACGAAATCGAGAAGGCCCATCCCGATCTCTACAACATCCTGTTGCAGGTGATGGACCACGGCAAGCTGACCGACCACAACGGCAAGTCGGTGGATTTCCGCAATGTCATCCTGATCATGACCTCCAATGCCGGAGCCATGGACTTGCAGAAGGCCCCGATCGGTTTTGGCCGCAAGCGCGAGCAGGGCGACGACGAAGAGGCGATCAATCGCCTGTTTACGCCGGAGTTCCGCAACCGGCTCGACGCCATCATCTCCTTTGCGCCGCTGCCGCGCGAAGTGGTGCGTCGCGTGGTGGAGAAGTTCGTGCTGCAGCTGGAAGGCCAGCTGGCCGAGCGCGGTGTCACCATCGTGCTGCAGCCGGAGGCCGCCGACTGGCTGGCTGAACGCGGCTATGATGAACGCATGGGCGCGCGGCCATTGAGCCGGGTGATCCAGGAATACATCAAGAAACCGCTGGCTGAGCAGGTGCTGTTTGGTGAGCTGGTTAATGGTGGCACGGTGACCGTGGCGGTTGTCGGCGTCGGCAATGAGGCCAAGCTGGAGCTGATCGCGGCGGCGCCGCGCCCGGCCAAGCCCAAGGCCCTGCCCAAGCCGAAAAAGCCCAAGGCCACGGCCGAAAAGAGCTAAGCAAAAGGGCCGGGAGCGATCCCGGCCTTTTCGTTTGCTGAGGTGGGCGCGATGTCTCCGCCCCACTGTGTCGTCCCGGCTGACATTTTGCTTGCAGGAAATGGCGAATGGGCCATGTCCATGGGCGCATAACGCAGGACACCCACAAGTCCAGCCAGAAAAAAAGCAGAAGGCTCAGTAGCATAGCGTCGCTAGCCTATTGCCCGTTTTGCCACGACCGTATCTACACGATGGCAAAAATGGGGGCCTACCAATGCTTGATTCTTTCCTGCCGCGCGCGGCGCTTGGTGCTGGGCTGCTTGCCCTTGGCATGGTCGGCGGGCTTGCCCTGACCGCGTCGGCATGGGCCGCTCCCGCAGTGAGCGGATGTTATGCCGGGCTCGAGGGCAACAGCGGGTTTGCTTACGGCGGGAACGCCTGTTCGGCGCCGACTGGATCGGCCGGTTCGGATCGTTGGGACACCACCGGCTTTATCGGGCTCAGCTTTTCCATCGGCGACGGCTTCAATCCCCATCTCGCCGTCGGCCTGCGCCACACCAACGTCAATCCCAGCAATTTCGTCTATGGCGGTGAAATCAACGCCTCGATCTCCCTCATCAAGGGGCTCGAGGACATGCAAGTTCGTCTGCTCGGCATCGCCGGCGATGCCGGAACGCTGGGCGTCGGCCTGCTCGGGAATGCTGGCATCGGCTGGGATTTTGGCGCCAATTCGCTGCTGTTGAACGCCGGCCTGCAGGTGCCGTATGCGCGCTTCTTCATCGACTATACGATTGATGACAGCACGCTGCGCGCCTTCCTCGAGGCCAACTCCTACGGCAAAATCGAAACGGTGCAGAACACGCTGACCTGCGGCAGTGGCACGGTACTGGCCAATGGCGCCGAAATGCTCCAGCAATGGGCAGGCGTCCTGCCCTCTACGGGCGTGTCGGGCGATATTTTCGCCGGATCTATCTTGTTTCCTGGCGCCTTCACCGAAACCTTTGCCGGCACCCCGTCGACTGCCTTCGTCAATGGCCAGTCCTGCTTCGAGGTGGGGACGCCGCGATCCTAGCCGCAGTCCGGTGCAGCGCTTGGCTTTTGCTCAGGGCTGGTTGCCGTTTTCGGACGCCTGCTGGTTATTTCCGGCAGGCGTTTCTGTTGGTCTCAGCCACCCAAACGGGAAGCTGGCATGCGGATTTTTCCGTTGACCGAGTCACTTAGGCTTCTTAGTTAATTCAGGTCGAAAAGAAGCAGCCGGTTGGTATCCCGGCCCCGTACAAGCGGGATTCGTCGCGCAAGCGTCCCATCGGCATCACACCTTTTATGTGGGGTGATGCTGGCGTGGGAATGCTCTCCGTCAGTGTCAGACCTGTTGGAGATTAGACTTTGCCAAAGAAAACCCAGATCGTTTTGCAGCTGCTCATCACCTTCATGATGGCGCTGACCATGTCAGGCATCATGGGCTTCGTCAGTGCCGGGCAGGACTTCCTGTCGCATTGGCCGCTGACCTTCGCCATCGCCTGGCCGGTTGCCTTCATCGTCACCCAGGTGGTGACCCCGGTCGCGTTCAAGCTGGCCTTCCTCATCGCGCCGCCCGCCAAGGCATAAGCCGAAAACACAAACGGCCGGGAGCAATCCCGGCCTCGTCTATCCGCCCACGAAGCGGGAAGCAGACTTGCGAACTCTGCCGTTGACGGAGTCACTTGCGCTTCCTACTTAATCCAGGTCGAAAAGAAGCTGGCGGTTGGTATCCGGCCCCGTACTCGCGGGATTCGGCGCGCAAGCGTTCCATCGGCGTCACAAGTTTCAAATTTTGTGGTGATGCTGGCGGAGCGTGTTCTTTGTCAGTGCCGGCCTGTTGGAGAGTAGATTTTTGCCAAGAAAAACCCAATTCGTGATGCAGCTGCTCATGACGTTCATGATGGCGTTGGCCATGTCGGGCGTCATGGGCTTTCTCAATGCCGGGAGTGAGTTCCTGCCGCGTTGGCCGTTGGCGTTTGCCATTGCCTGGCCGGTGGCCTTCCTGATCAGCAGTGTGGTGAGCCCGATTGCTCTCAAGCTGGCGCATCGGATCGCCCCGCCTGCCAAGGCGTAGCTGACCAACATAAAACGGCCGGGAGCGATTCCGGCCTTTTTGTTTGCCGCTCAGGCGGCGTGCCGCAGCGGCGGCCGGGCCACGAAAAACACCAGCAGCCCGAGATAGATCAGCGCCGGCACCAGCAGAGTGTTGATGCCGACCAGGGCATAGCCCCAGCCGCCGAGCAAGCCGCCCAGCAGCAGCGAGGCCCAGACCAGCATATGCTGGGCCCAGCGCCACGGCGGCACCAGGCCATGCAGCGCCCGCGCCAGATCCTGTCCCGCCGCGAACAAAGTGCCGGTGACGAAGGTGGTGCCCAGCCGCACCGAGCCGGCAGCCGGCAGAATGGCATTCTGCGCGCCGGCGCCCGCCGCCAGCACCAGCATGAACTGGCCGGGGACGAAGCCGGCCAAGGCCAGCAGCAGGGTGGCGATGAAGCTGGCCAGCACCAGAGCGGTGACGGCGCTGGAGCCCCAGCGCGGCCCGGCCATCAGCGCCAGCAGCGAACCGGCGAGGCTGCCAAGAAAGAACAGGCCGACCAGCGAGCCCGTCAGCAGCGCCACCGGCCACATGCCCTGCGCCAGCCCCGCGCCCAATTGGGTGATGTTGCCGCTCATGAACGAGATGAAATGGCCGCCCAGTTCGATGAAGCCGACCACGTCGGCGAAGCCGGCTGCGGCGGTGAGCAGCAGGCCGAGACTGAGTTGGGGCGTGGGGGTCATCGATTCCTCGGACGGGCAGGGCGGCGTGGCGGCACTGCACGCATTATCGGTGGTCAGGTCAACCGCCCAGCTTCATTTCCTAACGTCTCGTTAACCAGGGCTGGCCAATCCCCGCTGTTCCCATTGCCCACACTGGACAAGAACAAAGGACGAACCTATAAGAACATTATAGCAACACGGGAGATGCAGATGCTCACTTTCATCAAGGACCTCGCCGCCTTCGTCACGCTTGGCGCCTTCACCATCGGTTCGCTCACCTGGATGGATATGTTGGCCCGACTCGTGTGACGGTCCCTGTGGATTGCGGTCCGCGAGCGGTATGATCATCGCTCCGGGCCGGTCATAAAGGGCCATCATGACCAGTCCCGGCTTTATTCACCTTCACGTCCATTCCGCCTATTCCCTGCTTGAGGGTGCGCTGCAGCTTGATGCCATTCTCAAGCTCGCCAAGGATGACAATCAGCCGGCCATCGGCATTGCCGATAGCGGCAATCTGTTCGGGGCGCTCGAGTTCTCCGAAAAGGCCAGCAAGAAGGGCATTCAGCCACTGGCCGGGGTGGAACTGGCCATCGATTTTGCCGCCAGCGAAGAGCGGGTCAGCGAGCGCGGGCAGGTGGCCTGGGCTGGCAAATCCAGCGTCGTGCTGCTGGCGCAGACCGAGAACGGCTTTGCCAATCTGTCGCGGCTGGTGTCGAAATCCTACATCGAGGGCGATGGCGGCACGGCGCGGGCGCAGCTCGATTGGCTGACCCGCGAAGGTCTGCACGATATCATCTGTCTCAGCGGCGGCCCCGAGGGCGCCATCGACATGGCTTTCGCCCATGGGCAGGACGCCAATGCCATCCGCCGGCTCGACCGGCTGGCCGAATTGTTCGGCGACCGTTTCTATATCGAATTGCAGCGCCATGGCCGGGTGCAGGAAGCGGCGGTTGAGCCGCGCCTGATCGATTATGCCTATCGCAAGGGCATTCCGCTGGTGGCGACCAACGAGCCCTTCTTCAAATCTGCCAAGGAATTCGAGGCGCATGATGCGCTGCTGGCCATTGCCGGCGGCACCGTGCTGGCCCAGACCGAGCGCCGCAAGCTCAACGACCAGTATTATTTCAAGACCCGCGCCGAAATGGCCGCGCTGTTTTCGGACCTGCCCGAGGCGCTGGATTCCACCATCGAGGTGGCCCAGCGCATTTCCTACCGGCCGCGCACCCGTAGCCCGATCCTGCCCAAATTCGCCGCCGCGCCCGATCTGAGCGAAGACGATGCCGTCGCCGCCGAAGCCGCGGCTTTGCGCGCCATGGCGGAGGAGGGGCTGCGTGCCCGCCTCGCCAGTCGCGGCCCGGCGCCGGGCAAGACCGAGCAGGAGTATTGGGAACGGCTGGAATTCGAGCTGGGCATCATCGCCTCGATGAAGTTCCCTGGCTACTTCCTCATCGTGGCCGACTTCATCCGCTGGTCGAAGTCGCAGGGCATTCCGGTGGGCCCGGGCCGTGGTTCGGGCGCCGGCTCGCTGGTGGCCTATACCACCACCATTACCGACCTCGACCCGCTCGCCTACAATCTGCTGTTCGAACGCTTCCTCAATCCGGAACGCGTGTCGATGCCCGACTTTGATATCGACTTCTGCCAGGATCGCCGCGAAGAGGTGATCCATTACGTGCAGCAGAAATACGGCGCCGAGCAGGTGAGCCAGATCATCACCTTCGGAACGCTGCAGGCCCGCGCCGTGCTGCGCGACGTCGGTCGCGTGCTGCAAATGCCCTATGGGCAGGTCGACCGGCTGTGCAAGCTGGTGCCGGCCAATCCGGCCGATCCCTATTCGATCGAGCGCACCATGAATGAGGTGCCGCAGTTCAAGCAGATGGCCGACGAGGACGAGACGGTCGCCGATCTGGTGGCCATCGCCCGCGTTCTCGAAGGGCTGTTCCGCCACGCGTCCACGCACGCCGCCGGTATCATCATCGGCGACCGACCGCTGCAGGATCTGGCGCCGCTGTATCGCGATCCGCGCTCCGACATGCCGGTGTGCCAGTATAATATGAAGTGGAGCGAGGCCGCCGGGCTGGTCAAATTCGACTTCCTCGGCCTCAAGACGCTGACCACGATCCAGTATGCCGTGAACATGGTCAATCTGGATGGCGGCAGCTTCCGCATCGAAGATATTTCCATCCACGACAAGCCGACCTACGAGCTCTACGCCCGCGGCGACACGTTTGGCGTGTTCCAGGTGGAAGGCGCCGGCATGCGCCGCGCGCTGGTCGACATGAAGCCCGACCGTTTCGAGGACGTCATCGCCCTGGTGGCGCTGTATCGCCCCGGTCCGATGGACAATATTCCGCTGTTCAACGACCGTAAGCATGGTCGCGAAGAGGTGGAATATCCCCACCCCGAGCTGTCCCAGGTGCTCGACGAAACCTATGGCATCATCGTCTATCAGGAGCAGGTGATGCAGATCGCCCAGCTGCTGTCAGGCTACTCGCTCGGCGAAGCCGACATGCTGCGCCGCGCCATGGGCAAGAAGATCAAGGCCGAGATGGACGCGCAGCGCGAGCGCTTCCGCGAGGGAGCGATCACCCACGGGCTGAAAAAGGCCCAGGCCGATACGATTTTCGACCTGCTGGCCAAATTCGCCAATTACGGCTTCAACAAGAGCCACGCCGCCACCTATGCGCTGGTGTCGTACCAGACCGCCTTTCTCAAGGCGCATTATCCGCACGAGTTCCTGGCCGCGTCGATGACGCTGGATATGGGCAATACCGACAAGCTGGCCGAGTTCCGCAGCGAGGCCAAGCGCAACCGCATCGAGCTGGTGCCGCCCTGCATCAACAGCTCGCAGGTGGTGTTCTCGGTCAAGGACAAGCGCATTCATTATGGTCTGTGCGCGGTCAAGGGGGTCGGCCGGCAGGTGGCCGAGCATATCGTGGAAGTGCGCGGGGACACGCCGTTCAAGGATCTGGGCGATTTCGCCCGCCGCGTCGATCCGCGCGTGCTGTCCAAGCGGACGCTGGAAACGCTGGCCAATGCCGGCGCTTTCGACGCTATCGTGCCGCGCCGCGAAGTGGCTTTTGCCGCTATCGAGGCGGTGATGGGCATGGCGCAGTCGCTGACCCATGAGCGCAGTCAGGGCCAGTGGAACATGTTCGACGCCGGCGAGCCCGAGCCCGTCCGCCTGCCGGCGGGCATTCCTGATTGGAGCACCACCGAGCGGGCCGACCGCGAGCTGTCGGCCATCGGCTTCCATCTGTCGGCGCATCCGCTCGACGCCTATTCCGACCTGTTCGAGAAGCTGCGGGTGCAGCGCTGGGGCGATTTCGAGCGGGCGGTGAAGGATGGGGCGTCAGCCGGGCGACTGGCCGGCACCATCAGCGGTCGGCAGGATCGCCGTACCCGCAAGGGCACGCCGATGATGATCCTGACACTGTCCGACCAGACCGGTGGCTTTGAAGTGATCGCCTTTTCCGAGCAGATCAACGAGTTCGGCGCGCTACTACAACCGGGCAAGTCGGTGATCCTGCAAGTGGGCGCCGACGAGCGTGCCGAAGGCATCAGCCTGCGCCTGCTCTCGGCCCAGGCCATTGACGGCATCGAGGACACCATTGAGCGCCGGCTGACGATTTTCGCCGGCGGCGCGCAGGCCCTCGGCTCGATCAGCGCCCAGCTCAAGCGCGGCGGCGAGGGCAAGGTGAACTTCGTCGTCATCCGCGACGGCGGCGCCCGGGAATATGAGGTCGAACTGCCGGGCAGTTACCGGCTCACCGCCGAAGTCGCCGGCGGCATCAAGGCGCTGGATGGCGTGACGGATGTAAGGTTTCACTGAGGGGGCTTGGGGATTTGATTCCGATGGGTCGGCTAAGTCGCTGTTAATGCAGTGGAAATTGCAGGTGCGGAGCCGTGTTGCCCGGAGAGCTCCCACAAACGCGATGTCATCCCGGCCTTGAGCCGGGACCCATCCTGAGATGGGGGAACTGGCGCCATCTGGGGATGCGCCCCGGCGCAAGGCCGGGGCGACACGGTGGGTGGGATGAGATTTTGCCCAACCACCGGCTCCACCCTCCCCCTTGCGGGGAGGGAGAGCGAGATAGGACGTAGCCCTTCGCTAAGTCCGTGATCGAGCCGGGAGGGGGTGCGAGAGCCCCGATAACCGGGCCAAACCACCCCCACCCTTGATCCCTCCCCGCAAGGGGGAGGGTGTCGACTGCGACGTCCGTGCTCCTTCCCCCAGCCGTCACCCTCGGGCTTGACCCGAGGGCTCTATACTTCCCCTGCCGCAGCAAGTTCAGTCGCCCTCGGGTCAAGCCCGAGGGCGACGATCTGTGGGGGGCAGGGCGTCAACTTATCCATCTTATCCCCGCCCCCAATTCCTCCCGCATACTCCCCTCATCGCCCACGCCAGAGCGCGATCATGACGAGTGATGAGCGTGGGGACGGTCGGGGATGGGAGGTCGCTCCCATTGGGCAGAGGAAACCGGCAGCTGCGTCTGCAACATTGGCGTACCTGAACCAACCTGCGAAAATCCCGACGTGATGGCGAGGCGACTGGCTCACTATCAAAAAACTAATATCGAGGCAGCGTCTCGCCATCATCGCTCGAAAACCGCACACAGGCGGCGCTTTGGCACGACCCTTGCTCTTTTTCCCGTCTTCCCCTATATGGCGCATGCGTTTGACTGCGAGTCAGCGCGATTTCACACACGAGGCAGGCGGTTCGAGCAATCGAAAAGCCATCCGGTGACGGGAAACCGTCGCAAGATCTCGTGGCGGCATCAACCGGTAAACTAGGAGCAGCCATCATGGCACTGCCCGATTTCTCTATGCGTCAACTGCTCGAAGCAGGCGTTCACTTCGGTCACCAGAAGCACCGCTGGAACCCGAAGATGGAGCGCTACATTTTCGGCGTTCGCAACGACATCCACATTCTCGACCTGAGCCAGACCGTGCCGGCCCTGAGCCGCGCGCTGCAGCTGATCTCGGACACTGTTGCTGACGGTGGCCGCGTGCTGTTCGTTGGCACCAAGCGCCAGGCCGCTCCGCTGGTCGCCGAGGCTGCCAAGCAGTCCGCCCAGTATTTCGTGAACTCCCGCTGGCTCGGCGGCACGCTGACCAACTGGCAGACCATTTCGAACTCGATCTCGCGTCTGCGTACGCTCGAATCGATGAGCGAAGATGATCTGGCGCTGCGCACCAAGAAGGAGCGCCTGATGATGAGCCGCGAACAGGAACGCCTTGAGCGCGACCTGGGCGGCATCAAGGACATGGGCAATTTGCCGTCCCTGCTGTTCGTCATCGACACCAACAAGGAAGCGAACGCGATCAAGGAAGCCCGCCGTCTGGGGATTCCGGTCATCGCCATCGTCGACACCAATTGTGATCCGGATATCGTCGACTACGCCATTCCGGGCAATGACGACGCCAGCCGCGCTCTCGAGCTCTATGTCTCGCTGGTTGCCAAGGCTGCCATCGACGGTATCGGCCGTTCGTCGTCCGCACTCGGCGCCGACCTCGGCGCTGGCGACCTGACCCCGGCTGAAGAGCTGCCGGTCGAGGCGCCTGAGCCCGTCGCACCCGCCGCTAACTAAGCACGCTTCGCGTACTTCGTTCCGATTTGAACCAATGCGGCCCCTTGAAAGGGGCCGCCAAGAGGTGAACCTATGGAAATCACTGCAGGAATGGTCAAGCAGCTCCGCGACGCGACTGGCGTCGGGATGATGGACTGCAAGAAGGCTCTGGCCGAGACCAACGGCGACATGGAAGCAGCAATCGACTGGTTGCGCACCCGTGGCCTGGCCAAGGCTGCCAAGAAGGCCGACCGCGTGGCCGCTGAAGGCCTGGTTGGCGTTGCCGTCAACGGCGCCAAGGGCGCCGCTGTCGAAGTGAACTCGGAAACCGACTTCGTTGCGCGCAACGAACAGTTCCAGGGCATTGTCGGCAATGCAGCCACGCTGGCCCTCGACGCCGATGGCGACGTGGTCAAGCTCGGCGAAATGCCGTATCCCGGCTCGGGCCATTCGGTTTCGGCCGAACTGACCGCTGCCATCGCCAAGATCGGCGAGAACATGAATTTGCGCCGCACGCAGACCGTTTCGGTCAGCGATGGCGTGGTCGAAAGCTACGTGCACAACGCCGTCAAGGCTGGCCTGGGCAAGATCGCCATTCTGGTGGCGCTCGAGTCGACTGGCGACAAGGCCGTGCTGTCGGCCCTGGGCAAGCAGCTTGCCATGCATATCGCAGCGGCCCAGCCGCAGGCGATTGCGCCGGAAGAGCTGGACCAGGACGTGGTGGCGCGCGAGCGTGCGATCATTCTCGAGCAGGTCAAGGAATCGGGCAAGCCCGCCGAGATCGCCGAGAAGATGGTCGATGGCCGCATGCGCAAGTACTTCGAAGAAGTGACCCTGCTGTCGCAGGTGTTCGTGGTCGACGGCGAAACCAAGGTCGCCGACGTGATCAAGAATGCCGAGAAGGACGCTGGCGCCCCGATCAAGCTGACCAAGTTCGTGCGCTTTGCGCTGGGCGAGGGCATTGAGAAGGTCGAGACCGACTTCGCCGCTGAAGTCGCTGCCACTGCCGGCGTCAAGTAAGACGCCGATTGATTGCGGATGGGCCCAAGGGCCCGTCCGCCGCTCTCCCGCAGGGTTTATCCGAGCTGGGATTGAGCGCAAAACCCTGCCGTAATGTAGTTTCCAGTGGTGCGACGCCTTCTGTTGAAGGCGGTTTTGCCATAGGGTCATGCGGGTGTTGCCGGATTCGGCGCCCCGTCCGTTTTTCAGAAAGAGGGGTCTGCCGATGGCACCTGCCTATAAACGCATTCTCCTCAAGGTTTCGGGCGAGGCGCTGGCAGGAGACAACTCCTTCGGTATCGAACCCCCATTCCTGCAGGCCGTGGCCAAGCAGATCGCCGATGTCGCCAATACCGGCGTCGAGATTGCGATCGTGGTCGGCGGCGGCAATATTTTCCGCGGCATGGCCGGCGCTGCTGATGGCACCGACCGGGTCACTGCCGACATGATGGGCATGCTGGGCACCATGATCAACGCGCTGGCGCTGAGCAATGCCATCAGCCGCCAGGGCCGCAAGTGCAAGCCTTACAGCGCCGTTTCGATGCCGACCGTGGCCGATGCCTTCACCGCCCGCGCCGCCAAGCAGGCGCTGGAGGACGGCTATGTGGTGGTTCTCGGCGGCGGCACCGGCAATCCATTTTTTACCACTGACACCGCTTCCACCTTGCGCGCTATCGAGCTGGAATGTGACGTCGTGCTCAAGGGCACCAAGGTCGATGGGGTCTATTCCGCAGACCCGGTGACCAATCCCGATGCAACGCGCTATGAGGCCGTCAGCTACGACGAAGTCATCAGCAAGAACTTGCGGGTGATGGATACTGCGGCATTTGCGCTTGCCCGCGACAACGACATGCCGATAATCGTATATGCGCTCGACGACGCGGCCGGCCTCGCTGGTGTCTTGGCGGGAACTACCCGCTTCACGCGCGTCGGCAAGCCGCTCTAGCCTAGAAGGACGAATAGTATGGCCTATGACCTCGCAGATATTAAAACCCGTATGCAGAAGTCGATTTCCTCGCTGCGCGATGAACTCGTCGGCCTGCGCACTGGCCGGGCGAGTGCCAGCCTGCTGGAACCGGTGACTGTGGAGGCCTATGGTTCGCGCATGCCGCTGAACCAGGTGGCGACCGTCACCGTGCCCGAGCCCCGCATGCTGAGCGTGCAGGTGTGGGACCGCCAGATGGCCAATGCCGTCGAGAAGGCGATCCGCGACAGCGGGCTTGGCCTCAATCCGATGGGGGAGGGGCAGATCATCCGCGTGCCGCTGCCCGAGCTGAACGAGCAGCGCCGCAAGGAACTGTCCAAGGTCGCCCACAACTACGCCGAGGCCGCCCGCGTGGCGGTGCGCCATATCCGTCGCGACGGCATGGATGCGCTGAAGAAGGCGGAGAAGGACGGCGATATGGCCCAGGACGATGCGCGCGCGCAGACCGACCTGGTCCAGAAGGCCACCGACGCCGCCGTGGCCGAGATCGACCAGGTGGTCGCGGCCAAAGAAGCAGAAATCATGCAGGTCTAAGCCGGCTGAACTGCGCCAGGAGGGCGTAGATGTCCATTGATCCAGCCTTCACCATCGATCCTGCCCAGCGGCAACGCCTGCGGATTCCGGCCCATCTCGGCGTGATCATGGACGGCAATGGCCGCTGGGCGAAAGCCCGCGGCAAGCGCCGGACCGAAGGCCATATCGAGGGCGTCAAGGCGCTGCGCAATCTGGTCGAGCTGTGCATCACCTATGGCGTGCCGCATCTGACGGTGTTCAGCTTCTCGTCCGAGAACTGGACCCGTCCGAAGGATGAAATCTCCTTCATCTTCAATCTGCTGCGCCGCTTTGTTGCGTCCGATCTGCAAAGCCTGATCCGCAATAATGTGCAGGTGCGCATCATCGGTCGGCGCGAGGGGCTCGATGCGAGCCTGGTGCGGCTGATCAATGATGTTGAGGCCAAGACGGCGTCCAATAGCGGCCTCGTGCTGATTGTGGCCTTCAACTATGGCAGCAAGGCCGAAATCGTCGATGCGACGCGCCGTATCGCCCAGGCGGTTGCCGCCGGGGAGTTGGCGCCCGAGGCGATCACCGAGGAAACCATTGGCGCGGCGCTCTATACCGCCGGCCTGCCGGACCCCGATCTGATCATCCGCACCAGTGGCGAGCAGCGCATTTCCAATTTCCTGCTGTGGCAGGCGGCCTATGCCGAATTCGTCTTCGTCGATGAGTATTGGCCCGATTTTGGCGAGGCCAGCTTCATCCGCGTGCTTGAGACCTTCTCCCAGCGTGACCGGCGTTTCGGCGGTATCGAGGCTGTGCAACCTTGACCAGTCCCGGCGATCCTTCGTCAGAAAATTCCCAAAATCGTCGGCGGTTGTGGTCCGATCTCGGCCCGCGCCTCGCGTCGGCCATGGTGCTGATCGCGCTGACCGCGTCGGCGTTGTATATCGGCAGCTATGTGTTCGCCGCCGTGGTGGGGGCGGTGTTTGCCGGCGCCTATCGCGAATGGGAGACCATGGTGTCGCGGGCCGCGCCCTCGACGTCGGGCTGGGTGTTGATCGGCCTGGTGGGCCTGTCGGGCCTGATCTATCCGCTAACCGGGCCGCTGGGCACCATCGCGGTGATTGCCGTGGCCTGCGTCGTGGCGCTGACGATGCGGCGCGAAGGGGCGCCATGGCGGGTGCTCGGCCTGTGCATTTATGGCGCGATCATCATCGCCGCTTTGGCCATGCGGGGCGACACGATTACCGGTGTCTGGGCCGGCATCTATCTCGGCACTGTGGTGTGGATGACGGATTCGGCGGCGTTCTTTACCGGTCGACAGATCGGCGGGGAAAAACTCGCGCCGTGGATTTCGCCGTCCAAGACCTGGTCGGGCGCGCTGGGCGGGCTGGCGCTGGGCACCGGGGCAGGGCTGCTGGTCTGGGTGGTGGCGACGGATTCGCCCTGGTGGATCGGGCTGGTGCTGTCGGCGTCGATCAGCGTGCTGGGTCAACTCGGCGATCTGACCGAAAGCGGCATCAAGCGGCATTTCCGGATCAAGGATAGCGGCGATATCATCCCCGGCCATGGCGGGCTGATGGACCGGCTCGACAGCCTCACATTTGGCGTGTTGCTGGTATTGCTGGTCGGCGGCCTGCATGCCGGCTACGGCGCGGTCGCCGAGGGCCTGCTTTACTGGTAGGGCCACGAGCGCCCGGCGCTCGACCAAGCAAGGAAGACCATGTTCGAATTCATCTACTGGCTGCTGTCCTACGTGGTGCCCTTCCTGGCGGTGCTGACGGTCATCGTCTTCGTCCATGAGATGGGCCACTATCTGGTGGCGCGCTGGAACGGGGTGGCGATCCAGACCTTCTCGGTGGGCTTCGGCCGCGAGCTGATCGGCTGGGACGACAAGCACGGGACACGCTGGCGCATTTCGGCGATCCCGCTGGGCGGCTATGTGCGCTTTGTCGGCGACATGAACGAAGCCAGCGTGCCGGACCCCGAGGCAACCGCCAATGTCGATCCAGCGCTGGCGCCGCGACTGTTTGCCAACAAGAATGTCTGGCAGCGCATCGCCGTGGTGGCCGCCGGTCCCATCGCCAATGTGCTGCTGACGTTTTTCATCCTCTATGCCCTGCTGCTGGGCTATGGCCGCTACACCATTCCGCCGGTTGTCGGCGCGGTGATCGCTGGTTCCGTGGCGGAGACCGCCGGGATCGAGCCGGGTGACATCATCATCGCCGTCGACGGCTATGCCGTGCGGGGGTTTGAGGATTTCCAGCGGCTGGTTGCCACCAGCCCGGCGCGACCGGTGACGGTTGAGCTGGATCGCGGCAGCACCTCGGAAACCATCGTACTGGTGCCCGAGGTGGTCGAGGTAGAAGACCGTTTCGGCAATATGCAGAAGATCGGCAGAATCGGCGTGAGCCGTGACGTGGCACAGACCGATGTCAGCCTCTATCGGCCGGGCCCGGTCGAGGCCGTCGGCATGACGGTGGAGGAAATCCGCTTCATCATCCAGCGCACAGCGGCGTTCCTGGGGGACTTTTTCGTTGGGCGGGGCGACGTCGAGCAGCTGGGCGGACCGGTCAAAGTGGCCAAGGTTTCCGGCGAAGTGGCGACACTGGGCATTATCGCACTCATAAATCTGACCGCCTTGCTCTCGCTAAATATCGGTATCTTCAACCTTTTACCGGTTCCCATGCTCGACGGCGGGCACCTTCTGTATTATTTGGTTGAGGCCGTCAGAGGGCGTGCGCTCTCCATGAGGGTGCAGGAAATGGGGTTCCGCTTTGGATTCGCCCTGGTTCTTGCGCTCATGGTGTTCACGCTCTTTAACGACACGATTTTTGCATACTTCGGAATCCTGCGTTAACCTCTGGTTAGCCTTGGTTCGCAAGGTGTTGCAGGAATACAAGAGCACCAATCATTTGCTAACCGCGTCGAGGCTTCAGCCTTGTCCTTGGTTAAAAAGACGGTAAAACGGTGCAATGGAGTTAGTCTGGGGGAGCGCTGTGCATGGCGATTCCTCAGGCATGGTCGCAGAGGCAATAATAATATGATCAATCCCACCAAGCTGATGCGCGGCGCTTTTCTGGCGCTTGCGATACTGGGTGCAGCGCCACTGGCCGGATCCAGCATTCCGCTTCTTGGAGTTGTAACTGCGCAGGCCCAGGAACAACTGGTTGGCGCAGTTCTCTTTGAGGGCAATCGCCGCTTCTCCGATAGCCAGTTGCTGGCCATGGTCGATGTGTCGGCTTCCGGCATCTTCACCCAGCAGCGGGTCAACTCCGATATCGAGAGCATCCGTCAGGCCTATGACCGCGACGGCTTCCTTTCCGTTTCCGTGACGGCGCGCTCCGAGGCGACGGCCGATGGCCGCGTCCGCGTCATCTTCAATGTCAACGAAGGCAATCGCGCGGGCATCGCCGCGATCAACTTCACTGGCAACAACGCATTCGGCGCCAATAGCCTGAAGAGCACCATGCTCACCAAGGAAACTGGCCTGCTGAGCTGGCTGCTCAAGGATGATGGCTATGATGAGCAGAAGCTCGCCATCGACCGTGAGCGCATCCGCCTCTATTACGCCAACCGTGGCTATCCCGACGCGCAGGTGAATGCTGTTGGTGAATATGACGCCACCAAGAACGCCTACTTCATCAACTTCACCGTCAATGAAGGCCAGAAGTACCAGTTCGCCAATGTCGGTATTGAAACCAGCATCGACGGACTGAACACCGACGCGCTCAAGAGCACGGTGCAGACCGGGCAGGGCGGCTCCTATTCGGTTGCTGATCTGCAGCAGACGATCGAGGAAATGGCTTACGAAGCCACGACCCAGGGCTATTCCTTCGTCGACGTTCGGGCTCGCCTCGATCGTGACGTGGCGTCGGGCAAGTTCAATGTCACCTATCTGGTCGATGAAGGTGCGCGCCTCTATGTCGAGCGCATCAACGTCACCGGCAACACCAAGACCCGTGACTTCGTGATCCGCCGTGAGCTGGAGTTTGCCGAAGGCGACCCGTTCAATCGTGCACTGCTGGTGCGTGGCCGCGAAAACATCAATGGCCTCGGTTTCTTCTCGGCTGTGGACGTGACCACTGGCCCGGGCTCGTCGGCTGACAAGGTGGTGATCAACATCGCCGTGACCGAAACCTCGACGGGTGAATATGGCGCCACTGCCGGTTACTCCACCGTGGACGGTGTCCTGGGCGAGATCTCGCTGACCGAGCGGAACTTCCTGGGTCGTGGCCAGTATCTGCGCGCCGCCATTGGTGCCTCGCAGGCCGGCCGTACCTTTGACTTCTCGTTCACCGAGCCGCGCTTCATGGGCCTCAAGGTCTCGACCGGCGTCGACGTCTATCATCGCATCAACGAAGAAAACGCTGCCAGCTTCTACGGCTCGCAGGCAACTGGCGGTCAGTTCCGCGTCGGCGTGCCGCTGACCGGCGATCTGTCGGGTACCGTGTTCGTCGGTGGTGAGCGCAAGGTCATTGCTGACGATCCGGGCAAGCCGCCCGCATCGACGGTCGTTTCCGATGGCCAGGAGTTCTACAAGGCATTCGTTGGCTACAGCCTGACCTGGAATGGTCTTGATGACACCAAGAAGCCGACCGAAGGCCTGTTCGCCAGCTTCAGCCAGCAGTATATCGGCTGGGATCATAGCCTGGTGAAGACCGAGGCTCGGGCGCGCTACTTCGTCCCCGTGATCCAGGATAGCGGCATCGTCGCCAGCCTGCGTGGCCAGGCCGGTATCGTCAACGATCTGAGCGGCAATGGTGTTCACTCGGTCGAGGCGTTCATCCCGGGTCCGCAGCTCATCCGTGGCTTTGAAGGTCGTGGCCTTGGCCCGCGTCTGACCACTGGCGAGTATCTTGGTGCCGTCGCCTATGCTGGCCTCTCCGCTGAAGTGCAATTCCCGGTTCCGGGCCTGCCTGAGAGCTACGGTCTGTCGGGTGCATTGTGGGCTGACGCTGCCTGGGTCGATGGCGTGAATACGCCGCGTCTCGATGGCACCAACGCCGTCGATACGGCGAGCACTGACGTGCCGTGGCGGACCTCGATCGGCGCCTCGCTGATCTGGGACAGCCCGTTTGGCCCGCTGCGTGGCGACTTCGCCCACGTGATGAACAAGTCGACCTCGGATCGTACCCAGGTCTTCCAGTTGACCATGTCGACCTTGTTCTAGACCGCATAGCGTGTGACAGTTCATTGAGCCGCGGGGCGGTAGCGCCGCGGCTCAATTCTTTTTAAGTGACATCATGGTCGACACCCGTTTTCATCGTTTTGCCGGCCCGTCCACCATCGGTGCCATTCTCGCCACGCTTGGCCGCAGCGAGATGCTGACCGGGCTGGCCAATGCAGATTGGTCCGTTTCAGGGGTGACCGAGCTGGATCTTGCCGGTCCCGGCGATCTGGCCCTCGCAGCCCATACTGATTATGCCGAAGTGCTGCGCGCCACCGCTGCTGGCGCCGTGCTGGTCACGCCGGCGCTGCTCGAGATGGTGCCAGCGACCAGCATGGCCATTGTCAGCGACAAGCCGCATCTGCTGTTCGCCGAAATTCTCGATCTGCTCTATCCCGGCAATACCCGCGCCATACTCGCGGCTGGCCGAGATGACTTGGGCGAGCCGGTTTTCGAGCGCGATGTGATCATCGGCGCCAATGCGGTCATCGGGGCCGGGGTCGAGATCGGCCGTGGCACGGTGATCGGCGCCAATAGTGTCATCGGCGCTGGCGTCACCATCGGCCGCAACAGCATCATCGGCGCCAATTGCACCATCGACTGCGCCTATATCGGCAATGAGGTGGTGATCCATTCCGGCGTGCGCGTCGGCACCGAGGGCTTTGGTTGGCTAGATCACGGCCGGTCGAACCGCAAGGTGCCCCAGCTCGGGCGGGTGCTGATTCAGGATCGCGTCGAGATCGGCGCCAACTCCACCATCGACCGTGGCGCGCTGGGCGACACCATGATCGGTGAAGGCACCAAGATCGATAATCTGGTTCAGATCGGCCACAACTGCCGTATCGGCCGCAACTGCCTGATTGCCGCGATGAGCGGGCTATCGGGCTCCACCACTGTGGGCGATGGCGTGCTGATGGGCGGCGGCGTCGGTACCTCCGGTCATATGAGCATCGGGGCCGGTTCAATGGTGCATGGCCGCGCCGCCGTCACCAAGGACTGGCCGCCGGGCAGCAAACTGGCCGGTGCGCCGGCACAGGATATTCGAGATTTTTGGCGAGAAATCGCCACCATGCGGAAACTTTCCAAGGGGGAAAAGCGGGGATGACCGACAGCGCACCAGTGACCACCGAACTCGGGGCCATGAATATTGCGGAGATCCTGAAAAGCCTGCCGCACCGCTATCCGTTCCTGATGATCGACAAGATCATCAAGATCGACGGTGATGAGACGGCTATCGGCATCAAGAACGTCACGTTCAATGAACCGATCTTTCAGGGCCATTTCCCCGAGAACCCGATTTTTCCGGGTGTGTTGATCATCGAAGGCATGGCCCAGACGGCCGGCGCCATCGTCATCAAACATGACTCCGGTGGCGGCAAGAAGAACATCGTGCTCATGCTGGGTGTCGACAAGGCCAAGTTCCGCAAGCCGGCTGGCCCGGGCGACACCATCGAGTTCCACATCGCCAAGATCCAGCGCCGCCGCAATGTCGGGCGCTACGAGGCCAAGGCCATCGTTGATGGCACGATTATCGCGGAAGCCGAGATAACCGCCATGATCGTGGAGGCCGCTTCGTGAGCGGACCGAGCGTTCACCCGACAGCCATTGTCGGCCCGCTCGCCCGGTTGGGCAACGGCGTCAAGATCGGCCCTTATTGCATCGTCGGCGACCATGTCGTGCTGCATGACGATGTCGAGCTGATTTCCCATGTCAGCATTGATGGCCACACCGAAATCGGTGCGGGCACGCAGATCTATCCGTTTGCCTCGATCGGCCATACGCCGCAGGATCGCAAATATCACGGTGAGGCCTCGCGCCTAGTGATCGGCGAACGCTGCGTGATCCGCGAGTCGGTCACCATCAATCCGGGGACCGAGGGCGGCGGCATGCTGACCAAGATCGGCAATGATTGCCTGATCATGGCCAGCGCCCATGTGGCGCATGACGCGATCATCGGCAACAATGTCATCATGGCCAATTATGTCGGCATCGCCGGTCATTGTCAGATTGGCGATAATGTCATTTTTGGCGGCACCTGCGTCATCCACCAGTTCACCCGCATCGGCGCGCATGCCTTTATCGGCGCGCAGTCGATGGTCGATGGCGACGTCATTCCCTATGGCATGGCCGTGGGCAACCGCGCCGCGCTGACCGGGCTCAATCTGGTCGGGCTCAAGCGCAGCAAATTTGACCGCGAAGCCATTCACCGGCTGCGGGCGGCCTATCGGCTGATCTTTGCCAGCGAAGGCACGCTGCGCGAGCGGGTCGAGGATGCGGCCGAATTGTTCAAGGGCGATTCCTTGGTGCAGGATGTGGTTGCCTTCATCGTTGCCGCGTCGGATCGGCCGATTCTGATGCCCCGCAACGGCCACAGCACCGAGTAATGAGCGGGCAGGCGGGGCCGGCGGGCCCCGAGCACCTCAAGCTGTTCATCCTGGCCGGCGAACCCTCGGGCGACCGTATCGCCGCCGATCTGGTGATCCGCCTCAAGCGCATCGTGCCGCTGGCCATTATTGGTGTCGGTGGGCAGGAACTGGAGGCGCAGGGCCTGCGCTCGCTGTTCCCGATGCGCGATCTGGCGGTGATGGGGATCAGCGACGTGCTGCTGCGCCTGCCGCTGCTGCTGTGGCGCATTGAACAGACGGCCCGCGCCATCCGCGCCGCCAAGCCCGACATTGTGGTGCTGGTCGACTCCCAGGATTTTTCCCGGCTGCTGGCGCGTCGGCTGAAACAGCTGCGCTATGCCGGTACCCTCATTCTCTACGTTGCACCCTCGGTCTGGGCCCGCGCGCCGCAGCGGGCGGCCAAGCTCAAGCCGCTGTTTGCCGAAGTGCTGGCCGTGTTGCCCTTCGAGCCGGCGGTGATGCAGCGCCTTGGCGGTCCACCCACCAGCTATGTCGGCCATCCCGCCCTGGGCGAACGGCTTGACCGTGATGCGGTCGAGCAGGGGCCGCTGATCCTCTTGCCGGGGAGCCGCGAGGGCGAATTGCGCCGACATCTGCCGCTGTTCCGCCAGGTTGCGGCGCAACTGGCCAATCACCCGGCGGTTGACGGCATCGTCATTCCCACGCTGCCGGCGCTCGTCGAGCGGATCAGCCAGGAAGTGGCGGACTGGCCGGTGAAGGTGCAAATCGTCTCCGACCGTGCCGCCCGCGCGGCGCTATATCAGCGGGCGGTGATGGCACTGGCGGTCTCGGGCACGGTGACGCTGGAACTGGCGCTGGCGCGGGTGCCCATGGCGGTCAGCTATGTGATGGATGGGCCGCAGCGCGGCATTTATGCCCGGCTCGGCCGGCCGGCCGTATCCTTGCCCAATATCATCCTGGGACGTGAGGCTGTTCCCGAGCTGGTGCAGGATACGCCAGATGCGGCCGCGCTCGGCGGCGTGGTGCAGAACCTGCTCGACAACAAAAAAGCCCGCCAGGAGCAGATCGTCTGCTTTGGCGAGCTTGCGATGTTGATGGAAAGCGGCGAAGCCGATTTCCCGCGTCAGGACCCGGCGGACCGGGTCCTCGCCCATTGGGCTCAGCGGGTGCTGAGCGCCTCGTAGTCGCGGGCCGGAGCGCCGTTGTAGAGCTGGCGCGGACGACCGATCTTCTTCTGCGGATCGGCGATCATTTCCTTCCACTGGCTGATCCAGCCAACGGTGCGGGCGACCGAGAACAGCACGGTGAACATCGAGGTCGGGAAGCCGATAGCCTCGAGGATGATGCCCGAATAGAAATCGACGTTCGGATAGAGCTTGCGCTCGATGAAGTAGGGGTCTTCGAGCGCGATCTTTTCGAGCTCCTGGGCCACCTGCAAAGTCGGATTATTGTGCACGCCCAGCAGGTCGAGCACTTCCTTGGCGGTCTGCTGCATCACCGTCGCGCGCGGGTCGAAGTTCTTGTAGACGCGGTGACCGAAGCCCATGAGCTTGAAATTGTCGCTCTTGTCCTTGGCGCGCGCGATGAACTCGGGAATGCGATCGACGGTGCCGATTTCCTTGAGCATGTTGAGCGCCGCTTCGTTGGCGCCGCCATGCGCCGGACCCCAGAGGCAGGCAACGCCGGCGGCGATGCAGGCGAAGGGGTTGGCGTCGGACGAACCGGCCAGGCGCACGGTCGAGGTGGAAGCGTTCTGCTCGTGATCGGCATGCAGGGTGAAGATCAGATCCATCGCCTTGGCGATGGTCGGGTTCACCTGGTAGGGCTCGGCTGGAACCGAGAAGCACATATGCAGGAAGTTCGACGCGTAATCGAGATCGTTGCGCGGATAGACGAAGGGCTGGCCGACCGAATATTTATAGGTCATGGCGGCAATCGTCGGCATCTTGGCGATCATGCGGATCGAGGCGATCTCGCGCTGCTGCGGATCGTTGATGTCGGTGGAGTCATGGTAGAAAGCGGCCATGGCGCCGACCACGCCGGTCATCACTGCCATCGGATGCGCATCGCGGCGGAAGCCACGGAAGAAATAATGCATCTGCTCATGCACCATGGTGTGGCGCGTGACGATGTCGCTGAATTCCTCAAGCTGGGTCTTGGTCGGCAGCTCGCCATACAGTAGCAGATAGCAGACTTCGATATAGGAGCTTTTTTCGGAAAGCTGGTCGATGGGGTAGCCGCGATAGAGCAGTTCGCCCTTGTCACCGTCGATATAGGTGATGGCGCTGTCGCAGGCTGCCGTCGAGGTAAAGCCCGGGTCGTAGGTAAACATCCCCGTCTTGGCATAGAGCGAACGAATATCGATCACATCCGGGCCCACCGAGCCGGACAGCACCGGGAATTCGTGGGTCTGGTCCCCGATGACGAGTTTGGCGACTTTGTCGGTCATTGAGCTCTCCTCGATGGCCCCGAACCCCAGTCTGGAAGGGATTTCGGTAAGGGCGGGGCCGCATAATGGCAGTCTGGAATGGCTCGGTGAGGGGTATCAGTTTTTGCCCCTCCGAGGCAACTTATGGGTAAGCAAGGCTTACCCTCCTATTAGCACTAGACAGCGCCGATTTGATCCTCCAGCCGGGCCATACTTTCGTCGCGTCCGATGAGCACCATAACTTCAAAAATGCCCGGCGAAACAGTGCGTCCGGTGAGCGCGGCGCGCAATGGCTGCGCCAGTTTGCCGAGCTTGAGTCCCTTGGCTTCGGCCAGCAAGCGCATGGCCGCGTCGATGGTCGGCACCGACCATTCATTGAGCCCGCGCAGCACATCGGCCATGTCCTTGAGCACAGTGCGCGTGTCGGTGGTCAGCAGCGCTGCGGCGGCCGGCTCAATGGCCAGCGGGCGCACGGCATAAATGAACTGGGCCAGGTCGATCAGCTCCAGCACCGTCTTGGCGCGCGGCTGCAGCTCGGGCAGGGCGGCCAGCACCGTGTCCTTGTTGACGGAGAGGCCATCGACGTCGACCTGGCGGCCGAGTTCGATCGCCGTCGCCAGCATCACGTCATAGAGATAGGCCGGAGCGGCTTCGCGGATATAGTGGCCGTTGATGTTTTCCAGTTTGACGAAGTCAAACCGCGCCGCACCCTTGTTGAGCGCGTCGAGGCTGAACCACTCGACCATTTGCTGGGTCGAGAAGATTTCGTCATCGCCATGGCTCCAGCCGAGCCGGGCCAGATAATTGCGCAAGGCTTCGGGGAGATAGCCCAGCTGGCGGTAGGCTTCGACGCCCAGCGCGCCGTGGCGCTTGGAGAGCTTGGCGCCATCGGGACCATGGATCAGCGGGATATGGGCCATCTCCGGCACGGTCCAGCCCATCGCATTGTAGATGATGATCTGGCGGGCGGCATTGGTCAGGTGGTCGTCGCCACGGATGATGTGGGTCACGCCCATGTCGTGATCGTCCACCACCACAGCATGCATATAGGTCGGGGTGCCGTCCGAGCGCAGGATGATGAAGTCATCCAGGTTTTCGGTCTTGAACACCACCTTGCCCTGCACATGGTCGTCGACGACGATATCGCCGCTGACCGGGGCCTTGATGCGAACCACGGGCGCCACGCCAGCCGGCGCTTCGCTCTGGTCGCGGTCGCGCCAATAGCCGTTATAGCGCGGCGGCTTACCGGCAGCGCGGGCTTCTTCGCGCATCTGGTCGAGCTCGGCGGGCGAGCAATAGCAATAATAGGCGTGGCCGAGCTTGACCAATTCATGGGCGACTTCGGCGTGGCGCGCGGCGCGGCCGAACTGGCTGATCGGCTCGCCTTCCCAGTCGAGGCCCAGCCACTTGAGGCCATCGACCAGCGCCACCACGGCGGCCTCGGTCGAGCGTTCGCGATCGGTGTCCTCGATGCGCAGCAGCATCTTGCCGCCCTGGTTCTGGGCAAAGGCCCAGCTGAACAGGGCCGTGCGGGCACCACCGATATGGAGATAGCCGGTGGGAGAAGGGGCGAAACGGGTTACGACCTGGGACATGATACCGGAATGCTTGGAGGATTTTGCCGCCGTGTGTAGCATAGCACGGCACGAGCGCAAGGGCGGGGGCAAGCCGGGTGCAGGGGCGCGGAACACGCGAGCGTACAGCCGGCGTGGCGCATGCGCCGGCGCCATGGCTGGCTGTCGATGTGGCAATAGCCGCGCGGCGGCTATTCGTGCTGCTGCCCTTCGCCATGATTGCCGGTCTCGTTGTCTATGCCGGGCTGCCCTTTGAGCCGGAACACTGGGCGCTGGCCGGGGTGGCTGTCGCGCTGGCATTGAGCGCGGTCTGGCTCTGGCGGTCGCCGGCATTGCTGCTGCTCGGTCTGGTTATCGCCTTCTGGGCCGGGCTTTGCCTGTTGCCGCTGCATGGGCTGTGGTTCGGCACCTCGATGCTGGCGCGACCGGCCTACGGGCTGTTCGAGGCGCGGGTGGATGAGATTGTCTCCGCCACCGCCGAGACCCGCCGCATCGTGGTGTCGGAGCTGGTGCCGGTGGCGGGGGATCGGCCGGTGCGGATTGCCAAGGCGCGGCTGGTGGTGCCACCGACGCCGCCGCTAGCCCCCGGTGACATTATCCGCGCCAATATGCGACTGGCCCCGGTGCCGGGGCCGATCCTGCCGGGGGCGTTTGACGGGCAGTTCCACGCCTATTTCGCCGGCATTGGCTCCTATGGCACGGTCACCAGCGGCTTTGAACTGGTGGCACGCGGCAGCGAGTTGGACGCGACCCGCGCCGTGGAAAGCCTGCGCATGAGCATCGGCGGCCGGATCGATGCGGTGCTCGATGGTGCTTCGGCGGCGATTGGGCGGGCCATGGTGGTGGGCGACCAGAGCGCCATTGACGACGAGACGCGCAAGGTGATGGCGGCCTCGGGGCTGGCGCATATCTATTCCATCTCGGGGCTGCACCTCTCCATCGTCGCCGGCGGCATGTATTTTCTGCTGCGGCTGCTACTCGCCTCGATTCCGGCGACGGCGATGCGCTGGCCAGTGAAGAAAATCGCGGCGCTGGCCGGCATTGTTGCGGCGGCGGGCTATCTGCTGCTGGCGGGGGGCATCGCCAATGTTCCGGCCTTGCGCTCCACCATCATGCTGGGGCTAGTGTTCGGCGCGGTGCTGGCCGGGCGGCGGGCGCTGACCATGCGCAATGTCGCCATCGCGGCGCTCGCCATCATTCTCATCGATCCGGCCAGCGTGTTCCGCGCCAGTTTCCAGCTATCCTTCGCCGCCGTGGTGGCGCTGATCGGCATTTATGAATTGCCGCGCGGCGCGCCACCCGAAGATCGCTCCTGGGGGCTACGGCTGTGGGCGACGGTCTGGGCCACGGCGCTGACCAGTTTCATTGCCGGCACGGCCACATTGCTGTTTTCGGCCTATCATTTCCAGCAGACCGCCCCGCTTGGGGTAATCGGCAACGTGCTGGTGCTGCCGGTGGTCAGTCTCGTCATCATGCCGTTTGCCGTGCTGTCCGTGCTGGCCATGCCGTTCGGCGTGGAGCGGCCCTTCGTCATGGCGATGGGCTGGGGCATTGACCGCATGGTGGACGGGGCAGAGCTGGTAGCGGGCTGGAGCGAGGGCCTGACCGGTAACCCGTTGCTGACCCATTGGGCGCTGTTGATCGGGCTGGCGGCGCTGGCCTGGTTCGCCTTTCTCAATAGCTGGTGGCGCATGCTTGGCCCGGCCGTGGCGGTGCCGCTTATCCTGCTGGTTGGGCTCGATCAACGGCCCGATCTGCTCATCGCCGATACCACCCAGGCGGTCGCGCTACGAACCGAGACGGGCATGGGGCTGGTGACGGGCCGCGCCGGCAGCTTTGCCGTGGATGTGTGGAGCGAGCATTATCAGGAGGTGATTGCGGGGGAGGTGCAAGGAGCGCGCTGCGATAGTCTGGGCTGCATCGCCGGAACCGATGCATTCTCGGTCGCGGTGATCCGCAATGCGGCGGCGTTTGCCGAGGATTGTGGCTTGCACCAGTTGATCGTGGCCCGGATGCGTGCGCCGGTGACCTGCGGCGGCGGAGCGGTGATCGACGCCGATGCGCTGGCGGCGGGCGGGGTGCATTGGGTGCGCTGGGATGGAGCGGCGGCGCGGTTCGAGATCCGCACCGCCATTCCCAATCTCACGCGCCCGTGGCGAGTTTTGCCACCGTGACGCCGGCGGGCGGCATCTCGGCCGTCCCCAGCACATAGCCGGTCTCATCCTTGGCCGGGTTCAGCGTCGCCGGCTGCGCGCCGTAGTTCACATAGATGCGCCAGCCATCGCGGGTGCGGCAGCGAACGCCGGCGGGCAAGGCGAGGGTCGGCAAATCGACCTCGGCGATCAGATAATCCGCCACGCGCTGCACCAGCGCCTTGGTGCCACTGGCGCCGAGATAGAACAGCTTGCCTTGTGACACCAAGACCGGCCAGCCTTCGACGTCCTCGATCACCACATTGGCCTTGGTCTCAATGCGCTCGCGCCAATGGCGCACCGCGCCGCCGCCACCACGAACCTCGACATCGGTGCCGGGGCCGATGCTGTCGACGCGCGTCACCTTGACGTCGAGCAGATTGCTCGGCAGGTCCGGCGCCAGCGTAGCGGGAATGGCGAAATCTTGGGTCTTGGAGCCCGAGCGCGGGCCGATCAGCACATGGCCCTCGAATTCGGTGATAGCGCTGCGCAAATCGTCATTCCAGGCGAACAGCGCCGGAATGGCGACAATGTCGTAGCCGGCAAAGCTCTTGGTGCTGGGCGGCAGGATGTCGATATCGACGCCATGCTTGCGGAAGGCGGCATAGAGCGCGCGGACATGGGCACCATGGGAAAAGCCCTTGGCCTGCGGCTGGATTTCCCAGGCCCATTCGCTCTGGTAGTCATAGACAATGGCCACGCGGCCCTTGCTGGCCGTGCCGTCGATGCCAAGGCTTTGCAGTTCCTGCGCCACCTGCATGGCTTCGTGATAGGCCGGCGCCGGTTCGCTATCGGGCCGCAGCAGGCCGGCATGCATTTGTTCTTGTGCGAACGGCGCTTGCCGCCAGCGGAAATACGACACCACTTCGGCGCCATGGGCGATGGCTTCCCAGGCCCACATCCGGGCCATGCCGGGCAATGGATCGGGGTTGAAGTCGGCCCAGTTCACGGGCCCGGGCTGCTGTTCCATGATCCACATGCGGCCATGGCCGACGGCGCGATAGAGGTCGTGGTGGAAGGCGGCGTTGTCGGGATCGCCCTGCCGCATATAGAGCCGCTTGAACTCGTCCGGTTCGTCGCTGGTCGCCAGATGCCCCAGCGGATAGGAATCCCAGCTCGCTATGTCGAGCGTTTCGGCCAAATCGTAGTGGTCGAACTCGGTGTAGCGGCTCATGAAATTATGGATCACCGGCAGGTCGGGCCGCGCCGCCTTGAGGATGTCGTACTGCACCTTGTTGAAGGCAGCGACCTGATCGGAGGCAAAACGGCGGAAATCGAGATCATGCGCTGGCGCGGCCTCGCAGACCAGCAGATTGGGCAGCTCCACCTGATCGAAGCGGTTATATTCCATCGACCAGAACACGTTGCCCCAAGCTTGGTTCAGTGCGTCTACCGAGCCATATTTCTCGGCCAGCCAATTTTGGAAACCTTCCTTGGCGGCCGGCGAATAGGAATAGGTGGTGCCGTGGCAGCCATATTCATTGTCGGTCTGCCAGGCGGCCAGCGCGGGGTGATTGCCGACTGCTTCCGCCAACAGCCGCGTGATGCGGCCGGCTTCTTCGCGATAGCCAAGATGGCTGAAATCATAGTGACGGCGCGAGCCAAAGCCCTTGCGCCGACCTGCCGCGTCGACGGCCAGCATGTCGGGATGCTTGTCGATCATCCAGCGCGGCGGGGTGGCGGTCGGCGTGCCGAACACCACCTTTAGTCCGTGCCGACCCAGCACATCCATGGCGCGGATGATCCAGTCGAAAGTCAGCTGCCCCGGCGTCGGCTCCAGCTTGGACCAGGCGAATTCGCCAATCCGCACCCAGGCAATGCCGACCTCGGCCATGCGGGCCGCATCGCGCTCCCACATCTCCTCAGGCCAGTGTTCCGGATAGTAGCAGACGCCGAGGGCAGGGCTGGTCATGGCGGATCTCAGAGGGTGATGGGCGTTTCAGGCTGGCCGGCGACGTCGACCTCGATGGCAAGCAAACCGCCGGCGACTTTTTCAGCGGCCAGCTGTTCGGCACTCATGCCTTTGTTGGCGGTGGTGATGAACAGGGTTTTGAGGTCCGGCCCACCAAAAGCGGGGCAGGTGACCTGGCTTACCGGTACTTCGACAATGCGGTCGATGGAGCCGTCCGGCGCGTGGCGCACCACGCAGGAGCCGCCCCATTTGGCGTTCCACAGATAGCCTTCGCTATCGACCACGGCGCCATCGGGATAGCCGCGCCCGTCGGCGACATCGGCAAACAGCGTCCATTCGCCCACCGGCAGGCCGGTATCGGGATCGGTCGCCACCTGCATGATCTTGCGGGTAGGCGTGTCGGTCCAATAGGCGATGCGGCCATCGGGCGAAAAGCAGGTGGCGTTGGGAATGGAAATGCCCGATTTGAGCGTGGTCAGCGTCCCGGCGCGATAGTGATAGACCGAGCCGATCGGGGATTCCGGTTCGCTCTTGGTCATGGTGCCGATCCAGAACGCGCCGGATGGATGCACCCGGCTGTCATTGGTGCGCGTCGCCGGATTGTCGGCTTCAATCTCGTTGATCCGGTTCATGCCGCCTGTGTTCAGATCGAACTCCTTGAGGCCGGTTTCGGTGGCCAGCGCCAGCGTGTGGTCATCGATGATGGCAGCGGCGGCCACGATCTCGTTGAACAGCCAGCTATCGGCAATCTCGCCGGCCGCCGTCACCGCGAACAGCGTCTGCTCGTTGATATCGAAAAAGAACAATTGCTGGCGGCCAGCATGCCAGATCGGGCCTTCGCCCAGGGCACACTGGCTGTCGATCAAAAGGCGCGCGGTCTGGGTCACTGAGCGGCTCCCGCGTCATAGGCGGTGACGGCCGCGGCGGCACGCTCGGCCACCTGGGCGACGCTCATGCCGGGCTTGTAGATATAGGTGCCGAGGCCGAAGCCGACGCAGCCAGCGGCGAAATATTCATGGAAATTGTCGGGGTTGGCGCCACCCACGGCATAAAGCGGCAGCTCGGGCGGAAGCACCGCCTTCATCGCCTTGATGCCCTTGGGACCCAGCACTTCGGCCGGGAAGAATTTGAGACCGGTCGCACCGGCATGTACCGCGCGGAACGCGTCGGACGGGGAGAAGACCCCCGGATAGGAGCGCAGGCCCCGGCGCACCGTCTCGGCGATGACATCAGTGTTGGTGTCGGGCGAGACGATGAAACTGCCGCCCGCTTCGGCCACAGCGGCGACATTGGCGGTGGTGAGAACCGTGCCGGCGCCGATAGCGGCCTGCTGGCCCAGCGCCTTGACGGCGAGGGAAATGCTGGTCAGCGCATCGGGCGAATTGAGCGGCACTTCGATCATGGTGATGCCGGCGGCGACTAGCGCCTCGCAGACGCCCACAGTTTCGGCCGGCGTAATGCCGCGCAGGATGGCGATGATGTGACGATGGTTCATGGCAATGAACTCCAAACTAAGCGGCAAAACTGCGCGCGGCCTTGAGGCCGGCGAGCACGATAGCGGTGGTATCCTGGGCCTCGCCCGTGGCGCCGATCATGGCGAGCACCTGGGTGTAAAGTGCGCAGAGCGCCGGCGAGCCGATCAGCGGCACCGGCTCGGTGCCGATCAGGTGACGATTGCCACCAATCTCGGTGCCGATCAGCAGGCCCGACAGATAACCGGCGCACCAATCGGGCTGGCGGCCCGAAAGCAGCGAACTGGCCCGAACCTGGAACAGCGTGCCCAGCAATTGCTCGGGATGCGCCAGGCCGGCCGCCGCGCCTTCGGCAAAGCCCTCGGCCCGGCCGGGGCCATCGAGGTCGCCGCCCAGCGAATGGCGCAGCACGGAATTTACGCGCAGCACTTCAAACATTTCGCCGGTCATGGCGGTGGAGAAATGCTCGATGCGGGTGCCGGAGAGCTGCGCCCATTTGGAATGGGTGCCGGGCATGCAGACCACGCCGGTAAAGCCCGGGCGCAGCGCTGCCAGCCCCAGCAACTGGGTTTCTTCGCCACGCATCACATTGTCGGCGCCGCCCTTCTGGCAGACGCCGGGCAGGATGGCGGGGGCCAAAAAATTGTCGGGCATGACCGGGCGCACGGCGCCGTCGAACAGCCCGCGCAAATCGGTGGGCGCTTCGAGATAGGGCGCTTCCAGCCACCCTTGGCGGGCGCCGGCCATGCCGCAGATCAGCACCTCAATAGCGCCGGAGCGCTCCGGGCTAACGCCCTCGAGCACCTCGCTCAACGCGCCAGGAAACTCTTCGCGCGTCAGCTTGCCCATCCCCTTGGGCGAGCTTCGTTCGAACGCGACGCTGCCATCGGCGCGCACGCCCCAGGCCCGAAGGTTGGAGGTGCCCCAGTCAACGGCTACCCAGTCTGCAATCTCAGTCACGTCGTCTCCTCACCGCCTGCCTCGTCGCGGCGCGACCCTAATGGCTGATATCCGTTTCAGCCAGCCCGATTCTGCGTCAGAGAACAGCCCGGATCGGCCCATGCGGTCCCCTCGTTTGGTAAGGTTTTCAGAGCGTTGAGGAATATCGACGGGCGTGAATTCATCGCCGCGTTCAATTGTATGATTTTTTCTTCGGAATCGCGTTCACTCTGGCGTAAGCCGTGTTAGAACGGCTGCAAACGCGGGCCCGTCGGTGTGTTTCGCGACGCTAGAGGAAAATGACATGACTGCAGGCAATGGCCAGGGCGAGGCGCCCAAGAAACTGCGTTCGCGGGCCTGGTTCGACAATCCCGACAACCCGGATATGACGGCGCTCTATCTTGAGCGCTACATGAATTTTGGCGTGTCGCGGGAAGAACTGCAGTCGGGCAAGCCGATCATCGGCATTGCCCAGACCGGCTCGGATCTCAGCCCCTGCAATCGCCATCACATCGTGTTGGCCGAGCGCGTGCGCGAGGGCATCCGTGAAGCCGGCGGCATCGCCATCGAATTTCCGGTGCATCCGATCCAGGAAACCGGCAAGCGCCCCACCGCCGGGCTCGACCGCAACCTGGCCTATCTCGGCCTCGTCGAAGTGCTGTACGGCTATCCGCTCGATGGCGTGGTGCTGACCATCGGTTGCGACAAGACCACCCCGGCGATGCTGATGGGCGCGGCCACCGTCAATATTCCGGCCATCGCGCTGTCGGTTGGGCCGATGCTGAATGGCTGGCACAAGGGCGAGCGCACCGGCTCGGGCACCATTGTGTGGAAGGCGCGCCAGATGATGGCCGCCGGCGAGATCGACTATGCACAGTTCATCGAGCTGGTGGCGTCGTCGGCGCCGTCGACCGGCTTCTGCAACACCATGGGCACGGCCAGCACGATGAACTCGCTGGCCGAGGCGCTGGGCATGCAATTGCCCGGTTCGGCCGCCATTCCCGCGCCCTATCGCGACCGCCAGGAAATGGCCTATCGCACCGGCAAGCGCATTGTCGACATGGTCCACGAAGACCTCAAGCCGTCCGACATCATGACCAAGGACAATTTCCACAACGCCATCGTGGTCAATTCGGCCATTGGCGGCTCGACCAACGCGCCGATCCATATCAACGCCATTGCCCGCCATATCGGCGTACCGCTGGATATCGATGATTGGCAGGAGCAGGGCCACAAGGTGCCGCTGCTGGTGAATTTGCAGCCGGCCGGCGAATATCTCGGCGAGGATTTCTACCATGCCGGCGGCGTGCCCGCCGTGGTCAACGAGCTGATGACGCAGGGCCTGATCCGCGAGAACGCGCCCACCGTCAACGGCAAGACCATCGGCGAAAACTGCGCCAGCACGGTGATTCAGGACGACAAGGTCATCCGGCATTTCGGCAATCCGCTCAAGGCGGAGGCCGGGTTCCTGGTGCTGCGCGGCAATCTGTTCGACAACGCCATCATGAAGACCAGCGTCATCTCCTCCGAGTTCAAGGAGCGCTACCTCAACAATCCGGCGCATCCCGGCATGTTCGAAGGCAAGGCGGTGGTGTTTGATGGTCCCGAGGACTATCACCACCGCATCGACGATCCGGCGCTGGAAATCGACGAAAACACCCTGCTGTTCATGCGTGGCGCAGGGCCCATCGGCTATCCCGGTGCGGCCGAAGTGGTGAACATGCGGCCGCCCAACTATCTGATCAAGAAGGGCATTCATGCCCTGGCCTGCATTGGCGATGGTCGCCAGTCCGGCACCTCGGGTTCGCCCTCGATCCTCAACGCTTCACCCGAAGCAGCGGCCGGCGGCAATCTGGCTATCCTGCGGACCGGCGACAAGGTGCGCATCGACCTCAACAAGGGCCAGGCCAATATCCTGATCTCGGATGAGGACATCGCCACGCGCCGGGCCGAACTGGAAGCGGCGGGCGGTTACAAATACCCCAAGCACCAGACGCCGTGGCAGGAAATCCAGCGCGGTATCGTCAGCCAGCTGGGCGATGGCGCCATTCTCAAGCCAGCCGAGAAGTATCAGCGCATCGCCCAGACCGAAGGCGTGCCGCGCGACAACCACTAAGCGCACGGCAAAATAGCAAAGGCCCGCATTTCGATGCGGGCCTTTTGTTTTGCCGGTCAGCGCGGGATAGAACCCGCAAAAGAAAAGGGCCACCGCGCTTTCACGCGGTGGCCCTTGACCGAGCAGCGCCGAAGCGCGCTCGCCTTGCTAACTAGAGCAGGGTCAGGTTCGTTGCCGATTCCTTGCCGTCACGGCCGGTCTCGAGCTCGTAGGTCACCTTGTCGTTCTCATACAGGCCCTGCAGGCCCGAACGCTGAACAGCGGAGATGTGGACGAAGGCATCCTTGCCGCCATTTTCAGGCGAAATGAAGCCGAAGCCCTTGGTGGTGTTGAAGAATTTGACGGTGCCGGTGATGACGGACATGATAGTTTCCTTGTGCTCTTACGAGCGGTTATCCAATGGCAACACGCCAAAGGAAAATAACGTTCGCATGGTAGAGAAGGAAGCCACGGTCCGGCACGCCGGCATTAGGCAGCCGACTTAGGCTGAAAACGTATGCCCACTATGTGGCACGAAATGGCGCCGATTGCAAGGTCTCGCGAATAGTGGTTGCAAGAACAATGCAGCAGCCCAAGCAAACCGCCTGCCTGCTTGCTGTTCATCCCCGCCACACCGGCAGTGGGCTACGCCAACGCCGCCCTGATATGGGCCAGCGCCCGGACGAAGATCGGGTGCCAGTCGGGACCCGGCTCGGCCGCCAGCGGCCACCAGAAAAAAGCAAAGCGGTGGCCGCCATCATCCGCGGTGTCAAAAAGCCAGCGTGATTCCAGCGGTCCGGCCTCAACGCGCACAAAATGCCAGAGTTGATCGGGAGCGATAGCAAGGCTGCTGCCCAGGTCGGACGTCACAATGGCTTGGGTGAGGCCGGACTCCTCGGCCAGTTCGCGGAGCGCTCCGGTGGCGATAGTCTCATCAGCCTCAAGCGTGCCCTTGACCAGTTGTACGCCGGCGAGCGGATGCCGAAACACCAGCAGCTCCGGCCCGTCAGACGTGGGGCGGAGCAGCACAGGGCAAAGCTTTTCGATGGGAGCCGGCATGCGAGATTTATGCCCGTCATGCCGGCCAAAGGTCAAAGCCGTCGGCTCAGTATTTGCGCAAAAGTCCAACCAGACGACCCTGCACCTTGACCCGGTCAGGCGGGAAAATGCGGGTTTCATAGGCGGGATTGGCCGCTTCCAGCGCGATTGTATTCCCCTTGCGGCGCAGGCGTTTAAGGGTTGCTTCCTCATCATCTACCAGAGCAACGATGATCTCGCCGGTGCTGGCGACATCCTGCTTCTTGATGAGCACGGTATCGCCATCGAAAATGCCGGCATCGATCATCGAGTCGCCGCGCACTTCGAGCGCGTAATGCTCGCCGCTGCCCAGCATTTCGGGCGGCACCATGATGGTGTGGGAATGGGTCTGGATCGCCTCGATCGGCGTGCCGGCGGCGATGCGGCCCATGACCGGGATGGCGATCGGCCTTGCATAGTCATCAGCGGCCGACATGCGCGAGGGGGGCGACGCCACCTTGCCCAGATTGCCTTCGATGACCGAGGGCTCGAAGCGGGTCTTGCGGCCGCCAAGCGATGGGTTCATCGAATCGGGGAGCTTGACCACCTCCAATGCCCGGGCCCGGTTGGGCAGGCGGCGGATGAAGCCACGTTCCTCGAGTGCGGTGATCAGCCGGTGGATGCCCGATTTGGATGCCAGGTCGAGCGCATCCTTCATCTCATCAAAGGATGGTGGAATACCGCTTTCCTTCATCCGCTCGTGGATGAACATCAGCAGCTCGTGTTGTTTGCGCGTGAGCATGGACCCCTCGGGAGCAGAATCGGAACATAGACGGAACGACCATACGTGTTCCAGTTATGTTCTGCAATATCCCTTGGGCTTTTACTGTCAGAAGCCGTCCACGGGGAGGGCTTCGACTAGCGTGCCGGCGGGTTGGCCGGGGTCGTTTTCGGGCTGGATAATCAGCATATCGGCGCGCGCCAGCGACGAGGTATGGCCGCTGTCGGTTTGCGAAATAGGCAGCAATTGCAAGCCGTTAGCTGTGTGCAATAGCTGCGCGCGCATGAAGTGGCGGCGGGCAGTATTGGGTGGGGTCGGACCAGCCAGCGGAAGGTGCCAGGGGGTGGGTTCGGGGTGGCCGAGCCAGGCGCGGAGGGCAGGGCGGATGAAGACCATGGCGGTGACCATGGCGGAGACCGGATTTCCGGGCAGGCCGAAGATCAGCGTCTTGCCTTTTGTCCCAAACATCAAGGGCTTACCGGGGCGCATGTTGATGCGCCAGAAGTCCAGCTTCACGCCGAGATCGAGCAAAACCGCCTGCACGATGTCATGATCGCCGACGCTGGCGCCGCCAGTAGTCACCAAGATATCTGGCGGATTGTCGAAGATTTCTGCCAGCATGCTGGCAAGTTTCTTGCGGTTATCTTGCGCGATGCCGTGGTCGGTAACAGATTGGGCGTAGGGAGCGAACAAAGGAGCCAGACCAAAGCTGTTTGATGCAACAATCTGGTCGGCTCCGAGTGGGTTGCCGGGCAGCACCAATTCGTCGCCGGTGGCGAGCAGGGCAATGTTCGGCCGTTTGGCGACGCCCAAAGTTGCGGCATTGGCGGCGGCGGCGACGGCGAGGTGCATCGGGGCGAGGCGCATGCCCGGATCGAGCAATTGCTGGCCGGTGGCAAAGTCGTTGCCGCGGGGGCGAATGCTGTGACCGAGCCGGGCCGGGGCGGTGAAACGGACGACGCCGTCCGCTGCGACGGCCTCTTCCTGCATGATGACGGTATCGGCGCCGGGGGGCACCGGGGCGCCGGTGAAGATGCGGACGGCCTGGCCGGGCTCAATTGTGCCGGAGAAGCCGGCACCGGCTTGCGAGGTGCCGACAATGGTCAGGGCGTGGCCGTCGACCACATCGGCGGCGCGCATGGCGTAGCCGTCCATGGCGCTGGCGTTGAAGGGGAGCTGGTCGTGAGTGGCGAGCAGTGGCTCAAGCAGGACGCGACCGGCCGCCTGGGCGAGCGGCACGGTTTCCAGCGTCGGGGCAGGAACGCGGTTGAGGATGGCGGCGATGGCGGATTCGACCGGTAGCAGGCTCATGGCCGGGAGAAGTCGCCGGATTTGCCACCGGATTTTTCCAGCAGGCACATGTCGGTGATGGTCATGCCGCGATCGATGGCCTTGGCCATGTCGTAAAGGGTGAGCGCGGCGGTCGAGGCGGCGAGCAGCGCTTCCATTTCGACGCCGGTCTGGCCGGTGGTTTCCGCCGTGGCGTGGATGAGAATCGCTTCGGCTCCGTCCTGCTCGATATCGACGCTGACCTTGGTCAGCGGAATCGGATGGCAGAGCGGAATGAGGTCGCTGGTCTTTTTGGCGGCCATGATGCCGGCGATGCGGGCCACGGCCAGCGCATCGCCCTTTTTGAGACCGCCGCCCATGATCAGGGCGATGGTTTCGGCCCGAGCCAGAATGCGGGCCTGGGCCACGGCGCGGCGACGGGTGACGGCCTTATCGCCGATATCGACGATATGGGCCTCGCCCTTGGCGTTGAGGTGGGTGAGGCCCTGGGTCATCAGGCGACGACCTGTGATGCGCCGGTCAGCAGGGTGCGGGTGGCGGCGGCCACGTCGTCCTGCCGCATCAGGCTTTCGCCGACGAGGAAGGTGCCGATATTGGCGTCGCGGTCGAGCATCAGCACGTGGTCGTGGGTGACGATGCCGCTCTCGCTGACCAGCAGGGTGGATTTGGGCACGCCGACGGCCAGCTTGACCGACGTGTCGAGCGTGGTTTCGAAGGTGCGCAGATTGCGGTTGTTGATGCCGATAAAGCTCGCATCCAGCGCCAGCGCCCGGTCGAGTTCGAGCTGGTCATGCACTTCCACCAGCGCATCCATCTTCCACTCATGGGCGGCGTCGAGCAGATAGCGCGCCACGTCATCGCCTACAGCGGCGAGGATGATCAGGATACAGTCGGCACCCCAGGCGCGGGCTTCGGCCACCTGATAGGTTTCAAACAGGAAGTCCTTGCGCAGTACCGGCAATTGGGTCGCGGCGCGGGCTTGCTTCAGAAATTCCGGCGAGCCCTGAAAGCTGGGGCCATCGGTGAGCACCGAGAGGCACGCCGCGCCGGCCGATTCATAGGCGCGGGCGATGGCTGCCGGGTTGAAATCGGCGCGGATCAGTCCCTTGGAGGGGCTGGCCTTCTTCACCTCGGCGATCAGCGCATAATCGCCGGCCGCGCGTTTGGCCTTGAGGGCTTTGACAAAGCCGCGCGTCGGCGGCTGGTCGTGGGCCTGAGCCACCACTTCGGCCCAGGGGCGCAGGGCTTTGGCTGCCGCGATTTCTTCGCGCTTATAGACTTCAATCTGCTGGAGTATATCGCTCATTGCTCTCGTCCGTTCGAAACCGCCACGAGGCGGGCGAGGGTTTGTTTGGCTTTGCCGCTGTCGATCACCGCAGCGGCGGCTTCGGCGCCTTCGCGCAGATCGGCAACCTTGTCGGCGACGATCAGCGCCGCGCCGGCATTGAGTAGCACAATATCCCGATACGCGCCCGGCGCGCCGTCGAACAGGGCATGGATGGTGGCGGCGTTGTATTCCGGGTCAGCGCCGAGCAGGTCTTTTGGATCATGCCGCTTGAGGCCGGCCTGTTCGGGCGTCACCTCGAAGCTGCGCAGATCGCCATTGGCAATCTGGGCGACGAAGCTGGGGCCGGTAACGGTGATTTCGTCGAGCCCGTCGCTGCCATGCACCACCCAGGCCTTGATGGCGCGATTGGCGAGCAGGGCGGCGGCCACGGGCTCCACCCATTCCTGGGCATAGACGCCCAGCATGTAGCGGCGCACGCCGGCCGGGTTGGATTGCGGCCCGAGCAGGTTGAACATGGTGCGCACGCCCAGCTCGGCGCGAGCGGGGCCGACATGGCGCATGGTTGGATGGTGGCTGGGCGCGAACATGAAGCCGATGCCGGCGTCGCGGATACAGCGCGAAATTTCGGCCGGGGTCAGGTCGAGCTTGACGCCGAGGGCTTCGAGCGCCTGCGACGAGCCGGATTTGGAGGACAGGGCGCGATTGCCATGCTTGGCCACCGGAACGCCCGCCGCCGCCAGAACAATGGCGCTGGCAGTCGAAATGTTGAGCGTGCCGCCGCCATCGCCGCCGGTGCCGACAATGTCGATGGCGTCTTCAGGCGCGTCGACCGGCACCATCTGCTCGCGCATGATGGAGACGGCGGCGGCGATTTCGCCGACGGTCTCGCCCTTGATACGCATGCCCATCAGGAAAGCGCCGATCTGGCTGGGGGTGGCTTCGCCGGCCATGATGAAGCGCATCACGCCGCGCATTTCTTCGCCGGTCAGGTCCTTGCGGTCGGCGATCTTGTTCAGAGCTGCCTTGATATCCATTACGCTGCCCTCTGCTGGTTGAAGTCGCGCGCCAGATTCAGGAAATTCTGCAGCAGCGCATGGCCGTTTTCCGAAGCGATGCTTTCGGGGTGGAACTGCACGCCATGCAGCGGCAGGGTCTTGTGCTGCATGCCCATGATCAGCCCATCCTCGGTGGTCGCCGTCACTTCGAGTGTATCGGGCAGGCTGTTCTGGTCAACGATCAGCGAATGGTAGCGCGTCGCCTCGAAGCCGGCGTTTAGCCCACGGAACAGGCCCTTGCCGGTGTGATTGATGCGGGAGGTCTTGCCATGCACCAGATGGGGCGCGCGCACCACCTCGCCACCCATGGCCTGGCCGATGGCCTGATGGCCGAGGCAGACACCGAGAATGGGGATATCGGCCTGGAAGCGATCGATCAGCGCCAGGCAGATGCCCGCCTCATTGGGCGTGCGCGGGCCGGGCGACAGCAGGATGGCGTCAGGGGCCATGGTGGCGATGGCGTCGAGGGTGATCTTGTCGTTGCGCACAACGGTGAGGTCGGCGCCGAGTTCGCCCAGGAAATGGACAAGATTGTAGGTAAAGCTGTCGTAATTATCGATGACGAGAGTGCGGGTCATGGGTTTGGTCCTCAGCAGGTGGTTTTGACTACTGGGTCGGCTCCGCAGTGGAGCCTCCCGTTAGAACCAGCTGCGCCATCGAGAGGCGGTGAGTTTCTGACTTGGTGCAGCCACTGAACGATTTCCCAAACGCAGTGTCATCCCGGCCTTGAGCCGGGATCCATCCTGAGATGGTGTCGTGCGGTTTGATCTCAGGATGGGCCCCGGCTCAAGGCCGGGGTGACATCGAGATTGGGGCGAGGTGAAGTTCACGCCCATCATTGCCCGATCCTCGGTTCGCCGGCGTAGCGGAGGGCTTCTTCGGCGGCGCTGAAGACGGCGCGGGCCTTGTTTTCGCATTCCAGCTGTTCCAGCTCGGGCTGGCTGTCGGCGACGATGCCGGCGCCGGACTGCACATAGAGCTTGCCGTCCTTGAGGATGCCGGTGCGCAGCACGATGCAGGTGTCCATGGTGCCGTCGGCGCTGAAATAGCCGACACAGCCACCATAGACGCCGCGCTTGGATTTCTCCAACTCGTCGATGATTTCCATGGCACGCACTTTGGGCGCGCCGGAGACGGTGCCGGCGGGGAAGCCGGCGGAGAGGGCGTCGACGAAGTCATATTTCGGGTCGAGCACACCGACGACATTGGAGACGATGTGCATGACGTGAGAATAATATTCGAGGAAGAATTTGTCGGTCACCTTGACCGTGCCGGTCTTGGCAACGCGGCCGACATCGTTGCGGCCGAGGTCGAGCAGCATCAGATGCTCGGCCAGTTCCTTGGGATCGGCCAGCAGTTCGGCGGCCAGTTCGGCATCGCGGGTCGGGGTCGAGCCGCGCTTGCGGGTGCCGGCGATGGGGCGAATGGTGACCTCGCCATCCTGCACCCGCACCAGGATTTCAGGGCTCGAGCCGGCAATGGCAAAGCCGCCGAAATCGAGGAAATACATATAGGGGCTGGGATTGGTCCGGCGCAGGGCGCGATAGAGCGCGGTCGGCGGCAGATTGAATTCGGCCTCGAAACGCTGGCTCACCACCACCTGGAAAATATCGCCGGCGGTGATGTAGTCCTTGGCCTTGGCCACCATGGCAAAATACTCGTCTTTCGACGTGTTGCTGGTGACGGTGATGGATTCGAGGTCGGGCAGCGCGGCAGTCGGGGGCAGGGCCCGGCCCAGCCGCTCGATGGCGTCGTCAATGCGGGCTTCGGCGGCCTCATAGGCCTGACGGGCCGAGACGCCGGCACGGACATAGACCGGCGCGGTCAGATACAGTTCGTCCTTGAGCGTGTCGAAAATCGCCAGCAATGAGGGCCGCATCAAGATGGCTTCGGGGGTGTTTAGATGGTCCGGATTGCTGTCGGGCAGCTTCTCCATGTAGCGGACCATCTCGTAGCCGAGAAAGCCATAGACGCCGGCCGATTGCGGCGGCAGGCCCTCGGGCACGTCGACCTTGCTGTCGGCCACCAGAGCGCGCAGCGCGTCGAGCGGCAGCGCGGGCAGGGGCTCGAAACGGGCGTCATCGATCTGGGCCGAGCGATTGATCGAGGCGGTGCCGGCCTCGACCTTGAGGATCACGTCGGGCTGGCTGCCGATGATCGAATAGCGGCCCCGGATCGCCCCGTCCTGCACGGATTCGAACAGGAAGGTGTTCTGGCGACCCTGGGCCAGCTTGAGATAGGTGCCGACGGGCGTTTCGAGATCGGCCACGATGCGACGCCAGACGATCTGCGATTTTCCAGCGTCATATTGCTCGGAGAAGCGCTGATACAAGTCGTCGGCCATCGTCATGGTGTCCCGTTCAGGAAAAGTCCGGCCTGTGGGTTTACAGGCCGGTATTGAGTGTAAGCGCCTGCTCCAGCGCCTGCTGATTGATGCGCAGGCCGGCATCGTCGCGGATGGCGGTGATGAAATCGGCATAGAGGCCGTCGCGCGCCTGGCTTTCGATGCTGGTGTTGTCCGCCACCGGCAGGGTGCCTTCGGCTTCGGTCAGGTCGGTGACCTGGAAGACGATGAACTCGCCCGACTGGCTGACGGTGGCGCCGTGGTGATTGGCGTCGCCGGCAAAGGCGGCCGAGGCCACAGCGGGATCGACGGTGCCGTCTTCCGAACCGAAGCGGGTGAAGGGCAGGCTGAACTGCGGGAAGACGTTGTAGGACGCGGCCACGTCGGCCAGGGCTTCGCCATTGTCGAGCCGCTTCACCGCATCGGCCTGGGCGGCCAGAATGGCGTTGTTGATGCGCTCGGTGGTGACGGTGTCGACCAGGGTGTCGCGCACTTCGTCCAGCGTCTGGTCGCGGGCGGGTTCGATGGTGTTGAGGTCGAACCACAGATTGCCATTGCCGGCCAGCGAGATGGACGGGGTCAGCGCACCTTCGGCGGCCTTGAAAATGGCCTGGGTGACGCGCGGCGCGTCTTCGGCGGCCAGATTGGGCAGGACCGACAGTTCGGTGCCGCTGGCGGTGACATCGGCCTCATAGAGGTCGAGGCCAAAGCGCTGGGCGATTTCGGTCAGCGGGCGGAAGGCGGCGCGCAATTCCTCGATCTGGTCCTGCACTTCGGCAATGTCGTTGCGAGCCGCGGTCATGGCCAGGGCTTCGGCGATCTGGTCATGGGCATCGGCGAGGCTGGGGACGCCGCCGGCATCAATGGCCGACACATGCACGGCGCGCTTGCCAGCGACACCGTCGATCACGGCAAAGCCACCCTCGGCCAGGCCAAAAGCGGCGTTGGCGAGATTGGCATCGGTGATGTCGGCCTGGGCCATGGTGCCCAGATCGGTCGGGGTCAGGCCGGCTTCGGCGATCAGGGCTTCGAAGGGCGTACCGGCGGCGAGACCGGCTTCGAAGGCGGTGACCTGCTCGGCATTGAGCACGACCTGCTGGATGGTGCGGCGTTCCGGCTTGGTCAGATTGGCCTTGGTCCGCTCATATTCGGCGGCAATGGCCTCGTCGTCGATGGTCTTGGTGGCGGCCAGCTCGGCAGTCGACAGGCGCAGCATCTGCACCCGGCGGGTTTCGACGGTGCGGAATTCGGCCTGGTGCTCGGCGAGGTAAGCGGTCAGCTCAGCCTCGGTGGGAGCGGCGGGGGTGTCGATATTGGTTTCGGCCAGCACGAAATAGTCGATGGTGCGCTGGTCGGCGATGTAGCGGTTGATCAGGCTGGACGCGGTGGTGGGGAGCGTGGTGTCGGCAAACAGGCTGAGGATCAGCTGTTCGCGCCGCGCGGCGTCGGACTGGGTCTGGAAATATTCCGCCTCGGTAATCCCGCTTTGCTGCAGCACCTGGCTGAAGCTGGTCGGATTGAAGGTCCCCAGAGCGTTTTGGAACGAGGGATCCTCGCGCAGCATCTCGCTTAGCTTGTGCTCGGAGACGCCGAGGCCGAAGCTGGAGGCCATCTGGTCCAATGCGGCGCCCTGTGCCAGATTTTGCAGCACGGCCGAGGGAATGCCCAAATTCATGGCTTCTTCAGCGGTGGGGAAGGTGCCGTAGCGCTGGGCCCAGGCGTTCACTTCGTTCTGATAGGCGCGCAGGAACTGGCGGGAGTTGATCTCCGCATCGCCGACACGGGCAACGGTGCTGCTGCCCAGATCGGTGATAACGTTGTTGATGCCGAAGCCCGCAAGGCCTGCCAGAAGAAAGGCGCCCATGACCTTGCCGGGCCAGGATTTTGCAAAGTCACGCAAACTATCGAGCATCTGAGACGTTCCGTTGGTAACACCGGGCTTTACCGCGGCAGCGGGAGGGCACTAGTAATCCATTTTGACAGCTGGGGTTAGGGCAAAGCTTACCCAGGTGCAAGAGGTACAGGAGCAAAGATGACAACGACAATCACGCCGCTGATCGCTGGCAACTGGAAAATGAACGGCTTGCGGGCGTCGCTGGAGCAGCTGACGGCACTGGCAGACATGCTCACCACCGGGGACGCTCCGCGCGCTGTCGTCGTCATCTGCCCGCCAGCAACCATGCTGGCTGCGGTGGCACGGCAGGGGGCGAGCGCCGGCATTCTGGCGGGTGGGCAGGATTGCCACGCCGCTGCCTCCGGCGCCCATACCGGGGACCTCGCCGCGCCGATGCTGGCCGATGCCGGTGCCCAATATGTGATCGTCGGCCATTCGGAACGCCGCGCCAGCTATGGCGAAACCGATGAACAGGTGCGGGCCAAGGCGGAAGCCGCGCTCGGCGCCGGGCTGAAGCCAATCATTTGCGTCGGCGAGACCGAGGCCGACCGCGATGCGGGCCGGGCCGAGTCGGTGGTGTCCGCCCAATTGGCCGGTTCGATTCCCGATGCCGCCGAACAGCATCAGGTCATTGTCGCCTATGAGCCGGTCTGGGCCATCGGCACCGGCCGCACCCCGAGCAATGACGACATTGCCCAGATGCATAATTCGATCCGGGCCCAGCTGGTCGAGCGCTTCGGCGCACAGGGCGAGAGCATCCATATTCTCTATGGTGGTTCGCTCAAGCCGCAGAATGCCCGCGAAATCCTGGCCATCGACAACGTCAATGGCGGGCTGGTCGGTGGCGCCAGCCTCTTGGCAAAAGACTTCGCGACCATTATCTCCGCTGTGTAGTGCGTCGTGAGCGCCAGAAGCTGGTCGGAAATTCCGCCCGGCCTCTGGCATTTGCGGCGTGGGCCGTGTATGAGGCCGCATCTTTTGACCGACCTATAGACTGAGACACAATGGCAAACGTCCTGATCGTGGCCTATTTGCTGATCGTGCTGGCGCTGATCGCCGTGATCCTGCTGCAACGCTCTGAGGGCGGTGCGCTGGGCATTGGTGGCGGTGGTGGCGGCGGCGGCTTCATGACCGCGCGCGGTTCGGCCAATCTGCTGACCCGCTCCACAGCGATTCTGGCGACCTTGTTTTTTGCCACGGCAATCGGCCTGACTGTGATGTCGCAAATCGACCGCACCACCTCAAGCATTCTCGACCGTGCCGCCACCACCCAGGATGGCGCCGCACCGGGCAGCGTGCTTGATGCGCTCAATGCGCTGCAGGGTGGCGCTCCGGCGTCCGATCTGCCGGTTCCGACGACCGATCCGGTTGCGCCTGCTGGCGCCGACCCGGTGACGGCGGATTCCGTGCCGGCTCCTGCTCCGGCTGCCGAGTCGACTGCTACTCCGGACGCCTCTGGCGACCTGCCGGTGCCCGAGGCACCTGCGGAAACGCCGGCTCCGGCGACCAACTGATCGCCGCGAGGCGAAGTTGCAAAAGAAGGGGATGGCAACATCCCCTTCTTCTTTTTGTGTAGATCGGCTTGCCCGCTCTGCGAATCGGCGCTGATGTGATTAAGGTGAACGCCCATGGCTCGGTACGTATTCATCACCGGAGGCGTGGTCTCCTCATTGGGTAAAGGTCTTGCATCGGCGGCGCTTGGCGCCGTGCTGCAAGCGCGCGGCTACAAGGTCCGCCTGAGGAAGCTCGACCCCTATCTCAATATTGATCCGGGCACGATGTCGCCCACCCAGCATGGCGAAGTGTTCGTCACGGATGACGGGGCCGAGACTGATCTCGATCTTGGTCACTATGAGCGCTTCACGGGCCGCGCGGCCAACAAGCGCGACAACATCACCACGGGCCGGATCTATTCCGACATTCTCGCCAAGGAACGCCGCGGCGAATATCTCGGCGCTACCGTGCAGGTCATTCCGCACGTCACCGACGCGATCAAGGAATTCGTCGTTGAAGGCAACGAAGAATTCGATTTCGTGCTGGTCGAAGTCGGCGGCACGGTCGGCGATATCGAAGGCCTGCCGTATTTCGAGGCGCTGCGCCAGCTCGGCAATGATCTGCCGCGCAACCACGCCTGCTATCTGCATCTGACGCTGATGCCCTATATTCCCTCGGCCGGTGAACTCAAGACCAAGCCGACCCAGCATTCGGTGCGCGAGCTGCGCTCCATCGGCATTGCGCCCGATGTGCTGCTGGTGCGCTGCGACAGGCCCATCCCCGATGGGGAAAAGAAGAAGCTCAGCCTGTTCTGCAATGTGCGCGAAAGCGCCGTCATCCAGGGCCTCGACGTCGGCTCGATCTATGACGTGCCGCTGGCCTATCACAAGGAAGGCCTCGACACCGAAATCCTCGCCTCCTTCGGCATTACCGACGCTCCGGCGCCGGATTTGTCGGCCTGGGAGCAGGTGTCGGCCCGCGTGCATAACCCCGAGGGCGAGGTCAATATCGCCATCGTCGGCAAATATACCGGCCTCAAGGACGCCTATAAGTCGCTGTCGGAGGCGCTGATCCATGGCGGCATCGCCAACAAGGTCAAGGTGAACTTGCAGTGGATCGACTCGGAAGTGTTCGAGCGCGACGATCCGGCGCCCTATCTTGAGCATGTGCATGGCATTCTGGTGCCGGGCGGCTTTGGCGAGCGCGGTTCGGCCGGCAAGATCGAGGCAGCCCGCTTTGCCCGCGTCAAGGATGTGCCGTATTTCGGCATCTGCTTCGGCATGCAGATGGCCTGCGTTGAAGCGGCCCGCAACACCGCCGGCATCAAGAATGCCTCCTCCACCGAATTTGGCCCGACCAAGGAGCCGGTGGTTGGCATGATGACCGAGTGGGTCAAGGGCAACGACACCGAGACCCGCGCCTCCGAAGGCGATCTGGGCGGCACCATGCGGCTGGGCGCCTATCCGGCGCAGCTGACGCGCGGTTCGCGGGTGGCCGACATTTACGGCACCACCCGGATTTCCGAGCGCCATCGTCACCGCTATGAGGTGAACATGGATTACCGCAAGCTGCTGGAAAAGAACGGCTTGCTGTTCTCCGGCGTGTCGCCTGATGGCAAGCTGCCGGAAATCGTCGAGCGCACCGACCATCCGTGGTTCATCGGCGTGCAGTTCCACCCGGAACTAAAGTCGAAGCCGTTTGAGCCGCATCCGCTGTTCGCCAGCTTCATTGCTGCCGCGATGGATCAGAGCCGGTTGGTCTGATGGAACTTGCGACGGCGCGCCTGCTGCTCCGTCGCCCGCATCTGCATGATCTCGACGCCATGTTCGAGATCATGAGTGACCCGGTGGCCATGCGCTACTGGTCAACACTGCCCCATGCCAGTCGCGCTGTGACGGGCCCTTGGCTGGAGCAGATGATCGCTCGCACGGCGGCGGGCGGCGAAGATTTCCTCATTGAAATGGATGGCCGTGTCATCGGCACGGTCGGCGCTGGCCGGTTGCCCGATTTCGGCTTCATGCTGCATCGGGACTATTGGGGGCAGGGCATTGCCACCGAGGCGTCGCGAGCCTTTGTCGACTATGCCTTCACCCAGACCGCCGCCACCGAGTTGCGAGCCGATGTCGATCCGCGCAATCTGGCGTCGCTGGCGGTGCTGGCCCGGCTGGGCTTTGTCGAAACCGGGCGGGCGGAGAACACCTTCCTGCTCGGCGAGGAATGGTGCCACAGCATCTATCTGGCGCTCATGCGGCCGGTCGCCTGATCCGATTTCGCGCGCTATAGTGGCGCTCCAATCTGGAGGGCATGGCATGGCCGAGATCATCAACCTCAAAAATGTCCGCAAGCAGAAGGCCCGCGCCGAAAAAGAGGTGCAGGCGTCGCAGAACCGCGTGCTGTTTGGGCGGAGCAAAGCCGAGAAGCTGACGCAGGCGGCGGAGAAGGCGCTGGCTGAGCGGCGGATTGATGGGCACAAGAAGGACGAGTAGGGGGGCGGTCCGGGCGGTCGTCCAACGCATCCTGATTTTAGTGCCGCCGTCATTGCCGGGCTTGTCCCGGCAATCCATCGATGGTTGAGCATCCCCTGGACCACCCGAACAAGTCGGGTGGTGATGGCGGGGAGCTCTGATCTTGTCAGCTAGTCGATCGGTCTGGAGCTTATTGGGCTGTTGCCAGCAATTCAAACTCGGTGTCATCCCGGCCTTGAGCCGGGACCCATCTTGAGATGTGGTCAGCGGCTTGATCGGGGGATGGGCCCCGGCTCGAGGCCGGGGTGACACCGTGGTGGGGGCGGGATCGTACCCAAATCCACCCAGCCCAAAATCCTACCAGGTCACCTCACACACCGAGCCATGCGGTTTAAACTGCAGGCTGTCGGCGGTGTATTGGAAGATCTCCAGCTTCACCCCGTTGGGGTCATTGGTCCAGGACTGCCAGGTGCCGTCGGTGCCGAGTTTCTTGTCGGTGATGGTCACGCCCTGGGTCCGCACATGGGTGAGCAGGGCGTCGAGGTCTTCGGTTTCGAGGCAGATGTGGTTGATCTGGTTGGTTTCGGCGAAGCTGGATTCGGCTTTGCGGAACACTTCCACGAAGGTGCGGGCGCCGAAATCGAGGTAATAGCCGATGCGGTCGGGGCCGCGCTGGAAATTGAATGCGGTGGGGATGCCGAACACGTCGCGGTAGAATGCCTCGGTGGCGTCGAGGTCGTGGGCGAAAATGCAGGTATGGGCGACCTGCTTGATCAGGGGCTTGGTCATTCGGCGTCCTTGCGTTGCACTATCGCCAATACAAGCCGATTTCGCGGTGCCCGCCAATGCTCGTTGCGGCGATTGGCGGCTTTTCGGGGCGCTGGGACGGCTTTTGCGGGCTGCCCCCTTTTACTTGTCACCTGAGCCGTCTAGGAAGACGCGAACACTGTGCAATCCCATCCGGGAAAGGGCTTTATCCGATGTCTTCAATCATCCACGTCTCCGGCCGCCAGATCTATGACAGCCGCGGCAATCCCACGGTCGAAGTCGATGTGGTGCTGGACGACGGCAGCTTCGGTCGGGCCGCGGTGCCGTCAGGCGCATCGACCGGCGCGCATGAGGCCGTCGAGCTGCGCGACGGCGGCCAGAAATATGGCGGCAAGGGCGTGACCCAGGCCATCGAGAACGTCAACGTCGCCATTTTCGACGAAATTCAGGGCATGGACGCGCTGGACCAGCTCGGCGTCGATCAGGCGATGATCGAACTCGACGGCACGCCGAACAAGTCGCGCCTCGGCGCCAACGCCATTCTGGGCGTGTCGCTGGCCGTGGCCAAGGCTGCCGCCGAATCGAGCGAATTGCCGTTCTACCGCTATATCGGCGGCCCGAACGCGCATGTGCTGCCAGTGCCGATGATGAACATCATCAATGGCGGCGAGCATGCCGATAACCCGATCGACATGCAGGAATTCATGATCCTGCCAGTGGGCGCGGAAAACCTGGCCGACGCGGTGCGCATCGGCTCGGAAATCTTCCATACGCTCAAAAAGGGTCTGTCGGCTGACGGCCACAATACCAATGTGGGCGATGAAGGCGGCTTCGCGCCGAATCTTGGCTCCTCCGACGAAGCGCTGGGCTTCATCATGCGCTCGATCGAAAAGGCCGGCTATCGTCCGGGCGAGGACATTTTCCTCGGCCTCGATTGCGCGGCGACCGAATATTACAAGGGCGGCAAATACGAGATGGTCGGCGAGGGCAAGTCGCTGTCGTCCGAGGAAAACGTGCGCTACCTCGAAGATCTGGCCAATCGCTTCCCGATCATCACTATCGAAGACGGCATGGCCGAGGACGATTGGGACGGCTGGAAGGCGCTGACCGAGGCCATCGGCAAGAAGGTGCAGCTGGTCGGCGACGATCTGTTCGTCACCAACACGCAGCGCCTGGTGTCGGGCATCAAGATGGGCGTCGCCAACTCGATCCTGGTCAAGGTCAACCAGATCGGCTCGCTCAGCGAGACGCTCAATGCCGTCGATACTGCGCACCGCGCTGGCTACACCTCGGTGATGTCGCATCGCTCGGGCGAAACCGAGGATTCGACCATTGCCGACCTCGCCGTGGCGCTCAACTGCGGGCAGATCAAGACCGGCTCGCTGTCACGCTCGGATCGCCTGGCCAAGTATAACCAGCTGATCCGCATCGAAGAGCAGCTCGGCTCGACGGCGAAATATGCCGGCTATTCGGTGGTCAAGGGCCGCTAAGTTTTCGACGAATTGAATTGGAAAAGCCCGGCAGTGATGCCGGGCTTTTTTGTTTTGACGCACAGAATTTTCAGTCGATACCCTCCCCCTTGCGGGGAGGGATCAAGGGTGGGGTGTCCTCGATCATCGGGGCTCTCGCACCCCCTCCTAGCCTCCCCCGTCAAGGGGGAGGTATCGTTCGGTGGGTGGGGCAGGCGCGGTGCTACTGAAACGCAGTCTCTGCAAAGCTGCGGAGTTTGCGGGAGTGGAGGCGTTCGGCGGGCTGGTCGCGGAGGATTTCCATGGCGAGCAGGCCGATCTGCAAATGGCGGTTGACCTGGGTGCGGTAGAAGTCCGAGGCCATGCCGGGGAGTTTCAGTTCGCCATGCAGCGGCTTGTCGGAGACGCAGAGCAGGGTGCCGTAGGGGACGCGGAAGCGGAAGCCGTTGGCGGCGATGGTGGCGCTTTCCATGTCCAGCGCCACGGCGCGGGACTGGCTGAGCTGGCGCACGATCTCGGTCTGGTCGCGCAGTTCCCAATTGCGGTTGTCGAAGGTGGCGACGGTGCCGGTGCGCATGATCTTCTTGGTTTCGACGCCGGCGGTGTGGGTGATTTCCTCCACCGCCTGTTCCAGCGCCACCTGCACTTCGGCCAGCGCCGGCACCGGCACGGTCAGCGGCAGATCAGCGTCGAGCACATGGTCTTCCCGCACATAGGCATTGGCCAGCACGTAATCGCCCAGCTCCTGGGAATTGCGCAGGCCGGCGCAGTGGCCCAGCATGATCCAGGCATGCGGGCGCAGCACGGCGATATGGTCGGTGATGGTCTTGGCGTTGGAGGGGCCGACGCCGATATTGACCATGGTAATGCCACGCCCCTTGGGGGCGGTCAGATGATAGGCCGGCATTTGCGGCGCGCGCACCGGGGCGGTGCCGGCGACATTGCCGCCGCGCAGGGCGTTATCGGTCACCACATTGCCGGGCTCGATGAAGCTCTCGTAATGGGTGTGGCCGTCCTGCATATAGGTTTTGGCGATGCGGCAGAATTCGTCGATGTAGAAGGCGTAATTGGTGAAGATGACGAAGTTCTGGAAATGGGCGGCGTCGGTGCCGGTGTAGTGGCTGAGCCGGAACAGCGAATAGTCGACGCGCGGCGCGGTGAAGGTCGAGAGCGGGTAGGGTCCGCCCTTGGGGGGCACGAAGGTGCCATTGGCGATTTCGTCGTCGGTATTGGCCAGATCGGGCGCATCGAACACATCGCGCAGCGGGATGTTGAGGGCGTTGAGCGCCTCGCCATCAACCCGCTCATTGGCCTGCACGGCGAAATGCAGCGGGATCGGGGTGTCGGATTCGGCGATGTCGATGGTGCCGCCGTGATTGTTGAGAATGGCAGCGAACTGGTCCTGGAAATAGGTGCGGAACAGATCGGGCGCCGTCACCGTGGTGCGGTAGAGGCCGGGGGTATGCAGGAACCCATAGGGCAGGGTGCTCTCGTGCCGGCTATAGCTGGTGGAGCGCACTTCCACCTGCGGGTAGCAGGCGCGCACCCGGCCTTCGGGCACCACGCCCCGCGCCAGCTCGGCCAGATGGCCGCGAATGAAGCTGGTATTGCGGTGATAGAGCGCCGCCAGATGCTCCCAGGCCAGTGCCGGATCGGTGAAGGACTGTTTATCGAGGCGTGGCGGGCTGATTGTGGTCATGGTGCTCTTTCATCTCGCAGACCCCGGATCGGGCCTGCCTGCGGGCGGAATCGGGCGCTGCGTATCCGGGCAACGTCTAGCCATTTTAGATGACAGCTTCTGGGCGGCGCTTCAACTGCGGGGCCGCGCTGGCACTTGTTTCACATCGGTGTGATGGGCTCTTTTATTGCCGCAATTGGCCCCCATCTTCTCAGGCAGTTCACTGGCACGGCAAGCGACCCATGCAAACCGGTGAGCGAGGAACGATGTGCTGGCCGCTTGTCCCCCAAGCCCTCAACAGCGCGGTTGGCCGACGTTCCCCAGACCGCAATGGCAGCAATGCCATTGCGGTCTTTTTCTTTTCAGGGATCGGGATAGGTCGCGCGCAATACGCGCACCGAGATTTCGCTCAGCTCGCGCACCACCTCAATGTCGATATCGCTGAGCCGCTTGATGTAGAGACAGGCCTTACCCATGCGGTGCTTGCCCAGCCGCGCCAGCAGCGCATCACGGCGCTCGGTCTCCTCGGGGAAATAGCAGCCCATCAGATAGAGGCTGAATTCGGCTTTGCGCGGCGCGAAGCCGATGAGGAAGGCGTCACCCTCATGGCCGGTGGGGTATTTATAGTGATAGCGGCCGAAGCCGATCATGCTGCCCCACAGCACGGGTGGCTCGCCGCTGACCTGCTGCATCAGGGCGATCAAGGCATAGCTGTCGGCGCGTTTGACCGGGTCCGGCACGGCTGCCAGAAATTCATCGACATCGCCGGTATCAGCCTGGGTCTTCTGTTTATACATGGCCGCTCCGCGTGCTGTTTGCTCCAAGACGGTAGACGAAGCCCGCCGTCTTTTCTATTGCTGCGCCACGTTGCAGCATCAGGAGGTTTCCATGACGGCCAAGATCATCGACGGCAAGAGTTTTGCCGAGGGACTGCGGACCCGCGTCGCCGGCCATGTGAGCCGCCTCAAGGCCGAGCATGGCATTACACCGGGCCTTGCCGTGGTGATTGTCGGGCATGATCCGGCCAGTCAGGTCTATGTGACCAACAAGGCCAAGCAGACCGCCGAAGTGGGCATGGCCTCGTTCAAATATGAACTGGCCGAAGATGTCAGCGAAGCCGAATTGCTGGAGCTGGTCCGGCGCTTGAACAGCGACGAGCAAGTGCATGGCATTCTTGTGCAATTGCCGCTTCCGGCCCATATCGATTCCATCAAGGTGATCGAGGCTATCGCGCCGTCCAAGGATGTCGACTGCTTCACCCCGGCCAATGTTGGCAAGGTGCAGATCGGGCTCCCCGGGCCGGTCTCCTGCACGCCACTGGGCTGTCTGATGCTGCTGCGTGACCAGCTGGGTTCGCTGGCCGGGCTCAATGCGGTGATCATCGGCCGCTCCAATCTGGTGGGCAAACCGATGATGCAGCTGCTGCTGCGCGAGAATTGCACCGTCACCGTCGCCCATTCCAAGACGCAGAATCTGGCTGACGTGGTGCGCGGCGCCGATATCGTGGTTGCCGCCGTGGGTCGGCCCGAGATGATCAGGGGCGACTGGATCAAGCCGGGCGCCACGGTGATCGATGTGGGCATCAATCGCGTGCCGGCGCCCGACAAGGGCGAGGGCAAGACGCGGCTGGTGGGCGATGTGGAGTTCGCCACGGCCAAGGACGTCGCCGGCGCCATTACGCCGGTGCCGGGCGGCGTCGGGCCGATGACCATTGCGTGCCTCTTGGCCAATACGATCACCACCGCCTCGCTGATCCACGGCCTGATGCCACCGAGCGATCTGACGGCATGAGCCTTGCGGCGCATGACCCTGGCGGCAAGGTCCGGCTGAAGCTGATGCCGGGCGTCAATGGCGACGCGGTGATGAGCCCCGATGGCCGTCACCGCCAGTTGATGCGGCGCTGGACCGGCGAGCGCTTCCCCGAGCGTTATGTGCTGTTTATCGGCATGAACCCCAGCACCGCCGACGCCACGGTCAACGACCCCACCTGCGCCCGCGAATGGACTTTTGCCAATCGCGAAGGCTATGCGGCGATGGTCAAGGCCAATGTCGGCGACTATCGCGCCACCCATCCCAAGATGCTGCTCGAACCCGGCGTGGTGGCGGTGTCCGACGCCAATCTGCCAGCGATCCTCCAGGCAGCGGCGGGAGCCGATCTGGTGGTGCTGTGCCACGGCAAGCTCAACAAGGCGCTGGCGCCGGCCGGGGCGGCGTTGGTGGCGGCATTGCGCGGCGATGGCGTGGGGCTGTGGTGCTTCGGTACCAATGGTGATGGCTCGCCCAAGCATCCGCTGTATTTGCGGGCGGATACGCCGCTGGTGCGGTTCGAGGGGTAGGATTGTCCGCAGGGGCGTGTGGTGTCCGGCAATCGCACCCCTCACCCTAACCCTCTCCCCGGCGGGGCGAGGGGATTTGGCCGGTGGCCAAACACACATCTCGCCCCACCCCACGATGTCACCCCGGCCTTGAGCCGGGGCCCATCCTCGGATCGCGCCGGTGGATTCATCTCAGGATGGGTCCCGGCTCAAGGCCGGGATGACACCGCGTTTGGGACGGGTGAGGGGGCTCGCCGCAAGCGCCACGCGCTCCACTCAGATCAAAAAAAAGGCGGCCCGGAGGCCGCCTTTGGTGTTTCTAGCCTAGACCGAGGCGGCGCTGCCACCAGCCGGCTTTCTTCTTCGGCTCGGGCTGCTCCTCGCCTTCGGCTTCCGCCTTGGGGGCGGCGCTGGAGGTCACGACAACCCCCTCGGCCGGCAGTTCCTTCTTGGCGCGGCGCGGCTTGGGCGCTTCGGCCTCGTCAGCGGGTGTTGCCTCAGCCTGTGCAGCCGCAACCGGTGCGGTCTCAGCTGGCGCAGCTGCAACCGGAGCCGCCTTGGGGGCAGCCGGCCGGCGGGCTGGGGCCTTGGCGACGGGCGCGGCAGCTTCAGTCACCGAGTCAGCCGGAGCGGCTTCAGCGGTTTCGGCCTTGGGCTTGCGAGCCCGCGGCTTGCGCTTGGGCTTTTCCTCAGCGGCAGGCGCTTCGGCTTCAGCGTCGGCATCAGCCTCGGGCACTGCTGCGACCGGAGCCGATTCCAGCGGTGCGGACTCAGCGGTCTCTTCCACCTTCTTGCGACGGGTGCGCTTGGGCTTTTCGGCCGGAGCGTCGGCGGCGACCGGTTCGAGTTTGGCCACTTCAGGCGCAGCCTCGACGGCAACCGCTTCGGTCTCGGTGACCGTTACGCTGTCGTCCGACGTTGCGGCATTGGTGCCGGTCTCTTCACCATCGCGACGATTGCGGCGACCGCCACGGCGGCCCCGGCGACGGCGCTTGCGCGGCTCGTCATCGGACTGGGCATCGCCGGATGCCGGCGCGTCATTGCCCTCGTCGTCAGCGTCACCCTCGGCGTCGGCTTCGGTCTCGCTTTCGACGGCGACCGGAGCTGCAGCGCGCTGCGGCTGGGCGGTGGCGTCGTCGCTGCGTTCACCGCCACGACGGCGGCGACGGCGACGGCGACGGCCGTTTTCGCCTTCACCGGCTTCGGCGGGCTGCTCTTCGACTTCGGCCTCGACCTCGACTTCGTCGATCTCGTCCTCATCGGCGTCTTCGATGATGGCGCTATCAACCCGGACGTGCTCGGTGACGCGGGTGTCGGTGTAGGCCATGACGCGGGCTTCGCCCTTTTCGATGGCGAACTGGTGACCGGTCAACTTGCCGTCAGCGGTGATGGTGATCGACAGCTGATTGCGGATTTCCAGCGCGACCAGAGTCTCGCGCTTGAAGTTGAGGATGTAGAGCGCGACGTCGACCGGGACGCGGACGTTGATCGACTGGCCCTGGCGGCGCAGCACATGCTCCTCAATATGGCGCATGATCATCAGCGCCAGCGACTCGACCGAACGCACCAGCCCGGTGCCGTCGCAGATCGGGCACTTGTGGGTGGAGCTTTCGACGACGCCGAAGCGGATGCGCTGACGGCTCATTTCCATCAGGCCAAAGTGCGAAATGCGGCCAACCTGGATGCGGGCGCGGTCGTCCTTCAGGCAATCCTTGAGCTTGCGCTCGACGGCCCGGTTGGAGCGGTTCTCCATCATGTCGATGAAGTCGATGACGATCAGGCCGGCCAGATCGCGCAGGCGGAGCTGGCGGCTGACTTCCTCGGCGGCTTCCAGATTGGTCTGGAGCGCGGTGTCCTCGATATTGTGCTCCTTGGTGGAGCGGCCCGAGTTCACGTCGATGGAAACGAGCGCTTCAGTCGGGTTGATCACGATATAGCCGCCGGAGGGCAGGGTGACCGTGGGCGAGAACATCGAATCGAGCTGGGCTTCAATGCCATACTTGGAGAACAGCGGCTGATCATCCTTGTAGAGCTGCACGTTCTTGGCGTGGCTCGGCATGATCATGCGCATGAAGTCCTTGGCTTCGCGGTAGGCGTTGTCGCCCGCCACGAACACTTCATCGATGTCCTTGTTGTAGAGGTCGCGAATGGTCCGCTTGATCAGCGAGCCTTCCTCATAGACCAGGCACGGAGCCTGGCTCTTGAGCGTCAGCTCGCGCACGCTCTCCCACAGGCGCATCAGATATTCGAAGTCGCGCTTGACCTCGGCCTTGGTGCGCGAGGCGCCGGCGGTGCGCAAAATCACGCCCATGCCCTGCGGCACTTCCAGATCGGAGGTGATTTCCTTGAGGCGTTTGCGGTCGGCAGCGTTGGTGATCTTGCGCGAAATGCCGCCGCCACGGGCGGTATTGGGCATCAGCACCGAATAACGGCCAGCCAGCGACAGGTAGGTGGTGAGAGCCGCGCCCTTATTGCCGCGCTCTTCCTTGACCACCTGCACCAGCATCACCTGCCGGCGCTTGATGACTTCCTGGATCTTGTAGTGACGGCGATTATTGCTGGAACGACGACGCTCCGGCACTTCCTCAAGCGCGTCGGCGCCACCGATCGATTCGACCGGCTCGGAATTGACCGGGGCCTGTTCGATATGGCTGGCGTCGCCATCATCCTGCGGATCGGCGTCGGCGTCGGGCTCGGTGACGCCTTCCGGCAACGAGATCTCGTCGTCGTGGTGATCATCATGATGATCGTCCTCGGCCTCTTCGTCGCGCAGCAGGGCTTCGCGGTCGGCAACCGGGATCTGGTAATAGTCGGGGTGAATTTCGCTGAAGGCCAGGAAGCCATGGCGATTGCCGCCATATTCCACGAAGGCAGCCTGCAGCGACGGCTCAACGCGCGTTACCTTGGCGAGGTAGATATTGCCCCGCAGCTGGCGGCGCTGGGCCGATTCAAAGTCGAATTCCTCAAGGCGGTTACCCGCCGTAACGACAATCCGTGTTTCTTCCGGGTGGATGGCATCCACCAGCATTCTCTTGGTAGCCATAAAAGTGAACTCCGCGCGCTCGCGCGCCGACAAGAGGCCGCCGGATAGCCGGCATCCTTCTGGTGGCGCTGTGCGAGGCGAATGGTTTGGGGGGATTGGCGCGCAGAAGCTCTGCCTTGAGCGCGCGGGTATGTATGGTCACGGCCGGAAGATGCAGCGTGGCAAAACGGCAATCGGTAATCTCGATCGCGTCGCGTTCTGTCCGCTTGCGGGCCATCTGACCTCTTCCTATTGGGTTGCCTGACATCCAGGGATGAATGGCAACCGTCCGGTCCAGGGGGACCGAAATTTGTCGCGAAGCGCAGGATTTGCCGCTTCTGAACCAGTCTTCGGGGAATTTTCTCCGCCCCGTTGGCTGGCCACCTCCCGCGCCGCTGTCATTTGCCCGAGGGGCAACATAAAACTGGTTCCGCAAGAAGCATGCGCCTCCTGTTTAGCGTGTAGGGATGTTGCATCAGAATGGCAACAGGAAAGTCAAAATCGACACGCTCAAACCATTGTGTCGGAGGTTGTGTCGGGCGTTCTTGGCCCGCTGTGCAAATCATCGCATAAGAGCCGACGCGCCGTAGAATCGCCCGATCCGGGTGGCACAGGGCGCTGACAAGAATATGGGGCCGGTCTGCGCTTGTTGAAATCCCTTCGTTTGCTTGTTCTTCAGCTGGTGGTCGCCTGCGCTGTGCTTGGCGCGGTGCAGGCCCAGGACGTGCCCGCCGACGCTGCGCCGGTGGCGACGGCGCCGATTGCGCTGCCCAATGTCATGGATGTGCGCGTCTCGGCCACGCCGGAGCGGGCGCGGCTGGTGATCGATCTGGCGGACCGGACCGAATTCGCGCTGGTGTCGCTGAGCGACCCCGATCGGCTGGCCATCGATGTGCGGGCGGCGACCCTGTCGGTGCCGGAGCCGAATGGCGAACCGGCGGGCGAGGGCATGATTGCCGATTATCAGGTGGAGCAGGCGGCGCCCGACCGGGTGCGCACCACGCTGGTGCTGTCTGCGCCCGCACAGGTGCAGCAGGCCTATGTGCTCGATCCGTTCGAGGATCAGCCGGCCCGGCTGGTGGTGGATATCATCCCGGCGACGGCTGACGAATTTGCCGCCAATGTGGCGCGCGACCTGGCCGGCACGGTAGCGCCGGTCGCGACGGCGCCGACACCCGCCGGCGGCTCGGAACTGCCCATTGCGACGCGCCCGCTGGTGGTTATCGACCCCGGTCATGGCGGCATCGACAGCGGCGCGGAGACGGCGACGGGCATCAGGGAAAAGGACATCGTGCTGGCCTTTGCGCTGCGCCTGCAAGAATTGCTGGTGGGCTCGGGGCGCTTCGATGTGGCGCTGACCCGGCAGGACGATACTTTTCTGCGACTGGAGGAACGCGTGGCGCTGGCGCGGACCAACAAGGCTGATCTGTTCATCTCGATCCATGCCGACAGCTTCCAGCAGCCCGAAATCCGGGGCGCCAGCGTCTATACCAGGGACGAGAAGGCCACCGATGTGCTCGACAAGGTGCTGGCCGATAGCGAGAACAAGACCGACGTGATCGCCGGCTTCGCCATGCCGCAAATGGCGCCTGCCGTAGTGGATATCCTGCTCGATCTGATGCGGCGCGAAATGCGGCATCTCTCGTTCATGGCGGCACAGGCCATCGTGCATCAACTGGAGCCGAGCGTCGAACTGCGCCGCTTCCCAGTGCGGCAGGCCGATTTCTTCGTGCTGCAGGCGCCTGATGTGCCGTCGGTGCTGGTGGAACTGGGGTTTTTATCCAACGCCGACGACATGGCCAATCTGCTGCAGGGCCAATGGCAGGACCGTACCGCCGACGCGCTGGCGCGGGGCATTTCCACCTATTTCGACAGCCTGGCCCCCGACGAGTGATGTGATAATTCCGTCACGGGCTGCGCCAAGCGCCGGGTAACGCTCTGTCATGTCGGGCTTTTGATCCACTTTCGGGTCGCTGTCTGGTATGATTCTGCGGTGTGTCGGGCGCGCTCCGCAGGCGCCGCGTCGGATGGTTTTCGGCGGGCCGACGCTGGTCCGCCGCCGGAGAGAATGACTATATGCTGCGCTTGCTCGGCTGGATTTTTGGCTTTGGGATGTTCTTGGCGCTCGCCGGAATCGGCGTGGCGGCGGTGTATCTGACCTCGGTCGCCGCCCAATTGCCCGACTATACCGTGCTCAAGGACTACCAGCCGCCGGTGACGACGCGCGTGCATGCCGCCGATGGGGCGCTGCTGGCCGAATTCGCCCGCGAGCGCCGGCTGTTCCAGCCGATCGAAACCATGCCGCCGCTGCTGATCGAGGCGTTCCTGTCGGCCGAGGACAAGGAATTCTACAATCACGGTGGCATTTCCATCGATGGGGTGGTCCGCGCATTGCGCGACAATCTGCTGGCGCGGATGGATGGCAATTCGGCGATTCAGGGTGGCGGTTCCTCGATCACCCAGCAGGTCGCCAAGAATTTCCTGCTGACCAGCGAGCAGACCTGGGACCGCAAGATTCAGGAAGCGCTGCTGGCGATCCGGATTGAATCGACCTTCTCCAAGGACAAGATTCTCGAGCTGTATCTCAACGAGATTTTCATGGGCACGGTGGGCGGCCAGACCTATGGCGTGGCGGCGGCGGCGCTCAACTACTTCGACAAGGCGCTGTATCAGCTGACGCTGTCGGAAGTGGCTTATCTCGCCGCGCTCCCCAAGGGCGCCAATAATTACCATCCGTTCCGCAATCCCAAAGCTGCTGTCGAACGCCGCAACTGGGTGCTCGATAGGATGCAGGAGAATGGCTACGTCACCCCCGAAGAGGTGGCGGAGGCCCGCGAGGAGCCGCTGACCGTGGTGCCGCGCGCTTCGGGCAATCGGCTGTATTCGGCCGGCTATTTCACCGAGGAAGTGCGCCGCGAGCTGGCCAAGCTCTATGGCGAGGACCAGCTCTATGGCGGTGGTTTATCGGTGCGCACCACGCTTGATCCCAAGCTGCAGGAATATGCCCGCAAGGCGGTGATGGACGGGCTGATCGCCTTTGACCACACCAAGGGGTTCCGCGAGCCGGTGGCAAGCATCGAAATCGGCGAGGATTGGGGTCTGGATGTCGCCAAGGTCATCCCGCTGAATGACGTGCCCGAATGGCAGCTGGCGGTGGTGCTCGAGGTCGGGAGCAATGAGGCCCATATTGGCCTGCGCCCCGAAATCGTCGCCGGCGGCGGTGTCGCGGAAGCACGGCTGGAAGGCACATTGTCCGGCCCGGAAATCAAATGGGTTTCCAAGCCGGTGCAGGACATCTTTAAAGTGGGGGATGTGGTCTATGTCTCGCCGGTTGCGGGCAAGGATGGCATCTATACGCTCGAGCAAATCCCCGAAATCGAAGGCGCGCTGGTGGCGATGGACCCGCGCACCGGCCGCGTGCTGTCGATGGTCGGCGGCTTCTCCTACGCGTTGAGCGAGTTCAATCGCGCCACCCAGGCGCTGCGCCAGCCCGGCTCGTCATTCAAGCCCATCGTCTATGCGGCAGCGCTGGACAATGGCTATACGCCGGCCTCGGTGGTGCTGGATGCGCCGGTGGAGATCCGCAATGCCGATGGCTCGATCTGGCGGCCGGAAAACTACGCGCAGCAGTTTTATGGCCCGCAGACGCTGCGGCGCGGCATCGAGCGCAGTCGTAACGTCATGACGGTGCGGCTGGCTCGGGATATCGGCATGCCGCTGGTGGCCGAATATGCCAAGATGTTCGGCGTCTACGACACCATGCAGCCAGTGCTGGCGATGGCGCTGGGGGCCGGCGAAACCACCGATATGCGGATGACCGCCGCCTATGCCACCATTGCCAACGGCGGCCGCAAGATCGTGCCGACGCTGATCGACCGGATTCAGGATCGCTATGGCGCCACCGTCTATAAGCACGACCAGCGCCTTTGCCAGGGCTGCGTCGCCGAGGGCTGGAGCGGGCAGGGCGAGCCGCTGATCGTCGACAATCGCGAGCAGGTGCTCGATCCGATGACGGCCTACCAGATCACCTCGATGATGGAAGGCGTGGTGCAGCGCGGCACCGGCACCGGCGCCAAGGGGCTCAACCGCCCGGTGGCCGGCAAGACCGGCACCACCAATGACTACAAGGACGCCTGGTTCGTCGGCTTTACCCCGGAATTGGTGGTTGGCGTCTATGTCGGCTACGACCAGCCGCGCTCGATGGGCAGCTCGGTGACCGGCGGCAGCTTTGCCGTGCCGATTTTTACCGAATTCATGGCCAAGGCGCTCGCCGGCAAGCCGCCGACGCCGTTCAACGTGCCGCCCGGCATGAGCACGGCCTGGATCAACCCCAATTCCGGCGTCAAAGCCTTCGAGGGCGAGGCGGCGATTGAGGAAGCGTTCAAGCCCGGCACCGGGCCGAACCAGATGACCTCGGTGATCGGCGTCGACGTCAATGCCTATGATGCCGCCCTGCGCCAGCAGCAGATGCAGCAGCAATATGACTCGGGCTTTGCGCCGCAGCAGGGCACGCCGCAGCCGCAAACCGACGGCAATCGCCTGGTCTATGATCAGAATACCGGCCAGTGGGTGCAGCCCAATCTCGGGCGTGGCGGGCTGTTCTAGTGGGTGATTTCGTCGTCTATCCCGACGCCGCTTTGAGCCAGTGCGCACCGGCCCGGCCGGTCGATGCGGCCATGCTGGGGGCTGGGGAAGCTTTGCTCGCCGCCACGCGAGAAGCGCAGGCCTATGGTCTGGCGGCGGCGCATCTGGGCCTTGCCGAACCGCTGGTGGTGATCAGTGTGGCGACGGAGCTGAGCCAGCGCGACTATCGCGTGCTGTATAACCCCGAAATCATCCAGACCGCCGACGAGACGGCTGCTGGCATGGAGGGCTCGGTATCGCTGCCGGGCATCGAGGTTCCGGTGTTGCGGCCGATCTGGGCCGAGATCGCCTATGATGACGCCGATGGCGTGCGCCAGCAGCAGCGCTTCGATGGGTTTGTCGCCCGCGTCGCCCAGCATGAGATCGAGCAGATGAATGGCGTGTTCTTTCTCTCCCGGGTCTCGCGCATCAAGCGGGACACGGCCCTGCGTAAATTCGCTAAGTCGCAGCGCTAATAGAGGGGCCCGCGCCGTGGGCGCAGACCCGTAGTGGCGTCAGCCTCCCGGCATCACCGGCACGAAGACGAAATAGGGTGTCTTCGGGGTTTTGCCCGGCGGCACATAGCTGGGGGCAGGTTCGCCCGGCTCGCCCAGCGAGATGATATATTGGTGCAGCGAGCGGAGCTCGGACTCGTCGAGCACATGCACGTTGAACCAGGGCATGGGCGGCCGCGCCTCGAACGTCTGCAGATAGGTGACGAACTCGTCTTCCGAATATTTGGCGGCGACCAGACGCAGATTAGCGGCATAGGTGGTGCCCCAGGGGCCCTGGTAACCCACCGGGCTACCGATCAGCGCCATGGCGGGGTCCAGCACGCCATTGGCCTCGCCAAAGCCGGGGGTATGACAATCGTGACAGCCCCCGATCTTGGAAATCCGCTCCCCTTTGGCGACAGACACGTCCTGCGCCAGCGCGATTGATCCCATAGCCAGGACGGTCGCGCCGACGGTAATCAGTCTTGCAAACATGATTATACCTCCTCACAGGCGGGACGGATAATAGATCGGCGCCGAAGCGACGACAATGACATGCTGATGGGGCGGGTTGATCCCACTCTCCCGGTCCGCTAAACGGAGCGCCGTTACTGAAGGAATTGTCCAATGCGTACGGAAATCGAAAAGACCGTCGCCGAAATCGAGCAGGTTTTGACCCTGCTGAGGAGGCATCTTTGACTGGGATACTGCAGAACTTCGCCTCGACGCGCTGAACGCGCAGACTGAATCCCCCGATTTCTGGAATGATCCGGAAAAGGCCCGCGGCGCCATGCGCGACCGCGATGAACTCGACGTCGCGGTCAAAACCGTGCGCGAGCTGGAAGCCGGCATCCGCGACAATGTCGAATTGATCGAGATGGGCGAAGCCGAAGGCGACGCCGCAATCGTCAAGGAAGCCGAGAATGCGCTGCTTGAACTCAAGCAATCGGCACGCCGTCGCCAGATCGAGACGCTGCTCTCGGGCGAAGTCGACGCTAATGACTGCTATGTCGAAATCCACTCCGGCGCCGGCGGCACCGAGAGCCAGGATTGGGCCAATATCCTGCTGCGCATGTACACCCGTTGGGCGGAACGGCGGAAGATGAAGGTCGAAGTCATCGAAATGCACGATGGCGAAGAGGCGGGTATCAAATCGGCGACCATCCTGATCAAGGGGCACAATGCCTATGGCTGGATGAAGACCGAGAGCGGCGTGCACCGGCTGGTGCGGATCAGCCCCTATGATTCGGCGGCGCGCCGCCACACCAGCTTCTCCAGCGTCTGGGTCTATCCGGTGGTCGATGACTCCATCGACATCGAAATCCGCGACGCCGACCTCAAGGTCGACACCTATCGCTCCTCGGGCGCCGGTGGCCAGCACGTCAACACCACCGACTCGGCCATCCGCATCACCCACGTGCCCACCGGCATCGTCGTGGCCTGCCAGCAGGAGCGCAGCCAGCACAAGAACCGGGCAACCGCCATGGCGATGCTGAAGTCGCGGCTCTACGAGGCCGAATTGCAGAAGCGCGAAGAGGCGGCCAACGCCCAGGCGTCGAGCAAGACCGATATCGGCTGGGGCCACCAGATCCGCAGCTACGTGATGCAGCCCTACCAGATGGTCAAGGACCTGCGCACCGCCGTCGAAAGCGGCCAGCCGGCTTTGGTGCTGGATGGTGATCTGGATGAATTCATGGAAGCCGCATTGGCCCAGCGTGTTGGTGTCGCCACGGATGTCGTGTCGGATTAATCGAAGCTGGTGGGCCGGTGTGCTTGGCCCCACCCCACCCCACCCTCATTCCCTCCCCATCAAGGGGAGGGAGGCGCAGGTTGAGATGGCTGTGTTCATCGTCTCCCTCCCCCTTGTGGGGAGGGATCAAGGGTGGGGGTGCCCCACGCACCGCCCTGCGGAGAGAGCCGCCCACGGCCCAAAACTACCCCAGCAGCGCCAGCAGGCGCTTGCCGGCTTCGAGGAAGGCCTTGGGGTTGATCGGGTTGTCGGCCTTGCGCACTTCGAAATGCAGATGCGGGCCGGTGGAGCGGCCGGTGGAGCCGACCTTGGCGATAGGCGTGCCGGTATTGACCGCCTGGCCTTCGGCGCTGAGATAGCCGGAGAGATGGGCATAGCGGCTGATCAGCCCGTTGGCATGGGTGACTTCCACCACCTTGCCATAGCCTGACTTGGTGCCGACAAAGCTCACCACGCCCTTGCCGGCGCTGAACACCGTGGTGCCGCTTGGGGCGGCGAAATCGAGCCCCGAATGGAAAGCCCGGCCACCGGTGAACGGATCGGTGCGGTTGCCGAAGGTGGAACTCTGGCGAAAGCTGCCGGTGATCGGCATGTGGATCGGCGCGCCGTCGATACTGTCGCGCGCCACCTTGTAGCGCATCAGCGCCGCCATCACGGCATTGGCGTCATCGATCATCGGGGATGGCTCGGCATCGTCCAGCGCCGCCAGCAGCGGGCCGCCGACGCCATCCAGTTGCGCCGGCAGGGATACGCGAATGCCGAGGCCGGACAGTTCGGAGACGATGCTGTCGGTCCGCGCGGTGGCGGTTTCGGCAATGGAGGTCATGGCGAACTGGGTTTCGCCCATCATCTGGGCCACGGCGGCGGCTGTCGCATTGATATCGGGATTGCCGCCCGGGGTAAGGGCGGCGGTGTCAGGGCTGGCCATCGGCATGGCGGCGACCGCCTCGATGCCCAATTCGCCGGCTTTGTCGACCAGCACGCGCACCAGCTGATGCTGTTCGAGCAGCACGTCCTGCTGCTGGGCCAGTTCCTGCAACTGCAAATTGATGTCGCCGGCCTGCGCATAGCTGCGCGAATGCAAGCGGTCCACTTCCACCCGCAACTGGGCGATGCGGTTTTCGTAAGCTTCGATGACCTGTTCGTTCTGGCCGCTCAGCAGCTTGGAAATATCGGGCGAGAACAGGACGGCAGTGCCGAGCAGGCCGTTGCCGGCCAGCAGCAGGGTGAACATGCCGTAGAACAGGGCAGGGTGGACGCCGGGACGGCTGGGCTTGGCAGCTCCGCTATCGGAGCGCCCGAAACTGGCCTGGTTACGCACGCAACATACCCCGTGACGCCGAAGAACATGGTGAGCGGAGTATGACCCGCCATGGTTAACAAAGGCTATTTGTGAGGCGTGTCAGCGACATGGAGCGCCAGGGCATCGAGCATTTTCTGGGCGTGGCCGAGAATGCGGGTGGCGCGGATGATGCGGGCGACACGGCCCTCTTCATCGATGATGAATGAGGTGCGGATCAGCCCCATGAACTCGCGGCCATAGAGCTTCTTGAGCTTCCACACGCCAAAGGCCTCGATGGCCACATGATCCGGGTCGGCAGCCAGCGGCAGTACCAGATTGTATTTCTTGCGGAATTTGAGGTGAGTGGCCACGGTGTCGGGCGAAATCCCGACCAGCCGGGCGCCCAGTTGCGCGAAGGCTTCGGCGCGTTCGGAGAATTCGCGATTCTCGTCGGTGCAGCCGCCCGAATCGTCCTCGGGATAGAAAAACAGCACCACGGGCCGGCCGCGCTCGGCCGCCAGATGGAAGCTGGAGCCGTCATCCAGGGGTAGCGTGAAGTCTGGAGCAATGTCGCCTTCGCTCAAATCCGGCATGGAACCTGTCCTCAACTGGGGTGCGTGCGCGATAATGTGGGTGTCAGTGCCATATTGCAGCCGGTATCATTGGGCAAGTGACCGCCTTATGCGGTTGATTCTTGGGGTGCCAGAAATACCGGCAAAGCCTCGTTCTGGAAGCAAGTGAGCGCGTCAATCTTTTCCGCAGACCCAGCTGTTCCGCCGTCTGCGTTGCGCAAACGGCCACCTGCCAGGCACGCGGCCAAGCTCGCCGTGTGGGTGCTTGGCGTGCCCGCTGTGCTGTCGCTCCTGCTCTATCTGGTGCTGCTGATCACGCCGGTTCGGCTGCCTTTTGGCGGCCAGGCCGTGCGCTCGCTGGTGCAGTCCGCCATGCCGGCCTCATCGAGCCTTGATCTCGGCGAAATGAACCTGGCGCTGGAAAACGGCGTCTGGCCCGTCCTCCAGTTTACGCCGGTGCTGTTCACCGATGGCAAGACCGGCGCCCGGGTGGCGGTGGATGCGCTGGAGGTGGGGTTTTCGCCGGCCAGGGCGCTGTTCGGCCAGCCCGGCGCCACCGTGACCATCGTCCGGCCGCATATCCAGATGGTGCAGGATTTGTTCGGCCCGCGCCTCACCAGTTTCCAGCTGGTCAATGATCCTGAAATCGGCGCGACGGTGCGGGTGCAGGAGGGCGAAGATGCGTTCCCCAGCGTCGGCATTGGCGCCAGCGGCATCGACGTCGCCGGCAGTGGTCAGGCCGTGCCGATGCGGTCGGATAATGACTGGCTGATCTATAATCTGGAAGCCAGCGAGCAGGGCATTGCCGATATCGTCGCCCAGGCGGCGCAGGGGCGCTTTTCCAAGCTGGTGATCCGCGATGGCAGTGTGGCCATCAACGATGCCGTCTATGGGTTGTTCCGGCGCTTCGACAAGATCAATTTCGAGATCGGCCCCACCCCTGACCGCCGCAATACCAATGGTACGTTCTCGGCCGTGCTGGGGGGCCGCAAGATGACCGGCAGCCTGTCGCGCACCGTCGATGACGCGGGCAATTCCCGGCTCGAAGCCGATGTCACCAATATCGACTTCGCCGCCTTCCTGCCCTTTATCGACGATCCCACCAGCATGGCGGCGATGCGGGGCGCTGGCGCGTTGTCCATGGATATCAATTTCGAGCCGGCCGGCGGCAAGCTGGTCGATGGCCGGTTCAAGATCGACCTGACCGGCCTCGATCTGCGCATCGCCGACGCCTATTTCCCCGTCGCCAGCTCGATCATGGATATCGACTGGGTGCCCGAGGCGGGCCAGTTCGTGCTCAATGAGGCGGCGCTGCAGATCGGCCAGAGTTTCGCCTATGTCTCGGGCGTCTTCGCCATGGGGCTTGATGCCACCTATGGCCCCACCATCGGCATTTCGCTGAAGGCGCGGGACGTAGTCCTCCACCCCAACGATATGGACGCGCCGGAAACGCCCTTCGACAGCATGGTGTTTTCCGGCTGGTCGGCGCCGCTCTATGGCGCCATGGGCATTGATCGCTTCATCGCCCGCAAGGGTGACGCGACCGTCGAAACCACCGGCCGCATCGATCTGCTACAGGCCGGCCTTGGGCTGGACATGACAGTGGCCGGGCAGGGCGTCAGTGCTGACGACCTCAAGCGCCTCTGGCCCTATGTCATGGGCGGCGAGAGCCGGGACTGGTTCGTGGCCAATGTCACGGCCGGCGAGGTGAAGCAGGCGCGCCTCGATTTCAAATTCCCGGTTGGCACCATGAGTCTGGAAGGCGAGGACAAGCCGATTCCCACGGGCGGCATGCAGATCGACATGATCGGCACCGGCGTCGCCATCAAGCCCACCGTCGAAATGGACCCGATCGCCATCGACGGCGAGAGCCGGCTGCAGATCGATGACGCCAATGTCGTCATCTCGGCGACGGGCGGGCGGCTGGACACGGCGGCCGGCACGATCCGCGTCCGCAATCCGGCGCTGGTGATGGATAATTCCAATCCGGCCGAGAATATCCTCGAAATTTCCGGCGATATTGCCGGGCCGATCCCGGCGCTGCTCGACCTGATCAAGACCCAGCAGCCCGAGGCGCTGGCCAGCGCGCAACTGCCCATCGATCTGGCCGCCATCACCGGCTCGGTCGATCTGGGGCTGGTCGCCACCATCAGCCTTGCCGATGAAGCGAGCGGCCGGCCAATGGATCTCGACTATGTGGTCAATGGCACGGTTTCCAATTTCGCCAGCACCCAGCCGATTCAGGAGCGTCACATCGGCAATGGCCAGCTGGCGTTCAGCGCTTCCCAGGATGGCTACCAGCTCGGCGGCACCGCGGAGATCGACGGCATGCCGGCCGAAATCGAGATTGCCGGCACCCCCACCACCGATCCGAGTTTCCGCCTGGCCTCGACCATTGACGTTGCCGAGCTGGCAAAGATGGGCTTTGACGCCTCCGAATTCCTCTCCGGCCGGGTGCGCTTCGTGGCCCAGCCCCTCGCCGATGGCGCGTTGCAGATGGCGGTGGACCTCAAGGATGCGGCGCTGACCATCAAGGATCTCGGCATTCGCAAGGCCGCCGGCACCTCAGGCACGCTGAGCGCGACCATCAAGCCGGGCGCGGACGTGACCGAGCTCACCAATATCGACCTGTCCTTCGGCACCGTCCGCGCCGTGGGCGGCATCACCTATCACGCGACCAAAGGCTTGCAGCAGGCCAATTTCAGCCAGTTCGGGCTCAGCTCCGGCGATAATGCCCAGCTGGTGATGACGCCCATAGATGGCGGCTATGCGGTGCGCGTCAGTGGCAGCCAGCTCGACCTCAAGCCGATGCTGCGCCAGTTCTTCGGGCTGGGCGAAGGGGTGGGCGGCGTGCAATCGACCCAGTTCGACCAGACCATCGCGCTCACCGTCAAACTGGATCGGGCGCTGGGCTACTACGCCACCACCGCCTTCAACGTTGATCTCGACCTGCTGCTGCGCGGCAGCGACATGCGCCGCGCCAATCTGACGGCGCAGTTCAGCGACGGCAACGCCATCTCGGTCACCACCAATCCGGCGCCGGATGGGCGCACCCTGTCGGTGGCCTTCAACGACGCCGGCACGATATTACGCCTGCTCGGGGTCTATTCCCAGCTCGCCGGCGGCACCGGCAGCCTGGTGCTGACGACGCACCGGGCGGCGGATGTGGAAGCCGGGCAGTTGGTGATGCGCGATTTCGCCATTGTCGATGAGGCTAATGTCGCCCAGGTGCTGGGCAATCATTCCAATTCGCGCGCCGCCATCGCCCAGCAGAACCGGCTGGATTTCGACGTGGCGGAGGTGGATTTCCAGCGCCGCTCTGACCGCGTGGAAGTGACCAATGCCATGCTGACCGGCGATACGGTGGGCGGCACCATGCGCGGCTTCATCTACACCAATCAGCGTCAATACGACCTGACCGGCACCTATGTACCGCTGTTCGGGCTGAATAATGCCTTCCAGCAGATCCCGCTGCTCGGCCCCTTGCTGGGCGGCCGCCAGGGCGAAGGGCTGGTCGGCGTGACCTTTGCCGTGCAGGGGCCGCTGGACAACCCCCAGTTCCGCATCAACCCGCTGTCCATTCTGGTGCCAGGAGCGTTCCGCGAATTGTTCGAGTTCCGGGCGAAGGAACAGCCGCGCGGGGAGTAGTATGCATCGGTCATACCGGGTGCTATAATGGCCGTTCTGGAGGTGACTGGCATGAGCAATGTGAAAAAACGCACATTCAGTGTAACCGCCGCACAGTCGGACTTTATCGACGCATTGGTGGGCCGGGGCGGACACGCATCAGGTAGTGAAGTCGTCCGTGAAGGGCTTCGCCTGCTGCAGGAGCGCGATGCCGAAATCGAGCGCTGGCTACAGCGGGACGTTATCCCGACCTATGAGCGGTGGCAGGCCGGAGGGGAGAAGACCTATCCCCTCGACGAGGTGTTTGATGAGTTGCACCGGACCATTGACGAGATTGCCGCCAAGAAAGACGAAGCAGGCAATAAAGCCGCAGAATGAAGCAGCGGTCCATCATCCTGCTGGAAAGTGCCAAACAGGACTTGCGCCGCATGGTCGTCTGGCTGGCGCAAGAAGCGTCCGACGCCGTCGCTCACCGCTATGTGGACAAGGTCAGGAGTCGGATCGCTACATTGCGCTATGGGGCAGAGCGGGGCACCGTTCGAGACCCCAAAAGGGGTCTTCGTGTCATCGGCATCTTGCCCCACACTTCCCTGGTCTTCACCGTCGATGAGAGCCACGTCTATGTCCTGCGCATACTGCACGGCGGACAGTCGCTAGCCCTTGACGATGACGACGATCAAGCCGGTTCCTAAACCGGCTTGATCAGCGCATGGCGCTTTTTGCCAACCGAGAGTTTGATGACGCCCTCGGCCAGCAGCGCGTTGGCGCCGATGCTGAGCTTGTCATCTTCGATCACCGTGTCGTTGAGGCGCACAGCGCCCGACTGGATGTGGCGGCGGGCTTCGCCATTGGAGCCGGCCAGGCCTGCCGTCACCAGCGCGGCCAGAATACCGATGCCGTCATTGAGTTCGGCCCGGGTTACCGTCGCGGTGGGCAGCGACAGGTCGATGGCGCCGGATTCAAAGGTCGAGGCAGCGGTGGACGCAGCCTGTTCGGCGGCGGCGCGGCCATGCACGATGGCAGTGACTTCGGTCGCCAGCACCTTCTTGGCCTCGTTGATCTCGGTGCCGCCCAAAGCTTCCAGCTTGGCGATTTCGGCTAGCGGCAGGCGGGTGAAGATCTTGAGGAACTTGCCGACATCGGCGTCCTCGGTATTGCGGAAATACTGCCAGAAATCATAGGGGCTGAAGAGGTCGCCATTGAGCCAGACGGCCCCGGTGGCCGACTTGCCCATCTTCTCGCCGCTCGACTTGGTCAGCAGCGGCGTGGTCAGCGCATAGAGCTGCTCGCCGCCCATGCGGTGGTTGAGGTCGACACCATTGATGATGTTGCCCCACTGGTCCGATCCACCCATCTGCAACACGGTGCCATAGCGCCGGTTCAGCTCGGTGAAGTCATAGCCCTGCATGATCATGTAGTTGAATTCGAGGAAGCTCAGCGACTGCTCGCGGTCGAGGCGCAGCTTCACCGAATCAAAGCTCAGCATGCGGTTGACCGAGAAATGCCGGCCGACATCGCGCAGGAACTCGACATAATTCAGCTTGAGCAGCCAATCGGCATTGTTGACCATCATGGCCGGGTTGGAGCCGCCATAATTGAGAATATTGCCGTAAACGCGCTTGATGCTCTCGATATTGGTGTCGATCTGCTCGACGGTCAGAAGCTTGCGCTGATCGTCGCGGAACGAGGGATCGCCCACCATGGAGGTGCCGCCGCCCATCAGGCTGATCGCCTTGTGGCCGGTTTCCTGCAACCAGTAGAGCATGGTGACGGAAATCAGATTGCCGATATGGATCGAGGTCGCCGTGGCGTCATAGCCGACATAGGCGCTGATCGGGCCCTTGAGCGCGAGCGCGTCGAGCCCCTCGGGATCGGAAATCTGGTGAATGAAGCCGCGCTCATCGAGGACGCGGAGGAAGTCGGATTTGAACTTGGTCATTTTGGCAACCTGAGGAAGATGGAGTCCTCATGGCAGCCTGTCGAACCACGAGGTCGGTGTATGAGGGACCCCGTCCTTTGACAGGCTCAGGATGAGGTCCCTTCCAACTGATCGTCGTGTGTGCGCTTGAAACTAGCGCCCGCCGCCGGCGGCGATCTCCGCCCGACGACGGTCGAGATATTCTGCCGAGCGGGCGGTCAGTTCGTCGACCTTGCCCTCGAAGAAGTGGTTGGCGCCCTCAACGATCTGCTGTTCGATGACGATGCCCTTCTGGGTCTTGAGCTTGTCGACCAGCTTCTGCACCGAGGCGGGCGGGGCCACGCGGTCCTTGTCGCCATGAATGATCAGGCCGGAGGACGGGCAGGGGGCCAGGAACGAGAAGTCATAGAGGTTTTCCGGCGGGGCCACCGAAATGAAGCCCTCGACTTCGGGGCGGCGCATCAGCAACTGCATGCCGATCCAGGCGCCGAAGGAAAAGCCGGAAATCCAGCAGCCGCGCGATTCGCGGTTGATGACCTGCAGCCAGTCGAGCGCGGCAGCGGCATCGCTGAGTTCACCAATGCCATGGTCGAACATGCCCTGGCTGCGGCCGACGCCGCGCGAGTTGAAACGCAAGACGGCAAAGCCGCGCTCGGCGAACATGTAAAACTGGTTGTAGACGATCTGGTTATTCATCGTCCCGCCGAACTGCGGGTGGGGATGCAATACGATAGCGATAGGAGCATTGGGCTCCTTACCGGGCTGGTAACGGCCTTCCAGACGGCCTTCGGGCCCATTGAAAATTACTTCTGGCATGGTCAACTTTTCCGGCCACTTTGGGCTCTGTTAGCGAGGTTTCCCGGCCCGACAAGGGCGGTGTAGCGGCTTGACTAAGCGCGCACCGCTCCCTAAAACAGGGTCGAAAAAACCAGTTTAGAACTATTCAAAAACGGGTCTTCGGCCGTACAACGGCCTGCAAGAGCGCCCCTTGTAATGATGTTGGGCGGCAAATTTCAAGAAGTGTTTGGTTTCCGGGGCGTTGCGGCGCCTCGATCCGGGCATGGATGGTATGATCGGCGCGCATGCGCCTATGGAAAACAGATGACCCCAGCGGCGATCTATCTCGATCATAATGCCGCGTCTCCGCTTCTGCCTGAAGCGAAGGCGGCGCTGCTGGCTGCGCTCGACGTGACGGGAAATCCGTCGTCGGTGCATGGTCATGGCCGGGCTCTGCGCAATCTCATCGAGACGGCGCGCAGCCAAGTGGCCGCGCTGGCCGGGGCCGAACGCAAGCAGGTGGTGTTCACCGGCTCGGCCACCGAAGCCATCACCCAGGCCATTGTCGGTGGCGCCAAGGCCTTTGCGGCAGACGCCATCGTGATCAGCGCCGGGGAACATGCGGCGGTGTCCAAGGCGGCCGAGGCGACGGGTCTGCCGGTGCTCACTATTGGCCTGCTGGCTGATGGCAGCATTGATCTCGATCAATTGTCCGGCGTGATTGCGGCGGCCGAGGGCAATCTGCTGGTGGCGCTGCATTGGGTGAATAATGAGACCGGCGTGGTCCAGCCGATCGGGCGCATCAATGCGCTGGTTGGGCCGACCAGACACACACTGTTCATCGACGCCGTGCAGGCTTTGGGCAAGCTGCCCCTCGAATTTGCCGCCTCGGCACCCGATATGATGGCTATCAGCGGTCACAAGATCGGCGCACCGGCCGGCATCGGCGCGTTGCTGGTCAAGGCTCATGCCGACACCGCGCGGCTAATTCCGGGCGGCGGGCAGGAGCAGGGCAGGCGCGGTGGCACCGAAGCCACGGCGCTGATCGCAGCCTTTGGCGCAGCAGCAGCGGCGATTGCCGGACGCTACGCGGCGGCTGATGTGGCGGCGCTGACGGCGCGGCTGGAACAGGCGCTGCCGACCGACGCTGTCATCTTTGGCGGCAACCGGCTGGGCAATGTCACCAATTTTGCCATGCCCGGCGTCAACAATGCGACGGCGATGATGGGGCTTGATCTGCTGGGCCTGTCGGTGTCGTCGGGTTCGGCCTGTTCATCCGGCAAGGTCGGACCGAGCCACGTATTGGCCGCCATGGGCGTGCCGGTGGCGCTTGCCGAATGTGCCCTGCGCGTCAGCCTGGGCTGGAATTCTACCGCTGGCGATGTCGATGCTTTCATCGCCGGTTACCAATCGATCCTTGAGCGCCAACGGGCGCGGCAGGGACACGCGGCGTAAGCTGCATAGTTTTAGACGGCTCGCGGCGACCTTGAATCGCCGCCGGGTAAATAGGAGAAGCCAACATGGCGGACTACGCCGATATCCCCACGCTCAAGGAAGAAATTGATCGCGAGACCGTCGACTCGGTGCTGGCGCTTGATGTCGACAAGTACAAGTACGGTTTCGAGACCGACATCGAGAGCGACATGGCCCCGAAGGGCCTGAGTGAGGACATTGTCCGGTTCATCTCGGCCAAGAAGAATGAGCCGCAGTGGATGCTCGAGTGGCGCCTGGAAGCCTATCGGCGTTTCCTGACCATGACCGAGCCCACCTGGGCCAAGGTGCATTACCCGCAGCTCGACCTGCAGGACATGTATTACTACGCCGCGCCGAAATCGACGCCGGGGCCGACCAGCCTCGAGGACGTCGATCCCGAAATCCTGCGCATGTATGAAAAGCTCGGCATTCCGCTGCAGGAGCAGGAAATTCTGGCCGGCGTCGAGCGGCCCAAGATCGCCATCGACGCGGTGATGGACTCCGTCTCCGTTGTGACCACGTTCCGCGAGGAATTGGCCAAGGTCGGCATCATCTTCTGCTCGATCTCGGAAGCCATCCGCGAATATCCCGAGCTGGTGCAGAAGTATCTCGCTTCGGTCGTGCCGGTGACGGACAACTATTACGCGACGCTGAATTCGGCGGTCTTCACTGACGGCTCTTTTGTCTACATCCCCAAGGGCGTTCGCTGCCCGATGGAGCTGTCGACCTATTTCCGCATCAATGAGCGCAATACCGGCCAGTTCGAGCGCACGCTGATCATCGCCGAAGCTGACTCCTATGTGAGCTATCTCGAGGGCTGCACCGCCCCGATGCGCGACGAAAACCAGCTGCACGCCGCAGTGGTGGAACTGGTCGCGCTCGAAAATGCCGAGATCAAGTATTCCACCGTCCAGAACTGGTATCCGGGCGACAAGGACGGCAAGGGCGGCATCTACAACTTCGTCACCAAGCGTGGCGATTGCCGTGGCGACCACTCCAAGATTAGCTGGACCCAGGTGGAAACCGGTTCGGCGATCACCTGGAAGTATCCGAGCTGCATCCTGCGTGGCGACCACTCGCGCGGCGAATTCTACTCGATCGCCATTTCCAATGGCTATCAGCAGGTCGATAGCGGCACCAAGATGATCCATCTGGGCAAGAACACGTCCAGCCGCATCATCGCCAAGGGTATTGCTGCCGGCTTCTCGGACAATACCTATCGCGGTCAGGTCTCGGCCCACGCCAAGGCCACCAATGCCCGTAACTTCACCCAGTGCGACAGCCTGCTGATCGGCGACAAGTGTGGTGCCCACACCATTCCCTACATCGAGAGCCGCAATGGCACCGCGGTGTTCGAGCATGAGGCCACCACGTCGAAGATCTCCGACGACCAGATGTTCTACTGCCAGCAGCGCGGCCTCAATGAAGAGGAAGCCGTGGCGCTGATCGTCAACGGCTTCGTCCGCGATGTGCTGCAGCATCTGCCGATGGAGTTCATGGTCGAATCCCAGAAGCTGATCGCCATCAGCCTCGAAGGCAGCGTCGGCTAAGGCTGCCAATCCTTGAAGCCCTCCTCACCTCGCCCTTTACGGGTGAGGGGGCCTTCCACTGAACCTGGCGCCGGAATGGCAGCCGATACGATATTTGGAGCTTTGTATGACCACCCCAATCCTGGAAATCCGCAATCTGCATGCCCGCATCGAGGACCGCGAAATCCTCAAGGGCGTCAACCTCGTCATTCCCGCCGGCGAAGTGCATGCCGTGATGGGCCGTAATGGCTCGGGCAAGTCGACGCTGAGCTATGTGCTGGCCGGCAAGGAAGACTATGAGATCACCGAGGGCGAAGTGCTGCTCGACGGTCAGGACCTGCTGGCAATGGAGCCCTTCGAACGCGCTTCGGCCGGTCTGTTCCTGGCCTTCCAGTACCCGATCGAAATCCCCGGCGTCGCCACCATGACCTTCCTCAAGGCAGCGATGAACGCCCAGCGCAAGGCGCGTGGCGAGGGCGAAATGACGACCCCTGACTTCATGCGTGCGGTCAAGCAGGCCGGTACCGATCTCAATATCGACACCGATATGCTCAAGCGCCCGCTCAATGTCGGTTTCTCCGGCGGCGAGAAGAAGCGTGCCGAAGTGCTGCAGATGGCGCTGCTCCAGCCCAAGATGTGCATCCTCGACGAGACCGATTCCGGGCTCGACATCGACGCGCTGCAGGTGGTTTCCAAGGGCGTCAACTCTCTGCGCGACGCCGGTCGGTCGATGTTGATCATCACCCACTATCAGCGCCTGCTGAACTACATCGTGCCCGACGTGGTGCATGTGTTCTCCGACGGCAAGATCGTCGAAAGCGGCGGCAAGGACCTGGCGCTTCAGCTCGAAGCCAAGGGCTATGCCGACTTTGACGGCGCGGCGGCCTGACCCATGCGCCAGACCATGCCCGTCCGGCTCGGAGCCGCTGAAACTACCCTGATCGACCAGCTCAAGAGCGTGGGCGCCGACGCAGTTGCCGAACGGATCACCGTTGCCGGCCTGCCGACGCGTCGCGTCGAGAGCTATCACTATACCGACCTCAAGACCCTGCTGAAGGCGATCCCGCCTCTGGCCCAGGCCGCCAATGCAGCCAGCGCTCCGGCGCTGCGCGTTCCCGGCGCCTATCAACTGATGATCGCCAATGGCATCGTCCAGGCTGCCTCCACCGCGCCTGCCGGCGTCATCGTCGGCAAGACCGAAGGCAGCGTGCTGACCACCCGCGACGATACGCTGGTGCATCTGCACCAGGCTTTTGCCAAGGAAAGCCTGACGTTGACCCTCGAAGGCACCGTTGATCCGGTGATCCAGATCGACCGTCGCACCGAGGGCGAAGCCGCCCACGTCACCGACTCGCTGAAAGTCTTCGTGGCCGACGACGCCTCTGCCGTCGTGCTCGAAACCTTCTCGGGCTCGGACGCGGCGCATGTCGGCAACCACGCCAGCTATCTGGCGCTGGGCAAAAATGCCACGCTGACCCACATCACCGTGAACCTGTCGCCGATGGCGACGACGCATTTTGCCACCAACGAGTATCAGCTCGCCGATGGTGCCAAGCTGCGCACGGTGATCATCCAGGTCGGCTCGGCAGTGAGCCGCACCCATCTGTTCCCGCGCATGGCGGGGCCGGGGGCGCATGCCGACATCACCGGGATGAACCTGGTGAGCGACGGCCAGCATGCCGACATCACCATGGAAACCCTGCATGCGGTGCCGCACACCTCGTCGCAGCCGCTGTTCAAGTCGGTGACGCGCGGTCGCTCCAAGTCGGTGGTGCAGGGCAAGCTGATCGTGGCCCGCGATGCGCAGAAGACCGATGCCAAGTTCATGCATCAGGGTCTGATGCTGTCGGACGAAGCGGAAATCCTCTCGAAGCCCGAGCTGGAAATCTATGCTGACGACGTCGTCTGCGGCCACGGCTCGACCTGCGGCAAGCTCGACGAAGACAGCATGTTCTACCTGATGAGCCGCGGCATTCCGCGCAGCGAAGCCGAAACCATGCTGGTGCGCGGCTTCATCGAGGAAGTGCTCGATCCGGTCGAAAACGAAGCGCTGCACGAAGCCCTGACCGCCATCGTCGATGGCTGGCTGCTGAGCGGCAAGTAAGCCGACCACTGAACTGACCCTCCCCGCCAGGGGGAGGTTAGGAGGGGGGCGAGAGCCCGATATCAGGGGGCCAACCACCCCCACCCTCATTCCCTCCCCACAAGGGGGAGGGATGCACAGGAACCGATGGTTTAGTGTGACGCAGGTAGCGCCACATCGTCTCCCTCCCCCTTGTGGGGAGGGACCAAGGGTGGGGGTGTCCCGCCCACGGAACTCTTCATGACCTTTGATCTCGAAACCGTCCGCGCCGATTTTCCGATCCTCTCCGAGGTCATCAACGGCCATCGGCTGGTCTATCTCGATAGCGGCGCGTCGGCGCAAAAGCCGGTGCAGGTGCTCGACCGGATGGATTATGCCTTCCGCCACGAATATGCCAACGTCCACAGGGGCCTGCATACCCTCGCCAATCGCGCGACCGAAGCCTATGAGGGCGGCCGCGAAGCGGTGCGCAAATTCCTCAATGCCGGCCGCCCCGAAGAGATCATCTTTACCCGCTCAGCCACCGAGGCGATCAATCTGGTTGCGCAGTCCTTTGCCGGGCCGCGCATCAGCGAAGGCGACGAAATCGTCACCACGATCATGGAGCACCACTCCAATATCGTGCCGTGGCATTTCCACCGCGAGCGCAAGGGTGCCGTCATCAAGTGGGTCGATGTGCGCGACGATGGCAGCTTTGATATCGACGCCTTCGCCGCCGCGCTGACCGACCGCACCCGTATGGTTGCGGTTACCCATATGTCCAACGTGCTGGGCACCGTGGTGCCGATCAAGCAGGTGATCGAGATCGCCCATGCCCGCGGCATTTCGGTGCTGATCGACGGCAGCCAGGGCGCGGTGCATGAAAGCGTCGACGTGCAGGCGCTCGACGCCGATTTCTACATCATGACCGGCCACAAGCTCTACGGCCCGACCGGCGTCGGCGTGCTCTATGGCAAATACGACCTGCTGGCCGAGATGCAGCCCTATCAGGGCGGTGGCGAGATGATCGACACCGTCACCATGGAAGCCGTCACCTATAACGAGCCGCCGCATCGCTTCGAGGCCGGCACGCCGCCCATCGTCCAGGCCATCGGGCTGGGCGCGGCGTTGGCCTATATGGACAGCCTCGGCCACGACGCCATCGCCGCGCACGAGGCCGAAGTCACCGCTTATGCGCAGGAGCGCCTGAGCCGGATCAATTCGCTGCGCCTGATCGGCTCGGCGCCGGGCAAGGGCGGGATTTTCTCCTTCGAGATCGCCGGCGCCCATGCCCATGACATTTCCACCATTCTGGATCGCTACGGCATTGCCGTGCGCGCCGGCACGCATTGCGCCATGCCGCTGCTCAAGCGTTTCGGTGTCACCTCTACCTGCCGCGCCTCCTTCGCCCTATATAACGGCAAGGACGACGTTGATGCGCTGGTGGACGGCATCGAACGCGCCCAGAAATTTTTTGCGTGAAAGAGGACAAGATGACCGACGAATCCCAGAGCGCACCAGCCGAAAATCGCATGACCACCTCGACTGGCGGCGGCCTGCCTGAAGCCGAAGTCGAGCGCATCACCGCCGATCTGATCGGCGCGCTCAAGACTGTCTATGACCCGGAAATCCCAGTCGATATCTATGAGCTGGGCCTGATCTACAAGGTCGACCTCGATGATGACCGCAATCTGGTGATCGACATGACGCTGACCGCGCCGGGTTGCCCGGTGGCCGGCGAAATGCCCGGCTGGGTGGAGAATGCCGCCCGCGCCGTCGAAGGCATTCAGGATGTCACCGTCAACATGGTGTTCGATCCCCCGTGGGACGCCACCCGCATGAGCGAAGAAGCTCAAGTCGCGTTGAACTGGTGGTAATTTGCTGCGTTTCACCCTATATATCGTGAAACGCCGATAGAAAGTTTGACCCCGTGGCCTTCAAGATCATGTCGCTGACCGATGCCGCTGCCGAGCGCATCACCGAGATCATCGAAGATTCCGACACGCCGGTGATCGGCCTGCGCGTCGGCATCAAGAATTCGGGCTGCGCGGGCGTTGCCTACACCATGAACTACGTCGCCGAGCCGGTGGCCGGCGACGATCATGTCACCGACAAGAATGTCCATGTCTGGATCGACCCCAAGGCGACGATGTTCCTGCTCGGCACGGTGATGGATTTCGAAGAATCCAAGATGAGCGCCGGCTTCACCTTCAAGAACCCCAACCAGACCGGCGAATGCGGCTGCGGCGAAAGCGTCCAGCTCAAGCCCGCCGACCTGAAGGCCATCGCCGAGGCCCGGGCAGAGGCCTGAGTCCACCTGCGCTGGCGTGGTGTCATCCGACCCCGCCACACCCACGGTGTCACCCCGGGCTCGACCCGGGGCCCATCCTGAGATCTCAAGATGGGTCCCCGCTTTCGCGGGGATGACATTGAGTGGGTGGCACGATGGAATTGCATCCCCCGCGCCAATATCCTAACACGCCTCCATGGCCAGCTCTCTCCCCCCCGCCTTCACCATCGTCCCGCCCAACCGTCCGCTTGTCGGCCGCGTTTCGCCGCCGGGCTCGAAGTCCATTACCAATCGCGCGTTGCTGCTCGCGGCCTTGGCCAACGGCACCAGCCGGCTGACCGGGGCGCTCAAGAGCAAGGATACCGTGCTGATGGCCGCCGCCCTGCGGCAGATGGGCGTCATCATCGATGAGCCCGACGCCACCAGCTTTGTCGTCACCAGCACCGGCCGGTTGCAGCGCCCCGCGGCGCCGCTGTTTCTCGGCAATGCCGGCACCGCCACCCGCTTCCTCACCGTCGCCGTCGCCACGGTCGATGGCGAGGTGATTGTCGATGGCGACGATGAAATGCGCCTGCGCCCCATTGGCCCGTTGGTCACCGCATTGCAGTCGCTCGGCATCGACGCCACCAGCCCGAGTGGTTGCCCGCCGGTGACCATTCGCGGCAAGGGCAGTTTTGGTCAGGGCCGGGTCGAGATCGATGCGGGCCTCTCCAGCCAATATGTTTCCGCCCTGCTGATGGCCGCGCCGCTCGGCGACGGTCCCATCGAGATAGCCCTGACCGGCACCGATATCGGTGCGCGCGGCTATGTCGACCTGACGCTGGCGGCGATGCGCAGCTTTGGCGCCACTGTCGAACAGCGCGATGCCGGCACCTGGCTGGTGCAGCCGACCGGTTACACCGCCGCCGACCTGCTGATCGAGCCCGACGCCTCGGCTGCAACCTATCTGTGGGGCGCTGCGGCGCTCACTGGCGGCCAGATCGACCTTGGGGTGAGCGCAGATGCCTTCACCCAGCCCGACGCCGCTGCACAGGCCGTTATCGCGCAATTCCCCAATATGCCTGCTGTCATCGACGGCTCGCAGATGCAGGACGCGGTGCCGACGCTGGCCGTATTGGCCGCCTTCAACAATCATCCGGTGCGCTTCGTCGGCATTGCCAATCTGCGGGTCAAGGAAACCGACCGCGTCCGCGCCGTCGCCAATGAACTCAACCGCATCCTGCCCGGTCTCGGCACCGAAGAGGGCGACGATCTGATCGTCGCCGCCGACCCGAACCTGGTCGGTCGCGCCGCGCGCATCGAAACCTATCACGACCACCGCATCGCCATGAGCTTCGCCCTGGCCGGCCTGCGGCTGTCCGGCATCACCATCCTCGACCCAGCCTGTACCGGCAAGACCTACCCGGACTATTGGGAGATGCTGACCGGTCTGGGCGTGGAACTGCAAGCGACGGAATAGGTCTCGCGCGTGACGGGCATCGTCCCCTCACCCTAACCCTCTCCCCGAAGGGGCGAGGGGATTTGGCCGGTGGTGAACACAAATCTCGCCCATACTCGATATGTCCCCTCGCCCCTCTGGGGAGAGGGCTAGGGTGAGGGGGACGATCTCTCAGCAATCTGCCGCCTAAGCCGCCGTCTCCGGCTGCAGCAGGGCGGCCTCTGCCAGCATGCTGGCCAGTGCCGTCTCGCTGATGACCCGATTGCGGCCAGCATGCTTGGCGGCATAGAGACAGCGGTCGGCGCGTTCGATCAGCGCGCCCGGCGTGTCGCCCGACTGATAGGCGGCGACCCCGAATGACGCCGTGATGCGGCCCAGTTTCTCGTTGGTGGAGCGCTTGAGCAATTGCTTGGCCTGGATCGCCCGGCGAATATTTTCTGCCACGATCACCGCGCCCTCGATATCGGTCGAGGGCAGGATGGCGACAAATTCCTCGCCGCCATAACGGGCCGCCAGATCCTGGCCCTTGATATTGGATTTCAGCGTCATCGCCACCAGCCGCAACACCTGATCGCCGGTCTGGTGGCCATAGGTGTCGTTGAAGCTCTTGAAGTGGTCGATGTCGATGATCATCAGGCAAAGCGGGGTGTTGTTCAGCCCGGCTTCCCCGATAGCGGCCTCGAGCCCGTCGTCAAAGCTCTTGCGGTTGGCGATCTTGGTCAGCGGATCGAGCATGGATTCTCGCCGCACGTCATCGAGGTCGCGCTGCAGCGAGGCAATATCGTCGCGCGAGGCCTCGAGCTTTTGCTCCAGCACCTGGTTGGTTTCCTGCATGCGCCGGGTCTCGCTGAGCAGGCGGTCGGCCAGCGCCTTCATCGCCGGGGCGGTGATCGAGCGCTCGAGGTCGCCGCTGGCCGTCTGCAGCGAGCCGGAATAGGCGTTGGCCGTGGTCATGGCGCTGTCGATGGCCTCATGCACCGCCTCGATGCGCGCATGCATGCGCTCCGAGACATTGGTCATGCGGTCATTGACGTCGGATTTGAGAAATTCGTTGTACAGCGTCTCGGCCAGATTGGCGGAAGGCGTGTCGCCATCGCGGAAGATGGCGTTGATGCGCTGGTTCAGCGTCGGGTTGACGCCGGTCGCATAGGTATAGAGCAGTTCATAAAATTGGGGGTAGGGAGGAATTTCGCTCCGCTTCAGCAGGTCTAGCGCCGAATTGGCGTATCCAAGCGCACGTTTGAATTCCTGTTCGGACACAGCTTCCCTCGCGCATGGTTGCGCTGAACCGTCCCTGCTTAAAAACCCCGCAGTGTCGGGTCATCGGCAATAGGTAGAACCCCCTCGCCGATGAACACAACCATACAACCGCAATATTGGCGCGGCTTACACAAAGAAATCGTCTGTAATCAACTTACCAGCCGGGTGGGGCGAAGCAAAAACGCCGGAACCGGACCGTCATTGCCAAAAGGCGAGCTGCTTTCCGAAGCATTCGAATCACCCTTCTCGGACTCGGGACGCTGCCGGTCACGCCCACGCGAGGGGCGCTGGTTGCTGCGTTCGGTCTTGGCGGGCTCGCTATGCGCCTCTGCCGGAGCAGTGGGCTCGGCTGCCACTGGCGCCGGCTTGGGCCGCGAACGGTCGGGGCGGGGCTTTTCCGCCGGTGCCGCTGGCGCCGGTGCTGCAACCACGGCTGCAGCGGCAACGGGCTTGGCCTCGGCAGCAGGCTTTTCGGCCGGCCGCTTGGCTTCGGCCTCGACGCGGGTGCGGGGGCCACCACGACGCGAGCGGGCAGGGCGCGCGGGGCGCTCTTCGCCAGTTTCGTCGGTGGTCGGCGCCGCTGCGGCGGCCTTGGCGGTCGCCTTGCCGGCGGCTTCGAGATATTCGATGGGCTTCTGCGTCAACTTCAGGATGGCCTCAAGATATTTGCCGTCGGCGGGAGCGACCAGCGTGTAGGCGGCGCCAAGGCGACCGGCGCGGCCGGTGCGGCCAATGCGATGCACATAGTCTTCGGCATGCACGGGCACGTCGAAATTGAACACATGGCTCACGGCGGGGATATCGAGCCCGCGTGCTGCCACGTCGCTGGCGACCAGCAGGGTCAGCCGGTTGTTCTTGAACGCGTCGAGCGTCTCGGTCCGGCTCTTCTGGTCCATGTCGCCATGCAGGCCACCGGCGGAAAAGCCGTGGCGCTCCAGCGAGCGGGCGAGGGTCGCCACGTCGCGCTTGCGGTTGCAGAAGATGATGGCGTTGGTCAGCCCATCGGCGGCGCGCAATGCGTCACGCAAGGCGGCGCGCTTGTCTTCGGGCTTGGACGACACCTTGATCAGCTTCTGGTCAATGGTATCGGCGGTCGATGCGGCGCGGGAAACCTGCACATGCACCGGATCCTTGAGGAAGCGCTTGGTCAGCTTCTCGATCTGGGAATCCATCGTCGCCGAGAACAGCATGGTCTGGCGCCGGGGCGGCAGGCGCGAGCAGATCTTCTCGATATCGTCGATGAAGCCCATGTCGAGCATGCGGTCGGCCTCGTCGATGACGAGGATTTCGACGCCATTGAGCATGATCTTGCCGCGATCGATTTGATCGAGCAACCGGCCCGGCGTGGCAATCAAAACGTCGACACCACGGTCGAGCTTCTTGTTCTGATCTTCAAACGAGACGCCACCGATGATCAAGGCCATCGAGATGCGGTGATTCTTGCCGTATTTCTCGAAATTCTCGCTGACCTGCGCCGCGAGTTCGCGCGTCGGTTCGAGAATGAGGGTGCGCGGCATGCGGGCGCGGGCGCGGCCATTTTCCAGCAGCGTCAGCATCGGCAGCACGAAGCTCGCCGTCTTGCCGGTGCCGGTCTGGGCGATGCCGATGATGTCCTTCTTTTGAAGAACATGGGGGATCGCCTGCGCCTGGATTTCGGTCGGCTTGCTGTAGCCGGCGGCGGTGACGGCGTCGGTTACTTTTGTGGACAGGCCAAGGCCGGAAAAATCTTCAGTCAAGTTGGGTAATTCCACTCAAAATGTGGCCCGGGGCCAGGTCCAGTCCGAGACATTCGGACGGCGCGCCGGGGTCTTCAGTGGTGGGCGGGTACTTTAACATACGCGAACGCGTCTACCACTGGGTGGCCACCGGACGGCTGCAGCAAGTGCAATAAGCGACGGAGTGGCCCTGAGGCAATTTCAACAAATGCGGGTGTTGTCGCATAGACAAGCCGCCCAGCCAAAAACTGCTCCAGCGGCGCGGACCATAGCGCAAAGCCCTTGCCTGTCAACGGTTTTGCAATTGATGTCGTTAATTGAGGCAACTTCACCTCTCCCTTTGGGGGAGAGGTCGGCGGCGCAGCCGACGGGTGAGGGGGCCTTCCCTACGCATCGAGGCGCGGAAAGGCCCCACCCGACCCAAACGGGTCGACCTCTCCCCCAAAGGGAGAGGTCAGAAAGCCTAAACGTCCAGATCAGTCACAAACTGCGCATTTTCCTGGATGAAATCAAACCGCGCCTCGGGCTTGGTGCCCATCAGGCGGTCGACGCTGATCCTGGTGGCATCGAGATCGTCCCGCACCTTGACCTGCAACAGCGTGCGCGATTTCGGCGACATGGTGGTCTCGCGCAGATGCGCGAACGGCATTTCGCCCAGGCCCTTGAAGCGGGTCACATCGACCTTGCCCCGGCCGGTGAACTCGGTGGCCATCAATTCGTCCTTATGCGCGTCGTCGCGGGCATAGAGCGTCTTGCCGCCCTGGCTGATGCGATAGAGCGGCGGCAAAGCGAGGAACAGATGGCCGCCGTCGATCAGCTTGGGCATTTCCTGAAAGAAGAAGGTCATCAGCAAGGCGGCAATATGGGCGCCGTCGACGTCGGCGTCGGTCATCAGGATGATCTTGTCGTAGCGCAGATCCTCATCGCGATAGCGATCGCGGGTGCCACAGCCGACGGCCTGGATGATGTCCTGGATGATCTGGCTGGCGGCGAGTTTTTCGCGGCTGGCGCCGGCGACGTTGAGGATCTTGCCGCGCAGCGGCAGCACGGCCTGGCTGGCGCGGCTGCGGGCCTGCTTGGCGCTGCCACCAGCCGAGTCACCCTCGACGATGAACAGCTCCGCGCCTTGCGCCGCCGTCTGCGTGCAGTCGGCCAGCTTGCCGGGCAGGCGGAGCTTGCGCGTGGCGCTGGCCCGATCGATGTCCTTTTCCTTGCGGCGGCGCAGCCGCTCCTCGGCCCGCTCGACGGCCCAGTCCATCAGCTTGCCGGCCTGGTTGGGCGAGGCGGCGAGCCAGTGGTCGAAGGCATCGCGCAGCGCATTGTCGACGATGCGCGTGGCTTCGCCCGAGGCCAGCTTGTCCTTGGTCTGGCCGACAAATTCCGGCTCGCGGATGAACACGCTGAGCATGACGCTGCAATGGGCGAACACGTCCTCGGCGGTGAGGATGGCGGCGTTCTTGTTCTTGGTCAGCTCGGCATAATTCTTGAGGCCGCGCAGCAGCGCCGAGCGCAGGCCCGACTCATGGGTGCCGCCATCGGGCGTCGGCACGGTGTTGCAATAGGATTGCACCCCGCCATCGCCCAGCGTCCAGGCAATCGCCCATTCCACGGCGCCATGGGTGCCCGGCTTGCCGAGATTGCCGGAAAACAGCTCGTCGACGATGCGCGCTTCGCCTTCGATGCGCGCCGTCATGAAGTCCTTGAGCCCGTTGGGATAGTGGAACACCGCCTTGGCAGGGGCGTCCTCGGTCACCAGGCTCTCGTCACAGCTCCAGCGCAGCTCCACGCCGGCGAACAGATAGGCCTTGGCCCGCGTCATGCGGAACAGCCGTGCGGCCGAGAAATGGGCCAGATCGCCGAAAATCTGCGGATCGGGATGGAAACGCGTCGTGGTGCCGCGCCGGTTATTGACCCGACCAACGACTTCCACCTTGGTCTGGGGAATACCGCGTGAATAGGTCTGGCGATACAGCGTCTGGTCGCGGGCGACTTCTACCACCAGATCGTCGCTCAGCGCATTGACCACCGACACGCCGACGCCATGCAGGCCCCCGGAGGTCTCATAGGCCTTGGAGTCAAACTTGCCGCCGGCATGCAGCTTGGTCATCACCAGTTCGAGGGTCGACATCTCCGGGAATTTCGGATGCGGCTCGACGGGCATGCCGCGCCCGTTATCCGATACGGTGACATAGCCATCGGCGCCGAAATGCACCTCGATGCGGTTGGCGTGGCCAGCAATGGCCTCGTCCATCGAGTTGTCGATGACTTCGGCGAACAGATGGTGCAGCGCGTTGGCGTCGGTGCCGCCAATATACATGCCGGGGCGCCGGCGGACCGGTTCAAGCCCCTCCAGCACCTCGATATCGGCAGCCGTATAGCCTCCCGGCGCCGACGGCGACTTGGCCGCTGGCGTAGTGGGGTCAAGCTTGAGGCGCGGGCGCTCGGCTTCTTCCCCGCCACCGAAAAGATCTTCTGCTTGCGACATGCATCTTCCATTAGTGCCCGAATCAGGCGTTTTCGCCTTCTAGCATATCTCAACCACAGGCCAGCGCTGGAACCCGTTGCCGCGCCGCGCTTTGTCCACAAACTGAACGCCAGATGAACAAGCGATTGCGCTGCGGTTCAAGCGCATGCGCTAATCTGGGCGATCGCATCAGGACATCGAGGCCCGCCATGACCAGATTTATCGCTATCGCACTGACTGCGCTGCTGCTGGGCGCTGGTATCGCCGCGCCGGCCCAGGCGCAGTCGGTTGGTTTCGGCTTCTTCTTCGGCGATGAGGAATCCGATTTCTTTCCCGAGCTCATCACCTGCATGAGTGATTATCAGGTGCGCCAGGCCGTCGCCGCGCGCGGCTACAGCAATATCTACCTGAACGTCATGACCGACAAGCACGTCCAGGTCCGCGCCACCCGCGGCGACTGGGTCTATCTGCTCGACTTCAATTACTGCACCGGCCGCATCGAAGACCGCAGCGAGCTGCGCCCCGCGCGGTAAGGGGAGGGCACCAATTTGCTAACCAACTCGATGTCATCCCGGCCCTGAGCCGGGACCCATCCTGAGATCCATTCATCGGCACTATCTCGGGATGGGCCCCGGCTTTCGCCGGGGTGACGCGGAGGGTGGGGCGTCATCGTAGCAAGATGCTGCTTCTCGCCACCCGTTCTTGCCCCTCTCTCCCATCTCCGGACAATTCCGTCCCAAGATCGGGCGCCCGGTTTACGTTCCGTTTGCTTCTTGAAAGCACTTTCTTAAAGCCGCGCTGCTAAAACCACAGTCATACGGTCTTTTGTCTGGAGTTGCCGTATGCGAGCCGATCGGGATCCTAGTTCTGCGTATCCGGTCCCCGCCGGCTCGATTGTCTTCGGTGTTTGGCCGCATGCCGGATCTGGTTTTGTGTACCGGCTGGCCAAGCTCACCGCCCCGCGTTCCGGGGTCGTCGCGTTGATGGCGGCGCTGTTCTATCTCGTCTGATCAGTTGATTGATTTTTGCCGACCGCGTTGTTATTGGTGAAGCACGCCAATCGACAACCGGGGAGGGCGCGTTGACACTGCTATATCCGCACCACACCCGTGGCCCTGTTTTCGCCCTGTTTTCGCCCTGTGGCACCAGCTGCAGGGCTGACCGGTCGGTACGGACGTCTTTGCTGTCTTTCCATCTGGTTTGCCCTTCGTGGCGGTCATTGACCGCCTTCTGACGGCATTGGCGCTCGCCCTGCGAGCCGCCTGCACCAGTGAGACAACATCATGGGCTCCATCAGCCTCCGCAACGCCGGCCTCGTGGCTCTCGAAACCCTGTTTTCCAACCTCAATTTCGTCATCGGCGATGGCGACCGCGTCGGGCTCGTTGCCGGCAATGGCCGGGGCAAGACCACCTTGCTGCGCTCCATGGCCGGGCAGGGCGAACTGACCGCTGGCGATATCGTGCGCTCGCGCGGCCTCACCGTCGGCTATGTCGAGCAGGACATGCCCGCCGCCAGCATGGGCCTGACACTCTATGACGCGGTGCTGCAGGCGCTGCCGCCCAGCGAGCGCGACAGCGACAGCTGGCGCGTCGATGTGGTGCTCGATGAGTTCGAAACCCCGGCCGAGATGCGCAACCGGAAGCTGGCCGAGTTGAGCGGCGGCTGGCAGCGCATCGCCCTGATTGCCCGCTGCTGGGTGCTGCAACCCGATGCGCTGCTGCTCGACGAGCCGACCAATCATCTCGATCTGGGCAAGCTGTTCCAGCTGGAAAACTGGCTCAATCAGGCGGCCCGCAATATGCCGGTGGTCATCGCCAGCCATGACCGGCAATTTCTCGACGCCACCACTAACCGCACCCTGTTCCTGCGCCCCGACGCCAGTCACTACTTCGCCTTGCCCTACAGCAAAGCCCGCCTGGCGCTGGCTGAACTGGACGAAGCCGCCGAGGCCAAACGCGAAAAAGACCTCAAGGAGGTCAGCCGGCTGCGCAAGCAGGCTGCCAAGCTGACCAATGTCGGCATCAACTCCGGCAGTGACCTGCTGGTGGTGAAATCGAAATATCTGCGCGAGCGTGCCGCAAAAATCGAAAACGCCGTGTTGGCGCTGCATCAGGAGCGCAGCGGCGAGATCAAGCTCGGCAATAGCGGCGCCCAGGCCCGGGTCATGCTGGCCATCGAAAATGTCGATGTCACCAGCCCGGTCGGCGACAAATTATTCCGCATCGACAAGCTGCATGTGTTCCAGGGCGACCGGCTGGTCATCCTCGGCCGCAACGGCACCGGCAAATCGCAATTCATCGGCCTCATCCACCACGCCATGACCGGGACCGCCACGCCGGGCATTCGCGTCAGCCCGCAAATCGTCCCCGGCTATGTCGATCAGGCCATGAGTTTCCTGCTGACACGGGAATCGCCGCTCGGCTACATCACCAGCCGCTTCGATCAGGGCGACCAGCGCAGCAAGAGCCTGCTCGCCGCGGCCGGCTTCCCGGTGGAAAAACAGGAGCGGCCGATCGCCGAACTCTCCTTCGGCCAACGCACCAGATTGGGGCTGCTGGCGATCCGGTTGCAGGAGCCAAACTTCTACCTGCTGGACGAGCCGACCAACCATGTCGACATTCCCGGCCAGGAGCGTTTGGAGCAAGAAATCCACCAGCATGCTGCCAGCGCGATCTTGGTCTCGCATGACCGCAGTTTTGTCCGGGGCCTGGGTAGTCGCTTCTTCCTGATCGAGAACCGCCGCCTCAAGGAAGTCGATGGTCCTGAAGCACATTTCGCCGCCATGGCCAGCGAAGCGGGGTGACCGGCGCGGCGCTGGCGAGCGCCGTTTGCCGCTCCGCTAGCGCCTTGCTAACCATGCAGCAGAAACCCGCTTTCTTGTTCCGTGATGCACAAAACTCGCCGTTAAATCGGGAGAAGTCCTTAAGACCTGCCTCATAGGTTTCGTTCCGGTTGGGAACAAATGGATGAGGGACCATGTTTCGCAGCGACGACAATGGCGGCTTGCCGTCGCCATCTCATTTCGCCTGGCATGACGTCCGGTTCATCGGCGCCGTGGCCGGGCGCTATACGCTGTCAGAGCGTCGCGTTGGGGAGAATGGCAAAATCCCTGTCTATGCCTGCCGGCTATGCTCGGTCTCGACGCGGCTGTCGGTGGTGGTCGCGCCGGTGGTCGGCGCCGAGGGCGAGTCGATTACGGCGCATTTCGACGATTTCGGCATTTTGCGCGGCCGCATCAGCCGCAAGCTGCCCTCAGGCTTCGTCATGGACCTCATTCTCAGCGATGCCGAGCGGAACCGGCTGGGCGGCAAGATCGTCTGGCAGAAGAAGCGCGCCATCGAGCAGGTCCCCGACAAACGCGAGCATAAGCGCATCCCGCCGCGCGACCCCCGTACCACGCTCACCCTGGGCGACGGCTCGCAGCTGCCGTGTTTCGTCATCGATATCTCCCAGTCCGGCGTTGCCGTTTCGGCCGAAATCTGGCCGGGCCTGGGCACGCCGATGGCCATCGGCAAGCTGGTGGGCCGGGTGGTGCGCTATCTCGATGTGGGGTTTGCGCTGCGGTTTATCCAGTTGCAGGAGCTGGATCAGCTCGAAGTCCTGATGGCGCCACCGACCTGATCACCCACCTAGCAGGATGAAGTTTTGCTTACTGACATCGGGAAATCTGCTGTCAGTCGGTGAACGGGGTTTTTAGGGCCGCCCGCTAGGGTCTGCGCCACATGCGATGATTGGAATTGCGTCATGCCTGAGCTGGAAGCCGTAAGCAGTGTCACCAATATCAGCACCGTAGCGGGCCGCTATGTGCTCGATGATCAACCCAGCCATCCCGGCGTCAATGTGTTCGCCTGCCGCCTGCGCGCCATCTCGACCACGGACTTCGTGATTGCCGCGCCGGTGATCGGTCCGGTCGGCGCCATGGTGACGGCCAGCTTTGCCCCGTTCGGCACTTTGCAGGGGCGCGTGTCGCGGCTGGTCGCCGATGGTTTCGCGGTGACGCTCGCCGCTTCCGATCATGATGCGCTGGCCGAGCGCATCGAGGCGTTTCGCCACAAGCCCTGGTCTGGCATCGCCGAGAAGCGTGGCGAGGAGCGCCTGATGCCGGCCGAGCCGCGCTCGGTGCTCATTCTGGAAGACGGCACGGTGCTGCCGTGCCTCGTCGTCGATTATTCCGCCTCCGGCGCTGCGATTTCGGCGGATACAGATCCCCAGATCGGCGCGCGGGTTACCGTTGGTCATGTCGCGGCCAGCGTGGTGCGGCCGTTCGAGGTCGGCTTTGCCGTCCATTTCGATACGCCGCAGCCGGCCGACGAGATCGAATTCATGCTCGAAGCGCCCGAGGAATGGCGCAAGGCGGTGGCGGTGCTGACACCGGTCCACATCGACACCTCCGAGCCCGGCGATAGTGACGAAGGCTACGGTTACGACTAGCAAGAAAAAGGGCCCCTCGCGGGGCCCTTCGCATTTCTACCAATCGGGCTTAGGCCGAATAGTACATTTCGTATTCGACCGGATGCGGGGTCTGCTCGAACTTGATGACTTCGCCCATCTTCAGCTCGATATAGCTGCTGATCTGGTCGTTATCGAACACGCCCCCGGTGAGCAGGAACTCGCGGTCCTTGTCCAAGGCATCCAGTGCTTCGCGCAGCGAGCCGCAGACGTGAGGGATCTGCATCAGCTCCTGGCGCGGCAGCTCGTACAGATCCTTGTCCATTGGATCGCCGGGGTGGATCTTGTCCTTGATGCCGTCGAGGCCGGCCATCAGCATGGCGGCAAACGACAGATAGGGGTTGGCCAGCGGATCGGGGAAGCGGATTTCGATGCGCTTGGACTTCGGCGACTGGCCGAAGGGAATGCGGCACGAAGCCGAGCGGTTGCGGGCCGAATAGGCCAGCAGCACCGGGGCTTCAAAGCCGGGCACCAGACGCTTGTAGCTATTGGTGGTCGGGTTGGAGAAGGCGTTGATCGCTTTGGCGTGCTTGATGATGCCGCCAATGTAATACAGCGCTTCCATGCTGAGGCCGGCATACTGGTCGCCGGCGAACAGCGGCTTGCCGTCCTTCCAGATCGACTGGTGGCAATGCATGCCGGAGCCGTTATCGCCGAAGATCGGCTTGGGCATGAAGGTCGCGGTCTTGCCATAGGCGTTGGCGACCTGATGGATGACATACTTATAGATCTGTACGTCGTCGGCAGCCTTGATCATCGGCGCGAACTTGATGCCGAGTTCATGCTGGGCCGAGGCCACTTCGTGGTGGTGCTTTTCCACGACCACGCCCATTTCGGCCATCGCCGCCAGCATTTCGCCACGGATGTCCTGGGCGCTATCCAGCGGCGGCACCGGGAAATAGCCCTTCTTCAGGCCGATATGGTGGCCGTTATTGCCGGATTCATAGGCGGTGTCGTTGTTGGACGGCAGTTCGGGATGGTCGACCTCGAAGCCGACCTTGAACGGGGTGTTGGAGTATTTGACGTCGTCGAACAGGAAGAATTCGGGTTCGGCGCCGAACACGATGGTGTCGCCGATACCGGTGCTGCGCAGATAGGCTTCGGCCTTCTTGGCGGTGGTGCGCGGATCGCGGCTATAGGGCTGGTAGGTGAGGGGCTCGAGAATGTCGCAGTTCACCACCATGGTCGAGGCGCTGAAGAACGGGTCCATATAGGCCGATGTCGGATCGGGCATCAGCACCATGTCGGACTCGTTGATGGCCTTCCAGCCGCCAATCGAGGAGCCGTCAAACATCGTGCCTTCTTCGAACAGGTCTTCGTCGACGATGGAAACGTCGAGCGTGACGTGCTGCAGCTTGCCGCGCGGGTCGGTAAAGCGCAGGTCGAGATACTTGATGTTCTCGTCTTTGATGCGCTTGAGGAGATCAGCTCCGGTGGTCATTTAGGTATTCCCCTGTCTAAATCTGTCTGTTGTTGATTGACGGCGAGCCGCGCGGGTGGAGGGCCCTAGAGCGCGTCGTCGCCGAATTCGCCGGTGCGGATACGGATGGCCTGTTCGATCGAATAGACGAAAATCTTGCCGTCACCGATGCGACCGGTTTGCGCGGCATTGCGGATCGCTTCGATGGCTTTGTCGACCAATTCGTCGGAACAGACGACTTCCACCTTCACCTTGGGCAGGAAGTCCACGACATATTCGGCGCCGCGATAGAGTTCAGTATGGCCCTTTTGGCGGCCAAAACCCTTGGCTTCGGTCACGGTAATGCCCTGCAGGCCAACCTCCTGCAGCGCTTCCTTGACCTCGTCGAGCTTGAACGGCTTTACGATAGCCTCGATTTTTTTCATTTTTGAGCCTCCACGTGCCGCTTACGGCGGATACCGCCAACCCGTATGCACGGGGCGTGCCACGTTGCTGGCCAACAAAAAATGCTTGATCGTAGAATGGCTTAGCGCCGCAATCTCGCCGCGCTAGCGGGAGCGACAAAAGTCTTCTCGATCAAAACAGTGGCAGTATGCACAAAGTTTGGGCAGGTGCCAGCAGGGTCGCGGCAGCGGTGGTAAAAATGCGTCACCGGAGCGACTTGGAGCCGATCTGCCATTGCAGATGCGCATTCCCGGCAAATCGGCACTCTAGGCTTTGACTGGCTTTCCGTCTTCATATAGATGCAACCCCAACCCGGCCAACGGGTCCTTTAGCGGGCGTGGCGGAACTGGCAGACGCACTGGATTTAGGTTCCAGCGCCGCAAGGCGTGGAGGTTCGACCCCTCTCGCCCGCACCAAATAGGGACTAGGCCCTACGATCAATGAAGACGGGACATAAACCGAATGCAGGTTACCGAAACCCTCAATGAAGGCCTGAAGCGCAAGCTGAGCGTCACCATTCCGGCCACCGACCTCAACACGCGTCTCGACGCCAAGCTCGAAGAGCTTAAGGGCCAGGCCAACATCAAGGGCTTCCGTCCTGGTAAGGTGCCGCTGTCTTACATCCGTAAGCAGTTTGGTCGTTCGGCCATGTCCGAAGTGATGACCGACGCGATCAACTCGTCCGTGTCCTCGACGCTGGACGAGCGCAAGGAGCGCGCTGCCGCCCAGCCCAAGGTTGACCTGCCCGAAGATCAGACCGTCATCAATGACGTGCTGGACGGCAAGGCCGACCTGGCGTTTGAAGTCGAATATGAAGTTCTGCCGCCGGTCGAGTTGATGAAGCTTGAAGGCGTCAAGCTGACCAAGCCGGTGATCGAGATCACCGAAGAAGAGATCACCGCCGAAGTGAACCGCGTGTTCGCCCAGAACCGTGGCTACACCGACAAGGGTGACGAAGGCGTCGTCGAGACCGGCGACCGTCTCGGCCTGTCGTTTGTCGGCAAGATCAAGGGCAAGCCCTTCGATGGCGGTACCTCCGATCACGCTCACCTCACCGTTGGTGCGGGTGAATTCATCCCGGGCTTCGAAGAGCAGCTCGTTGGCATGAAGAAGGGCGAGACGCGCGAGATCGACGTCACCTTCCCCAAGGATTACCAGAGCGAAGAACTGGCCGGCAAAAAGGCCCAGTTTGAAGTCACCATCCTGCATGTCGACGGCCCGAATGCCGGCGAGCTGGATGACGAGTTCGCCAAGCGTCTCGGCGTCGAAAACCTCGCTGCCATGCGCGATGCGGTCAAGACCCAGATGGAAGCCGCTCTCGCCTCCATGAGCCGCCAGCACATGAAGCGCCAGATTCTCGATGCGCTTGATGATGGTCACAAGTTTGACGTTCCGGCCCAACTGGTCGAAGCCGAATTCGCCACCATCTGGCAACGCGTCGAGCACGAAGTGCAGAGCCATGGCCGGTCCTTCGAAGATGAAGGCACCACCGAGGAAGCCGCTCGCGAGCAGTACCGCAAGATCGCCGAGCGCCGCGTGCGCCTGGGTCTGGTGGTCGCCGAGATCGGCAACCAGAACGACGTGAACGTGACCGACGAAGAGCACCAGCAGGCGCTGATCGCCGAAGTCCGTCGCTTCCCCGGCCAGGAACAGCAGGTTTACGACTACTACCGCAAGAACACGCAGGCCCTCGCTGGCCTCCGCGCTCCGGTGTTCGAGAACAAGGTCGTCGATTTTGTCGCCGAAAAGGGCGAGATCACCGAAGCCAAGATGAGCCGCGAAGAACTCGCCAAGCTGATCCAGGCCGACGAGGACGACGTCCCCGAAGAGCACCACCACTAAGGTGTTCTGCCGCTGAATTTGAAGCCGCCCAGAAATGGGCGGCTTTTTGTTTTGTGCTGCCTGAGCCTGTTGAGAGTGTCCCCATGACCACCGCCCCCGCCGATATCCTGCTTACGCCCCGCCAGATGAGCGAGGCCGACCGTCTGGCCGTGCAGGGCGGCGTCAAGTCGCTCAAGCTGATGGAGGCCGCCGGCAAGGCCGTCGCCGAGGCGATCACCGAGCATTATTATCAGCGCTCGGTGCTGGTGCTATGCGGGTCCGGCAACAATGGCGGCGATGGCTTCGTGGTGGCGCGCCTGCTCAAGCAGAAGGGCTGGCCGGTACAATTGCGCCTGCTTGGCCCCCGCGAAGCGCTCAAGGGCGATGCAGCGGCCATGGCCGAGCAGTGGAGCGGTCGCATCGAGGCGCCAAGCCCCAGCGATCTTGAAAGCGCCGATCTGGTGATCGACGCGCTGCTCGGGGCCGGGCTCGACCGCGATGTGGATGGCGAACTCGCCACCATGATCGAGGCAGTCAATGCCAGCGCGCGCCCGGTGGTCAGCATCGACGTGCCCAGCGGCATTGATGGCGCCACCGGCGCCGTGCGCGGCACCGCCATCATCGCCGATATGACCGTCACCTTCTTCCGACTCAAGCCGGGCCATCTGCTGCAGCCGGGTCGTGACCGCTGCGGCGAGGTGGTGCTGGCCGAAATCGGCATCCCCGAAGCCGTGCTGGAGCCGATTGCTGCTACCGCCTGGCAGAACACGCCCAATCTGTGGGCCCTGCCGGTGCCCAGTAATGCCGGCAACAAGTTCCATCGCGGCCACTGCCTTGTCGTCTCCGGTGGCCCGCTGAACACCGGCGCGGCGCGCCTGGCCGCCATGGCTGCTTTCCGCGTCGGTTGCGGGCTGGTGTCGCTGGCGGGCTCAGAGGCGGCGCTGATGGTCCATGCGGCCCATGTCACCGCCATCATGCTCAAGCCCGCCGCTGACGCCCCGGCGCTGACGGAATTGCTGTCCGACAAGCGCATCAACGCTGTGGTCATCGGTCCGGCCGGCGGCGTTGGCGAGGCCACCCGCAACAATGTGCTGGCCGTTTTGGCCTCCGGCGCCGCCACCATGCTCGATGCCGACGCGCTGACCAGCTTCGCTGACGATTCCGCCACCCTGTTTGCCGACATCAAGGCCAGCGCCGCTCCGGTGGTAATGACCCCGCATGAGGGCGAATTCCAGCGCCTGTTCGGCGACGTTCCCGGCGGAAAGCTGGAAAAGGCCCGCGCCGCCGCTGCCCATTCCGGCGCCATTATCGTGCTCAAGGGCAGCGACACGGTGATTGCCAGCCCCGATGGCCGCGCCGCCATCAACGCCAATGCGCCGGCATGGCTCGGCACCGCCGGCTCCGGCGACGTGCTAGCCGGCATGATCGCCGGACTGATGGGGCAGGGCATGTCGGGCTGGTCCGCCGCCTGCGCCGGCGTCTGGCTGCACGCGGAAGCCGCTAACCGGTTTGGTGGCCCGGGCCTCGTCAGCGAGGATTTGCCGCTGCTGGTGCCGGGGGTGCTGGCGAGTTTGTAAGGGCCTCGGGGGCGCTCAAGCCCGAGGGTGATGCGTGGTGGTTGGGTTGCTACCGCCAGCGCACCATCAGCCGCTCCAGCCCATGGAAATGATACACGTCGTTATACCGCGGCTCTTCCGCCAGTCGCAGCTTCGGCAGGCGTCGGAACAATTCTCCCAACGCCACCTGGAGTTCGATCCGCGCCAGCGGGGCGCCGATGCAGAAGTGGATGCCTGCGCCAAAACTCACATTGGCGCCGTCGCTGCGGAACGGGTCAAAGCGATTGGCCTGGGCGAAGCGGGCCGGGTCACGATTGGCGGCGCCCAGTAACAGCCCCACCACATCGCCCTTGCGCAGTGAAATCCCTTCATATTCAAGATCTTCCAGCGCATAGCGGGTAAACATGTGCAGCGGCGCGTCGAAGCGCAGGCATTCTTCCACGGTTGCCGCTGTCTGCGTTTCGTTGGTAAAAAGCGTAACCGGATCGATACCGCTTTCGAGGATGGATTTGACGCCATTGCCGGTGGTGTGCACCGTCGCCTCATGGCCGGCATTGAGCAGCAGGATGGCGGTGGACATCACCTCTTCGTCGCTCAGCCGGTCGCCGCCGCGATCCGAAGTCAGCATGTGGCTGAGCAGGTCTTCGCGCGGCTGGCGGCGGCGTTCGGCGATCACCACGCGCAGAAAATCCATGAAATCGCTCGATGCCTGATTGGCATCCAGCTCGGTGTCATGGCTCACCCCGAACATATACATGGCCACCATGCGGTTGGACCAATTGAGCAATTGCGGGGCGCTGTCGGCCGGCAGTCCGATCATCTCGGCGATGATGATGGCCGGGAGCGGGGCTGCGAAAGCCTTGATCAGGTCGACGCTGTCATCATTCTCAAAGCCGTCGATGATCTCGTTGGCGAGCCTGACGATGCGCGGCCGCAATTGCTCGACATGGCGTGACACGAAGGCCCGGTTCACCAGCGTACGCAGTCGCGTATGGGACGGCGGCTCCAGATTGAGCAGGGAGTGCTTCTCGGTCAGGTCGAAGGCGGGGGTGTGCGGTTTGGGCGCGGGCATGCCCAGCTCTTCGCGGCTTGCCACATGCAGGATTTCGCGGCCAAACCGCTTGTCGCGGAGCAGGGCGCTGACCTGTTTGAAGCCGGCAAAGCACCAATGCCCATACTGGTCCCAGAAGAAACTGGGGTTGCTCGCATGCAACTGGTCATAGAACGCATAGGGGTTCTGGTAGAATGCCTGGTCGCGCGGTTCGGCGCTGGCGCGACGGTTTTCGGGCACGTCGGTGATGGGCTTGAGCTGAACGATGGCGGCCATGGGCGATGCAAAACCGGACTGAAAAACAACGTCCGACATTACGAGGTCACAAAGCCATTGCAATCGGCCGCTTGCCCTCCCGCCAAAAATCGCTAGTGGAAGGGCAACGAGCCAAGGAGTGCCCCAAGTGAGCGACCTCACCCTGAGCCAAGCCATCGACAACATCTACGCCTCGATCAAGAACGATAACGAGGATCTGGACGCCCATATCGCCGCGCTCAAGGCCGCCATGGCCCGCGAAGGCGCCAAGGAAGCCGTGTTCGAGCCGACCAAGCTGGCCCAGTCCAATCGCCAGGGCCGCAAGATCATGCAGTCCTACTTCAAGAAGAAGGGCGTGGCGGTCAGCTTCTCAGCTTAGGGGATCGCGTGGGCTGCTGCCCGCGCCCATTCACCCTTCCGTCAGATCGGCGACCCCGGCTATTGAAGCAGGCCCCATTGCCGCCTATCTGTGGCTTTACCGCCCATTAAGGCGAACTAGTCTGCTATCGACCGTCGCGTTGATTCGAAATTCGGCATGATTCCAACGCTCCGACATAGGCGTTCGGACCGGGGTCATGTTCCATTCTGTACGATAACTGCTGGCCAGGTCCGCGACACGGCACAGCGAAGGGGCATCACATGCGGGATCCGCACGATATTTACATGAATACGCTCGTGCCCATGGTGGTCGAGCAGTCCAATCGGGGCGAGCGCGCTTTCGACATTTACTCGCGCCTGCTGCGCGAGCGCATCATTTTCGTCACCGGTGTGGTCGAAGACAACATGGCTTCGCTCATCGTGGCGCAGCTGCTGTTCCTCGAATCGGAGAACCCGAAAAAGGAAATCGCGCTCTACATCAACTCGCCCGGTGGCGTCGTCACCTCCGGCCTGTCGATTTATGACACGATGCAGTTCATCCGTCCGGCCGTCGCCACCATGGTGATGGGGCAGGCGGCGTCGATGGGTTCGCTCCTGCTGGCCGCTGGCGAGCCGGGCATGCGTACCAGTCTGCCGAACTCGCGCATCATGGTCCACCAGCCTTCCGGCGGCTATCAGGGTCAGGTCACTGACATCATGATTCATGCCAAGGAAGTCGAGGGTTTGAAGCGTCGTCTTAATCAGATCTATGAGAAGCACACTGGCCGTACATACGAGGAAATCGAGCGGGCTCTCGAGCGCGATAATTTCCTCTCGCCGGAGGAAGCCAAGGCGTTCGGTCTCATCGACAGCGTCTATGAAAAGCGCATCGTGCCGGACGCTGCCAGCTGATTGGCCTGCGTTAAGCACATTGCCGATGCGCCGTGGACTGTGATCCGCGCGCAATTGCACCAAGCCGGATCGGTCTTTAGGATCGTTCCGGCTTAGACTTTGTTTATGCCTTCAGCGTTACCGTTCACGATAGCGCTGAATTTTGGGGGCACTCTGCTCCCGGGAGTGACAGGATGTCCAAAGAGACAACGAACGGCGAAACCTCCAAGAACACGCTTTATTGCTCGTTCTGCGGGAAATCCCAGCATGAGGTTCGCAAGCTGATCGCCGGTCCGACCGTGTTCATCTGTGATGAGTGCGTCGAGCTGTGCATGGACATCATCCGCGAAGAGAACAAGACCTCGATGGTCAAGTCCTCCGATGGCGTGCCGACACCAGCAGAAATCTGCAAGGTGCTCGACGATTACGTCATCGGTCAGTACCGCGCCAAGCGTGTGCTGTCCGTGGCCGTCCACAACCACTACAAGCGTCTGCACCACTCGTCCAAGAACCAGGATATCGAACTCTCCAAGTCGAATATCCTGCTGATCGGGCCGACCGGTTCGGGCAAGACGTTGCTGGCTCAGACGCTGGCGCGCATTCTTGATGTGCCTTTTACCATGGCCGACGCGACCACCCTCACCGAGGCTGGCTATGTCGGTGAGGATGTCGAAAACATCATCCTCAAGCTGCTCCAGGCGGCAGACTACAACGTGGAAAAGGCGCAGCGCGGCATCGTCTATATCGACGAAGTCGACAAGATTTCCCGCAAGTCCGACAACCCGTCCATCACCCGCGATGTGTCGGGCGAAGGCGTGCAGCAGGCTCTGCTCAAGATCATGGAAGGCACCGTGGCCTCGGTTCCCCCGCAAGGTGGACGGAAGCACCCGCAGCAGGAATTCCTGCAGGTGGACACGACCAATATCCTGTTCATCTGCGGCGGTGCCTTTGCGGGGCTCGAAAAGATCATCTCGGCGCGTGGCGAAGGTTCAGGTATCGGCTTTGCCGCGACCGTGAAGGACCCCAATGATCGTCGCGTCGGTCAGATTCTTGCCGATGTCGCTCCCGAAGATCTGGTCCGTTTCGGCCTGATCCCGGAATTCATCGGCCGTCTGCCGGTGCTGGCGACCCTGGAAGATCTCGACATCGCGGCGCTGATCGAAATCCTGACCGCGCCGAAGAACGCTCTGGTGCGTCAGTACCAGCGGCTGTTCCAGATGGAAGAAGTCGAACTGACCTTCCACGAGGACGCTCTCAAGGCGATCGCCGAGAAGGCCATCGAACGCAAGACCGGCGCGCGCGGCCTGCGCTCGATCATGGAAGCCATCCTGCTCGACACCATGTACGACCTGCCTTCGCTTGAAGGCGTTGAGGAAGTGGTGATCAGCGAGGAAGTGGTGCGGGGCAAGGACATCCGTCCGCTCTACATCTATTCCGAACGCAAAAAGGAAGACATCCCCGCGGGGGCATGATCGACTTTCGATAGAATTGAAAATGCCGGGCCCTTGGGTCCGGCATTTTTGTTTGTGGGGAGCCGCGTTAGGCCGCAGCCTGCGGCCGGGGTCCCACATAGACCGACATCGGGCGGATCAGCCGGCCGTCCAGCGCCTGTTCGCTGGCATGGGCGATCCAGCCACTCACCCGACCGGCGGCGAAGACGCAGGTAAAGGCGTCGCGGGGAAAGCCGAGGGCTTCGAGCAGCAGCGCGGTGTAAAATTCCACATTGGTTTCCAACGGCCGGTCCGGCTTTTTGCGCCGCAGCAGATCGAGCGCGGCCTGTTCCACGGCTTCGGCCAGGGCGAGGCGCGTCGGTTCGATAGCGCCGGATGCCGCCAGCCGCCGCACGGCGCTCTTGAGCGCGTCGGCGCGGGGATCGCGGACGCGATAGATGCGGTGGCCGAACCCCATCAGCCGCTCCCCGCGCGCCAGCGCATCGTCCAGCCAGGCGGCGGCATCGTTGGGCTGACCGACGCCGTCGAGCATATCCAGCACCGGGCCGGGCGCCCCGCCATGCAGCGGCCCCTTGAGTGCGCTCAATGCGGCCAGAACCGCTGACGCCAGCCCCGCCTGGGTCGAGGCGACCACGCGGGCGGCGAAGGTGGAGGCGTTCAGCCCGTGGTCGGCCACGGTCACCAGATAGCAGTCGAGCGCGGCAACCTGCTCCGGGCTGGGCATGGCGCCATGCAGCATGCGCAGGAAATCGGCGGCATGCGGCAGGGTAGCGTCCGGCGCGATCGGGGACAGCCCCTGCCGCAGCCGTAGCAGGGCCGCGGTGAACACTGCCGGCGCCGCCAGCAGGGGCAGCGCAATTGCCATGTCATCGCCATCGGGCAGGCGAGCCATCAGCGCCCGCAGGGCGTCCACCGGCGGCAGGGCGACCAGCGCGGCATCAGCAGTCGCCACATGGGCGAACAGGCCCGCCCTGGCCGCGCCTAGCGCCGCCGGCAGGTCGGCGGGCAGTGTCAGGAAGCCATCGAGCAGCAGGCGCACCACGTCCTCATAGGCGCTGCCCGCCACCAGCTCGTCCAGCGACACCCCGCGCACGATCAGCCGACCATGGGCGCCATCCACGTCCGACAGCACCGTTTCGGCGGCCACCACGTTTTCCAGACCACTCTTCATCACACTCTCCTTTGGCTGTTGTTGCAGCATTCAGGCGTGCTAACATTGACGTCAATCTTGACCATTTGGATCAATGTCATGGACTGGCTGACCGCCACCGAAGCGCTGGCGCTGCTCGGCACCCAGCCGCAGACGCTGTATGCCAATGTCAGCCGAGGCCGCATCAAGGCCCGGTCGGACCCGGCCGATAGTCGCCGCAGCCTCTATCGCGGCGATGACGTGCGACGGCTGGCGCAGCGTGGCGCGGGCCGGCGCCAGCAATCCGCCGTGGCGGTGGCGACGATGCATTGGGGCGAGCCGGTGCTGCAGTCGGCAATTTCCACCGTCGTTGAGGGTCGTCTGCTCTATCGCGGCCGCGATGCGGTCGAGCTGGCGGCCACGGCAACGCTGGAAGAAATCGCCGCGCTACTGTGGGACGCGGCTCCGCTCGGCCAGTTGCCAGCGGCCGCTGCCGGCGACGCCAGCATCGGGGCGGCGTTTGCCGCGCTGGCCGGTCGCGCCGCTATCGATCCACCCAGCCTGGGGCGGTCGCCTGCCGTCCTGCAGCAGGAGGCGGCTGCCATCCTGTCCATCGTCGGCGCTGCGCTGACCGCCAGTCCGTCTGGGGCTGACCCGCTCCATACGCGGCTGGCCGCAAGCTGGGGCTGCCCGGCGGCGGCGGATACGCTGCGCCGCACCCTGGTGCTGCTGGCCGACCACGAACTCAACGCCTCGACCTTTGCCGCCCGTGTCACCGCTTCAACCGGGGCTTCACTGGCAGCGGCAACGCTGTCGGGGCTGGCGGCGCTGACCGGGCCGCTGCATGGCAGCGCGGCCACCGCTGTGCTCGCTCTGGCTGATGACGCGGCGCGCGACGGCGCCGAAGCCGCGGTCATGGCGCGGCTGGGGCAGGGCATGCCGGTCCCGGCTTTCGGCCATCCGCTCTATCCCGATGGCGATACCAGGGCGCAGCATCTGCTGGCGCAAATGCCGGTGCCGCCGCTGTTCGCCGCGCTGGCCGAGGCAGGCGAGCGGATCACCGGCGATCGCCCCAATATCGACTTTGCCCTCGCCGCGCTGACCGTAACTCATGGCCTGCCGCGTCAGGCGCCCTTGCTGATCTTCGCCCTGTCACGCTGCGCCGGCTGGCTGGCGCATGCGCAGGAGCAGGCCGCCAGTGGCGAGCTGATCCGGCCCAGGGCGCGCTTTGTCGGGGGCCGGACATGAGGGGGCAATGGGGCCCAAACCGGCGGCAAAGCTTGACAATACCATGCTCGAGCGGGCTTCATGCCGGGCTGGGAGGGGGCCGTGGCTAAGCTGAGCGTCGAACAATTCGCTGATGTCACATCGATCCTGTTTGCGGCGGCGCTCGACCCGGCGCGGTGGCAGGATTTTCTGGATCGGCTGTCCACGCATATGGGTGTCGTCAATACCCACCTCTACGGCTACGACTTTGCGTCCAATCTGGGACTGGACCTGCTCCATCACGGCTACGCCCCCGAATTCATGCAGAGCTACCACGAGCATTACGGCACCCTCAACGCCTGGGCGCCGGGGCTGGCCAAGACGCCGGTTGGCAAGGTGGTGACCTCGGCCCAGTCCTTCCCCGAGGAGGAACTGTTCAAGACCGCATTCTACAATGAATGGGTGCTGCCCCAGGGCGATTTGCGCACCGGGGCCGGGGTTATTCTGGCCCGGGACGAATCTCGCTTCTTCGTGCTGGGCGGCAATATGAGCCAGCGCCACGCTGGCCACGAGCAGGACTTTTTCGACACGCTGACCCTGCTGACGCCGCATATGCGCCGCGCCCTCGAAATCAGCCGGACCATGTTCAATGAAACCATCCAGGTGGTGGCCGGCCAGAAATTTTCCGGCCAGTCGAGCGGCGGCGCCCTGCTGGCCCTGACCACGACGCGGCAGGTGATCTATGCCAATCCTGCCGCCCAGGCGCTGGCGGAAATTGGCGCGACCTTGCGCTTCAGCGCTCTCGGACGACTGCATTTCGTCGATATGGCGGCTGACAATGTGCTGCAGCAGGCGCTTGATGCCATGGCGCAGCGGCGGGGCGCCCCATCTGCCAGCCTGCAGTTGCGGCATCCGCATGGCGGCGTCACGCAGGTGCGCCTGGCCCGTATCGAGAGCGACCGGTTGGGCTTCATGCCGCTGGGCATGGCCAGCGGTTCCGGCGAACCGCATCTGCTGATCTCGCTGTCCCCGCCGCCCGACACCGCCAAGAGCGACGAGTTGCTGCGGCACGGCTTTGGCCTGACCGAGAGCGAAATCCGGGTTGCCGGCCTGATTGCTGATGGCCTCACCTCGCGCGAAATTGCCGACGCCCGCCAAGTGTCACTGCACACGGTGCGCGACCAGATCAAGGCGGCGCTGGCCAAGACCGGTTCACGCCGCCAGATCGAGCTGGTGCGGCTGTTGCAGAATATCCGGGGCGCTGCGGCAGAAGCGTAGCCATTCTGCATGCAGGGCACACAGGTGTTTCCGGGCTATTGCGCATATCTCCTGTGCGTTCTCGGGTTAACCGTCACAATACCGCGAAGCTTGACTTGCGTCCCCGCCAGACGGACCTATTTATTAACCGGAATCAGCTCAGCCTCGATGCTGAAGCTGTCTACAACGGGCGCGCATCCTCCCTTCCTCCCGCGCGCCCCGGAAAGGATACGAGATGACGGACGTCAATCCCACGGGCGGCGAATCCAGCCGGGATCGCGTTTACCCAGTGCTCCCGCTGCGCGATATCGTCGTTTTCCCCGGCATGATCGTGCCGTTATTCGTTGGCCGTGAAAAATCGGTCAAGGCGCTTGAAGAGGTCATGCGCGACGACAAGCATATTCTCGTCGTGACCCAGAAGAACGCCCAGGACGACGATCCCGCGCCCGACCAGATTTATGCCACCGGCACCATTGCCACGGTGCTACAGCTGCTGAAACTCCCCGACGGCACCGTCAAGGTGCTGGTGGAAGGCCTGCATCGCGCGGTCATCGACCGCTATCTGCAGACCGTCGATTATTTCGAGGCCGAGGCGTCGATCCTGCCTGAGCCCGCAGAAGACGCGACGGAGCTCGAAGCCTTGTCGCGCTCGGCCTCCACCGAGTTCGAAAACTATGTGAAGCTCAACAAGAAGATCTCTGCCGAGGTCGTCGCTGCGGTTGGGCAGATCGAAAACCACTCCAAGCTGGCCGACACCATTGCCAGCCATCTGGTGATCAAGATCAACGAGAAGGAAGATTTGCTCTCGACCATTTCGGTCGCCGAGCGCTTCCAGAAGATTCTTGGCCTGATGGAAGGCGAAATCGGCGTCTTGCAGGTAGAAAAGCGTATCCGTAGCCGCGTCAAGCGGCAGATGGAGAAGACCCAGCGCGAGTATTATCTCAACGAGCAGATGAAGGCGATCCAGAAGGAACTGGGCGACGGCGAAGAAGGCTCCAACGAGATCGCCGAGATCGAAGAGCGCATCGCCAAGACCCGCCTCAGCAAGGAAGCCAAGGCCAAGGCCGAGGCCGAACTGAAAAAGCTCAAGTCGATGAGCCCGATGTCGGCCGAAGCCACCGTGGTGCGCAACTATCTCGATACGCTGCTCGGCCTGCCCTGGGGCAAGAAGAGCAAGGTCAAGCGTGACCTGGCCATGGCCGAAAAGGTGCTGGACGAGGATCACTATGGGCTCGAGAAGGTCAAGGAACGCATCCTTGAATATCTGGCTGTGCAGGGCCGTACCGGCACCCTTAAGGGGCCGATCCTCTGCCTCGTCGGTCCTCCGGGCGTCGGCAAGACCTCGCTGGGCAAGTCGATCGCCAAGGCGACCGGCCGCGAGTTCGTGCGCATGGCGCTTGGCGGCGTTCGGGACGAAGCCGAAATCCGCGGCCACCGCCGCACCTATATCGGTTCCATGCCCGGCAAGGTGATCCAGTCGCTCAAGAAGGTCGGTAAATCCAACCCGCTCTTCCTGCTCGACGAAATCGACAAGATGGGCCAGGACTTCCGGGGCGATCCGTCCTCGGCGCTGCTGGAAGTGCTCGATCCCGAGCAGAACCACACCTTTGCCGATCACTATCTCGAGGTCGATTATGACCTGTCCGATGTGATGTTCGTCACCACGTCGAATACGCTCAACATTCCCGGCCCGCTGATGGACCGCATGGAGATCATTCGCCTGTCCGGTTACACCGAGCAGGAGAAGCACGCGATCGCCAAGCAGCACCTGATTCCGGAAACGTTGAAGGAAAACGGCCTCGCCCATGGCGAGTTCGAGCTGAGCGACGAAATGCTGACCGCCTTGATCCAGCGCTACACCCGTGAAGCGGGCGTGCGTAACCTCAAGCGCGAAATCGGCAAGCTGATGCGCAAGGCCGTGACCGAGATCGTCAGGACCAAGGTCAAGACCGTGGTTATCGATGAAGAGAAACTCACCAAGTATCTCGGCGCCGATATCTACACGCATGGCGAGATCGAAGCCGAAGCACAAGTTGGTCTGGTGACGGGCCTGGCCTGGACCTCGGTTGGTGGCGAGCTGCTGACCATCGAAGGCGTGATGACGCCGGGCAAGGGCCGCATGACGGTCACCGGCAACATCAAGGAAGTGATGAAGGAATCGCTGACCGCGGCAACGGCCTATGTCCGTTCGCGCTCGATCGATTTCGGCATCAAGCCGCCGATGTTCGACACGCGCGACATCCACGTCCATCTGCCCGAAGGCGCGACGCCCAAGGACGGCCCATCGGCTGGCATTGGCCTGGCCACGGCCATCGTCTCGGTGATGACCGGCATTGCCGTGCGCAATGACGTCGCCATGACCGGCGAAATCACGCTGCGGGGCAGGGTGCTGCCCATTGGCGGCCTCAAGGAGAAGCTGCTTGCGGCCCTCCGGGGTGGCATCAAGACCGTGCTGATCCCTGAGGAAAACGTCCGCGATCTCGCCGAGATTCCGGACATCGTCAAGGAAGGCATGGAAATCGTGCCAGTCAGCCGCATGGACCAGGTCATCGAGCGGGCGCTGGTGCGCAAGCCCGAGCCGATCGAGTGGAACTTCGATGAAGCCGCCGCCGCTGCGACCGCCAAGGTCGACACGACGGACGACGCCACCACCGGCCTGCCGCACTAAGCGGGCTGCTGGGTATCAAATAGAAACGGCGGTCCCTCGGGGCCGCCGTTTTTTTGTTTCCACCCACCGGCGCCCCCTCGCCCCTTGTGGGAGAGGGACAGACCTGACGCGTTCAGCGGAAGGTCAGGGTGAGGGGGGGCTGCGCCTCCCCATGATCTAAGCGTAGCAAAGCCCCCTCATCCGCCCTTCGGGCACCTTCTCCCACAAGGGGAGAAGGAAGGACCACCCAGCGCTACTCCGGCAATCCCGGCGGCAGGTCGCCGAGGCGCAGCAGCACCTTGGGCTCGTCATAGGTATCGGTTTCGATATCCACGGCCTGCGAGAAGGCAAAGACACCGGCCCGGCTGGTGGCCATCCGTTCGGCCAGGATGATAGCCGCCTCCGCTGTCTTGGCCGTTCTGGGCTGGTCGGGGGTCAGCTTACGACCCCGGAGCTGAAAGCCCTGCACGATATAGACGACGGCCATGATTTCCTCGCGGTTCTGATGGCCAGCCCTAGCATGGTTGCGACCACGACAAGGCAAACCAAATGCGCTCGGCGCCGCTGCTGCCAAAATCTGTCACCAGCACCCGCCATAACGCGGGCGGCCTTGTAACGGGGCTGTGAACCACCCACGTCAAATGCCGCTGGCGGCACCAATCGGAGCATCGCTTTGAACAAGGCCCTTGTCGTTATCCTCGCGGCCGTCACGCTCGACGCCGTCGGCATCGGCCTGATCTTCCCGATTCTGCCGGCGCTGTTGCGCGATGTCGGCCACATGACCGAGGTGGCGACCACGCTGGGCATCATGCTGGCGCTGTATTCGGCCTGCCAGTTTCTGTTTTCGCCGATTCTCGGCGTGCTGAGCGACCGCTTTGGCCGCCGGCCGGTGCTGCTGGTCTCGCTGGCCGGCGCGGCGATCGATTATCTGGTGATGGCGTTTGCGCCCGAGCTGTGGATGCTGGTGCTGGGCCGGGCCATTTCCGGCATCACCAGCGCCAATATGGCGGTGGCGACCGCCTATATCACCGATATTTCCACCGAAGAGGAGCGCGCCAGCCGCTTTGGCCTGTTCCATGCCATGTTCGGCATCGGTTTCATCATCGGGCCGGTTCTGGGTGGGTTGCTGGGTGATTTCTGGGTGCGGGCGCCCTTTATCGCCGCCGCTTTGCTCAACACCGCCAATTTTGCCCTGGCGCTGTTCGTGCTGCCCGAATCTCGCAAGGGCCAGCCTGGCGCGCGATTCGATCTTGATACCCTCAACCCGTTCAAGCCGCTGAAATGGGCGCTGACCTTCAAGGCGCTGGTTCCGATGATGGCGATCTTCGTCATCATGAATTTCGTCGGTACCATGTACGGCACCATCTGGGCGCTGTTCAGCGAGGACAATTTTCAGTGGAACGGCATGATGATCGGGCTGTCGCTGGGCGCCTTTGGCGTGTTCCACGCCGGCGCGCAGGCGTTTCTCACCGGTCCGGCCGTGGCCAGGCTCGGCGAGCGCTGGGCGCTGATCGTCGGCATGGGGTGTGAACTGACCGCGCTGGTGATTCTCGGCTTTGCCACGCAGGGCTGGATCATGTTCGCGCTGGCGCCGTTGTTTGCCCTGGGTGGCATCGGCATGCCCGCGCTGCAATCGCTGGTCACCCAGCAGGTGGGGCCGGACAAGCAGGGGCAGTTGCAGGGCGTGCTAGCCAGCCTGGTCAGCCTGGCCTCAGTGTTCGGGCCGCTGTTCTTCAGCTTCGTCTATTTCGGCGTGCGCGGCAGCTGGCCGGGGCTAATCTGGATTATCGGCGCCGGTATCTACCTGCTGGCCCTGCCGCTGATGCTGGGAATCAGGCGCAGCAAGGCGCCGACGCCGGCCCTCGGTGAATAAGTCGAGAAACAGGCGGAAAAGCCCAGAAAACCGGCGAGCAGGCGGCAAACCGCTCTTGCCGGGTCAAATTTTCCAGTCCATTAACAGTTTTGCACCGTCCGGCCTCGTGAGACCCCCGGAAATCCTTGCGTTTCGTCCAGAATCGACAAAGGGTTTCCAGGTATCAGGTCTGCCAAGCGAGGGCGGGCAATTCACGCGAGGAAACGCTATGAACAAGAACGATCTGGTTGGCGTCGTTGCCGACAAGGCGACGATCACCAAGGCACAGGCCGCTGAAGCGGTTGATGCAGTGTTCGAGGCAATCACCGGCTCCCTGAAGGCAGGCGAAGAAGTTCGTCTCGTCGGTTTCGGCACTTTTGCTGTGTCGGCACGCAAGGCTTCGACCGGCCGCAACCCAGCCACCGGCGCCGAAATTCAGATCCCGGCCTCCAATCAGGCCAAGTTCAAGCCCGGCAAGGGCCTGAAGGACGCGATCAACTAAGTCCGATCCTGTATCGGCATGCTGATCGGCCCCGAGCGCTTCGCGCCGGGGCCATTTTCTTTTTTGACGGTTGACGATCCCGGGCAGGGGCCCTAATCAGAGCGCCTTGCAGGGGCGTTTGCCCCAGCGGGCGATTAGCTCAGTTGGTAGAGCGCCTCGTTTACACCGAGGATGTCGGCGGTTCGAGTCCGTCATCGCCCACCATTTTCCTATTTCCCATATCGATGGTGACGTTCCGTCAGCCAGATGCGCTGAACGGCCATTTGGCGGTGTGCGGGCGGTTTTGAACCGTCACATCAAAAAACGCGCATTACCAACTGTAGCGATAGGGCTTTTCCACAGCCCAATCCGCTTTTTTTGAAATTCTGCTGCCGATCCTGCGAAGCTCGCTTGACTTGCTCAGAGGGGGTCGGTAAACGGACCACACGTTGCGCAAACGAGTTGAGTTTGCCGCTGCGGGAGTAGCTCAGTTGGTTAGAGCGCCGGCCTGTCACGCCGGAGGTCGCGGGTTCGAGCCCCGTCTCTCGCGCCACCTTCCCCCTTGAATTTACTAGGGATATGGAATGGTGGCGCTGGGCAGGGCCCGCGTTTTTACCCTTTTCCAAATCCCAAGCTTTCCTGCAGCACGCTGGCAGTTTTCTGGCAGCATGCTGGTGGTTTTCTTGCGGTTTTCTTGCCATTGGTCATTTCCGCGTGAGGCGGCTGTGCTGGTGTGGCGGCGAGCGCATAGTGACGATCCCTATCGCTCGTTCCGGAGCCGCCAAAATGACAGCGCGCAGCATTGCCATTCGTCGGATGAATTTTCGGCCAGCTCATCTGTTCGGCCTGCTGGTCGTGCTGGTGGCGTTCGGGAGTTGGAGCCAGCCGGGCAGGGCGCAGGAAGCGCCGGTGGTGATTCCGCCGTCAGCGACGGATCTCACCGAATCTGGCGCTACGGCGACCGCCGTCTTTGCGGGGGGCTGCTTCTGGGGCGTGCAGGGGGTGTTCCAGCATGTAGTGGGGGTCACCAATGCGGTGTCGGGCTATTCCGGCGGCGCGGCGGAGACGGCGACCTATGAGCAGACCGGCAGCGGCACCACCGGCCATGCCGAGGCGGTGGAGGTCACCTATGATCCGGCTGTAGTCAGCTATGGCGAGCTGCTGCAGATCTATTTCTCGGTGGCGCATAATCCCACCCAGCTCAACTACCAGGGCCCCGATCACGGAACGCAATATCGTTCGACCATTTTCCCGGCCAGTGATGAGCAAGCGGCGACGGCGAAGGCCTATATTGCCCAGCTCGATGCGACCGGGCTGTTCATCGGTCCGATCGTCACCACCATCGAACCGCTGCAGGCATTCTATCCAGCCGAGCAGTACCACCAGGATTTTCTGACCCTCAATCCGACCTGGCCTTATATCGTGGTCAATGACCTGCCCAAGGTCGCGGCGCTCAAGGCGCTGTTCCCCGACGCCTACCGCGACGAACCGGTGCTGGTCGGTACGCTCTAGGCCGGCAGGCTTTGTGGCTGTTCGGCCACGTATTGTTGCTGCCCTATTCTTGCCGCCTGAGGGGCGGCTTTTCGCCGACAAGCTCCAGCCAAATGTGAAACTTGGCGTTTCCGGGTGCTTCCAGTGAGTCGCGATGGGAGCGCCCCAATGACCTCGGACGGAACTGGACCGCGAAAGCCGCGTTTCTCGTCCAAAGGTCCAGCAGCGGGAGGGCAGCGATGAACCTGTTCAAGACGATGGCGCTTGCGGCGCTCGCCACGACCCTGTCGATCGGCACAGCGATGGCCGCAGACATGATCACCGTACCCACCAGCACCCCCGCCGAAATGCCGATCTATGAACAATCGGGATTCGACTGGTCCGGCTTTTATGCCGGCGTCTATGGTGGCGCGCAGAACAGCGCCGTCGGCGGCACCCAATATGGACTCGGCGTGCAGGCCGGCGTGAACGCGCAATTCGACTTCTATCTATTGGGCGCCGAAGTGGCGGTGCATGGGCTGACCGGCGGCAGCGTCGGCGACACCAGTTATGGCCAGATCCTGGGCCGCGCCGGTCTCGTGGTCAGCGATGACGTGCTGGTCTATGCCGCCGGTGGCTATGGCATTGATCTGGGCCCGCCCGATGAACAGGACGTGCTGCTCGGCGGTGGCGTCGAATTCGCCGTGACCGACAGCATTTCGGTCGAAGCGCAATATCTGCATGGTTTTCCACTGAATGGCGGCAGCGCCAAGGATCAGTTCACGGTGGGCGCGAACTTTCACTTCTAAGGCGACTCAAAACCGCCTGCGATTCTCATGGCCCCGCCTCGGCGGGGCCATTTTCGTTGCGTGGGACGGCTGCCGGCAGCTTGACGGCGAGACTCACCCATTGCCCAGATGGCGACACCTTGACGCCCCATCGGGACGCAAGTTCCGTCCAATTTGTATCAAATTGGGCCAATTGCGCGACATTGGCGCAACACCTGCCCCATAATGGTCATTTAGCATTAGCTGCATTGCTGAATTTGGGCGACCAAAGGGTTGTCACGCGCGTTGAGCTGATGCATCTAGTCGGTCGACTACGGTTAACTCTATGGGAGTGCAAGATATGTTTGTACGTTCGCTTTCTCTCGGTGTGGCTGCTGCCGCGCTGCTCGCTGGTGGTGCTCAGGCCGCCGATCTGATCATCCCGACCACCCCGCAGCCGATCTACGAAGCTGCTGGCTTCAACTGGGAAGGTCTCTATGCAGGCGTCCGCGTTGGCGGCCAGTTTGTTGGTGACTCGGTTGCTCCGGGCTACACCGGCTATCCGATCAGCAGCACCTCGGGTGTTCTGGGCGCTGCCGTCGGCGTGAACTTCATCCCCGTCGATCCGTTCCTGATCGGCGCTGAAGTCACCGGTGACTACATCTGGAACAGCGCATTCAGCACCGGCGAATTCTTCGCCAACCTGCGTGCTGGTGCCGTTGTTACCGATTCGGTTCTCGTCTATGCCATCGGTGGTATCGGCACGAACAACCGCACTGGTTCGAACACCGGCGTCTACCAGCTCGGTGGCGGTGTTGAACTGGCTGTGACCGATGCGGTCAGCGTTCGCGCTGAGCTCGTTGGCCAGGGCGACTTCGACGGCACTTCGGACGCCTTCTTTGAAGGTGCCAAGGCCACCGTCGGTGTGTTCTACCACTTCTAAGTTTTGCAATCGGGCAGGGCGGCTTGCCGCCCTCCCGACCTAGCGTCTTGCAAACCCAATTCGGCGAACCAGTTCACTGGTTCGCCGTTTTGCGTTTTGGGGGATGTGGTAAAATTCCGATGTTCTCACAAACTCGGTGTCGTCCCGGCCTTGAGCCGGGATCCATCCTGAGCGGGTTCCCTTGGCATGACCTCAGGATGGGCCCCGGCTCAAGGCCGGGGTGACATCGAGGGTAGGGTGACTACCGTGCTCGGGCCGCTGCCTTGGGTCGGTGCTCATTCCACAATTGTGATGGCGCCGAGCAAGCCATTGCCGCCGTATCCGCCGATTCGACGGGGATTTTGCGGGGGTCGGGCAGAAGTTTATATGATTGCTTCTGTCATGTTTTCTTTCCCTTGAAACCCTCTAGCCAAAGGTCTAAGCCCAAGCCATCGATGTCGCGTTGGTTCGCTCGCCCCAATTGCTTGCGGAACTCTCGCAACCGGCCTCCTTGCCGGACACTGTAAACAGGTTGCCGCATGACTGATTTGCTCAGCGACTATCTGCCGATTGTCATATTCATCGCCCTTGCTGGCGTTATCGGCCTCGCTCTTCTGGTTGCCCCCTTCATTGTGGCTGTCAAGAATCCCGACCCTGAAAAGGTGTCCGCATTCGAGGCCGGCTTTGAAGCCTTCGACGATGCCCGCATGAAATTCGACGTGCGGTTCTATCTGGTGGCGATTCTGTTCATCATTTTCGACCTCGAAGTGGCGTTCCTGTTCCCCTGGGCCGTCGCCTTCCGTGAAGTCGGCTGGTTCGGTTTCTGGTCGATGATGATCTTCCTTGGCGTGTTGACCGTCGGCTTTATCTACGAATGGCGGAAAGGGGCCCTGGAATGGGATTGAGCGAGCAGAACGATACGCTGGTCGCGCCGCGCCCCACGGGCCTCGTCGATCCGCGCACCGGCAAGACCGCCGGCGCTGCCGATCCGTTCTTCACCGATGTGACGGACGAGCTGGCCGACAAGGGCTTTCTGGTTTCGACCGTGTCGCAACTCGTCACCTGGGCCCGTACCGGCTCGCTGATGTGGATGCAGACCGGTCTGGCCTGCTGCGCCGTTGAAATGATGCAGATGTCGATGCCGCGCTACGACATCGAGCGCTTCGGCACCGCGCCGCGCGCCTCGCCGCGACAGTCCGACGTGCTGATCGTGGCCGGGACGCTGACCAACAAGATGGCTCCGGCTTTGCGCAAGGTCTATGACCAGATGCCAGAGCCGCGCTACGTCATCTCCATGGGTAGCTGCGCCAATGGCGGCGGCTATTATCACTATTCGTATTCGGTCGTGCGCGGCTGTGATCGCGTGCTGCCGGTGGACGTCTATGTCCCGGGCTGCCCGCCCACTGCCGAAGCGCTGCTATACGGCATCCTGCTGTTGCAAAAGAAAATCCGCCGCACCGGCACCATCGAACGCTAGGGCCACCCAGATGGATGAAGTTATCCAGGTCGATCCGCTTGTGGACCTCGGCGCGCATATTGCGAATGCCCTGGGCACGGCGGTGCTGTCTCAGGAAGTCGCCTTCGGTGAACTGACCGTGACGGTAGAAAGAGACGAGATCGTGGCGGTTGCCACCTTCCTGCGCGACGACCCGCGCTGCCGTTTCATCAGCTTTGTCGATGTGTGCGGCGCCGATTACCCGGCGCGCGATGTGCGCTTCGAGGTGGTTTACCACTTCATGAGCCCGCATCTGAATCAGCGCATTCGCGTCAAGCTGGCGGCTGACGATGTCACGCCCGTTCCCAGCATCACCGGCGTGTTCAAGGGCGCTGACTGGTTCGAGCGCGAGGCCTATGACCTTTATGGCGTGTTGTTCTCGGGCCATGGCGATTTGCGTCGCATCCTGACCGACTATGGTTTTGACGGCCATCCGCTGCGCAAGGACTTCCCGACGACTGGCTTCGTCGAGGTCCGCTATGACGACGAGCGCAAGCGCGTGGTGTATGAGCCGGTCAAGCTGATGCAGGAATACCGTTCGTTCGAGTATCTGTCGCCCTGGGAAGGCACCGATTACGTGCTGCCCGGCGACGAGAAAGCCAAGCCATGACCGTTGAAGCCGACGTCCGCAATTTCACCATCAACTTCGGCCCCGTGCACCCCTCGGCGCATGGTGTGCTGCGGCTGATTCTCGAACTCGACGGCGAAGTCGTCGAGCGCGTCGATCCGCATATCGGGCTGCTGCATCGCGGCACCGAAAAGCTGATCGAATCCAAGACCTATCTGCAGGCCGTGCCGTATTTCGACCGCCTCGACTATGTAGCGCCGATGAACCAGGAGCATGCGTTTGCCCTGGCCGTCGAGAAGCTGCTGGGCCTCGAAGTGCCGCGCCGTGGCCAGCTGATCCGCGTGCTGTATTCGGAAATCGGGCGCCTCCTGGCGCATCTGATGAACGTCACCACGCAGGCGATGGACGTCGGCGCGCTGACCCCGCCGCTGTGGGGCTTCGAGCAGCGCGAAAAGCTGATGATCTTCTATGAGCGTGCTTCGGGCGCGCGCATGCATGCTGCCTATTTCCGCCCCGGTGGCGTGCATCAGGACCTGCCGCAGGCGCTGATCGACGATATCGAGACTTTCTGCGCCGAATTCCCCAAGGCCGTGGATGATATCGACATCCTGCTGACCGAAAACCGCATCTTCAAGCAGCGCAACGTCGATATCGGCGTGGTGAAGCTGGAAGACGCCTGGAATATGGGCTTTTCGGGCGTGATGGTGCGCGGTTCGGGCGCGGCCTGGGATCTGCGCAAGAGCCAGCCTTACGAATGCTATGCCGAAATGGATTTTGACATCCCGATCGGCAAGAACGGCGACTGCTACGACCGCTATCTCATCCGCATGGAAGAGATGCGCCAGTCGAACCGCATCATGCAGCAATGCATCGCCAAGCTGAATGCGCCGGACGGCAAGGGCCCGGTGTCCTCGCTCGATGGCAAGGTGGTGCCGCCGAGCCGGGGCGAGATGAAGCGCTCTATGGAAGCGCTGATCCACCATTTCAAGCTCTATACCGAGGGCTACAAGGTTCCGGCCGGCGAGGTTTACGCCGCCGTGGAAGCGCCCAAGGGCGAATTCGGCGTCTATCTGGTCAGCGACGGCACCAACAAGCCGTATCGCTGCAAGATCCGCGCGCCGGGGTTTGCGCATTTGTCGGCCATGGATTCCCTGTGTCGCGGCCACATGCTGGCGGACGTTTCGGCCATTCTTGGCTCACTTGATATCGTGTTCGGAGAGGTTGATCGCTGATGGTTGCGCGTCGCCTTGCGGATGAGTCGGTTCAGCCGGCCGCGTTCGCCTTTACCGCTGAAAACGCCAAATGGGCGGAATGGAAGATCGGGCTATACCCGACCGGCCGGCAGCAATCCGCTGTGATTCCGCTGCTGATGCGGGCGCAGGATCAGGACGGCTGGGTCACCCGCGCCACCATCGAAACCATCGCGGACATGCTCGGCATGGCCTATATCCGCGTGCTGGAAGTGGCGACGTTCTACACCCAGTTCCAGCTGCAGCCGGTTGGCACACGCGCCCATATCCAGGTGTGCGGCACCACGCCGTGCATGCTGCGCGGGGCCGAGGCGCTGATCGAGGTCTGCAAGAGCAAGATCCACCACGAGGCGCATCATCTCAATGAAGATGGCACGCTGAGCTGGGAAGAGGTCGAATGCGCCGGCGCTTGCGTCAACGCGCCGATGATCGCGATTTTCCACGACACCTATGAAGACCTGACCGCTGATCGTCTCTCCGAGATCATCGATGCGTTCCAGGCCGGCAAGGGCGAGACCATCAAGCCCGGCCCGCAGGTCGACCGGCTGTATTCGGGCGCCGAAGGCGGCCGGACTACCCTGCTGGAAGCGCCGAGCGCCAAGCGCGAGAAGTTCATTCCGCCGGCGCCCCCGGCTGAGGCGGCTGCGGCAGCGCAGGCGCCGACTACGGCGGCCAAGCCCAAGGATGTGAGCGAAGAATCCGCACCCGCCCTCAAGGGTACGCCCAAGCAGGCCAAGGTTTCCGAGGCCAAGGCCGAGGGTGAGCGCAAGGCGGCGTCGGTCGCGGCCAATGCCAATGGCAAGCCCAATACCGCGATGCGCGAAGGTGCGACGGGTGCTGAGTCGCCGGCCGGCAAGGTCGATGGCGGCAAGGCTCCCAAGAAGAGCCGTACCATCATCGCGCCCAAGGCCAATCGGGCCGAAGTGACGCCGAATGCGGAAAAGGGTGGCGCTGCGCCGCTGTTTACCGCGCCGACCGGCAAGGCTGACGATCTCAAGCTGATCTCGGGCGTCGGTCCGGTGCTTGAGGGACGGCTCAACGGCCTGGGCATCACCACCTGGGCACAGGTTGCGGCGCTGAGCGCTGACGACATCGCCAGGATAGAAGATTCGCTGAGCTTTGCCGGTCGCGTGACCCGTGACAACTGGCTCGGCCAGGCCGCCGCGCTCGCCAAGGGTGGCGAAGCTGAATATATCCGCGTCTTCGGCAAGAAGCCGCGTTAGGAGTATGAAGCGTGCTCGCTGACAAGGATCGCATCTTTACCAATCTCTACGGCCAGGGTGACTGGACGCTCGAGGGCGCGCGTTCGCGCGGCGCCTGGGTGGGCACCAAGGAGTTCATCGACGCCGGCCGTGACTGGATCACCAACGAGGTCAAGACCTCGGGCCTGCGGGGCCGTGGCGGCGCCGGTTTCCCGACCGCGCTGAAATGGACTTTCATGCCCAAGGTCAGCGATGGCCGGCCGCATTACCTGCTGGTCAATGCCGACGAATCCGAGCCGGGCACCTGCAAGGACCGCGATATTCTGCGCCATGACCCGCATCATCTGGTGGAAGGGTGCCTGCTGGCGGCCCGCGCCATGGATGCGCATCTGGCGTTTATCTATGTGCGTGGGGAGTTCATCCGGGAGCGCCAGCATCTGGAGCGCGCCGTCGAGGAGGCCTATGAGGCCAAGCTGATCGGCAAGGACAATATCCACGGCTGGGACCTAGACATCATCGTCCATCACGGCGCCGGCGCTTACATCTGCGGCGAAGAAACCGCGCTGATGGAATCGCTGGAAGGCAAGAAGGGCCAGCCGCGCCTCAAGCCGCCATTCCCGGCAGGCATGGGCGTTTATGGCAATCCGACCACCGTGAACAACGTCGAATCGATTGCCGTGGTGCCGGAAATCCTGCGCCGCTCGGGCTCGTGGTTCGCTTCGCTGGGCCGCGCCAACAATACCGGCACCAAGCTGATGTGCGTGTCCGGCCATGTGAACAAGCCGGCCACGTTCGAAGAAGAAATGGGCGTGTCGTTCCAGGACATGATCGAAAAGCATTGCGGCGGGATTCGCGGCGGCTGGGACAATCTGCTGGCGGTGATCCCCGGTGGTTCGTCGGTGCCCTGCGTGCCGGGCGAGAAGATGCGCCATGCAGTGATGGATTTTGACGGCTTGCGCGAAGTGGGGTCCTCGCTGGGCACCGCTGCCGTGATCGTCATGGACAAGCAGACCGACATCATCAAGGCGATCTGGCGGATCTCGGCATTCTACAAGCATGAGAGCTGCGGCCAGTGCACGCCGTGCCGCGAAGGCACCGGCTGGATGATGCGCGTCATGGCGCGCATGGTCGAAGGCCGTGCCCAGAAGCGCGAAATCGACATGCTGTTCGAAGTGACCAAGCAGATCGAAGGCCACACCATCTGTGCCCTCGGCGACGCTGCGGCCTGGCCCATCCAGGGCCTGATCCGCAACTTCCGTCACGTCATCGAAGAGCGGATCGACCAGTACACATATTCGTCCACCTCCGATGGCGCCGTGCCGTCGATTGCGGCGGAGTAGGGCTGATGGCAAATATCAAGGTCGACGGTAAGCTCGTCGAAGTTCCCGATTACTACACGTTGTTGCAGGCGGCCGAGGCCGCTGGCGCTGAAATTCCGCGCTTCTGCTACCATGAGCGGCTGTCGGTCGCCGGCAATTGCCGCATGTGTCTGGTCGAGGTGAAAGGCGGTCCGCCCAAGCCGCAGGCATCCTGCGCCATGGGGGTCAAGGATCTGCGTCCCGGCCCGAATGGCGAGCCGCCCGAAGTGTTCACCAATTCGCCGATGGTCAAAAAGGCCCGCGAAGGCGTGATGGAATTTCTGCTGATCAACCACCCGCTGGATTGCCCGATCTGCGATCAGGGCGGCGAGTGCGATCTGCAGGACCAGGCCATGGCCTATGGCGTCTCCGGTTCGCGGTTCAACGAGAACAAGCGCGCCGTCGAAGACAAATATATGGGTCCGCTGGTCAAGACCGCGATGACCCGCTGCATCCAGTGCACGCGCTGCGTCCGCTTCACCACCGAAGTGGCCGGCGTTGCCGAAATGGGCGCGATCGGCCGTGGCGAAGACATGGAGATCATCACCTATCTGGAGAAGGCGCTGAGCAGCGAGCTGCAGGGTAACGTGATCGATCTGTGCCCGGTGGGCGCACTGACCTCCAAGCCCTACGCCTTCAATGCGCGTCCGTGGGAATTGGTGAAGACCGAATCCATCGACGTGATGGACGCTGTCGGCTCCAATATCCGCGTCGACAGCCGTGGCCGCGAAGTGATGCGCATTCTGCCGCGCATCAACGAAGCCATCAATGAAGAGTGGATTTCGGACAAGACGCGCTTCGTCTGGGACGGCCTCAAGAGCCAGCGGCTCGACCGCCCCTATGTGCGCAAGGGCGGCAAGCTGCAGGTTACCAGCTGGCAAGAGGCGCTCGGCGCCGTGGCTAACCGTATCAAGAAGGCCGGCAACAAGGTTGGCGCAATCGCCGGCGACCTGGCGGCCGTCGAAGAGATGTACGCCCTCAAGTCCCTGCTGGCTTCGGTTGGCTCGGGCATGACCGATGTCCGTCCCGCCATGTCGGGGATCGACCCGTCAATGCCGCGCTCGGCCTATATCTTCAACCCGACTATTGCCGGGATCGAGGAAGCCGACGCCATCGTGATCATCGGAGCCAATCCGCGCCGCGAAGCATCGCTGATCAATGCCCGCATCCGCAAGACCTGGCGCGCCAAGGGCCTGCCCATCGCCGTGATCGGCGAACGGGCCGACCTGACCTATGATTATGCCTATCTGGGCGAGGGCTTCGAGACGCTGGCCGATCTGGCGGCAGGACGGGGCGAATTTGCCGAAATCCTGTCCAAGGCGCAACGCCCGCTGATCATCGTGGGCGAACAGGCCGTCTCGCATGCCAATCTTGGCAAGCAGGTCGGGCGTGACACCATTGCGCTGGCCGCCAAGATGGCCAGCGGCTCGGCCGTGGCAGAAGGCTGGAATGGCTTTGCGCTGCTGCATAATGCGGCCAGCCGTGTGGGCGGCATCGACATCGGCTTCGTGCCCCATGATGGTGGCGTCTGCTCCGCCGACCAGATCGCTCTGGCCGGCAAGGGCGAACTCGACGTGCTGTTCCTGCTCGGTGCCGACGAATATGACACCAAGGCGATGGGCAAGGCGTTCGTCGTCTATATCGGCAGCCATGGCGATGCCGGCGCCCATCGCGCGGACGTCATTCTGCCGGCGGCGACCTATACCGAGAAGTCGGGGACCTATGTGAATACCGAGGGCCGCGTGCAGATTACCAATCGCGCCGTATTCCCGCCGGGCGACGCCAAGGAAGACTGGGCGATCATCCGTGCGCTGTCGGGCGCCATGGGCAAGCCGCTGCCGTTCAATTCACTGACCCAGCTGCGCGCCGCCATCTATGCGGAATTCCCGCATCTGGCTCGGGTCGACGCCATTGCCGCCGGTAATGTCGCCGATATCGCCAAGCTGGCCAAGGCCGCGATCAAGACCAAGGCCGCGCCGTTCGGCTCGGCCGTTACCGACTTCTATCTCAGCAATCCGATTGCCCGCGCTTCGGCCGTTATGGGCGAATGCGCCGCCACGGCCGCCGGTCTCCGGCAGGCTGCGGAGTAGGGGAGCACAATGGACTTTATTACCACCGCTCTCGACTACCTGCTCGGTATCCCCATTCTCGGATGGGGCGTGCAGGTTGGCATGATCTACAAGGCCCTGCTGGTACTGGTGTGCCTGCTGGTGTTCACCGCCTTCATCCTGCTGGCCGATCGCAAGATCTGGGCGGCCGTGCAGCTGCGTCGCGGCCCCAACGTGGTGGGCCCGTTCGGCCTGCTGCAGAGCTTCGCCGATCTGCTGAAATTTGCGCTCAAGGAGCCGATCATTCCGGGCGGCGCCGACAAGGTGCTGTTCCTGTTTGCGCCGCTGATCACCGCCACGCTGGCGCTGGCCGGTTGGGCCGTGATCCCGTTCGGCGAAGGTCTGGTCATTGCCGACATCAATATCGGCATTCTCTATTTGCTCGCCGTGTCTTCGCTCGGCGTCTATGGCGTAATCATCGGTGGCTGGGCCTCCAACTCGAAATACCCGTTCCTCGGCTCGCTCCGGGCCGCGGCGCAGATGGTGTCCTACGAAGTCTCCATTGGCCTCGTCATCATCACCGTGCTGCTTTGCGTCGGTTCGCTGAACCTCAGCGACATCGTGACGGCACAGTATGAAATGGGCCTGGCCCATATGATCGGCCTGCCGCAGCTGACGTTCCTGAACTGGTTCTGGCTGCCGCTGTTCCCGATGTTCATCGTGTTCTACATTTCGGCCCTGGCAGAAACCAACCGTCCTCCGTTCGATCTTGCCGAAGGCGAGTCCGAGCTGGTGGCCGGTTTCATGACCGAATATTCGGCTACGCCCTACATGCTGTTCATGCTGGGCGAGTACATCTCGATCCTGCTGATGTGCGCCATGACCACCATCCTGTTCCTGGGCGGCTGGACGTCGCCGATCGACCTGCCGCCCTTCACCTGGATTCCGGGCGTGGTGTGGTTCGTCATCAAGCTGAGCCTGGTGTTCTTCATGTTCGCCATGGCCAAGGCCATCGTGCCGCGCTACCGCTACGACCAGTTGATGCGCATTGGCTGGAAGCTGTTCCTGCCGCTGTCGCTGGCCATGGTCATCATCGTTGCATTCGTGCTTCAGCTTACGGGCTGGGGCTGGCATGGAGGGATGGCGTGATGCGTGCCGCCCAGTTCGTCAATACGCTGCTGCTCACGGAGCTGGTGAAAGCCTTTCTCCTGGCCATGCGCTATTTCTTCTCGGCCAAGCCGACGATCAACTATCCCTTTGAAAAGGGGCATGTGAGCCCGCGGTTCCGCGGTGAACATGCGCTGCGCCGCTATCCCAACGGGGAAGAGCGCTGCATTGCCTGCAAGCTGTGCGAAGCCATTTGCCCGGCGCAGGCCATCACCATCGAAGCCGGCCCGCGCCAGAATGACGGCACCCGCCGTACGGTGCGCTATGACATCGACATGGTGAAGTGCATCTATTGCGGCTTCTGTCAGGAAGCCTGCCCGGTGGATGCCATCGTGGAAGGCCCGAACTTCGAATTCGCAACCGAGACGCGTGAAGAGCTGTATTTCTCCAAGGAAAAGCTCCTCGCCAACGGCGACCGTTGGGAGCGCGAAATCGCGGCCAACCTCAGCGCCGACGCGCCGTATCGCTGAGAGGAATAGAGCATGACCCTTCCACTATTCTTCTTCTACCTGTTCTCGGCCATCGCCATCGTGGCGGCCGTTATGGTGATTTCGTCCCGGAACCCGGTGCATGCCGTGCTGTTCCTGATCCTGACGTTTTTCAACGCGTCGGGCCTGTTCATGCTGGCCGGTGCCGAGTTTTTGGCGCTGATCCTGATCGTCGTCTATGTCGGCGCGGTCGCGGTGCTGTTCCTGTTCGTCGTCATGATGCTCGACGTCGATTTTGCCTCGATGCGGCAGGGTTTCCTGCAATACGCGCCGGTGGGCATGGTCGTCGGGCTGATCCTGCTGCTGGAGCTGTTGCTGCTGGCGGGGAGCTTCGTGATTTCGCCGGAAGTGGCCGGCGCCACGGTGCTGCCGATTGATGGCGGCGTCGATAATATCCGCGCGCTGGGGCAGGTGCTCTATACGCGCTACGTCTTCCTGTTCCAGGGGGCCGGGTTGGTGCTGCTGGTGGCCATGATTGGCGCCATCGTGCTGACGCTGCGTCACAAGAGCAATGTGAAGCGCCAGAATCCCATCGCTCAGGTCGGCCGCAAGCCGTCCGAGACGCTGGAAGTCGTCAAGGTCAAGAGCGGTCAAGGGCTGTAGGAGGCAAACATGGGCTTGGGTATCGGGCTCGGTCACTACCTGACCGTAGCAGCAATTCTGTTCACGCTCGGCGTGTTCGGCATCTTCATCAACCGCAAGAACGTCATCGTCATTCTGATGTCGGTCGAGCTCATCCTGCTCGCGGTCAATCTCAACATGGTGGCGTTCAGCGCCCAGCTCGGCGATCTGCAGGGGCAGGTCTTCGCGCTGCTGATCCTCACCGTGGCTGCTGCGGAGGCCGCTATCGGCCTCGCCATTCTGGTCATTTTCTACCGCAACCGTGGCTCCATCGCGGTTGAAGACGTCAACATGATGAAGGGCTAAGAACCACCGCTATGATTCAAGCGATTGTTTTCCTGCCCCTCGTCGGCGCGCTGGTCGCGGGGCTGCTGGGCCGTACCATCGGCCACCGCACGAGCGAAATTATCACCACCGGCCTGCTGCTGATTGCAGCGGTGCTGAGCTGGGCCGTGTTCCTGCCGGTCGCCTTTGGCGGCGGGCTGGTCGATGGCGACGGCGGTGTCCTCAAGGTTGAGGTGATGCGCTGGATCCAGGTCGGTGACATGGATCTGCGCTGGGTGCTGCGGGTCGATACGCTGACGGCGATCATGCTGGTGGTGGTCAACACCGTGTCCAGCCTCGTGCACGTCTATTCCATCGGCTACATGGCCGACGATCCGCATCGCAGCCGGTTCTTTGCCTATCTGTCGCTGTTCACCTTCGCCATGCTGATGCTGGTGACCGCCGACAACTTCCTGCAGATGTTCTTTGGCTGGGAGGGCGTGGGGCTCGCGTCCTATCTGCTGATCGGCTTCTGGTACACCAAGCCGTCGGCTACCGCCGCCGCGATGAAGGCCTTCGTGGTCAACCGCGTGGGTGACTTCGGCTTTGCGCTGGGCATCTTTGGTGCCTTCATGGTGCTGGGCAATATCACCTTTGACGGCGCGTTTGCGGCCGCCGGGGCGTTTGCCACCGAAGGCCTGCCGGTGATGCGGTTCCTCGCCTGGGACGTCGACGCGATGACCGTGGTGTGCCTGCTGCTGTTCATGGGCGCCATGGGCAAGTCGGCACAGTTCCTGCTGCACACCTGGCTGCCGGACGCCATGGAAGGCCCGACCCCGGTGTCGGCGCTGATCCATGCCGCCACCATGGTGACGGCCGGCGTTTTCATGGTGGCGCGTCTGTCGCCGCTGTTCGAGACCTCGCCAGTGGCGCTGACCGTGGTCATCATCATCGGTGCCATCACCGCGTTTTTCGCGGCGACGGTTGGCCTGGTGCAGAACGACATCAAGCGGGTGATCGCCTATTCGACCTGTTCGCAGCTCGGCTACATGTTCGTGGCGCTGGGGGCGGGGGCTTATTCGGCCGGTGTGTTCCACCTGTTCACCCACGCCTTCTTCAAGGCGCTGCTGTTTTTGGGCGCCGGCGCGGTGATCCACGCCATGCACCATGAGCAGGACATGCGGAACATGGGCGGCCTGCGCAAGAAGATCCCCATCACCTATGCCATGATGCTGATCGGCACGCTGGCGCTGACCGGCGTGGGTATTCCGGGTACGGATTTCCTCGGCTTTGCCGGCTTCTTCTCCAAGGACTCGATCATCGAAGCGGCTTATGCCGTTGGTGGCAATACCGGCATGTTCGCCTTCTGGATGCTGGTGGTCGCGGCGCTGTTCACGAGCTTCTACTCGTGGCGCCTGATCCACCTGACCTTCCACGGCGCACCGCGTCCGGCCACGCATGCTCATGATGAGCATGCCGAGCCCGACACCCATGCCCAGCATGGTTCGGCCTATGACCATGCCCATGAGGCGCCGGCTGTGATGCAGCTGCCGCTCTACGTGCTGGCTCTCGGGGCGGTGCTGGCGGGTGCGGTGTTCTACGGCATGTTCTTTGGTGACGTGGCGCAGGTCGAGCAGTTCTTTGCCGGCTCGCTTGTGGTCGACCACGAGATCATCGAAGCGGCGCACCATGTTCCCGTCTGGGTCAAGTGGAGTGCCACGGTGGCCATGGTGCTCGGGTTCGTCACGGCCTGGTTCATGTATATCAGCCGCCCGGAAATGCCGGGTCGGCTGGCTGCCACCAATCCGGGGCTGTACAAGTTCCTGCTCAACAAGTGGTATTTCGACGAGCTTTACGACGCGATCTTCGTTCGCCCGGCTCTGTGGATCGGACGCGCCTTCTGGAAGGGGTTCGATGACTGGCTGATTGACGAGAAGCTCTCGGAGGGCCTTGGCCGCCGCGTGCAGAACGTGACCTCCTGGGTCACCAAGCTGCAGTCCGGCTATGTCTATCATTACGCCTTCGCCATGCTGATCGGCGTGGCGGCGCTGCTGACCTGGGCCCTGACGGCCGGGGGACTGATCTGATGAACTTTACCAATAGCATTCTCACAGTCCTCACCTGGTTGCCCTTCGCGGGCGCAGTGGTGCTGCTGTTCACGCCGAAAACCTCGGAGAACGCCATCCGCTGGATGGCCCTCATCGTCACCGTGATCACCTTCGGGCTGTCGCTGGCGATGTGGCAGAGCTTCGATGCGTCCAATCCGGGCTTCCAGTTCGTCGTGAACAATCCCTGGATCGGCGACACCATCGGCTATCGTGTCGGCGTGGACGGCATTTCGGTGCTGTTCGTGGTGCTGACCGCCTTGCTGATGCCGTTCTCCATTCTGGCGAGCTGGGAGATCAAGGATCGGGTCAAGGAATACATGATCGTATTCCTGATCCTCGAGACGTTGATGATCGGCGTGTTCACCACGCTCGATCTGGCGATGTTCTACGTGTTCTTCGAAGGCACGCTGGTACCGATGTTCCTGATCATCGGGATCTGGGGCGGCTCCGCCCGCATCCAGGCCAGCTACAAGTTCTTCTTCTATACCTTTGTCGGCTCCGTGCTGATGCTGCTGGCCATCATGGCCATGTATTGGAGCGGCGGCACCACCGACATCATCAAGCTGCTGAACCACCAGTTCCCCAGCTCCTGGCAGCCCTGGCTGTGGTGGGCGTTCTTCGCCTCGCTCGCCGTCAAGATGCCGATGTGGCCGCTGCATCGCTGGCTGCCCGAAGCTCACGTGCAAGCGCCGACCGCCGGCTCGGTGATCCTGGCTGCCATCCTGCTCAAGCTGGGCGGCTACGGCTTCCTGCGCTTCAGCCTGCCGATGTTCCCGGAAGCCTCGGCACAGTTCGCCAATATCATTTTCTTCCTGTCGGTTGCCGCCATCATCGTGACCTCGCTGGTCGCTCTGGTGCAGACCGACATGAAGAAGCTCATCGCCTATTCGTCGGTCGCTCATATGGGCTTCGTCACCATGGGCATCTTTGCCGGCAACGCGCTGGGCGTGCAGGGTGCGCTGTTCCAGATGATCTCGCACGGTATCGTGTCGGGCGCGCTGTTCCTGTGTGTCGGCGTCATCTATGACCGCATGCATACCCGCGACATTGCCGCCTATGGCGGGCTGGTCGAGCGCATGCCGAAATATGCCCTCGCCTTCATGGTGTTCAGCATGGCCAATGTCGGCCTGCCGGGCACCTCGGGCTTCGTCGGTGAATTCCTCACCATGATCGGCGTGTTCCAGGTCAATACCTGGGTCGGCTTTGGCGCTGCCTTCGGCGTGATCCTGTCGGCCTGCTATGCGCTGTGGTTGTATCGTCGCCTGATTTTCGGTGCACTGACCAAGGAAAGCCTCAAGGGCATTCTGGACCTCAATCTGCGCGAGAAGGTCATGCTGTATCCGCTGCTGATATTGACGGTGGTGTTCGGGTTCTACCCGGCGCCGATCCTCGATACGACGGCAGCGGCGGTCAACAAGCTGGTCACGCAGTATGCCACCGTTACCGGGACCGACCCGGCGGTTGCGCTGGCCGATGCCCAGGCCCCCCTTGCCCATGCCGAACCGGCTGCCGCTGCTGAAGCGCCGGCCACGCCTGCTGCCCACTAGGAGAGTCCCGTGAACTCAGACGTTATGGATTTCGCGAGCCTGGCTCCCGCCTACCCAGAATTGCTTCTGGCCGTCGGCGCAGTGGTGCTGCTGCTCATCGGTGTGGTGATCAACAAGGAACGCTCGCTGCTGGTGTCGTATGGCGCCGTGGTGCTGCTGCTGGCCGCTGCTGCCCTGATTCTGTTCATTCCGGCGGACGGCGTGCTGTTCAATGGCGTGTTTATCGCCGACAGCTTCGCCCGTTACATGAAGGTGCTCGTGCTGGGTGGCTCGGCGTTCTCGCTGCTGCTGTCGCTCCCCAATGCCGAGGCGCAGGGGACGCACAAGTTCGAATATGCGGTGCTCATTGTGCTGGCTTCGGTCGGCATGCTGGCCATGGTTTCGGCCAATGACCTGATGAGCCTGTATGTCGGCATCGAGCTGCAGTCGCTGTCGCTTTACGTCCTCGCCGCCATTAAGCGCGATGACGGCCGGGCGACTGAAGCGGGCCTCAAGTATTTCGTGCTCGGCGCGCTGTCCTCGGGCATCCTGCTCTATGGCGCCTCGCTGCTATACGGCTTTACCGGCCATACAAATCTGCAGGAAATCATCCTGGCCATCGCCAGCGAAGGCCGCTCGATCGGGCTGATCTTCGGCGTGGTGTTCCTGCTGGCCGGCGTGGCCTTCAAGATCTCGGCCGTGCCGTTCCACATGTGGACGCCCGACGTTTATGAAGGCGCGCCGACCCCGGTCACCGCCTTCTTCGCGACCGCCCCCAAGGTGGCCGCCATGGCGCTGCTGATCCGTCTGGTCACCGACACCTTCCAGGGCATTGCCGGTGACTGGCAGCAGATCGTCATCTTCCTGTCCATTGCCTCGATGGTGCTGGCGTCGTTCGCGGCCATCGGCCAGCGCTCGATCAAGCGGCTGATTGCCTATTCCTCGATCGGTCACGTCGGTTTTGCGCTTGTCGGTCTGTCGTCGGGTACGCAGGGCGGTGTCGAGGGCGTTGCCATCTACATGGCGATCTATGTCGCCATGACCATCGGCATGTTCGCCTGCATCCTGTCGCTGCGCTCGGACAAGGGCTTTGTCGAGAATATCGACGATCTGGCCGGCGTCGCCCGGACGCGCCCCTTCGTCGCGGCTGTCATGGCGGTGATGATGTTCTCGCTGATCGGCATGCCGCCGCTGGCCGGGTTCTTTGCCAAGTGGCACGCCTTCCTCGCCGCCATCGACGCCCAGCTCTATGTGCTGGCGGTGATCGGCGTGCTGGCTTCGGCCATCAGCGCCTTCTACTACCTGCGCATCGTCAAGCTGATGTATTTCGATGAGCCGGTACAGGAGTTCGAGGCCGTTCCGGGTGAGCTCAACATCATCATGGGGCTGACCGGCTTTGCCATTGTTACCTACTATTTCACCATCGGCAGCCCGCTTGCCTCTTATGCACGCGTTGCCGCCGGAAGCCTGTTCTAGGTGAGCGACTTCGCCCTCGGGCCCATAGCGCGCACAGCCGGATACCGGCTGCGCGGGTTTGACAGCATTGGCTCGACCAATGCCGCGGCCCTCGAAGCTGCTGCCGCCGGTGATGCCGGCGGCATCTGGTTTGCCGCCCGCCAGCAGACGGCCGGGCGGGGCCGGCGCGGACGCGCCTGGGAAAGCCCGCACGGCAATCTGGCCGCGACGCTGCTGATCGTTCCCGAGGCCGATCCGACTCTGGCGGCAACGCTGGGATTCGTCGCCGGCGTCTCGCTCAACCGGGCGCTCTCGGCGATTCTGCCGGGTGGACTGGTCAAGATCGGTATTGATGGCGCGGACGGGCTGGGCGGGAATTCCCGCATTGCGCTCAAATGGCCCAATGATGTGCTGGCAGATGGCAGCAAACTGGCGGGTATTCTGCTGGAAGCCAGCAAGCTGCCCGATGGCCGTCAGGCCATTGTCATCGGCTTCGGCGTCAATGCAGTTGCCGCGCCGCAGGGTTTGCCCTATCCAGCGACCAGCCTGGTCGATCTGGGTGTCAGCCGAACGGCTGAAGATGTCTTCGAAGCGCTTAGCGACGCCTGGGTCGAGGTTTTCGGCCTGTGGAATGATGGTCGTGGCGTGGGTGATGTGCTGAAACACTGGCGCGCTTCGGCTGCCGGGATCGGTGCACCAGTCGCCGTCAATCAGAACGGCGAAGTGCTGCGTGGAATTTTTGAAACCATCGACGATAGCGGACGACTCATCGTCCGTGCCGACGACAACCGTCGCATCGCCATTACCGCGGGCGACGTTCATTTTGGGGCAACGGCCAGCGCCCGAAGCTGACCACAACAATTGCGCAGCGACCGGCGACCAATGATCGCCTTGGCGTTGCGCGCGAAAGGACTGAACTGACCCATGGCTAAAAACCAAAGGGACGAACTCGTATTCGTGCCGCTCGGCGGCGTTGGCGAAATCGGGATGAATATGGGCGCTTACGGCTTTGGGCCGGAGCGTTCGCGCAAATGGATCGTGGTCGACTGCGGCGTGACCTTTGGCGGGCCCGACCTGCCGGGGATCGAGCTGATCATGGCCGACCCAGAATTTCTCGAAGAGCGCGCCGATGACGTGCTGGGCCTCGTGCTCACCCACAGCCACGAAGACCATTATGGCGCGGTGCTCGATCTGTGGCCGGGCTTTGAGAAGCCGGTGTTCTGCACGCCGTTCACGGCAGCGATGCTGGCGGCGAAGCGGGCAGGCGATGGCATTGTCGAAAATGTCGACGTCACCATCATGCGTCCGGGCAAGCCGTTCCAGATCGGGCCGTTCACGCTCGAGGCGATCAATGTCGCCCACTCGATCCCCGAATCCAATGCGCTGCTGATCAGCACCCCGGTCGGACGCGTGCTGCATACCGGCGACTGGAAGCTCGATCCGACCCCGGTGCTGAATGCGCCGACCGACGTCGCGCGCCTCAAGCAGATCGGCGAAGACCGCTCGACGCCGCTGGCTCTGGTCTGCGATTCGACCAACGCGCTCAAGGACGGCGAAAGCCCGAGCGAAGCCGCTGTCGCCGAGACACTGGCCGAGATGATCGCTGCCGCGCCCAACCGCGTGGCCGTGACCACTTTTGCCTCCAATGTCGGCCGTGTGGTGTCCATCGTGCGTGCCGCCGCCCTGGCTGGCCGTCAGGTGGTGATGTCGGGTCGCTCGCTGCACCGCATCACCGGCATTGCCCGCGAACTGGGCATGCTGGAAGGTCTGCCGCCGCTGCTCGATCAGGATGCGTATCGCACCATACCGCGCAACAAGATCGTGCTGATCTGCACCGGCTCGCAGGGCGAGGCGCGTGCCGCCATCGCCCGCATCGCGCGCGGTGAGCATCCGGTGATCGAGCTGGCCGCCGGCGACCGGATGATCTTCTCGTCCTGGGCGATTCCGGGCAATGAGCGCGAAGTCATCGACATCCAGAACATGCTGATCGACAAGGGCGTCGAAGTCATCACCCAGAGTGATGGCCTGGTGCACGTCACCGGCCACCCGCGCCGGGGCGAATTGCAGAAGCTCTATGAAATGGTCAAGCCGGACGTGCTGGTGCCGGTGCATGGCGAAGCCGTGCATCTGAAGGCCCACGCCAAGCTGGGCCGCGAGTCGGGCATTGCCAATGTGTGCGAAGCGCGCAATGGCGATCTGGTGCGGCTGTTCCCCGAGACGATGTCGTTCCCGGCCGAAGTGCGGGTCGGCGAGCTGTATCTCGATGGCCTGGTGCTGTGCACGCCTGAGGAATCGGGCGTCAAGGGCCGTCGCCGGCTGTCGTTTGGCGGCCACGTCGTGGTCAGCCTCTGCGTCAATGGCGGCGGGCAGATCGTTTCCGGTCCCGATCTGGTGATCGAAGGCCTGCCGGAAACCGAGGACGAGTCGCTGACCGAGCTGGTGGAAGACACCGTGGCCGGCGTGCTCAAGTCGATGCCGCCCAAGCGCCGTAGCGATACCGAAGTGCTGAATTCGGCCCTGTTCAAGGCCATCCGCAACGAGGTCAATTCCTATTGGGGCCGCAAGCCCAACGTCTCGGTGTTCGTGCACCGGGTCTAGGTCCACGCAAAGGGTCGTTCCTCAGGGAGCGACCCTTGCTGCGGCAATAGGACCGGCGTTCCCGCTATCGCGGGAGCGCGTCAGGTTGTATTCATCAAGGCAACACCAACGCGAAGGGAATTTCCATGCAGATCGGCTCGATGATCGCCATTTTCTTCGTCGTCTGGTGGCTCAGCTTTGTCGCGGTCCTGCCGATCGGCAACCGCAGCCAGGCCGAGGCGGGTGAAATCACCGCCGGGACCGAGCCTGGGGCCCCGATCACGCCGCGCCTGGGGCGACGCCTGCTGATCGCCACCGGCGTGGCCATCGTCATGACCGGCCTGCTGATGTGGGGCATGTCGAACGAAACGCTGCATTACTACTGGAACCGCTAGGCTACTAGCGCTTGGGTTTGCCGACCGCGTGGCTATAGGCCAGTTCCAGGGCAGCGCTGAGGTCAGCCTCCGTCGCCGCCGCCAGATTGGCTGTCGTCCAGCCTTGACGGCCCCAGCCATTATTGATGGGGGCAAAGACCTCCGGGGCGAGCTGGCATTTGAAGTCCTGCTCATCCGGGGTGAATTTGAAATTCGCGGTCAGCGCGTCGGCGGCCAGGGTGACGTAGGTGCGGTCGACCTTGAAGGCGCGGCGATCGAAATGGGGGGCTTCGGTGGTGCCGGGCAGGGCAAGGGCCAGGCGTCTGAGAGTGGCAGCATCGGCCATGATCGAACGCCTCCAAGTCGCATTAACTTCGGCATCGGAATCAAAAAAGCGGGGCACAAGGCCCCGCTGAAATGAGTTTGTTCGACAATACGCTGGTCTTAGGCACGCTATACAGCGGCAGCCAACGCTCCTCCCTTGACGTTGTCGACGTCCGGCAGTTTGTAACCGCCTGTGTCTTATTGCGAGGGACCCTAACAACAAGAATCGGACCTGTCACGCAGATTCTGCATGCCTTCCATGCTTGCATCGGGTGGACGAGTAGGATTTGAGTGGGCATCAACAGTAACCTAGAGTCGATTGATCTTTTCGGGAGTTCCCATGCGCCTGTCTCGTTATTTTTTGCCGGTGCTGCGCGATGTTCCGAAGGAAGCAGAGATCGTTTCGCACCGCCTGATGCTGCGTGCCGGCATGATCCGCCAGCAGGCGTCCGGCCTCTATTCCTGGCTGCCGCTCGGCTACAAGGTGCTGATGAAGGTTCAGCGCATCATTGAAGAAGAGCAGAACCGCGCCGGCGCCATCGAGCTGCTGATGCCGACCATCCAGTCGGCCGATCTGTGGCGCGAGTCGGGGCGCTACGACGCCTATGGCAAGGAGATGCTGCGCATCGAGGATCGCCACGAGCGCGAATTCCTCTATGGCCCGACCAATGAGGAGATGGTCACCGACATCTTCCGCAGCTCGGTGAAGTCCTACAAGGATCTGCCGCTGAACCTCTATCATATCCAGTGGAAGTTCCGCGACGAGGTGCGTCCGCGCTTCGGCACCATGCGGTCTCGCGAATTTTTGATGAAGGATGCCTATTCCTTCGATCTGACCAAGGAAGATGCTGTCAAGGCTTACGAGCGCATGTTCGTGGCCTATCTGCGCACCTATGCCCGCATGGGCCTGACCGCGATTCCGATGCGCGCCGATACCGGCCCCATCGGCGGCGATCTCAGCCATGAATTCATCATCCTGGCCGACACCGGCGAAAGCGCCGTGTTCTGCCATCGCGATCTGCTGGACAAGCCGATCCCGGCCCTGGATACCGATTTCCGCGGTGACCTGACGCCCATCGTCGATGACTGGACCTCGCTCTATGCGGCGACCGAGGAAATGGTCGATCAGGCCGAGTATGAGGCCTCCGTTCCCGAGGATAAGCGGGTTTCGGCGCGCGGCATCGAAGTCGGCCATATTTTCTACTTCGGTACCAAGTATTCCGAGCCCATGAAGGCCAGCGTCACCGGCCAGGATGGCAAGGATACCGCCGTGCATATGGGCTCTTATGGCATTGGGCTCACCCGCGTGGTGCCCGCCATCATCGAGGCGTTCCATGACGAGGCCGGCATTGTCTGGCCGGTGTCGGTGGCGCCGTTCGAGGCCGTGCTGATCAACCTCAAGGCCGGTCAGGCCGAGGTCGATGCGGCATGCGAGGCGCTCTATGCCGAACTCAACGCGGCCGGGATCGACATGCTTTATGACGATCGCGACCAGGGGGCCGGGGCCAAGTTCACCACGGCCGATCTGATCGGCATTCCCTACCAGATCATCATCGGGCCGCGTGGCCTGGCCAATGGCGAGGCCGAGATCAAGCACCGCAAGACCGGCGAGCGCGAAACGCTGCCGATTGTTGATGCTGTCGCGCGCCTCAAGGGCCTCATCGAACCGCAGCGAAAGACCGACATTTGACCGATACGGCGCCGCCTCTGCTGAACAAGGGCACGCGTGCCTTTTCGCGTTTCGAGTGGATGGTGGCCGGGCGCTATCTGCGCGCCCGCCGCAAGGAGGCGTTCATCTCGGTGATCGCCAGCCTGACCATGGTCGGCGTTGCCATTGGCGTGGCGACGTTGATCGTCGTCATGTCGGTGATGAACGGATTCCGGGCCGAGCTGCTGACCAAGATCCTTGGCCTCAACGGCCATTTCACCGCCTATCCGATCGAGCGTCAGTTCACCGACTACAAGGAGACGGTGAAGGCGCTGGAGCAGATCGATGGCGTGAGCTTTGCCGTGTATTTCGTCGAGGGCCAGGTGCTGGCTTCGGGGCGAGGCAGCTCCACCGGCGTCACCGTGCGCGGCATGGACGAAGAGAATATCAGCAAGCTAAAGCTGCTGCATGATGCGGCGGAGCAGGGCGGCTGGGACTCCTGGGACGAGAGCAAGGGCGTCGCCATCGGCTATCGGCTGGCGCAGACGCTTGGCGTGTCGCTGGGCGATCAGGTGCAGATCATCAATCCCAATGGGGCGATGACGCCGTTCGGCTCGACGCCGCAGATCAAGTCCTATCCGGTCAATGTCATTTTCGACCTGGGCATGGTCGAGTTCGACAGCTTCTTTATGTATATGCCGCTCGAGCCGGCACAGGACTATTTCAAGATGTTCGACGAGGTCCTGAGGCCCGGCATGGGGCCGCTGGACCCGCTGGCCTCGGACGAGGAAATCGACGCCGCCTATGAGCGTATCAACCAGGCGACGGCGGCGGAAATCTTCATCGATGATCCCGACGACATCGTCACCATGCGCAACCGGCTGCAATCCGATCCCTCGACCCGCCCGCTGGTGCTGACCGACTGGCAGCAGCGCAACGAGACCTTCTTCTCGGCGCTGCAGGTGGAGCGGGTGGTGATGTTCACCATCCTGTCGATGATCATCCTGGTGGCGGCGTTCAACATCATTTCCAGCCTGATCATGCTGGTGAAGGACAAGAGCTCGGATATCGCCGTGCTGCGCACCATGGGCGCGACGCGTGGCGCCATCATGCGGATTTTCTCGATCACCGGCACCACTATCGGCGTCATCGGCACGATGACCGGCGTGGTGCTGGGACTGATCGTGGCCGCCAATGCCGAGCCGCTGCGGGCCTTCCTGTCCAACACGCTGGGCGTGGCCATCTTCCCGCCGGAAGTGTTCTTCCTGTCATCGCTGCCGTCCAAGACCGATCCGGTCGAGGTGACTGTGGTGGTGTGTCTGGCGCTGGGGCTGAGCTTCCTCGCGACGCTGTATCCGGCCTGGCGCGCCGCCCAATATGATCCGGTCGAGGCGCTGCGCTATGAGTAATCCACATCTGGTGCTGACCGACGTCCACCGTCACTACGGGCAGGGCGACAGCATTATCCGCGTGCTCGACGCGGCCAATCTCACCGTCAATAGTGGTGAGCTGGTGGCGCTGGTGGCGCCTTCGGGGGCCGGCAAGTCGACGCTGCTGCACCTCTCCGGGCTGCTGGAAAGCCCGCAGGGCGGCGAAGTGGCCATCATGGGCATTCCCACCAGCAAGCTGGGGGATCGCGGCCGTACCCAGCTGCGCCGCTCGACAGTGGGCTATGTGTATCAGTTCCACCATCTGTTGCCGGAATTCACCGCGCTCGAAAACGTCACCATGCCGCAGCTGATCGCCGGCAAGTCGCCGGCCGAGGCTGACAAGCGCTCGATGGAACTGCTGGACCTCTTGGGTGTGGCGCCGCGCGCCAGCCATCGACCGGCGGAGCTTTCGGGTGGCGAGCAGCAGCGCATTGCGATTGCTCGCGCTGCCGCCAACCATCCCAAGGTGATTTTGGCGGACGAGCCCACCGGCAATCTCGACCCCGAAACCAGTGACCTGGTGTTCGCGGCGCTGGCCAATCTGATCAAGAATGAGGGCGCTGCCGCGCTGATCGCCACGCATAACCATGATCTGGCGCGTCGCGCGGACCGGATTGTAACGCTCAAGGGCGGGTTGGTGATCGACCACATTTTGTGATGCGACCAGACTGAGGCATACTGCGTTCTTCCTGCTCAAGGAGAACGGCGATGACCTTGCTGATGATCATTGGGACTATGGCAATCGTGGCCGCGCTGACACTCAAGCGCCGCCCCAGGCAGCCGGATAATTTCCGGAATGGTCACACCCACTAAGGGAGCGTGACCCGGCTTTGCTGGCGCCTTACAGCGCCGCTGCGATATCTTTGGCGAGAGCTGCCAGCTCGGCGTTGTCGGCTTGGCTCTTGCCATGCGCGCCGAGCGCTACACCGTCATAAACCGGAATAACGTGGAAATGCAGATGGAACACCGTCTGCCCGGCCGGCGCTTCGTTGAACTGGGCGAGGCGGATGCCGTCGGCCTTGGTCACGGCTTTCACCGCCTTGGCGATTTTCTGCACCAGCGGCATCACGGCTGAGAGGGCCGCCGGATCGGCATCGAGCAGGTTACGCGATGCTGCCTTGGGAATGATGAGCGTATGCCCGCGCGACTGCGGGAAAATATCCATCATCACCAATGCGGTATCGTCCTCGAACACCTTATGCGCCGGGATTTCGCCGCGCAGGATTTTGCCGAAGATATTGGATGGATCATAGCTCATGGTTCATTCCGCCGGCTGAGAAACATCCGGCTGCCCCTTCTGGAAAAAACGAAAACGGAAATAGTTGAGCAGGGCCAGCCCGGTCAACGTCACCGGCACATAGCGGAAGCCGCGCCGGATGAAAAACAGCGCGATATTGACTGCCGTGCCCGCGCTCATCGCGCCCTTGCCCATGGGTGAGGTGAAGGATGACGGCACGATGTGGCGATAGATCAGTGCATTGGAGCGGTAATATTCGCGGGCCTGTAGCGCGAAGGCGCGCTTGGAGGCGGAATAGGCCTTCAACTCCTCCATGCCCATATCGCCGTGGAATTCCACCTCTGAGCCTAGTGCCCACACTTCGGGCGGGGCGAGGCGGGTCTTGCCGATCTCGGTGAACAGCTCGGTCAGCTCACAGAAGGTGACATTGTTGGCGTTCCAGCAGTCGTCCGTCTTGGCGCCATGGGCCAACACCAGCACTTCGGCCTGTTCGAGCTTGCCGCGCATGGCGGCATAGTTGCCGGCGGAAAAATCGACGCCGAATTTGGCGGTTTCGACGATGCCGCCCAGCTGGGTGAGCTTGTCGACCATGGCGGAGCCGAAGGCGCCACTGGCACCGGTCACCAGGAAGCGTCGCCCCTTGATCTGGCAGGAGGTGCCGACGACCAGGTCGAAGACGTTGGAGAAGGACGAGAAGAAATTGTGCGGATAGACGTGGTGCATGGCGTGGTAATTATTATCCACCCAGAGCAGGCCCTGCTGGCCGCCGACGCGATCCATAGACATGTGGTTGTAATCCAGGCCTTCCTCGCGCAGCGTCATCACCAGCATGACGGTGCGGATCACCGCCACGAGCGCAATCGGCGGCCAGGGGAAGATCAGCAGGAAGGGCAGGGTGCCCAGCATCGAAGTCAGATATTCGGGCAGGATATGGAACCAGATATTGGCCCGGGCATAGGCCGGGTTGATCTGCATATCGAGGCCGAGAAATTTGTGATGCACCCAGTGCCAGGCCGAGAATTTGCGCAGCAGCGGGTTGGACGAGCCTTCCCACTGGTGCAGCGTCCAATGCAGCGCGTCAAACAGCGCCGTCGAGACGACGAAGGCGAGGCCGGCCTGCAGGATGAATACGACAATGTCCCAGATCATGAGTCTCTACTTAAAGCCGAAGGCGGCAGGACGATAGTCCCACCTCATTGATCGGTGCGCTCGCCCTTGCGGAACGGGGTGAACTGTTCGAGCAGCTCCTGGCTGCGCTCGACGGAGGTTCGCTCCTGTTCGAGATAGTCGGCGACCGCGTGGCGCAGGCCGGGATGGGCGATCCAGTGTACCGAATAGGTGGTGGCAGGGGCATAGCCTCGCGCCAGCTTGTGTTCGCCCTGTGCGCCGGCCTCCACCACCGCCAGTTTGTGGGCGATGGCGTAGTCGATGGCCTGATAATAGCACAATTCGAAATGCAGGAACGGCACATCGCGGGTGCAGCCCCAATTGCGGCCGTAAATCCGGTCCTTGCCGACAAAGTTGATGGCGCCGGCAATGGCTTCGTCGCCGTCATAGGCCAGCATCAGCACGATGCGGTCAGCCATGGTGGCGTTGAGGCGGGAGAAGAATTCGCGATTGAGATAGGGGCGGCCCCATTTGCGGGCGCCGGTGTCCTCGTAGAAGGCGTAGAAGGCGTCCCAGTGGTGTTCCTTGAGGTCGGCACCACTCAGCCATTGCACCGTCAGCCCATCGGCCAGCGCGTCGCGGCGCTCACGGCGGATGGTCTTGCGCTTGCGCGAGGACAGGGTTTCGAGGAATTCCTCGAAGCTGGCATAGCCCTGATTGTGCCAGTGAAACTGGGTGTCGACGCGCTTGAGCCAGCCATCGGCCTCGATTTCGTCGGCCTCGGCCTGGGGCACGAAAGTGGCGTGGACCGAGGAGGCGTGGCGCTGACCGGCCAGTTGCTGGGCGGTCGAGAGCAATGCAGCCCTGATGGCGGGATCGCCGGAGGGCACCAGTAGCTTGGGCGCGGTTGCCGGGGTGAAAGGCACCGAACATTGCAGCTTGGGATAATAGCTGCCGCCGGCGCGTTCCAGCGCATCGGCCCAGCCATGGTCGAAGACATATTCGCCCATGGAATGGGTTTTGAGGAACAGTGGCATCAATCCCAGGGGCTGCCCGGCGGCGTCGCTCAGCAGGACATGTTGCGGCTGCCAGCCGGTGCGGCCAGTGGCGCAGCCGGATTCTTCCAGCGCCATGAAAAAGGCGTGGTCTAGAAAGGGATTGTCGGGCACGCCCGCCGTCGAGGGCGCAAGCGCGTTCCACACGGCAGCGGGAATGCTGGCCGTGCTGGGATGGATGGTGGCGTGGAGAGAGGACTGGTCAGCCAAGGCAGGTCCGGCGCGAACAAGAGAGGCCCTAGAAATAGGACGGTTCGCCGGAGAATGTAAGGCAGGGCCCTGGAAAGACGAAGCCGCCAGTGCTGGCGGCTTCGTAAACGCGCTTAGACTTCGACGACGGCTTCGATTTCGACCGCTGCGCCGAAGGGCAGGGCGGCGACGCCGAAAGCGGCGCGGGCATGCTTGCCCTTGTCGCCCAATACGGCCACCAGCAGATTGGAACAGCCATTGGCCACCAGATGCTGCTCGGTGAATTCGGCGGTGGAGGCCACCAGCACGGTCACCTTGAGGATGCGCTTGATGTCTTCCAGCTGCACGCCGCCCATATGGACGATCTGCGACAGCACGTTGACGGCGGCCAGCTCAGCGGCGTTGCCACCCTGCACCACATTCATGTTGTCGCCGAGCCGGCCGGTGACCACACCGCTTTCGTTGCTCGAAATCTGGCCGGAGACATAGAGGATATTGCCCGACCGGGAGACCGGCACATAATTGGCGACGGGCGCCTTGGAAGCGGGGAGTTCGTAGCCGTATTCGCGGAGCTTTTCGATCGGATTGGTCATCTGGTCTTGCCTTCGTTCTGGTCGTCGTCGTGTTCGTCCGGCGTGCTGGCCGGTTTTTTCTTGTAGAGCTTGCCGCGGATCACGGCCTCGCGGCCAAAGCGGGTGCGGACCCGGTCCATGGCCCGTTCGGCTGCGGCCTTGCGGGCAATGGACGGCTCCAGCAAATCAGCCGGATCGCTGCCATCGGCGGTATCGATACCTGAAACGCCGATTCCGATCAGCCGGAAAGCGGTGCCATCGACCTCGCGCTCCAGCAATGATCGGCCGGTTTCGTAGATCACATTGGCCAATTGCGTGGGGATCATCAAATGCCGGGCGCGCGTACGCAAGCGGAAACCGGCCGATTTGAGCTTTAGCGTCACCGTGTCGCCAACCACGCCCTTGGCCTTGAGGCGTTCGGAGAGGCGCTCCGTCACCTTCAGCAGTTCGGTAGAGAGTTCGTCGAGGCTGCTGATATCATTGTTGAATGTGGTTTCTGACGAGATGGTCTTCATCTCGCCGTCCGAGGAAATGCGGCGGCTGTCCTCGCCGCGCGACAGGCGGGCCAGGCGGGCGCCGGTTTCGCCGTAACGGCGCATCAGTGTCTCGGGTTTTTCTTCCTGCAGCTGCCCGATGGTGACGAGGCCATCCTTGCGCAGGGTTTCGGCGAAGACTTTTCCGACGCCATAAATCAGGCTGATCGGCTTGGGCGCCAGGAAAGACCGGGTTTCGGCAGCGCCGATGACAGCGAAGCCGCGCGGCTTGTCGAGGTCGGAGGCGATCTTGGCGAGGAATTTATTGTGGCTCAGCCCCACCGAGATAGTGACGCCGATTTCGGCCTCGACGGTGCGGGCGAAACGGGCCAGCACCAGTGCCGGCGGGGCCTTGTGCAGCGCCTGGGTGCCAGAGAGATCGAGAAAGGCCTCGTCGATGGAGAGCGGCTCGACCAGCGGGGTCAGCGCGTCCATATGCTGGCGAATCTGCCGGCTGACGCCGACATATTTGGCCATGTCCGGCTTGATGATCACTGCGTCGGGGCAGAGCTTGCGGGCCTGGAACATCGGCATGGCCGAGCGGACGCCGGATTGGCGGGCGATATAGCAGCAGGTGGAGACCACGCCGCGCACGCCGCCGCCGATGATCAGCGGTTTGTCGCGCAGGCTGGGGTCGTCGCGCTTTTCCACCGAGGCATAGAAGGCGTCACAATCGACATGGGCGATGGTGAGGGCAAATAGCTCGGCATGGCTGCGCAGGCGTGGCGAGCCGCAGCCTGGACAGCGCGCCGGTACGGCGGCGCTGGAGCCATGGGTCAGGCAATCGCGGCAGAGCCAATCCAGCGCCAAAATTCACCCCGATGGGTTGAGTCGATGCCACACCTGCATGAACTGTTCGGGCGATAGCCCCGAATTTGCGCAGAGGGCGAGCAGAATCGGCTCGTTTGAGGCAAAGTAGTCCACAAGGCCGCGTTGCAGGCTGGAAGACCCCACCGAGCGACGCAGCGTATCAGGATCGAGGCCGGCAAACTGCATGAAAGCCAGCAGTTCCTCAGGGTTTTCTGCCAGATAGCCGAGGCAGGAATCGGCCAAAGCGGCCAGGGACGTGTCGGCTTTCTCGGTACGCGGCACCGCCGGGCCTCATTTGGTGTTTTGTAAGAGATTCAATGGTAGCTGAATGGAGCGGCAAAGCGAAGCGCCGCCATCGGCCTGCGTGGCGCGAGGAAGTATCGATGCCCAAGACTGTGATGATCGTTGAAGACAATGAGCTGAATATGAAGCTCTTCAATGACCTGCTCGAATCGCGCGGCTATGCCGTTATCCAGACCCGTAACGGCATGGAGGCGCTCGATCTCGCGCGCGCCCACCATCCCGATCTCATCCTGATGGATATCCAGCTGCCGGAAGTCTCCGGGCTGGTGGTCACCAAATGGCTGAAGGATGACGACGATCTGGCGCATATCCCGGTGATTGCTGTCACGGCCTTCGCCATGAAGGGCGATGAAGAGCGGATTTTACAAGGCGGGTGCGAGGGTTACATCAGTAAACCGATCTCGGTGCCTCACTTTCTGGAAACTATTGCCCGCTATATTGGCCCTGCCTGATCAAGTTGTGCCGGGCCACCGGCCTGCCTGATCGGTTCGCTTGACGCCAATGGTTCAGTTCATTGGCCGGCGCACGGGGGTGGGGCTCAGAGTGACTGCACGCGTACTGATCGTTGACGATATTCCGACCAATGTCCGGTTGCTCGAAGCACGGCTGGCGGCCGAATATTATGATGTCGTCACGGCGTCGTCCGGCGCGCAGGCGCTTGAAATCTGCGACACATCCGACGTCGATATCGTTTTGCTCGATGTGATGATGCCGGAAATGGACGGCTTCGAGGTCTGCCGGCGGCTGAAAGCCAATCCCCGCACCCAGCACCTGCCAGTGCTGATGATCACCGCCCTGGACCAGCCCTCTGACCGCGTGAAGGGGCTTGAGGTCGGTGCCGATGATTTTCTGACCAAGCCGGTCGACGACATGCAGTTGATGGCCCGGGTCAAGAGCCTGGTGCGGCTGAAGTCGCTGACCGATGAATTGCGCGCCCGCGCCATGACCGGGCAGCAGATTGCCATCGAAGACGCCATCCGCGCGATGGACAAGATCAAGACAACTGGGGGCTCGATCCTCATTGTCGATACCGATCAGCGCCATGCCGACCGGATCAAGAATTACCTCACGCCTGAGCATAGCGTGGATATCCTGCTGCATCCGGCCGACGCCGTGTTCCAGGTCACGGGCGGGCACTACGAATTGGCGCTGATTTCGATGGCGCTCGCGGATTTCGATGCGCTGCGGGTGTGCTCGCAGATCCGGACGCTGGAACATTCGCGCAATTTGCCGATCATCCTGATGGCCGACGAAGGCGACAAGCCGCAGGTGGTGCGGGCGCTCGACCTAGGGATCAACGACTATATTTCCCGGCCGGTGGAGCGCAACGAGCTGGCGGCGCGGGTGCGCACCCAGATTCGCCGCCATCGCTATGGACTGGAGCTGCGCCAAAGCGTCAGCAACACCATGGCCTTGGCCGTGACCGACGATATGACCGGGCTGTATAACCGGCGCTATTTCGACCGCCATCTGGGCGTGATGCTGGGCAAGGCGCAGAGCCAGGACCGCGACATGGCGCTGATGATTCTGGACATCGATCACTTCAAGGCGGTCAACGACACCTATGGCCATGATATCGGCGACGCCGTGCTCAGGGAGTTCGCGGTGCGGCTCAAGCGGAACATCAGAGGCGTTGATCTGGCTTGCAGATTCGGCGGCGAGGAGTTTGTGGTGCTGATGCCCGACACCGATTACCAGCAGGCCGAACTGGTGGCCGAGCGGGTACGGCAGTCAATTGCCGAGCGGGTGTTCGAGGTCAATGCCGGGCGGCCGCTGACGGTGACGGTATCAGCCGGGCTGACGCTCAATGAAAGTGCGGCCGATACGGCCGAGACGCTGATCAAGCGGGCCGATGTGGCCCTGTATCGCGCCAAGCGCGAGGGGCGAAATCGGGTGGTGTTCGACGCCGCCTGAACCGTCGCAATTGCGCGCGTTAGGGTTATTTGTTATAATTAACAAAGCTTTACCGACCGCAAATGACTGCTTTTGCTTGAGTTTTTGGAGCCTGGGGGTAGGTTGCCCTCAACACCAGCGCAGCTCCCGACCGGGACGGCGCTGAGGGTTCCCTACGGCTTCTCTCAGGTCCGCCGCAACTCCTGAGTCCCGTAGGGCGGCTGGTTCCGGATGCGGACAGAGTGGCCTCTTCGACATGCCGCTTCGGGACCAGCCACTCCATTCGCGTTCCGCACACAGCAAGTCAGGCTCACGTCACACAGAGCAGCAAAAAGCCCCGCATCAATGATGCGGGGCTTTTTGATTCTCGCGAGCGAGCAGGCGCCAGATTACTTGATCTTGGCTTCCTTGAACTCGACATGCTTGCGCACGACCGGATCGTACTTGTTGTACGTCAGCTTTTCGGTCTGGGTGCGGGCGTTCTTCTTGGTGACGTAGTAATAGCCAGTATCAGCCGTCGACACGAGCTTGATCTTGACGGAAGCGGCTTTGGCCATTTGTCAGTCCTCATAAAAGCGAAGGCGCCGCGGATTCCCCGGCGCCGGAATTTGGCCGCAAACTACGGATTTGCGGCCAATTGTCAAGCAGGTTCAGTCGATCTGCCCGGTGCCATAGCCATACATGCGATTGGCCCACTGCAGACCAACGATGCTGCCCTTGACCGAAGGCAGGATCGCCAGGGGCATGAGCACTGCCAGCGGCAGCAGGGTGTAGAGATAGATAGCCGGGTTAACGTGGTAGCTCATCTCCATATGCATCATGACCAAGATCAGGATGTGGCCGACAATGGTGATGGCGATATAGGGCGGGAAGTCATCGGCGCGGTGCAGATTGAGCTGCTCGCCGCAGGAATCGCAATTATCCGCCACCTTGAGGTAACTGCGGAACAGCTTGCCCTGGCCACAATGCGGGCACTTGCACAGCGTGCCGCGCCACATTGCCTGACCAACACTACGCACGTCCAAAGTCTCGACCTGGCTATCCATACCGCTACCTCTTTTTGCGTCCCCTGGGACCATAGGACTGAGATGGGCGCTTTGTGCCGCGACGGAAAGATGACGGATTGACGCGTGTGCCTTCCGACAGCAGCTCAAAGCGTAACGCGCCGGCGACGGGTGCGGCTTCCAGCAGCCGTACCTGGACTCGGTCACCCAGGGCGAATTTCTCGCCAGTACGGTCGCCGATCATCGCCTGCAGGTCTTCCACATAGCGATAATAGTCCTGGCCGAGGGTGGAGGCGGGGATGAAGCCATCGGCGCCGGTTTCGAGCAGGCGCACAAACAGGCCCGAGCGGGTGACCCCGGAAATGCGGCCATCGAAGGTGGCGCCGATCTTGGTGGCGAGGAATTGCGCCAGCAAGCGATCGGAGGTTTCACGCTCGGCCAGCATGGCGCGGCGCTCGGTGGCCGAGATGTGCTGGGCGATACCGGCCAGCCGGAGGCCTTCGGCCTCGCTGAGGCCGTCATTGCCGAGGCCCAGCGCGGTGATCAGCGCGCGGTGGACGATGAGGTCGGCATAGCGGCGGATCGGCGAGGTGAAGTGGGCATAGCGGTCGAGATTGAGACCGAAATGGCCGTAATTGTCGGGGGCGTATTCGGCCTGCGCCTGCGAGCGCAGCACCATTTCGCTGACCTGCTCGATATTGCCGGCCTTGCGGGCCTGGCCGAGAATGCCGTTGAAGTCACTGGCGCGGACGCTGTCGGACTTCTTGACCGATATGTCGAGCGAGCCGAGGAAATCGCGCAGGGTCTGCAGCTTTTCCGCCGAGGGCTCATCGTGGACGCGGTAGAGCAAAGGCGATTTTTTCGCCTCGAGCGTTTCAGCCGCCGCGACGTTGGCCGCGATCATCATCTCTTCGATGAGGCGGTGGGCATCGAGCCGTTCGGGGATGCGGATATCCTTCACCAGCCCCTTGTCATCGAGCACGATCTTGCGCTCGGGCAGGTCGAGATCGAGTGGGCCGCGCTGGTCGCGGGCTCGTGTCATGGCCTTGTAGGCGTCCCAGAGGGGCCGCAGGATGGTGTCGAGGATCGGGCCGGTGGTGTCGTCGGGCTGGCCGTCAATGGCGCCCTGCGCCTGCTGGTAGCTGAGCTTGGCGGCCGAGCGCATCAGGATGCGGTGGAAACCGTGGCTGCGCTTGCGGCCATCGGCGCCGAACACCATGCGGACGGCGAGGGCAGCGCGGGGCTGGCCCTGCTTGAGCGAGCACAGCTCATTGGAAATGCGCTCGGGCAGCATCGGCACCACCCGGTCGGGGAAATACACCGAATTGCCGCGCAGATAGGCTTCGCGGTCGAGTGAAGTGCCGGGCTGCACATAGGCGGCGACATCGGCGATGGCGACGATGACGATGTGGCCGTCGGCATTGGCCGGATCGCTGTCGGGCTCGGCATAGACGGCGTCGTCGTGATCCTTGGCATCGGGCGGGTCGATGGTGATCAGCGGGATATGGCGCCAATCCTCGCGGCCCTTGAGCGAGGCTTCCTTGGCTTCGTCGGCTTCGCGAAGGACGGCGGCGGGGAAGCGGTAGGGGATTTCCAGATTGTGAATAGCGATCATGCTGATCGCGCCCTCACTCATCGGATTGCCGATGACGGCGGTGACCTTGGCGCGCGGGATCATCAACCGGCCGGAGAGCTTGACCTCCACCTCCACCAGGTCGCCATCGGCGGCAGTGAGCAGATCGCCGAGCGGAATGCGCATTTCCTTGCTCTTGCGATCAATCGGGATCAGGCGGGCGCCGTCGTCGTCCATGCGGACGATGCCGATCTGGCCGCGCCGGGGCTTGTCGAGGATCTTCATCGCCTTGGCGGTATAGGTCGGCACTTCGCCGTCGCCGGCGTCGATGCGGGCCAGGATGCGGTCGCCGGGGGCGGGCACAACGCGGGCATCGCGGCCGCCCAGCACGGTGACGCGCGGCTTGTCGCCTTCCTCGTCATTCCAGTGCGCCGGATAGGCATGCAGGTCATCGGGATCTGCATCGGTGGGGATGTCGAGCACGGTGACATGGGGGAGGGCGGCGGTGCGGCGCAGGGCTTTTCGGGTGCGCGTGATGACGCCATCGCCCTCCAGCTCAGCCAGCATGGCCTTGAACGGGCGGCGCATATCGCCGCGAATGCCGAACAGCTTGGCCAGATCGCGCTTGCCCTTGATGTCGGCCTGCTCGGCAAGGGCGGCGAGCAGCTGCTCGCGGGAGGGAAGGGTATCGGCGCGCGGACTGACGGCGCGCTTGGGGCCGGAGGTATTTTTAGATTTTGTGGGCTTGGCCATTGGGTCGTTTCTGAAAGTGTTGAGGATTAGATAGGGCAATCCGGTCGCGATTGCCAATTTTTGCGGGGGATGGGTGGCAGAGGGTGCGGTGGGTGTGGCCCCACCCCCTCCAGCCTCTCCCTCTGATGGGGGAGGCTGGGAGGGGTGCTACGGTGGCGGGACGATCGCTGATTCTCCGGTAGCCCAGATGACCAACATTCCCTTCTTCGACGGCCATAACGATACCTTGCTGCGCCTGCTGGAATTGCCTGGTCCTAACCAGGAACAGGCCTTTATCGATGGTGGCGCTGGCGGGCATATCGACCTGCCGCGGGCCAGGGCGGCCGGGATGGCGGGTGGGTTCTTCGCCATGTTCCCGCCGCCGCTCAAGACTGGGCTTGGTGGGGTGACAGCGAGCGCCGCCAGTTCCAAGGGGGAATTGCCGCCCGAGCTGGCGCTGGCGGATGCGCAGGCGTCGACCAATGGCATGGCCTCTGTTCTGCTGCGGCTGGAGCGGGCGGGTGCCGTGGCGGTGTGCCGCTCGGCCGGGGAGGTCCGTGCGGCGATGGCGCAGGGCGGGCTGGCGGCGGTGGCCCATATCGAGGGGGCCGAGGCCATCGATACCGAGTTCCGGGCGCTGGATGTGCTCTATGCGGCCGGGCTGCGTTCCATCGGCATCGTCTGGAGCCGCGCCAATGCGTTTGGCACCGGGGTGCCGTTTCGCCACAATGTCGATCCCGATATCGGGCCGGGGCTGAGCGAGGCCGGCAAGGAACTGGTGCGGCAGTGCAATGCGCTGGGGGTAATGCTCGATCTATCCCATCTCAACGCCGCCGGGTTCCGCGACGTGGCGGCGATCAGCAGCCATCCGCTGGTGGCGACGCATTCCAATATGCATGCGATCTGCCCGCATGCGCGCAATCTGGTTGACTGGCAACTGGCGGCCATTCGCGACAGTGGCGGCATGGTGGGGCTGAATTTCGCCACCGGCTTCCTGCGGCCGGATGGGGCGTTCAACACCGATACGCCGATCGAGCTGATGGTGCGCCATGTCGATGCGCTGGTGGAGGCGCTGGGCGAGGATGGCGTGGCGCTGGGCAGCGATTTCGACGGGGCCCAGATGCCGGCCGAAATCGGCGATGTCACCGGGGTGCCCAAACTGCTGCAGGCGCTGGTCGACAAGGGCTATGGCGAGGAACTGGTGCGCAAGATCGCGCTGGAAAACTGGCTGGCGATGATCGAGCGGACAGTTGGCTAAGGTGGGATAGGTCCTGTCGGCGGTCAAGTGCTGCCAAAGGATTACAAGATTACCTGCGCTGCGACAAACAAGCCATTGAAAAGCCTAAATTAATGTCCATCTTAGGAGTGAGCCAAAAGCTCGTTCCGTCTTTGTCATCAATAATACATGCTTCCACCGATGGGTGAGAAGCCAGGAGGTTATCATGCCCGCCCTTAGGCTCTGTCAATCATGTGCTGGACCCCGGCCGCGTGCCGCCGTTCGTTGCCCATGGTGCTTGGCAAGCTATACATCGCCACGTCGCGTACCCGAACATCTGTTTGCGGCCGCTGATGGCGAGAAAGGCATGGCACCTCAAGCCTATCCGATGGCGGCGGAGAACCGCCGCTAGCACCTAGCTCCCCACGACCACTTGCTGTCGCATCGGTTTTGCGAGTTTTTCGCCCGGTGCAGTAGTGCGACCAAACGCCCATCGCAATGTGCCGATATATGGCCATGATGGGCGCAGCGGTGCCTGCCGGCAACGACGGCACCGCAGGGGCTTGAGCGCTGAACAGCTAGGCGCTCGCCCCGATATTTTCCTGACCAACTCGCCCCGGCTCAATGCCGGGGCTTTTTGTTGGGCCTTCGGCCCTTGGACTTGAGGGGGGCATTCCCACCCGCTGGTGCGTGGGATACCCCCACCCTTGATCCCTCCCCACAAGGGGGAGGGAGACGATGAACACCGTCATCGCAACCTGCGCCTCCCTCCCCATGATGGGGAGGGAATGAGGGTGGGGTGGGGTCAACACACAGAGTTTGTTGAGACGTTGCTAGAACGGCACGTCTTCGTCGGCCACGACCTTCTTGGGTGCGGCTTTTTTCGCGGCTGGCTTCTTGGCGGCGGCGGGCTTTTTGGCCGCTGCGGTCTTGGCAGCTGGCTTTTTGGCAGCGGCTTTCTTGGCCGGAGCTTTTTTCACCTTGGTGCCGGTGACCTCGGCCCGGGCGGCGATCCAGGCGACGGCCTGGTCCAGCGTCACGGCTTCGGGCGCCACATCCTTTGGAATGGTGGCGTTGATCTTGCCCTGGTTGACGTAAGGCCCGTAGCGGCCGGCGCGGACGGTGATGGGGCCGGCATCATGCTCAAAGGTCTGGATGGCTGCCACGGCGCCAGCGCGTTTGAAGCCGCCAGCGGCCTTTTGGGCGATCAGGTCGACGGCGCGGTTGAGGCCGACAGTGAACACTTCCTCGACGTCGGGCAGATTGGCGTATTTGCCGTCATGCAGCACGAAGGGGCCGTAACGACCCAGGCCAGCCGAAATCGGCAGGCCGGATTCGGGATGCAGGCCGACTTCGCGCGGCAGCTTGAGCAGCCGCATCGCCGATTCCAGCGTCATCGCTGCGGCTTCCCAGCCCTTGGGTAGCGAGGAGCGCTTGGGTTCCTTGCCGTCGCCAAGCTGGACATAGGGGCCAAAGCGGCCGGACTTGAGGAAGACCTCGTCGCCGGATTCCGGATCGGTGCCGAGAATGCCGTCACCAGCTGCGGCTTCCGGGGACTGGCCGGAGGCCGCGTCGGAGAGCTGCATGGTGTGCTTGCACTCAGGATAGTTGGAGCAGCCGATAAAGGCGCCGAACTTGCCCAGCTTCAGCGACAGCTGGCCGGTGCCGCAGGTGGGGCAGATACGCGGGTCCGAACCGTCTTCCTTGGGCGGGAAGATGCGGCTGGCCAGCACCTCGTTGAGGGTGTCGAGCACCTCGGAGACGCGCAGATCCTTGATCTCGTCGGTGGCGGCGGTGAAATCCTTCCAGAAATCACGCAGCACCGTCTTGTAGTCGAGGTCGCCGGCGGAGACCTGGTCAAGCTGCTCTTCGAGACCGGCGGTGAAGCCATATTCGACATAGCGATTGAAAAAGCTTTCGAGGAAGGCGGTGACGATGCGGCCGCGATCTTCAGGATGCAGTGCCTTGCCCTCAAGGCGGACATAGTCGCGGTCCTTGAGCGTGGTCAGCGTCGCCGCATAGGTGGAGGGCCGGCCGATGCCGAGCTCTTCCATCTTCTTGATCAGGCTGGCTTCGGTGTAGCGGCTCGGCGGCTGGGTGAAATGCTGCTCGATGTCGACCGACTGAAGGTCGGGCTTGTCGCCTACGGCCAGCGGTGGCAGCTCGCGGCTATCCTCGTCCTCGGTCTCTTCGTCGGACTTGGCTTCGACGCCATAGAGCTTGAGGAAGCCGGGGAAGGTGACCACGGAGCCGACGGCGCGCAATTCGACGGCGCGGCCGGGGACGTTGACGGCGATATCGACCGTGGTGCGGTCAATTTCGGCCGACTTCATCTGCGACGCGAGCGTACGACGCCAGATCAGGCCATAGAGCTTGGACTGGTCTGCGTCGAGATGCAGCTGCTCGGGGCGCTTGAACATGTCGGTGGGGCGGATGGCCTCGTGCGCCTCCTGGGCGTTCTTGGCCTTGGTCTGGTAGATGCGCGGCTTTTCGGGCAGGAATTCCTCGCCGAAATATTTGCCGATCACCGAACGGGCCATGGAAATGCCCTCGGGCGCCATCTGCACCGCGTCGGTACGCATATAGGTGATCAGACCGTCTTCGTAGAGCCGCTGGGCGATCTGCATGGTCCGGCTCGGCGACAGGCCAAGGCGCGAGGAGGCGTCCTGCTGCAGCGACGAGGTGGTGAAGGGCGCGTAGGGATTGCGCTTGGTCGGCTTCTTTTCAACGTTGGAGACGTTGAACTGGCCGCCTTCGATCAACTTTTTCAGCTCGGCGGCGTTTTCGCCGGTTTTGATGTCGAGCTTGTCGGTCTTCTTGCCGTCAACCGAGAACAGGCGGGCGAGGAAGCTCTTGCCGGACTGCGCCAGCTTGGCTTCGACGGACCAATATTCATCGGCCTTGAATTTTTCGATCTCGGCTTCGCGGTCCGACACCAGACGCAGCGCCACCGACTGCACACGGCCAGCCGAACGCGAGCCCGGCAGCTTGCGCCACAGAATGGGCGAGAGGGTGAAGCCCACGAGATAATCGAGCGCGCGGCGTGCCAGATAGGCGTCGACCAGCGGCATGTCGATTTCGCGCGGCTTGGCCATCGCCTGGGTGACGGCGTCCTTGGTGATGGCGTTGAACACCACACGCTGGACGGTCATGTCCTTCTTGATGACCTTCTTCTGACGCAGCACATCGAGCACGTGCCAGGAAATCGCCTCACCTTCGCGGTCAGGGTCAGTCGCCAGGATCAGGCCATCGGCTCCCTTGAGGGCGTTGGCGATGTCGGCCAGCCGCTTCTTGGAAGCGGTGTCGACCTCCCAGGACATGGCGAAATCTTCGTCGGGACGCACCGAGCCGTCCTTGGCCGGCAAATCGCGGACATGGCCGAAGGAGGCAAGGACTTCATAGCCCGAACCCAAATACTTGTTGATTGTCTTGGCTTTAGCCGGACTTTCAACGACAACGACCTTCATGGAATACCCGTTCCGCAACGCTTTATGAGACGTGGCGCAACATGGTGAAGCCGGGGGGAGGTGTCAACGGGCCGAAAAGGGCAAAGGGACGCTCTCTCTTAGAGAGAGGATTTTTTGGGGCATAAACGGGTCAGTATCGCAGCGCCACCAATTGGCCGCTGGACCATTCGATCTGGCCGGACAGGTCGAGTTCGAGCAGCAGCATCTGCATGGCGGCGGCGGTGAGGCCGGCTTGGCGGATCAGTTCATCGACCTCGATCGGGGTGGCGCTAAGGGCGGAGAGCAGCCGGGATTTGTCATCGTCGCTGGGTGGCGGTCCGTCGGTCACCAGGTCCGGCTCCCAGTCGCGGTCGTAAAGGGCATGGCGGGACGGATCGGCGCTGCCCAGGGTTTCGATGATATCGGCGGCGTTGGTGATGAGCTTGGCGCCTTGCTGGATCAGCGCATTGCCACCTTCGGCGCGGGGATCGAGCGGCGAGCCGGGAACGGCGAAGACGTCGCGATTCTGTTCGAGGGCGAGGCGGGCGGTGATCAGCGAGCCGCTGCGCTTGGCCGCTTCCACCACCACGACGCCGAGCGAAAGACCCGAAACCAGCCGGTTACGCCTCGGGAAGTCGCGGGCGCGGGGCTCCCAGCCCAGCGGCATTTCGGTGAGCAGCGCGCCGCCAGAATCGAGAATGTCGTGTGCGAGGGGGATGTTTTCGGCCGGGTAGATCTGGTCGAAGCCACCGGCCAGCACGGCAATGGTGCCGGTGGCGAGGGTGGCGCGGTGGGCGGCAGTGTCGATGCCGCGGGCGAGGCCGGAGACCGTGGTGTAGCCGCGTTCGCCTAGATCGAGCGCCAGCATGCGGGTCATCTTGATCCCGGCGGCCGAGGCATTGCGGGCGCCGACAATGCCCACCGTGCGCTGCCAATCGAGATTAGCGCCGCCCGCCAGCGTGAGCAGCGGCGGCGCGGAGTGGATATAGCTCAGCAGTTCGGGATAATCGGCGTCGCCGCTGGCCACGAGGCGCGCGCCATAGCGCGTGAGGCCGGCAATTTTATCCTCGGCCTGGCTCTGGCTGGCGATGTGCAGCGGCTTGCCGGTGCGTTGGAACAGGCCGGGCAGGGCATCAAGCGCCGCCTCGGCCGAGCCGAAGCGGTTGAGCAATTGGCGGAAGGTGGTGGGGCCGACATTGTCGCTGCGCAGCAGGCGGAGCCAGGCGATGCGCTGGGTATCGGTGAGACGGCTCCCCTGACCCAGCGCCATGGCGCTATTTGGCCGTTTTTTCGGAGCCGATCTTGGGCTCGGTGCCGGCCATCAGGCGGGCGATGTTCTCGCGGTGCTGGTAGAACAGCACCAGCGCCAGCACGGCAGCCGTGCCGGCCAGCCATTCATTGACCAACACGAAGGCAAAGATCGGCGCGGTGGTAGCGGCGGTCAGCGCGGCCAGGGAGCTCAATTTCTGGGCAAAGGCGATCAGCAGCCACACGGCGCAGAAGATCAGGCCTACGGGCCACGACAGCGCCAGCAATGAGCCAATCATCACGGCGACACCCTTGCCGCCCTTGAAGCCGAGCCAGGCCGGGAAGCAATGGCCGAGAATGGCGCCGATGGCGGCGATCATGGCGGCTTCTTCGCCCCAATAGTAGCGGGCCACCAGAATCGGCAGCGCGGCCTTGGCGGCGTCGAGCACCAGCGTGGCAGCGGCGACCCAGCGATTGCCGGTGCGCAGGACATTGGTGGCGCCAATATTGCCCGAGCCGATCTGACGGATATCGCCCAGACCGGCGGCGCGGGTCAGCAGCAAGCCGAAGGGGACGGAGCCGCAGAGATAGCCGATGATGGCGGCGTAAAGCAGATTGATGGTGTCGGCAGGCATCAGGCGGTTCCCCTCGTCTTTACGTCGAGGAATACCCTTACCTCGGCCCTCCCCACAAGGGGGAGGGCGCAGAGCGGCCTATTCGGTATGCGTGTGCACCGTTTCGCCGCCGACGATGGTGCGCATCACCTTGCCGGCGAGGCGGGCGTTTTCGAAGCTGGTGTTGCGCGAGCGGGAGCGGATCTGGCGCTCGCTGACCTGCCAGGGATAGTCCAGATCGAACAGGATCAGATCGGCGGGCGCGCCCTTGGCGATGCGGCCGGCAGGCAGGCCGAGAATTTCGGCGGGGCGGCTGGTCATGGCGCGCAGCACCGTGAGCAGGTCTACATCGCCGGAATGAACAAGGCGCAGGGCGGCCGCGAGCAGGGTTTCAAGGCCGATGGCGCCGTCCGAGGCTTCGGCGAAGGGCTGACGCTTTACCTCGGTATCCTGCGGATCATGGTCGGAATGGATGGTGTCGATGGTGCCGTTGCGCAGGCCTTCGATCACCGCCTGCCGGTCATCTTCGCTGCGCAGCGGCGTCGACAGCTTGAAGAAGCTGCGATAGCGGCCAATGTCGTTTTCGTTGAGCGCCAGATTGTTGATCGAGACGCCAGCGGTAACCTTCTTGTTGCGCTTCTTGGCGGCGGCCAACAGCTCGATGGAGGCGGCGCAGGACACTTGCGCGGCGTGATAATTGACGCCGGTCAGGGCGGCCAATTGCAGGTCTCGGGCCAAGGGAATGGTCTCGGCTTCGCGCGGAATACCCTTAAGGCCGAGAATGGTGGCAAACAGGCCCTCATTCATCACCCCTTCGCCGGTGAGGCTCTTGTCGGAGAGATGGTGAACGATGGTCATGCCGTAATTGGCGGCATAGCTCATCACCGTCCGCAGCAAAGCGGGCGACTGGATGGAATTGCGGCCATCGGTGAGGCAGACCGCACCGGCCTCCTGCAGCAGGCCGAATTCGGTCATTTCCTGGCCGGCAAGGCCCTTGGTGATGGCGCCGGCGGGCAGCACATTGACCTTGCTGGTCGCCTTGGCGCGGCGAATGAGAAAGTCCACCAACGCGCCGTCGTCCACCACGGGGGTGGTGTCGGGCATCATCACGAAGCTGGTGATACCACCGGCAGCAGCGGCTTCGCCAGCCGATTGCAGGGTTTCGCGATATTCCTTGCCGGGCTCGCCGGTGAAGACGCGCATGTCGATCAGGCCCGGGGCGAGAATCAGCCCCTGCGCATTGATGACTTCCGCCCCTTCGGGCACGCCAACCGGCGCGCCGATGGCGATCTCGGCAATCAGGCCGTTTTCGACCAGCACAGCGCCCATGGCGTCGGTGCCGGAGGCCGGATCGACGATGCGGGCGTTTTCGATAAGCAGCGGGCTTGTCATGACTGGCCTCCGGCGGGCAGCAGGGCGTCCAACACGGCCATGCGCACGGCAACGCCCATTTCCACCTGCTCGGTGATCACCGATTGGACACCATCGGCGATGGCGGGGTCGATCTCGACGCCGCGATTCATCGGGCCGGGATGCATGACGATGGCGTCGGGCTTGGCGAAGGCCAATTTTTCGGCGTCGAGGCCATAGAAGCGGTAGTACTCGCGCACCGAGGGGATCATGCGGCCATTGGCGCGTTCGTGTTGCAGGCGCAGCATCATCACCACATCGGCGCCCTTGAGGCCCTCGCGCATGTCGGTGAAGACCTCGGTGGCGAGGTGTTCGATGCCGGCGGGAAGCAGGTTGCGCGGGGCGATGACGCGGGTGCGTACATTGAGTGCGCCGAGCAGCAGCAGATTGGAGCGCACCACGCGGGAATTGGCGATATCGCCGCAAATCGCCACGGTGAGCCCGGAAATCCGGCCCTTGTGGCGGCGGATGGTTAGCGCGTCGAGCAGGGCTTGGGTCGGATGCTCATGGGCGCCGTCGCCGGCATTGATCACGGCACAGCCGACCTTCTGGCTGAGCAGTTCCACCGCGCCGGCCGCCGAATGGCGCACGACGATGACGTCGGGGCGCATGGCGTTGAGCGTGGTGGCGGTGTCCACGAGGGTTTCGCCCTTGGAGACCGAACTGGATTTGACCGACATGTTCATCACCAGCGCCCCGAGGCGCTTGCCGGCGATCTCGAACGAGCCCTGCGTCCGCGTGGACGGCTCGAAGAACAAATTGATCTGGGTCTTGCCCGCTAGCGTCGGATGGCTTTTCCGCTCCTGCCGGGAGACTGGAACCATGCGCTCGGCGCGATCGAGCAGGTCGATGATCTCATGCTGTTTGAGATCGGCGATCGACAGCAGATGGCGCTGGTTGAACGGGGGGAAATCGCCGGACGAACCGGCGGGCGTCGAGGTTTTGCTGGCGCGATCTTGGGCCATGCGCTCCCATCCTTGATGTTGGATGGGGTCTAGCGGAGGGGGCCGGGAGGGGCAAGGGGCTGGCCCGGCTCAGCAGGCATTTTTCACCGGAATGACGGCGTGGGCGGCGATCAGCTGTTGCGCAGCCGATCCAGCGCGCCCTGCAGGATATAGCTGGCGGCCAGCTTGTCGACGACTTCGGCGCGACGGTCGCGGCGGAGGTCGGCCTGGATCATCATGCGGGTGACCGCGCTGGTGGAGAGCCGCTCGTCCCAGAAGGCGATGGGCAGGGCGATGCGTTGCGCGAGGCTGCGAGCAAAGGCGCGGGTGGACTGGACGCGCGGGCCCTCAGAGCCATCCATATTGAGCGGCAGGCCCAGGATGACGGCGACGATGGCGTTTTCGGCGATCAACTGGTCGAGACGAATGGCGTCCTGGGTGAATTTGGTGCGCTTGATGGTTTCGAGCGGGGTGGCCGAATAGCGCATGCCGTCGCTGATGGCGACGCCAATGGTCTTGGTACCGAGATCGAGCCCCATGATGCGGCCAGCGGCCGGTATGGATTCGAGCGGATTGGCGAATTCGTCAGTCATGGAGCACCCGCTTGCCACTTTTGCCTCGTCCTATAGGGTGCGGCCCGGTTTGGCGACAGGAAAGCGGCGGATGAAACTGACCTGGTTCGGCGGCACGACGATCCGCATTCATATTGGCGGGGCGATTCTGGTGCTGGATGCGACGAGCGCGCCGGCGGGAATCGATGCGGCGGAGCTGGTTTCGGGGGCGGATCAGGTGATTGCCGGCTTCGGCGTGGCGCTGCCCACAGTTGATGCCGCGCAGTGGAAAGCGCGCAAGCCGCAGCGGTTGCTTGATGCGGACGATTCCCTGCCGGCGGTGGAGGTTTGGTCGGTAGGGCCGGGGGCGGTGCTGGTAGACGCGATGGGCGAAGCGCCGCTGCTGCTGGTGGCGGGAGCGGTGCCGGCGCTGGGGCGTTGGGCCGAGGGGGCGGTGATCTGCCTGTTTGGCGATGCGGAGCGGCTGGTGGGGCTTGGTCAGGCGGTGCTGGAAGACCGGCCGCCGCGCCTGCTGGCGCTGGCTGGGGACGAGGCGTCGGTCGATGCCACCATCCCGGCGCTGCGTGATCGGTTGGACAGAAGCGGGCTGGTGGCGCTGGAAGCCGGACTGGCGCTGGAAGTCTGATCCGCCATTTTCATTGTCTTTTGTGGCGCGGCGTTGCTAATAACGGCCCAAACGAGCCGCTATTTGTTGGAGTTTCCTATGTCTGTCGACGCCGCAACCGTAAAGCGCATTGCGAGCCTGGCGCGCATCCGCATCGAAGAAAATGAAGTGGCGAGCTATCAGCAGGAGCTGAATTCCATTCTGGGCTTTGTGGAACAGCTGGCCGAAGTCAATGTCGAGGGTGTCGAAGCCATGACCTCGGTGACCCCGATGGCGCTGCGCCGCCGCGATGATGTGATCAGTGATGGCGGCTATGCCGACAAGATCGTCAGCAACGCGCCGCTGAGCGAAGACAATTTCTTTATGGTGCCCAAGGTGGTCGAATAGAAATGTCGGTAAAAGTCGCCATCGAGACGCCGCTGCAGGACGATGTGCGCGGTCTCGTCGGCAAGCTCAACGCGCATTTACTGCCGCTATCGCCGCCAGAGTTCCAGTTCAAGATGACTGTGGAACAGATGGCGGGCGAGGACACGACGCTGTTTGTGGCGCGCGATGAGGCCGGTCATGCCGTAGGCATGGGCGCACTCAAGGTGCATTCGGCCGAGCTGGGCGAAGTGAAACGCATGTTCACCGACCCGGACATGCGCGGCCAGCGGATTGGTTCGGCAGTGCTCGACGCCATAATCGAGCTGGCGCACGTCAAGGGGTTGAATTGCCTGATGCTGGAAACCGGCGTTGGCAGCGGCTTTGAGGGCGCCTACGGGCTCTATGCCAGCCGTGGCTTTGTGACTCGCGGCCCGTTTCTGGACTATCCTGACAGCCAATGGTCGGCATTTTTCGAACTGCCGCTCGCCCAGGAGATCAGTGCATGAAACCAGTGTTGTTCGCGCTCGGCGTGTCTCTGCTGGCCGGTTCGGCGATGGCGCAGGAATTCCTCATCGACCAGACCAAGATCTATGCTGCGTCGCCGGAACTGTGCCAGGGTCTGGAAACCGAGGGCCTGTCGGCCTTTGAGGACCCGATGGCCAGTGTGCTGTCGTTCACCAGCGGCATTCAGGCCATGGAATTCCACTGCAATTTTTTCGATCTGAAGAGCCGTAAGGGTAGCAATTTCCTGTTTGCATCCGCGATTTGCGAGCATCCAGGGGAAGTCTATCCCGACAGCTTTTCGATCACTCCCTATGACGAAACCACCATTCAGGTCGTTTCGGCGCATATGAATGCGCTGGTAATGGCCGGTGTCTTTGACAGCAGCGAGGGGGAAGGGGTGTCAGCCGCCACCATCTACCACCGCTGCGATAATCTGAGCGAGATTCCCTTTGACTGACCTGACCAAACTCAGCCTCGCCGATGCCCGCAAGGGTCTCCAGGCCAAGAGCTTTACCGCCACCGAATTGACCGGCGCCTATCTGGCGGCGATCGAGAAGGCCAATCCGAGCCTGAACGCCTATGTGGCGGTGACCGGCGAACAGGCGCTCGACATGGCCAAGGCCAGCGACGCCAAGCTGGCGCAGGGGCAGGGCGGCACGCTGGAAGGCATTCCGCTCGGCATCAAGGATCTGTTCGGCACCAAGGGCGCGCATACCCAGGCAGCCAGCCATATTCTCGATGGCTTCAAGCCGGAATATGAATCGACGGTGACGTCCAATCTGTGGCGCGACGGTGCGGTCATGCTGGGCAAGCTCAACATGGACGAGTTCGCCATGGGCTCGTCCAATGAGAGCAGCTATTACGGCCCGGTGATCAACCCGTTCCGCGCCGAAGGCAGCACCGAGAAACTGGTGCCCGGCGGCTCGTCAGGTGGTTCGGCGGCGGCGGTGTCGGCCTGGCTCTGTGCCGGGGCGACGGCCACCGATACCGGCGGCTCGATTCGCCAGCCGGCGGCCTTCACCGGCACGGTGGGCATGAAGCCGACCTATGGCCGCTGCTCGCGCTGGGGCATTGTCGCCTATGCGTCCTCGCTCGATCAGGCTGGCCCGATTGCCCGCACGGTTGAAGACGCGGCGATGATGCTGACCTCGATGGCTGGCTTTGACGTCAAGGATTCGACCAGCGCAGAGCTGGCTGTTCCTGACTTCGCCGCCGCTGTGGCGCGCGGCGTCAAGGGGCTGACCATTGGCGTGCCGCAGGAATACCGCATGGAGGGCATGCCGGCGGAAATCGAGAAGCTGTGGAGCCAGGGGCTCGACTGGCTCAAGGCCGAGGGCGCCACGGTGCGCGATATCTCCCTGCCACATACCAAGTATGCGCTGCCGGCCTATTACGTGGTGTCGCCGGCTGAAGCCTCGTCCAACCTCGCCCGCTATGATGGGGTGAAGTATGGGCTGCGCGTGTCGGGCAAGGACATCACCGACATGTATGAGCTGACCCGCGCTGCCGGCTTTGGCCGCGAGGTGAAGCGTCGCATCATGATCGGCACCTATGTGCTCAGCGCCGGCTATTTCGACGCCTACTACGTCAAGGCGCAGAAGGTGCGGACGCTGATCAAGAAGGACTTTGAAGACGCTTTCCACGCCGGAATCGACGCGATTCTGACGCCGGCAACGCCTTCTGCGGCCTTTGCCATTGGCGACGAAGCGCTCGCCGCCGATCCGGTGGCGATGTATCTCAACGACATTTTCACCGTCACCGTGAACATGGCGGGCCTGCCGGGCATCGCCGTTCCGGCCGGCAAGGATGCCAAGGGATTGCCGCTCGGGCTGCAGCTGATCGGCAAGCCGTTCGACGAGGAAACCCTGTTCGCAGCGGCCCGCGTCATCGAGAAAAGCGCCGGTGGCGACTTCGCGCCGAAGCCCTGGTGGTAAGCGTAATGAGCGGCGCCACTTGATCGTGGCGCCGATCCGCCTTATTTGGCCCCAATGCACAAATTGAAATTGGTTGTGACCCCGCCGCGTGCGGCGTCCGGGCCGACAAGGGTTTCACCGATGGCCGCTGATATCTTCACCTCGCTCGACTGGTCCGAGCCGCCTCGGGACATGAGCAAGCCGTTGCAGGCGCTGTGGTGGCTCAAGAAGGGCAGCCTGCGCGTCGGTCCCGAATGGGAGCAGGCGCATGGCATCGTCCAGGCCATGGAGGGCGTGCAGGCGTTCGACTGGGTGCATGCGCTGATGCACTGGATCGAGGCCGATATGGGCAATGCCGACTATTGGTATCGCCGCGCCGGCAAGAAACGCGCCACTGCCAGCGTCGCCAGCGAGTGGGAACACATCGCCGCCGCGCTGAGCGAAGTCACCCGCCACTGACCAAGCATGCTGCCAGCATGCTGATGGTTTGCTGGCGGTTTTCTGCCAGCATGCTTGCGTTCCGCTGCCGCTGTGGCAGGCTTCTGCTGTAGGGATTCCACCCGCAGGAGGAGTGAATGGAATTTGACGGTGTAGGTTGGCTCTCGGCCATCATCATCGGCGGCATCGCCGGATGGCTCGCCAAACAGTTCATGAACACCAATACCGGGCTGTTGATGAATATCGTGCTCGGAATTGTCGGCGCTGTGGTTGCCAGCCTGATCCTCGGTCTGGTCGGCATTTCGTTCGGCGGCTGGATTGGCTATCTGATCACAGGCTTTATCGGCGCCTGCGTCATCATCACCATCGGCCGCGCCGTTTCGCGCTAGCCAGACTGGATGGCCGGCCGCCTGGGGCCGCCGACCATCCGTTGCCGACGTCTTACCGGTTGTCGTATTCGCTGCGGACCAGTTCGAGGCCGCGGCGGGTGATGCGGTAGGGTTGACCGGCGGTGGACTTGATCGCCTTCTTGGCCTTGAGCTTTCTGAACAATAGCAGGCTGCACTGGTTCAGTAGCCAGCCCTCGCGGTTGAAGAATTCGAGTCCAGTCACCTTGCCGGCGTCATTTTTGAGCAGCGCAATGCGGCCGCCCTGCGCGAGGGCGTGCAGCACCCGCTGTTCGTCTCGTGAAATATCCATGGAAAATCAGTCGCCTGTAGCGGCGGGTTAAACCCGCGAACAAACATTGCCGTCCGCCCGCAAAGCGCAGGGCGGTCGACTGGTTCATTCATGCCCCGTGCCAGTTGGACGGGGCCTCAGACGGTTTCAGACTGACTAGACATGCGGGTTTGATAGCGCCGGCGCGGCGGGTTGTGCAAGCCGGGCGGTTGAAATTGGCGGCGGTCCGGTGCAAACCAGCAACAGCAAAACCGACTGGATAGCCCAAGTGACCGCTGTGAAATCGCCCGAGACCTGCCAGACCAAGGACGACGTGCGCGTCGAGATCGATCGTATCGACCATGCCTTGCTGACCCTGTTTGCCGAGCGCCACCGCTATGTGACGCGCATGGCCGAGATCAAGACCGATCCGCATGAGGCGCGCGACCCGGCCCGGATCGAGGCGGTGATCGCCAAGCTCCGCGAGCGCAGTTTGGCCCTTGATCTTGATGAGGATCAGGCCGAACTTGTGTGGCGGACCCTGATCGATTGGAACATCAATTACGAGAAGGGCATCATCGCGGCGCGCCGCCGCAGCTAGCAGGTTCGGCAAGGAGGTCACCATGGCAGGTATTTCCATCCGCAAGGCAGAAACCGCCGATGCAAGCCGGCTTGCCGATATTGCTTACCGCGCCTGGGAAAGCGGGATTTTTCCGCTGCTGACGCCGCAGCCCGGCCTGCAACAGGCCGAGCAGCGCCGGCTGGCGCAGGTGGTGGCCGAAACCCTGTCGCGGATCATCGTGGCCGAGGTGGACGGCATCGCGGTGGCGTGGTGCTCGCGCGCCATGCGGCGGGCCTATATTCCCTATCTGTTCGTGATGCCGGAACTGCAGGGGCATGGGCTGGGCTCGATGCTGCTGCGGCGCATGGAATCGATGCTGGAGCTGGAAGGCGCCGAGCGGGTGCAGCTGGAAACCCCGGCCGACAATGTGCGCGCGGTGCAGTTTTATGAAAAGCAGGGCTATCGGATTTTGGCGCTGCGGCCGGATGGCCGCGCGGCGCATGAGCCGTTCATGAGCGTGCATCTGGAAAAGCGGCTGAGCCCGTTTTATGGGGAAATCGAGGACGAGGACTGAGGGCCTCTCCCAAAGGGGTGTTGCACTGCCTGGCGTCCAAACGCGGTGTCATCCCGGCCTTGAGCCGGGACCCAGCCTGAGATGAGTTTCACCGGCGTGATCGGGGGATGGGCCCCGGCTCAAGGCCGGGGTGACATCGGGGGTGGGGTTTGTCCCGCTACCCAAAAAACGTTTGAGGACGTCAACGTCTGAGCATAGGCGGACGCAGTCCCCTCACCCTGACCTTCCGCTGAACGCGTCAGGTCTGTCCCTCTCCCGCAAGGGGCGAGGGGAAGGACGCTGGTGGATTGGCTTAATTGGTGCAAAGCAATTGCTTCTCTCACCCCTACCAACTATGCGTTTTGTAAGAATATCGTACATCGCCGCAGGACTCCGCTTTGACCCTCATCGACACCCGCACGCCTAATCCCAAGAGCTTCATTGCCGGCTCGACCGGCGCTTGGGAAATTGTCATCGGCATGGAAGTGCATGCCCAGGTGACCAGCGAGAGCAAGCTGTTCTCTGGCGCGTCGACCGAATTCGGCAATCCGCCCAATGCCAATGTGTCGTTCATCGATGCGGCCATGCCCGGCATGCTGCCGACCATCAATGAGGAATGCGTGCGCCAGGCCGTGCGCACCGGGCTGGGCCTCAAGGCGGCGATCAACAAGCGCAGCGTGTTCGACCGCAAGAATTATTTCTATCCTGATCTGCCCCAGGGCTATCAGATCAGCCAGTTCAAGGACCCGATCGTCGGCGAGGGCCTCGTGGTGCTCGACATGCCCGAGGGGCAGATCGAGATCGGCATCGAGCGGCTGCATCTGGAGCAGGACGCCGGCAAGTCGATCCACGACCAGCATCCCAATATGAGCTTTGTCGATTTCAACCGCACCGGCGTGGCGCTGATGGAAATCGTCAGCAAGCCCGATCTGCGCTCGTCCGAGGAAGCCAAGGAATATCTGGGCAAGCTGCGCACCATCCTGCGCTATCTGGGCACCTGCGACGGCAATATGGAGCAGGGCTCCATGCGCGCCGACGTCAACGTCTCGGTGCGTCGCCCGGGCGGCGAATTCGGCACGCGCTGCGAAATCAAGAACGTCAATTCCATCCGCTTCGCTGGCCAGGCCATCGAATATGAAGCGCGCCGCCAGATCGATATTCTGGAAGACGGTGGCTCCATCGCGCAGGAAACCCGGCTGTTCGACCCCAAGCTGGGCGAGACGCGCTCGATGCGCAGCAAGGAAGAGGCGCATGATTATCGCTACTTCCCCGATCCCGACCTGCTGCCGCTCGAATTCGACGATGCGTTCATCGCCGAGCTGGCGCAGCATCTGCCCGAGCTGCCGGACGAGAAAAAGGCCCGCTTTGTCGCCGATTATGGCGTGACCGCCTATGATTCCATGGTGCTGACGCTCGACCGCGAAACCGCTGACTATTTCGAAGCCGTGGTGGGTTTCGGTGGCACCAAGCGCGATGGCAAGGCCGTGGCCAATATGCTCAACGCGGACGTGGCTGCCTTTGCCAATAGCCAGGGGCTGGCGGTGTGGGAAACCCACCTCAAGCCAAGCCAGGTTGCCGGCATTGTCGACCTGGTGGCCGCCGGGACGATTTCGTCCAAGGGCGCCAAGGATCTGCTGCAGATCGTCATCGCCGAGGAGCCCGATGGCAATCCGGCCGAGATCGTCGAGCGCCGCGGCCTGACGCAGGTGACCGACATGGGCGCCATCGAGGCGATTGTCGACGAGATCATCGCCGCCAATCCCGATCAGGTGGCCAAGGTGCTGGCCAAGCCGACAATGATCGGCTGGTTCGTCGGGCAGGCGATGAAGGCCTCGGGTGGCAAGGCCAACCCGCAGGCGCTCAGCGATCTGATGAAGCAGAAGCTGGGGATCGAATAGCATGAGTGATCCGACCAATGACGACGTGAAGGTCGTCAGGTCTACTTCGGTGGGGTCGGGTCTTGTCGATCATAAGGCGCCTTGGCCGTTGCGGCTTATCGGCCAGCTGGTGAGCGGCGTCATGATTGTACCGGTGGTGGCGACGATGGTCGCTGCCGTCGCGTTGATCATCTACGGCACGATAGAAAGCTGGCACTTTGTCGACGGGCTGTTCTTCTCGGTGGAGCACCGGCTAACCCGCGACGAGGTGCTGCTGCACGCCATCGAGCTGGTCGATCTGTTCCTGCTGGCAACCGTGGTGCAGGTGGTGTCGCTGGGGCTGTATCAGCTCTATTTCAACCAAGATCTGCAACTGCCTGACTGGCTCAAGATTCGCACGCTGGACGATCTGAAGTCCAAGCTGGTCGGCGTGTCGGTTACCGTGCTCGCGGTGTATTTTCTTGGTCGCGCGATTACCTCGAGCGGCGGCATTGATATCCTGTATCTAGGCGGCGCTACCGCCGTGGTGATCGTGGCGCTGACCTGGTTTCTCAGCACGATCGACGATCACCACTAGATTGTATCGACAGTCAGCTTTTGCTGGGGCTCCGCTCTAAATCGGCTTGCCGACCGTCATGGCGGTTCGGAACTCATCATTCTCATCAAGGAAGATCGGCTCTGGAGCTGCGCCGGTGGCGTCGAAGAAGCGGCTGACGAAGCTGCGGATTGAGGCGCAGAGGGCGATGTCGGAGATTTCGACATCGGAAAAGCCGACTTCGCGCAGCGCGTCGATGTGATTCTGGGTGATTTTTGAGGCGTCGCGCGCCACCTGTTCGGCATAGGCCAGCATGGCCACATCGCGGGTGCTGAGGCCGGCATTGCGGAAATCGCGCTGGATGGCCAGCACCTGCGCCTTGCCGAGGTCGCGGGCCAGCGTCCGCGCATAGACATGGCTGCAATAGGTGGATGGCACCTGCTTGGCGGCGATCAAGGTGATCAGCCGCCAGCCGCGCATGCCGAGGGAAAAATTGGCTTTGACGCCTTCGGTGAAGTGCTCGAACAGCGGCAGCACCTCGGGCCGGGTGGTCCAGCAGCGCGTCGCCGCCATCAGGAAACCGTTGGCGTCGATTTCCTTGCGGTAAATTTCGGCGACTTCACCCGTCGCCGCTTCCGGCGCGATGGTTTGCAGGAACATGGCGTTCTCCCGAGCCTGACCGGCAGTCACACTAGCGGCAACAGCTTGTGGATCAAGCCCAGGTGGGGGGCTGGTCGGTGCCGGGGCTGGGAGCGGGCGCCGGCTGGCCGGGCGTGGGGTCTTCCACCGGCTCGGGGGTGTCGGGCAGTTCCTGCGGGTGCGGCGGGCGTGGATCGAATGGCTGCGGCGGCACGGGTTCGGCGGGCGGCACGATTTCCGGGATTGGGCGGGGATCGATATCGGGCTTGGGCTGGTTCATGGGAGCTCCTATGGGAATAGGAACGGTTGGGTGGGGAGGGGGTTCCGCGGGCGGCGGGGGCATTTCCCCACTCTCGATGTCACCCCGGCTCAAGGCCGGGATGACACTGCGTTTTGAAGGCCGCAGGAATTACGCCGCCACGACGCGGCGGCGGACGAGGCGGCCGTCCATGAAGATCAGGCCGATGAAAATCACCAGCACGCCCAGCACATGGGCGGCTTCGAAGCGTTCATGCAGCACCAGCACGCCGAGCAGAATCGCCGAAATCGGGGTGATGAAGGTGTTGAGCGACAGATTGGTCGCGCCAACCTTGGGCAGCAGCCAATAGACCAGCAGGAAACTGAAGCTGGTGGAGAAGGCGGCGATGGCGAAGAGTGCGCCCCAGGTTTCGGCCCGGGTGATGATCGGAATGCCGCTGAACAGCAAAGCGATGGGCAGCGAAATCAGCGCCGCGGCGGTGAGCGAGCAGGTCGCCACGGCGGCTGAGTCGATATCCTTGAAGCGGCGGGCATAGTTCAGCGTCAGCGCGTAGCAGAGGGTGGCGCCGACGGCAGCGAGCAGGCCCAGCACCTGCGCCGAGGCACCGGCACCGAGCGAAGGCAGGGCCAGGATCAGCGCGCCGATAAAGCCGAGGGCGACGCCGGCCAGCTTGTTCCAGGTGGCCTTTTCGCCGCCGGGCCAGAGCTGGGAGACGATCACCGTGCTCATCGGGGTCAGGCCATTGATGACGCCGACAATGCTGCTGGCGACGGTCTGCTCGGCAAAGGGAAACAGGGCGAAGGGAATGGCGTAGTTGAGGCAGCCGAGGAGGGTGAGCTGGGCATAGACGGGCCAGCCGGTGGGCAGTTTTTTGCGGCGGGCGAGGAAATATACCCAGCAGATGGCGGCGCCGATGGTGACGCGGCCGGCCGAGACCCAGAGCGGGCTGATTTCGCGGATCAGAATGGCGTTGAAGAGGAAGGAACTGCCCCAGACAGCGCCAAGCAGAATGATAAGCAGCCAATAGCGCAGCGGCATAGACGTTCTCCATTTGTGCCGAGACTATTGCAGCGGCAGAGTCGCGTCGAACCGATTTTGACGATGGGTGGGATCAAATTGGGTGATGGGGGCGAAAGTGTTCTACCCACCGTGTCACCCCGGCCTTGAGCCGGGGCCCATCCCCAGATCTCAGGATGGGTCCCGGCTCAAGGCCGGGATGACATCGAGCGTTGGCAGGCCTTGGAGCTACCTTGCGCCGCTGGCCAGCATCCTGAGCGCTTCGGGGTAAATCCGGTGTTCTTCGACCAGCACGCGGGCGGAGAGGGTGTCGGCAGTGTCGTTGGGCAGGACGGGGACGGTCGCTTGCAGGATGGGGGCGCCTTCGTCGAGGCCGGGGCTGACGAAGTGGACGGTGCAGCCATGGCTGGTGGCGCCATCGGCGAGGGCGCGGGCGTGGGTGTCGAGGCCCTTGTAGAGGGGGAGCAAAGAGGGGTGGATATTGATCATCCGCCCGGCCCAGTGATTGACGAAATCCTCGCCGAGAATGCGCATGAAGCCGGCAAGGCAGACGAAGTCGACGTTCCAGCTTTCCAGCGTCTGGGTCATCACATCCTCGAACATGTCGCGGCTGGGAAAGCGGCTCTGCGCCAATGAGGCGGTGGCGATGCCCTCGGCAGCAGCAATGGCAAGGCCCGGCGCGGCGGCGCGGTTGGAGAGGACGCCGACGATTTCGGCGGGATAATCCGGGGCCCTGGCGGCCTCGATCAGCGCCGACATGTTCGAGCCACGGCCGGAGATGAGGATGCCGACGCGTTTGCGGTCAGTCATTGATCGTCGCTTTCGTCATAGAGGGCGCGCTCCTCGGCGGTCGGCTCCTCGAAGGCGCTGGCCCATAGCTGCAGCATGGGGCGGGTAATCGGCGGGTCTTCGCGGCCGCGCTGGTGGATGCGATCGAACAAGATGTCCGGCTCGGCGGTGAGATAGTGCAGTTCGACACTGGCACCGAGGTTGCGGGCGGCGAGGCGCAGCATGTCGCGTTCGGCGCGGCTCCAGGTGCCCCATTCGATGATCGCGGTGCCGCCGACGGTGAGAACCTGCTGGGCGACCTGCCATTGCAGATTTTCGATGCGGGCGCGGCGATCCTGGTCCCACAGGTCGAGCGCCAGGCCGTCCATCCAGTCATCGGGCGAAAAGGAGACGCCGCCATGGCGGGTGATCAGGGCCTGGGCATGGGTGGTCTTGCCCGAACCGGGCAAGCCACAGACGATGATCAGACGGCCGGCGGCGCTGGCCATGGCTAGAGCGCGAGCTTGCCGTCGAAGGTCACGGCTTCGCCGGTGCGGGGCGTGAGCTTGCCGACCACCGAGGCGATTTCGCCGGCTTCGGTGAGATGGGTCACCAGCTTTTCCGCATCGTCCGGGGCAACGGCGACCAGCATGCCGACGCCGCAATTGAAGGTGCGCAGCATCTCACGCTCCTCGATGCCGCCGACCTTGGACAGCCAGCCAAAGACCTTTGGCACGTTGACCGCGCCGAGATCGACATGGGCGGCCAGATGGTCGGGCAGCACGCGGGGGATGTTGTCGATGAAGCCGCCGCCGGTGATGTGAGCCAGCGCCTTGATGTTGATGCCGGATTTGAGGGCGGCGAGCAGGGGCTTCACATAGATACGGGTCGGGGTCAGCAGGGCTTCGGAGAGCGACTGGCCGGGGGCGAAGGGGGCGTCGGCGGTCCAGGCGAGGCCGGACAGGTCCACTATCTTGCGGACCAGCGAATAGCCGTTGGAATGGACGCCCGAGGAGGCAATGGCGACCAGCGTGTCGCCGGCGGCGATATCGGGGCGGGGCAGCAGCGTGCCGCGCTCGGCCGCGCCGACGGCAAAGCCGGCGAGGTCATAGTCGCCGCCGTGATACATGCCGGGCATTTCGGCGGTTTCGCCGCCTAAAAGGGCGCAGCCGGCGAGGCGGCAGCCTTCGGCAATGCCGGAGACGATGGCGGTGCCCTGTTCGACGTCGAGCTTGCCGGTGGCAAAATAGTCGAGGAAGAACAGCGGCTCGGCGCCCTGCACGATGATGTCGTTGACGCACATCGCCACCAGGTCCTGCCCGATGGTGGAGTGATTGCCGGTATCGATGGCGATCTTGAGCTTGGTGCCGACGCCATCATTGGCGGCGACCAGCACCGGATCGGTGAATCCGGCTGCCCGCAAATCGAACAGACCGCCGAATCCGCCGATCTCACCATCAGCACCGGGACGGCGCGTGGAACGAACTGCGGGTTTGATGGCTTCTACCAGCGCATTGCCAGCATCGATGTCGACGCCGGCCTGCTTGTATGACAGACCATTTGATGTCAGGTTTTGGGGATCGGACATTGGCCTCGGACCGTAGTGGGGAAAGCGTGCGCAAAGCCGTTACCGGAAGACCAAGGCGGTTGCCAACTCCGGAGCCGGAAGCTAGACGGCCTGATAGCTTCTCCACCCAATCGACGCAAGGGCCGCTCGGCACCATGACCTTACGAAATCAAGTCCTGATCTGGGTCGGCTTCCTGATCGTCCTGGTGCTGCTGTTGTGGCTGTTCCGCGGCATATTGCTGCCCTTCGTGGTCGGCGCGGCGCTGGCCTATCTGCTCAACCCGCTGGTCAACCAATTGCAGCGCTGGCGTTTTAACCGCGCCTGGGCGACGACCGTGGTGCTGCTCTGCGTCATCACCGGTGCCCTCGGTCTGTTGTTTACGTTCCTGCCAATGATCGGTCAGCAGATTATCGAACTGCTGAAGGGCGCACCGAAAATTGTTGCCGATCTGCAGGAATTGTTCGCGCGCTGGTCGCCTGAGGTCAATGAATGGCTCGGCCCGGAGCGGGCGGCGCAATTGCAGACCAGCATCAATGATCTGGCGCGGCAGGCCTTGGGATTCATCACCACGCTGCCGGGTGAACTGGTCAATATCGGCATTACCGGCGCGGCGGTGATCGGCTTTACCGTGCTGACTCCGGTGGTGGCGTTCTATCTGCTGCTCGACTGGGAAGGCATGGTGCGCGGCGTCGAAGGGCTGCTGCCGCAAAACCACAAGGGTGAAATCAACACCATTCTGCGTGATATCGACAAGTCGATGGCCGGCGTGATCCGCGGGATGGGTAGCGTGCTGCTGCTCGACGCAGCCTTCTATGCCACGGCGCTGAGCCTGATCGGGCTGAATTTCGGACTGGCGGTGGGGCTGATCGGCGGGCTGCTGAGCTTCATTCCCTTTGTCGGCTTTGCCTTGGGGTTCGGCCTGTCTGTCGGCATCGCCATCGTGCAGTTTGGCGATATCTGGATGGTGGCCCTGGTGGCCGGCATTTTCCTGTTCTGGCAGTTCATCGAGGGCAATATTCTTTACCCCAAGCTGGTCGGCTCCTCGATCAACATCAATCCGGTGTGGATGATGTTCGCTTTGCTCGGCCTGGGCGCGCTGTTCGGCTTTGTCGGTTTGTTGCTGGCGGTGCCGATGGCGGCCATTGCCTCGGTGCTGGTGCGGTTCGGCGTCGCCAAATACAAGAGCAGCACGCTCTATCTTGGGCAGAATGGTGGGGCCGATGGCGCTGCCGGCAAGCCCTGAGGATGACCAGTCCATCGGCCAGCTGACCTTCGATCTGGGCCATACCGCTGCGCAAGGCGAAGCTGACTTCCTCACGGGCGAGGGGAATGCGCTGGCGCATGGGCGGATCATGGCGTTTCCGCACTGGCCCGACCCGATCACGCTGGTGACCGGTCCGGCCAAATCGGGCAAGTCGCATCTGGCAAGGATTTTTGCCGACCGCAGCGGCGCAATCTTTGCCGGCATCCATGACCTTGAAGCGCTGGCGACGGCGGGCGGCACCAGCCCGGTGATCGTCGAGGATGTCGACCGGCTGGGCTATGACGAGGCCGGACTGTTCCACCTGCTCAACCAGTCGATGCGCGAATTGCGGCCGTTGCTGCTGACGGCGCGGGAAGACATTGCGAACTGGCCGCTGACGACCGATGATGTGCGCTCGCGGGCCCGGCGGGCCGCTGCCTATACGCTGGAACTGACGGACGACATTCAATTGTCACAGATGTTCGTGAAATTGTTCGGGGATCGCCAGATTGCGGTCGATCCGAAAATCATCGCCTATCTGGTGGCGCGCATGGAGCGTTCTGCCGAAGAAGTGGTGTTTTTGGCCGGATTGATGGACCAGCTGGCGCTGGCCAAGGGCACGGCCATCACCCGCAGCATCGCCGCCGATGCGCTCGACCGCCGCCGGATCGCGCATGGCGGCGCGCGGCTTGAACAGGATTGGGACACCGAAGACGATGAATGAAATAAGCGAGTTCCCCGAGACGGACGTGTCGGTCCCCGATACCGAGGCGCTGCGCAAGAGCCCGGCGCGCTTCGTCAATCGCGAGGTGAGCTGGCTGCAATTCAACATGCGGGTGCTCGAAGAGGCCGGCAATGAGCACCATCCGCTGCTGGAGCGGCTGCGCTTTGTCTCGATCTCGGCCAATAATCTCGATGAATTCTACATGGTCCGTGTCGCGGGCCTCAAAGGCCAGATGCGCGCCGGACTGACCAAGCAGAGCGCCGATGGGCTGACCCCGGCCGAGCAGATGGAAGAAATCGCCACGCTGGCCCAGCATTTGCAGCTGGAACAGCAGGACCATTGGCAGAATCTGCGCGAGGAATTGTTTGCGCAAAACGTGGTGATCCACGAAGCGCCGGACCTCAGCGACGATCAGGTCAGCTACCTGCAAAAGCTGTTCCGCGAGGAAATTTTCCCGGTGCTGACCCCGATTGCGGTCGACCCGGCGCATCCATTCCCGTTCATCCCCAATCTGGGGCTGGCGCTGGCCTTTGAGTTGAAACGCCCCGATACCGATGTGCCGCTGACCGCGCTGGTGCGCATTCCGGGCAATCTCGACCGCTTCATCAACCTGCCGAGCGGACTGGCTTCGGACGGGCGCAGCGAAGTGGTTACCATCGACACGCTGGTCAAGCTGTTCTTCCACAAGATGTTCCCCGGCCACCAGGTGGTCGGCTCGGGCGCCTTCCGGGTGATCCGCGACAGCGAAATCGAAATCGACGACGAAGCCGCCGATCTGGTGGTGGAATTCGAGAGTGCGCTGCGCCAGCGTCGTCGCGGCCAGGTGATAAGGCTCGAAATCGAAAGCTCGATGCCGCGGGCGCTGAAGCGCCAGATCGGCGAGCAGATCGGCGTCAAGGAAGCCGAAGTGTTCGAGGTGCATGGCTTTCTGGGCCTCGCCGATGCGCGCAAGATTTGCGACATCGACCGCCCAGACCTCAAATTCGTCCCCTATCACGCGCGCTTCCCCGAGCGGATTCGCGACTATAATGGCGACAGCTTTGCGGCCATTCGCGCCAAGGACATTCTGGTCCACCACCCGTTCGAGAGCTTTGACGTGGTGGCGCAGTTTTTGATGCAGGCGGCGCGCGACCCCGATGTGGTGGCGATCAAGCAGACGCTGTATCGCACCTCGGCCGATAGCCCGATCATCAAGGCGCTGGTGCTGGCGGCCGAAGCCGGCAAGTCAGTGACGTGCTTGGTGGAACTCAAGGCGCGGTTTGACGAAGAGGCCAATATTCGCTGGGCGCGCGATCTGGAGCGGGCCGGGGCGCAGGTGGTGTTCGGCTTTATCGAGCTGAAAACTCACGCCAAATTGAGTCAGGTGGTGCGGCGCGAAAAGGGCAAGCTGGTGAGCTATTGCCATATCGGCACCGGCAATTATCACCCGATCACCGCCAAGATTTATACCGATCTGAGCTACTTCACCATCGACCCCTCGATCACGCGGGATGTGGCGCGGGTGTTCAATTTCATCACCGGTTACGCCCGACCAACCGAGCTGGAAACCATCGCCGTGTCGCCGGTCAATCTGCGGCAGACGCTGATCGACAATATCTATCGCGAAGTGGAATTCGCCAGTAACGGCCAGCCGGCCAGCATCCTGTTCAAGATGAACTCGCTGGTCGATCCGCAGGTGATCGATGCGCTGTATGACGCCAGCCAGGCCGGGGTCAAAATCGACCTGATCGTGCGCGGTATCTGCTGCCTGCGGCCGGGCATCCCCGGATTTTCCGAGAATATCCGCGTGAAATCGGTGGTCGGGCGGTTCCTCGAACACAGCCGCATCTATTGTTTCGGCAATGGCGAAACCATGCCCAGCCCGCGCGCCAAGGTGTATATTTCCTCGGCCGACCTGATGGGGCGCAACCTTGATGGCCGGGTCGAAGTGATGGTGCCGATTCTCAACAAGACCGTACATAAGCAAATTCTGGATGTGATTCTGGTTGCCTATCTGCGTGACAACCAGCAGAGCTGGGAAGTGCTGCCGGATGGCAGTTCGCACCGTGTACGGGTGGCGGATGGCGAGGAGCCGTTCGGCGCGCAAGACTACTTCATGACCAATCCGTCGCTGTCCGGTCGTGGCAGTGCCGGCGGGGACGGCGAAGAGGGCCTGGCTTGAACCAATTCTGGGGCGTCGATGCGGATCCAACCGCGCAAGGCCGCATCAAGGGCGCCAAGCCCGTAGCGGTGCTCGATATCGGCTCCAACTCGGTGCGTCTGGTGGTCTATGAGCGCCATGCGCGGGCGCTGACGCCGCTGTATAACGAGAAATCGGCCTGTGCGCTGGGGCGCGGGGTGGGCCAGACCGGCCGGCTCGCCGACGCCAATGTCGCCCAGGCGCTGAACGCCATCCAGCGCTACGCGCTGGTGGCGCGGCTGATGCGCGTCGGCAAGGTCTATGTGCTGGCCACTTCGGCAGTGCGTGAAGCGGCCAATCGGCAGGAATTCGTCGATGCCGTCACGACGCTGATCGGCACCAAGGTGCAGGTGCTCAGCGGCGACCAAGAGGCGCATTTTGCGGCGCTCGGGGCGGCGGCGGGCATTCCCGGCTTTACCGGCATGGTCGGCGATCTGGGCGGCGGGAGCCTTGAATTGTCGCGCATTGTCGATGGCGACAATACCAACGAAGAATCCTTCGAGCTGGGCGTCATTCGCCTGCAGGACGATAGCGACGGCGATGCGATGGCGGCGGCGGGGCTGGTGCATGACCGGCTGCAGGAATCGGCGCTAGCCAGACTGGGGCCCGGCAGCGCCTTTGCGGCGATCGGGGGCACCTGGCGCTCGCTGGCCAAGCTGCATCAGGCGGTCACCGGCTACCCGTTGCGCATGGTGCAGCATTACATCGTGCCGGCGGCGGAGATGATCGCGTTTTGCGACGAGATCGTCGGGGCCAAATCGCTCAAGCATTATCCCGGCTCCAACCAGGTCAGCTCGTCGCGGCGCGATCTGGTGCCGTTCGGCGCGGCGGCGCTGAGCGAAGTGCTCAAGGCGGGTCAATTCGCCAATGTGGTGTTTTCGGCGCTGGGCGTGCGCGAGGGCTATCTCTACGGCATGCTCGACAAGCGCGAGCAGGCGATTGATCCGCTGATTCAGGGCGCCGAGGAATTGTCGGTGCTGCGTTCGCGTTCGCCGTCGCATGCCGACGATCTGATCGGGTTCACCAACCAGTTTCTCGAAATATCCGACCTGACCGAAACGCCGGCGGAGACGCGGTTGCGCACCGTGGCGTGCCTGCTGGCGGATATCGCCTGGCGCTCGCATCCGGATTATCGCGGTCCGCAGGCGGTCGAGGCGGTGGCCTATAGCTCGCTCAGCGGGGTGGATCATCCCGGGCGGGCTTTTCTCGCCCAGGTGATGGCGGTGCGCTATGACGGGCTCAAGAGCAAGGCGGCAGCGCCGCTGGTGGGCCTGGGGACGCCGGAATTGACGGCGCAGGCCCGGCTGCTGGGGGCGTTGTTCCGGGTGGCCTATCCGATGACGGCGGCGATGCCCGGCATTTTGCCGCGCATCCGCTTTGAAATCGAGGATGGCGGGCTATCGCTGATTCTGCCCAGGGATCTGGTGTTTCTGGATGGCGAGCATCTGCGGAGCCGGCTGGATCAGTTTGCCGGGGTCGCGGGGTTCAAGCATTCGATGGTGCGGGTGGCTTAGGATGGGCCCCGGCTCAAGGCCGGGGTGACACCGCGTTTTTTGAGGCCCTGCGGCTATTCGGCCGGGACGCTGTCTTTTACCGCGAATTCGACGATGCCCTTGCGGGTGGCGACAAGGCCGATGCGGCCGTGTTTGATGTCGAGGGCCTTTTCGCCGAACAGCTTGCGGCGCCAGCCTTTGAGGGCAGGGACGTCGGCATCGTCATCGAGCACCAGGGCGTCGATATCGTCGGAGGTGGCCAGAATGCGGGCGGCGACGCCATGTTGTTCGGCGACAGACTTTAGCAGCACGCGGATCAGATCGCCGACGGCGCCCTTGGGTGAGGGACCGCGATAGCGCTCGGGCATGGTGGGCAGCTCGGTCTTGGTCAGGGCTTCCACGTCCTTGAGCAGCACCATGATTTCGGCGGCGGCAGAGCTGCGGCCGAAACCGCGCGGCACGGCGCGGAGCTTTTCAAAGGCGTCGGCGGTCAGCGGGCGCTGCATGGCCAGCTCGAACAGCACATCGTCCTTAAGCACGCGGCTGCGCGGCTGATCGCTGTCCTGGGCGCGCCGTTCGCGCCAGGCGGCGAGCTTTTTCATCGCGGCCAGATCGCGCGGGCGATTGATCTTCATCTTGAGGCGTTCCCACGCCTGCTCGGGCTGCACCACATAGGTGTCGATGCTGCGCAGCACGCCCAGCTCGTCCTCGACCCAGTCCCAGCGCTTGGTGGCTTCGACCTGCTTGCGCAGTTCCTTGTAGATATCGCGCAGATGGGTGACGTCGGCGACGGCGTAAAGCCGCTGCTTTTCGGTGAGCGGACGGGCCGACCAGTCGGTGAAGCGCGATGACTTGTCGAGTTCGACCTGGGTGATGGCGCGCACCAGATTGTCATAGGAGACGCTGTCGCCGAAGCCGCAGACGCTGGCGGCGATCTGGGTATCGAAGATATTGGCCGGAACCTTGCCGGTCAGCTTGACGAAGATTTCGATATCCTGCCGGGCCGCGTGGAACACCTTGGTGATGTTGGGATTGGCCAGCAGCGTGAAAAAACTGCTCAAATCGAGGTCGGGCGCCAGCGGATCGATCAGCACCGCCTCGTCTTCGGTCGCTGCCTGAATGAGACAGAGCTTGGGCCAGTAGGTGGTTTCGCGCAGGAACTCGGTATCGACAGTTACAAAGTCAAATTTAGCGGCCCGCTCGCAAAATGCCGCGAGCATATCTGTGGAAACTATGAGGTCCATACCGGCGTCCGTCTCAAATTCGTCGTTATTCTTCCTAGCAGGTGCGGCAAGCCCACTCCATACCGGATTTGTTGAGTATCAGGGAAGGGTTACCGCGCGGCAGGTGGCGTCGGGGTCCTCGGGGCCCGATTACCTTGACAAGCGGGGGCTCCCATGCGCTTTTCCCGCCAAGATTCCGGCCTTTTTGCAGAGTTTCGTCATGACCACACATCGCTATCGCTCGCACACTTGCGGGGCTCTCACTGCCAACGAAGCCGGCCAGACCGTGCGTCTGAGTGGCTGGGTGCATCGTATCCGCGACCATGGCGGGTTGCTGTTCATGGATCTGCGCGACCATTACGGGCTGACGCAGGCCGTCATCGACCCTGATTCTCCGGCCTTTGCCGCCGCCGAAAAAGTGCGCTCGGAATGGGTCATCCGCATCGATGGTGAAGTGAAGCTGCGCGACGCCGCTGCGGTGAACCCGAACCTGCCCACCGGCACCATCGAGGTGTTCATCCGCGAGATCGAAGTGCTGTCGGCCGCCAAGGAATTGCCGCTGCCGGTGTTCGGCGATCAGGACTATCCGGAAGACGTGCGGCTGAAGTACCGCTTCATCGACCTGCGCCGCGAAAAGCTGCATGCCAATATCGTCAAGCGCACCAAGGTGATCGCGGCGATGCGCAACGGCATGACCGAGCAGGGCTTTGCCGAATATTCGACGCCGATCCTGACGGCCAGCTCGCCGGAAGGCGCGCGCGACTTCCTGGTGCCGAGCCGCATTCATCCCGGCAAGTTCTTTGCCCTGCCGCAGGCGCCGCAGCAGTATAAGCAGCTGCTGATGGTGGCCGGCTTTGACCGCTATTTCCAGATTGCGCCGTGCTTCCGCGACGAAGACCCGCGCGCCGACCGCCTGCCGGGCGAATTCTACCAGCTCGACCTGGAAATGAGCTTCGTTACCCAGGAAGACGTGTGGAACACCACGGAACCGGTGATCACCTCGATTTTCGAGCAGTTCGCCGAGGGCAAGCGCGTCACCAAGGAATGGCCGCGCATTCCCTATGACACCGCGATCCGCAAATATGGTTCGGACAAGCCGGATCTGCGCAACCCCATCGAAATGCAGGCCGTGACCGAGCATTTCGCCGGTTCGGGCTTCAAGGTGTTCGCCGGCCAGATCGAGGCTGATTCCAAGGTGGAAGTCTGGGCGATTCCGGCCAAGAACAAGGCAGGCGCCGAGCCGATCGGCCGCGCCTTCTGCGACCGCATGAACGCCTGGGCACAGGGCGAGGGCCAGCCGGGGCTGGGCTATATCTTCTTCAAGGACGGGCAGGGCTCTGGCCCGATCGCCAAGAATATCGGCGAGGAACGCACTGCTGCGCTCAAGGCCCAGCTGGGTCTGGATGATGGCGACGCGGTGTTCTTCGTCTGCGGCCGCCCGGAGAAGTTCTACAAGTTTGCCGGCGAAGCCCGCACCAAGGCCGGTACGGATTTGGGCGTGGTCGACACCGAGCAGTTCGCGCTGTGCTGGATCGTCGACTTCCCGTTCTACGAGTGGAGCGAAGAGGAAAAGCGCGTGGACTTCGCGCATAACCCCTTCTCCATGCCGCAGGGTGGCATCGACGCGCTCAACAGTCAGGACCCGCTGACCATCAAGGCGTATCAGTATGACGCCGTGTGCAATGGCTTTGAAATCGCCTCCGGGTCGATCCGTAACCAGCTGCCCGAGACCATGGTCAAGGCGTTCGAGCTGACCGGCAAGAGCCGCGACGAGGTCGAAGAGCAGTTCGGCGGGCTGTATCGCGCCTTCCAGTATGGCGCACCGCCGCATGGTGGGGCCGCCTTCGGTGTGGACCGCATCGTCATGCTGCTATGCGGCGTGCAGAATCTGCGCGAAATCACGGCGTTCCCGATGAACCAGCAGGCCGAAGACCTGCTGATGGGCGCACCGAGCCCGGCGGCCCCCAAGCAGCTGCGCGAGCTGAGCATTCGGTTGAACGTGCAGGACAAGTAGGGGCGCGGCTAACCACAGCCACCGAACTGCACCTCCCCCTCGACGGGGGAGGTTGGGAGGGGGTGACGAGAGCCCCGATGATTGGGGCCAAACCACCCCCACCCTTGATCCCTCCCCGCAAGGGGGAGGGTGTCGACTGGGAAATTTGGCGCTAGCTACAGTGTGTGGATTGTCCCTCCACGCTCGCCAACATGGTTTCCGGCCGATTAACCAGCGTTAATGGTGTATTAAACGCAAATTGCTACCGATGGACCGTTGAAGCGGTCATTTCGGATTCGTGACTTGAAATCCAAATATTCACATGTCCTGACACTGATGGGGGCGCTGCTGGCGTTCGTGCCCATTGTGGCGGTGGATTATGTGCTGGACAGCTATGTGCGCGTCCAGGAAAAAGCCAACACACGGCAGTATGTTGGTACAGTTTCCTCACAAATTGAAATCAGTGTAAATGATGCCGTTCGGGCGCTGCGCCGGGTGCTGGCCGAGAGCCCATCGCTGTGCACGCCGACATTTATCGCCAATGTGCAGCGCGAGATCGAATCCAGTCTCAATTTGAAGCAGGTGCTGGTCGAGAACGCCGATGGCGTCCAGTATTGCGACGCCTTTGGCCGCAATGTCGTGTTCTCGCCGCTGTCGGAAAGCCTGCCGGTACCGGGCCATACCGAGAGCATCACCGTGGTGCAGCTGGGCGAGATGGCGATGCCGGCGCTCAAGATCACCCAGTCCTTCGGCCAGACCCGCAAGGTGTCGGCCTTTGTGCCGCTGATGAGCCAGACGGCCGGCGGACTGGCCCAGGGCATTGCCGGCGGCTCGATGCTGCGGGTGCTGCTGACCAATGGCACGCCGATCCTGGCGGTGGGCGATGCGGCGGGTTTTGACCGGCGCGGGTCGAGCGCCGAGTTTGTCTTTGCCCAGAGCTTTGCCGGCGAGCTGCCGCTCAAGGTGGAATATGCCGTGCCCTTCGTCATGGCCCGCGCCAGCTATACCAGCCTCGATGTTGCCTTTACCGCCATCGCCTGCCTGATCAGCGCGGGTTTCCTGCTGCTGTCGCTAAGCTATGTGCGGCGCTCGCGCGTCCCGGCCTTCGACCTCGAACGGGCCATCGCGCGCGGCGAAATCAAGCCCTATTACCAGCCGGTGATCAATCTGCGCACCGGCGAGCTGATGGGCTGTGAGGTGCTGTGCCGCTGGGAAAAGAAGAACGGGCAGGTGGTACAGCCGGGCGCCTTCATCGATTATGCCGAGGTGACCGGGCTGGCCATTCCGATGACGCTGTCGCTGATGCAGCAGGTCAAGTTCGACCTGGGCGAGCTGAGCCAGAAGGTGCCGGACCTCAAGATTTCCATCAATCTGTTCGAGGGGCACTTCCGCGACGACAGTATTGTCGAGGACGTCCAGGCCATTTTCGGCAATTCGCCGATCAGTTTCCGCCAGCTGGTGTTCGAAATCACCGAGCGGCACCCGCTGGCCAATTCGGCCATCGCCAATAGCGTTATCGCCGGCCTGCATGCGCTGGGCTCCAAGCTGGCGATGGATGATGCGGGCACCGGCCACTCCAATCTGGCCTATCTGGGGACGCTTGGCGTCGATGTGATCAAGATCGACCGGATTTTTGTCGACATGATCAAGCCCGGCACCACGCAGGTTGCCGTGCTCGACGGCTTGATTGCCATGGCCAAGGATCTCGATTGCGAAATCGTCGCCGAGGGCGTCGAGACCGAGGAGCAGGCGCTGTATCTGCGGGCGCGGGGCGTCATTCAGGCGCAGGGCTTCATCTTTGCGCCGGCGCTCAAGATCGGCGCCTTCCGCCAGCTGGCGCTGGCGCTCCACGCCGCCCACGCACCGCGCGGGCGCATCGACGGCGGCGTTGCCAGCGCCGCATAAGTCGGGGTTTGCGACTTTAGTCGCAGGCCAGTCTGGAGGTACCCACTTTTCATCGCCGGCGATTGGTGGCACCAACGCGGCCTATGCCCTGTCTGCCGAGGAGGATTGCGTGTCGAGCGACGTCAACGAACAGAAGAACGCCCTGCGTGAAGCAGCGCTCCACTTCCATGAGTTCCCCAAGCCCGGCAAGCTGGAAATTCAGCCGACCAAGCCGTTGGGCAACCAGCGCGACCTGGCGCTGGCCTATTCGCCCGGCGTGGCCGCGCCCTGCGAGGAAATCGCCGCCAACCCGGATTCGGTGTCCAAATATACCTCGCGACAGAATCTCGTCGCGGTCATCTCCAACGGCACCGCCGTGCTGGGGCTGGGCAATATCGGCGCGCTGGCTTCCAAGCCGGTGATGGAGGGCAAGGCGGTTCTGTTCAAGAAATTCGCCGGCATCGACGTGTTCGATCTCGAAATCGACGAGACCGATCCGGAGAAGTTCATCAACGCCGTGGCGCCGCTCTGGCCGACTTTTGGCGGCATCAACCTCGAAGACATCCGCGCGCCGGATTGCTTTGAAATCGAGGAAACGCTGCGCGAGCGCATGCCGATCCCGGTGTTCCATGACGACCAGCATGGCACCGCCATCATCGTCGGCGCCGCCGTGCTCAATGGGCTGGAGCTCAAGGGCAAAAAAATCGAGGACGTCAAAATCTGCGCCTCGGGGGCAGGGGCGGCGGCCATTGCCTGCCTCAATGTGCTGGTGGCGCTGGGCGCCAAGCATGAGAATATCTGGGTCGCCGACAAGGATGGCTTGCTGAGCCACAAGCGCAATGACGTCAATGACAAGTGGCGCGGCCAGTTCCGCCGCACCACCGACTTCACCACGCTGGCCGAAGTGATCGATGGCGCGGACGTGTTTGTCGGGTTGTCGGCGGCTGGTGCGCTGACGCCGGAGATGCTGCTGAAGATGGCGCCCAAGCCGCTGGTGCTGGCGCTGGCCAATCCATATCCCGAAATCATGCCGGATCTGGCCAAGGCGACGCGGCCGGACGCCATGGTGTGCACCGGACGCTCGGACTTTCCCAATCAGGTCAATAACGTCCTGTGCTTCCCGTTCATCTTCCGCGGCGCGCTCGACGTGGCGGCGACCACGATCAACGAGGAAATGAAGCTGGCGGCGGTGCGGGCCATCGCAAGGCTGGCGCATGATCCGGGGCTGGAGTCCTCGCCTTCGGGCACGCCGGCGGTGTTCGGCCCTGACCACATCATTCCCAACCCGTTCGACCAGCGGCTGATCCTGCGCATCGCGCCGGCCGTGGCCCGCGCGGCGATGGAATCGGGCGTGGCCAAGAAGCCGATTGCCGATTGGGACGCCTATCAGGACAGTCTCAACCGCTTCGTGTTCCGCTCCGGGCTGGTGATGAAGCCGATCATCGATCGGGCGCATGGCAAGAACAAGCGCATCGCCTTTGCCGATGGCGAGGATGAGCGCGTGCTGCGCGCCGCCCAGGTGATCCTGGAAGAGCGGATCGCCCGGCCGATCCTGGTCGGTCGTCCCTCGGTGATCGAGGCGCGCATCGAGCGGTTTGGCCTCAATCTGAAGCCCAGTGATTTCGAGATCATCAATCCCGAGGACGATCCGCGTTACCGCGATTATGTCAGCCTGTTCCACTCGCTGGTCGGCCGCGACGGGGTGACGCCGGACACCGCACGGCAGGTGGTGCGCACCAATACCACGGTGATCAGTGCGCTGGCGGTGAAGCGGGGCGAAGCCGATGCGATGATCTGCGGCCTGCAGGGCCGGTTCATCAAGCATGTCCGCGATATCCGCTCGATCATCGGGCTGCAGGACGGCGTGACCGACGTGTCGGCGCTGTCGATGCTCATTATGCCACGGGGGGCGTTTTTCCTCGCCGATACCTATGTGAACCCGGACCCGACGACCGACGAAATCGTCCGTATCGCCTTGCAGGCGCGCAATCACCTGCGTCGGTTCAACATTCCGGCCAAGGTGGCGCTGCTGAGCTATTCCAACTTCGGTTCGCGCGACGGCGACAGCGCCTACAAGATGCGCGATGCCTATCAGAAGCTCAAAGCCATCGCCCCCGACCTGATTGTCGAAGGCGAGATGCAGGGCGATCTGGCGCTGAATCAGGATTTGCGCGAGCGCTACGTGCCGGACAGCGTGTTGAGCGGGGAAGCCAATCTGCTGATTTTCCCTAATCTCGACGCGGCAAACCTGTCGATGACGCTGCTCAAGGAAATGAACAATGCGCTGTCGGTCGGCCCGATCCTGATGGGGCCGAAATCGCCGGCGCATATTCTGGCGCCGTCGACCACCAGCCGCGGCATCGTCAATATGGCGGCGATTGCGGCGACGGAGGCGATCGCGGCAGAAACGCCGTAGCGAGTTGACTGGAATGACGCGGGGTGGCGCTGTCGCAACCCCGCGTTAAGTCCTTGTCAGCCATAGTGGTGGGGTTCAGTATTCGGTTCGCCCATTCATGCCCACCACCCGTCTAAAACGCCCGTCCATTTGGCGCCCGCTGGCGATGACGGCCGCCTTGCTTGGCTTTCAGGGCTATCTCGGCTTCTCGGCCATTGGCGGGCAGTTCGGCATTGAAAACCGCACCCAGATCCTGCTCGATATCGACCAGCTCAAGGCCAGATCATCGGCGCTGCAGGCCGAGATCGATTCCTATCGCCATCGCGCCACGCTGATGGATACGCGCCGGCTCGACCCCGATATCGTCACCGAGCGGGCGCGGCGGCTGCTGAATATGGCCAATAAGGACGATGTTCTGGTCATGGTCGACCCGCATACGGGTAAACCACTTTCTGGTAAATTCCAAGTATTAGCCACAGATGAGTTAATGCGTCTTATCGAAGCAGATTCAACGCTCTAGCGGCGGTTGTCTGCTGCATTTGAGCATTGTGTTCTGCGGATTGCTTGCACTATGATGCGCAAGTGTGGCCAAGTCGGGCCAGGCGGCAATTCCATTTCGATGCGGAGCGTTCCCCCTATGGCGCGTAAGGCTGTGGCCACCAAGGCCAAGATGCAATCCAACGTACCTCAGTTCACCAAGGAACAGGACCTCGAAGCGTATCGCGAGATGCTGCTGATCCGTCGGTTCGAGGAAAAGGCCGGCCAGATGTATGGCATGGGCCTGATCGGTGGTTTCTGCCACCTCTATATCGGCCAGGAAGCCGTGGTCACCGGCATCACCATGGCTAGCGAGAAGGGCAAGGACGCCCAGATCACCGGCTATCGCGATCACGGCCACATGCTGGTCATGGGCCTCGATCCCAAGGGCGTCATGGCGGAGCTGACCGGGCGTCAGGGCGGCTTGTCGAAAGGCAAGGGCGGCTCGATGCACATGTTCAGCAACGAGCACAAATTCTATGGCGGCAACGGCATTGTCGGCGCCCAGGTGCCGATTGGCGCCGGCCTGGCCTTCGCGGCCAAGTATAAGGGCGACGGCTCGGTCTCGCTGGCCTATTTTGGCGACGGCGCGGCCAACCAGGGCCAGGTCTATGAGACCTTCAACATGGCCAAGCTGTGGAAGCTGCCCATCGTCTTCATCATCGAAAACAACAAATACGCCATGGGCACCTCGATCGAGCGCGCCGCGGCAACCACTGACATGTCCATGCGTGGCGCGTCGTTCGACATTCCTGGCGAGCAGGTCGACGGCATGGATGTGCGCATGGTCTATGATGCGGCCAAGCGCGCCATCGAATATGCCCGCACGGGCAATGGTCCGTTCATCCTCGAAATGCTGACCTATCGCTATCGTGGCCACTCGATGTCCGACCCGGCGAAGTATCGCTCCAAGGACGAAGTGACCAAGTACCGCCAGGAGCGCGACCCGATCGAGCAGGTCAAGGCGCGGCTGCTGGAAGCTGGCGTTTTGACCGAGGACGAGATCAAGACCATCGAGAGCGATGTGCGCGCTGTGGTTACGGCGGCGGCGGATTTCGCCACCACCGATCCCGAGCCCGATGCTGCCGAGCTGTGGACCGACATCACCATCAGCGCCTGACCCCATGGCGGGCGCTGCCGCGCTGAACATTCACCTATCTGCCCGCCGCGTGGCGACTACGCCCGGCGTCTTATTGCTGGAGAGCTGATATGCCTCAAATCCTGATGCCTGCGCTGTCGCCTACCATGGAAGAAGGCAAGCTCGCCAAGTGGCTGGTCAAGGTCGGCGACACCGTCAAGTCCGGCGACGTGCTGGCCGAAATCGAAACCGACAAGGCGACGATGGAAGTCGAGTCGGTCGATGAAGGCGTGGTCACCGAATTGCTGGTTGCCGAAGGCACCGACGGGGTGAAGGTGAATACCCCAATCGCCATGGTGCTGGCCGAAGGCGAAACCGCAGCGCCGGCAGCGGCACCGGCCGCCGAAGCTACGCCCAGCATGGTAGAGGCCGAGGCGCCGATGGCGGCTCCGGCGCCGACCGTGCCGGCTGCGCCCAAGTTTGAAGCGCAGAATGATCCCGACCTGCCGGAAGGCGTGGAAATGGTCGAGATGACTGTGCGCCAGGCGCTGAACGAGGCGATGGCCGAAGAGTTGCGCCGCGACAAGGACGTCTTCGTGATGGGCGAGGAAGTCGCCGAATATCAGGGCGCCTACAAGATCACCCAGAACCTGCTGCAGGAATTTGGGCCCGACCGCATCATCGATACGCCGATCACCGAGCATGGCTTTGCCGGCCTCGCGGTCGGCGCGGCCTTTGCCGGGCTCAAGCCAATCGTTGAATTCATGACCTGGAACTTTGCCATGCAGGCAATCGACCAGATCATCAACTCGGCGGCCAAGCAGCTGTATATGTCGGGCGGTCAGGTCAAGGCGCCGATGGTGTTCCGTGGCCCGAACGGCGCCGCCGCCCGCGTTGGCGCGCAGCACAGCCAGGACTATTCGGCCTGGTACAGCCATATCCCGGGCCTCACCGTCATCGCGCCTTATAGCGCCGCTGACGCCAAGGGCCTGCTGAAAGCGGCTATCCGCTCGCCGAACCCGGTGATCTTCCTCGAAAACGAAATCCTCTACGGCTCCACCGGCCTTGTGCCCAAGGTCGATGATTTCCTGCTGCCGATCGGCAAGGCCCGTATTGCCCGCAAGGGCGCGGATGTGACCATCGTATCGTTCTCGATGGGCATGCGCTACGCCACCCAGGCCACCGAAAAGCTGGTTGCTGCCGGGGTCGACGTGGAACTGATCGACCTGCGCACTTTGCGCCCGCTCGACAGCGATACGGTGATTGCATCGGTCAAGAAGACCGGCCGTCTGGTGACGGTGGAAGAGGGCTGGCCGCAGGGCGGCATTGGCGCCGAGCTGTCGGCCCGCGTCATGGAGCAGGCGTTCGACTATCTCGACGCTCCGGTGATGCGCGTGACCGGCAAGGACGTGCCGATGCCCTATGCCGCCAACCTCGAAAAGCTGGCGCTGCCGAACGTCGATGACGTGATCGCAGCGGTCAATGCCGTGACCTACCGCTCGTAAGGAGAACCGGGATGCCAATCGATATCACCATGCCGGCGCTCTCCCCCACGATGGAAGAGGGCAAGCTCGCCAAGTGGCACGTCAAGGAAGGCGACAGCGTCTCCTCCGGTGACGTGATCGCCGAAATCGAAACCGACAAGGCCACGATGGAAGTCGAGGCCGTCGACGAGGGCAAGATCGGCAAGATCCTGGTCGCCGAAGGCACCGACAATGTGAAGGTCAACGCGGTGATCGCCATTCTGCTGCAGGAAGGCGAAAGCCTGGATGCGGCGGCTGCACCCAAGGCTGCTCCGACGCCTGCCGCCGAGGCTCCCAAGGCAGAAGCGCCGAAGCCGGCTGCTGCCGCACCGGCGCCGCAGGCTGTGGCCGCAGCGCCAAAGCCTGCCGCTGCTCCGGCAGCGAAGGCTGAGGGCGGCAAAGTGTTCGCTTCGCCGCTGGCGCGTCGTCTGGCCAAGGAAGCCGGGATCGACGTGGCGGCCATTTCCGGCTCGGGTCCCAAGGGCCGTGTGGTCAAGGCTGACGTGGAATCTGCCAAGTCGGGCAAGACCCCGCTCAAGGCCGTGGCTTCGGCTCCGGGTGCTGCCGCTGGTGGCGGCGTGGCTGCGACCGGCATGACCAAGGAGCAGGTGCTGGCGCTCTATCCCGAAGGCTCCTACGAGCTGGTGCCCAATGATGGCATGCGCAAGGTGGTGGCTGCCCGCCTCACCGAGTCCAAGCAGACCGTGCCGCATTTCTATCTGACGCTGGATTGCAAGATCGATGCGCTGCTGGCAGCGCGCGAGCAGATCAATGCGCTGGCCCCCAAGAGCAAGGAGGGCAAGCCGTCCTACAAGCTTTCGGTCAATGATTTCGTGATGAAGGCCTGGGCCGTCGCCTTGCAGCGCGTGCCGATGGCCAATGCCACCTGGGCCGGGGATTCTATCCTCTATCACAAGCGCTCGGACGTGGCGGTTGCCGTGGCCGTGCCGGGTGGTTTGTTCACCCCGGTGGTCAAGAGCTGCGATACCAAGACGCTTCGGGAAATCTCCGAAGAGGTCAAGGATCTGGCTGGTCGCGCCAAGTCCAAGAAGCTGGCGCCGCATGAATATCAGGGTGGGGCGTCGTCGGTGTCCAATCTGGGCATGTTCGGCATCCGCGAATTTGCCGCGGTGATCAACCCGCCGCATGGCACGATCCTGGCGGTCGGTGTCGGCGAAGAGCGCGTCTATGCCGAGGCCGGGCAGGTCAAGGTGGCGAGCTTCATGACGGTGACCCTGTCCTGCGACCATCGCGCCGTCGATGGTGCGCTGGGGGCGGAACTGCTCGGCGTATTCAAGGGCCTGATCGAAAATCCGGTAATGATGCTGGCCTAAGGGGCAGGGCGCATGAAGACCATTCTCGCCTATGGCGACAGCCTGACTTACGGCGCCAATCCTGAGGCCGGCGGGCCGCGCCATGCTTATGCGGATCGCTGGCCAACGACATTGGAGCAGGGCCTGGGCGGCAAAGCCCGGGTCATCGCTGAGGGGCTGGGTGGGCGCACCACGGCGTTTGACGATTTTACCGCCAATGCGGATCGTAACGGCGTGCGGATCCTGCCGACGCTGCTGGCCAGCCATGCGCCGCTCGATCTGGTCATCATCATGCTGGGCAGCAATGATTTGAAGCCCGCCATCCACGGCAGCGCGCTGACCGCATCCTATGGGATGCGCCGGTTGATGCAGGTGGTGCGCGGCCATTTCGTTGAGCCGGGCGCGGTAATGCCGCAAATCCTGCTCGTCGCACCGCCGCATCCTTGCGAAACCGGTAACACCGACGTTGCCACTAATTTCGGTGGCGCCGACGCCCTCGCGCAGTCGCAAGCGTTTGCCCGCCACTACAAGAACCGGGCCGACGAATACGGTGCGGGTTTTTTCGATGCCTCGACGGTGGCCAAGGCCAGCCCGCTCGATGGCGTTCATCTCGACGCTGCCAATACGCGCGCGATCGGCGAGGGGCTGGTGCCGCTCGTCAAACAAATGCTGGGTCTCTAGACCCCAATCGACCAAATGGAGGCCCAAATGGCTGACCAATACGATCTTCTCGTCATCGGCGCCGGCCCCGGCGGCTATGTTGCGGCCATTCGCGGCGCGCAGCTCGGCATGAAGGTGGGCATCATCGAGCGCGAGCATATGGCGGGCATCTGCTCCAACTGGGGCTGCATTCCGACCAAGGCGCTGCTGCGCTCGGCCGAAATTTTCGGCCATATGAGCCATGCCAAGGATTATGGCCTGACGGTCGAGAAGATCGGCGTCGACATCGACGGTGTGGTGAAGCGCTCGCGCGCCATCGCCGCCCAGATGAATAATGGCGTCCAGTTCCTGATGAAGAAGAACAAGGTCGACATCATCTGGGGCGAAGCGGTGATCACCAAGCCGGGTGAGGTCAAGGTTTCCCCGACCAAGAAGGCCATTGTGCAGCCGCAGGGGCCGGTGCCGAAGAACCCGCTGGGCGAGGGCACCTACAAGGCCAAGAACATCATCATCGCCACGGGCGCGCGGCCGCGCGTGCTGCCGGGCATCGAACCCGATGGCGACAAGATCTGGACCTATTTCGAGGCGATGAAGCCGGCTGAAATGCCCAAATCGCTGGTGGTGATGGGGTCGGGCGCCATTGGCGTCGAGTTTGCCTCGTTCTATCGCTCCATGGGCGCCGAGGTGACCATTATCGAATTGCTGCCGCAGATTATGCCGGTGGAAGACGCCGAAATCTCGGCGCTGGCCCGCAAGCGCCTTGAAAAGCGCGGCATCAAGATTTTGACCGACACCAAGGTGACCAAGGTCGAAAAGAGTAAGGCTGGGGTTACCGCTCACGTCGAACTCAAGGATGGCAGCAAGCAGCAGATTTCCGGCGACAAGCTGATTTCGGCCGTGGGCGTGATGTGCAATATCGAAGGTCTTGGGCTGGAGACGGTCGGGGTCAAGACCGAGCGCGGCGCCATTGTCATCGATGGCTATGGCCAGACCAATGTGGCCGGCATCTGGGCGATTGGCGACGTCGCCGGCCCGCCCATGCTAGCGCACAAGGCCGAGCATGAGGCCGTCATCACCGTCGAAAAGATCGCCGGGATGAAGGTGCATGGCCTCGACAAGACCAAGGTGCCGGGCTGCACCTATTGCGAGCCGCAGGTGGCCAGCGTCGGGCTGACCGAAGCCAAGGCGCGCGAAGCCGGGCGCGAGATCAAGGTCGGGCGCTTCCCGTTCGTCGGCAACGGCAAGGCGATTGCGCTGGGCGAGCCCGATGGGCTGGTCAAGACCATTTTCGACGCCAAGACCGGCGAACTGCTGGGCGCGCATATGGTGGGCGCGGAAGTGACCGAGCTGATCCAGGGCTTTGTCATCGCCATGAACCTCGAAACCACCGAGGAAGATCTGATGCACACCATTTTCCCGCATCCGACGCTGAGCGAGACGATGAAGGAAAGCGTGCTGGATGCTTATGGCCGCGCGCTGAATATGTGATGGTCGCCGTAGTCTCGATTTGACAGCTTTGGAGCAGACAAAATGAGCGTTGGAACCACGGAACTGCTGATCTTTCTCGGCATCGGGCTGGTCGCCGGATGGCTGGCCGGGTTGGTGCTGGGCGGCGGCGGCTTGCTGCGCAATCTGATTGTCGGCGTGATCGGCGCTTTTGTAGGTGGCTGGCTGCTGTCGGTGGCCGGGATTTCGCTGCCGATCGAGAATGCGCTGATCAGCCAGATCATCACCGCGACGATTGGTGCTGTCGTCGTCATTGCCGTGGCGCGGGTGATTGCGCGATAAGGGGCAGGGCACCTTGAAGACGGACGCGCGGAACGCAATATTCGGCGCAGAGTTCGCGAGGGCAAACACAAATGGCATTACCGGAACGGCAAAGCGCGGGCGGGGGCTTCACCATGGGTGGCAATAATAATCGCGCGATCCTGGTGTTTCTCGGCATCGGTATTGTGGCGGGCTTTCTCGCCAGCCTGATCGTTGGAGGCGGCGGGCTGATCACTTACCTCATCAGCGGGGTGATCGGTTCGTTCGTGGGGGGATATCTGTTCACGGCGCTGCGGATCGATCTCGGCATCCGCAACGATCTGGCCCGCCAGATCGTGACCTCGACGGTCGGCGCCATTATCGTCGTGCTGCTGGCACGGTTGATTGCTTAGAAGTCAGGACATCCCTTGGTCACTCTGATCGACACTTCCGCGCTCAAGCCCCGCCACCCGGAAAAGGCCAACCGGCCCGACAGCGTGGTGCTGCGCAAGCCGGACTGGATCCGCGTCAAGGCGCCAGGTTCGCCGATCTATAAGGAAACCCAGGCCATCGTGCGCGAGCATGGGCTGGTGACGGTGTGTGAAGAGGCTGGCTGCCCCAATATCGGCGAGTGCTGGTCCAAGAAGCACGCCACCATGATGATCATGGGCGAAATCTGCACCCGCGCCTGCGCCTTCTGCAATGTGCGCACCGGCATGCCGGGACCGCTTGATCCCCACGAGCCGGAGAACGTCGCCAAGGCGGTGGAAAAGCTCGGCCTGCAGCATGTCGTCATCACCTCGGTGGACCGCGATGACCTGGCCGATGGGGGCGCCCAGCATTTTGCCGATGTGATCCTGGCCATTCGGGCGCGCAATCCGCGCACCACCATCGAAATCCTGACGCCGGACTTTTTGCGCAAGGACGGGGCGCTGGAAATCGTCGTGGCGGCCAAGCCGGACGTGTTCAACCACAATCTGGAAACGGTGCCGTCGAAATATCTCAAGGTCCGTCCGGGCGCGCGCTATTTCCACTCGATCCGGTTGCTGCAGAAGGTCAAGGAACTCGATCCGACGATGTTCACCAAGTCGGGCATCATGGTCGGGCTGGGTGAAGAGCGGAACGAAGTGCTGCAGCTGATGGACGATCTGCGCTCGGCCGAGGTGGATTTCCTCACCATCGGCCAGTATCTGCAGCCGACGCGCAAGCACACGCCGCTGATCCGTTTCGTGACGCCGGATGAGTTCAAATCCTTCGCCACGGTGGCGACGGCCAAGGGCTTTGCGCTGGTGTCGTCCAGCCCGCTGACCCGCTCGTCGCATCACGCCGGCGAAGATTTTGCCCGCCTCAAGGCGGCGCGGATGGCCCGGCTGGGGCATTAGCCTGTGCCGGGTCACCAAGACAAGAATTTGAAATGAAGCGTTTTTTTGAGCGGCATGTGCCGCATCTGCCGCAGCGCATGTTCGAGATCGTCGCGGACCTCGGCGACTATCCGCGCTTCATTCCCAACTGCAAGGCGATGGAAATTCGCAAGGACCCGGCGGCCGGCGATGCCGACGTGCGGCTGGCCAAGATGACGCTGTTTTTCGGACCGATCACCCAGGCCTATACCAGCCGGGTGACGCTGGACGCCCAGGCACGCACCATCAGCGCCAAGGCGGTGGATGGGCCCTTCGCCTATCTCGATAGCGTCTGGAGCTTTGAGCCCGAAGGTATGGGCACGCGGGTGCGCTTCGAGATCGACTTCAAGATCTCCAATCCCTTCATCGCCGCCGTGGCCGAGCCGGCGTTTGCGGCCAAGCAGGAAGAGATCATGCGGGCGTTTGCCGATGAGGCGGATCGGCGCTACGGGGAATAAGGGGGCGCACGAAGCCTGCAGTCGACACCCTCCCCCTTGCGGGGAGGGATCAAGGGTGGGGGTGGTTTGGTCCAATCATCGGGGCTCTCGCACCCCCTCCTAGCCTCCCCCGTCAAGGGGGAGGCATCGTCCGGTGGGTGGGGATGGCGCAGTAGCCATCATCGGTACGCAGCTATTCCTTGTCGCTGGTCAGGACGTGCAGCACCAGTTCGAGGGCGGCGTTGACGCTGGCTTTGCGGACCAGGTCGCGGCCGAGGTCGCCGAAGCGGTGTTCGATGACGACGGTGGCCAGCTCCGATGAGACGGCGACATAGACCAGACCGATCGGCTTCTTTTCGCTGCCGCCATCGGGGCCGGCAATGCCGGTGACGGCGACGGCGAAATCGGCGCGCGCTGTGTTGCGGGCACCATCGGCCATGGCCCGGGCTACCTGATTGGACACCGCGCCATAGTCGCGGATCAGCCGGGCCTGCACGTGGATCATGCGTGACTTGGCGGTATTGGCGTAGGTGACGTAACCGCCATAGAGCGCCGCCGAAGCACCGGGAATGTCGGTGAGCGCGGCGGCGATCAGACCGCCGGTGCAGCTCTCGGCCGTAACGATGGTCTGGTTTTTCTCGGTCAGGATTTCGATGATCCGTTTGCCCGGATCAATTTGTGGTGCGGCTTTGGCTGCCATCAATCCCCCCTCGGCATTTCAATGCTGGCGCTGGCCATGGACACGATCCCTTCCTCCCGCCCGATAAACCCGAGCTTCTCATTTGTCGTCGCCTTGATGGCAACGCGTGACGTCGCAATCCCCAGCGTATCGGCAATGACCTGGCGCATCGCCGGCACGTGTTCGGTGATCCTCGGCGCTTCGGCAACAATTGTCACGTCCAGATTGACGATGCGGCCACCCGCCTTGGCCACCAAGGCACCGGCATGCTTGAGAAAAACCGTCGAGGCGGCGCCGCGCCACTGCTCGTCGGAGGGCGGGAAGTGGACACCGATATCGCCTTCGCCAATGGCGCCCAGGATGGCGTCAGTCAGCGCATGCAGCGCCACGTCGGCATCGGAATGGCCATTGAGCTTGGCCTTGTGCGGAATGCGGACACCCGCCAGCCAGACGGCATCACCGGGCTCGAACGAGTGGACGTCGTAGCCGGTGCCAACGCGGGTTTCCATGGTGTGATCTCCTGAAAGAATGCGCTCAGCCCGAGTGAAATCCTCGGGATGCGTGATTTTGATATTGTTGCGGTCGCCCATGACCATGGCGACACGGAGACCAGCCCATTCGGCGATCTCCGCATCGTCGGTGAAATCGCGGCGCAGGGTGGAGGCGCGCATATGCGCCGAGAAAATCTGGCCGAAGCGGAAGCCCTGCGGCGTTTGCGCGGCAAATAGCTGCCGGCGATCCTCGGTGGTCGCCACCAACTGCCCGTCGAGCGAGCGCTTGATGGTGTCGGTCACCGGCACGGTGGGCAAGGCGCCATCGAACTGGCCGAGGGCAGCAATGACGTCACCAATCAGCCTCGGGGAGCCGAAGGGGCGGGCGGCATCCTGAATCAGCACCAGATCGGGCCGGCTCGGGGCCAGCGCCTTGAGACCCTCGAGCACCGAGGCCTGACGCGACGCGCCGCCGAGCACCGGCGGCAGCAGGCGCGTATCAGCAAGGGTCAGCGCGGCATAGCGGTCGGCGTGGTCGGGGTGGATGACGGCGAGGACAGACGTGACGGCAGACAGTTCAAGAAAACTCTGCAGCGTACGGGCCAGCACCGGCACGCCGGCAATGGGCCGATACTGCTTGGAGTCCGACGAACCATCCGCGCTGGCGCGCTCGCCTTTTCCGGCGGCAACGACGATGACGGCAATGGACTTTTGACGCATGAAACTGGGCACTCGATACTGGCATTCGCCACCTCGATGTGGTCTAGCGCCCACCAAGGCATGCGGCAAGTGCAGGGCTGCCGAACCGTCGCAGGCCGCAGATAACATATTGCGCCGCCAGACGATTTGACTACTGTGCAGGCAGACCTTCCAAGATGACCATTTCCGAGGCAATTCGTGTCAAAGGGTGCCTGTAAGTTAAGCATCGGGAGCCATGTGGTTCGCAACAATGCTTTCCTCGCGCCCATGGCCGGAATCACCGACCGGCCGTTCCGCAAATTGGCCGAGCGCTTTGGCGCCGGCATGGTGGTGTCCGAAATGATCGCCAGCAATGCACTGGCCGTGGGCAACCACGAAATGGCCCGCAAGCTGGGCAAGCCCGGCACGCTGCCGCATATGGTGCAACTGGCCGGCTGCGAAGCCGAGTGGATGACCCGCGGCGCCAAGATTGCCCATGATGCGGGCGCCGACATCATCGACATCAATTTCGGCTGCCCGGCCAAGCGGGTCACCAGCGGCTATGCCGGCTCGGCGCTGATGCGGGTGCCTGACCATGCCATGACGCTGATCGATGCCGTGGTCAGCGCCACGCCACTGCCGGTGACGGTGAAAATGCGGCTGGGCTGGGACGACAAGGGCCTCAATGCGCCGGAGATGGCGCGGCGGGCCGTCGAGGCCGGGGTGCAGATGATCACCGTGCATGGCCGCACCCGGCAGCAATTCTATAAGGGCACGGCCCGCTGGGAGCTGGTGCGCCGGGTGGTTGAAGCGGTGGATGTTCCCGTGGTCGTCAATGGCGACATCATCGATCTGGCGACGGCGCGCGAGGCGCTGGAGCAATCCGGGGCGGCGGCGGTGATGCTGGGTCGGGGCGCGCAGGGGCGGCCCTGGGCGGTGGCGCAGATCGGGGCAGGGCTGCAGGACCAGACCGGACCCGAGGCGCCGCAGGGCGCGGCGCTGGTGGCGCTGGTCAGCGAGCATTATGAGGACATCCTGGTGGAATATGGCGTTGCCGTGGGTCTGCGGGCGGCACGCAAGCATCTGGGCTGGTATCTGGAAGCCGCCGGCATCGTGGTGGACAAGCCGGTACGCAACGAGCTGCTGAACAATGAAACGCCGGCGGAGGTGCTGCGCATGATTGGCGCCATTTTCGCCCCCGAGCAGGAAGCAGCGGCATGAGCGCGCTTGAGACCGTGACTGCCGCCGTCGAACCTATTCCCGCCATGGGCGTGCTGCAGGCGCTGCCGCAGCCGATCATGGTCTGCGACGAGACGCGGCAGGTGGTGTTCGTCAATTATGCCGCCGAGGGGTTTTTCGGCGCGTCGCTCAGCGTGCTGACGCGGCAGCGACTGGACGATTTGATCGCGTATGACTCGCCGATCATCGGGCTGGTGGAAACCGTGGCGGCACGGCGGGCGCCGATGACCGAATATCGGGTGCGCATCGGCTCGTCCCGTTTTGGCGAAGAGCGGGTGACCGACGTCTATGCCAGTCCGCTGTCGGACATTGACGGTCGCGTGGCGCTGCTGATCCAGGAGCGCACCATGGCTGACAAGATCGACCGACAGATGGTGTCGCGTGGCGCGGCGCGTTCGGTGACCGGGCTGGCGTCGATGCTGGCGCATGAAATCAAGAACCCGCTCTCAGGCATTCGCGGCGCGGCGCAGCTGTTGGAGCAGACCGTCACCAGCGAGGAAATCCCGCTGGCCCGGCTGATCCGCGAGGAAACCGACCGGATCGTTCATCTGATCGACCGGGTGGAAGTGTTTGGCGACGAGCGCCCGATGGAGCGCGAGCCGATCAATATTCACGTGGTGCTCGATCGGGTGAAGCTGCTGGCCCGCAATGGCGTGGCGCGCGGTATCGTCTTTTCCGAGGAATATGATCCGTCGCTGCCGCCGGTCTATGGCAATCGCGACCAGCTCATTCAGGTGTTCCTGAATTTGGTGAAGAACGCCTCGGAAGCCCTTGAACGGACACAGAAACCAGAGATCAGGTTCACCACGGCTTTCCGCCCCGGCATCCGCGTCAGCGTGATGGGCGCGGCGGAACGGGTCTCGCTGCCGCTCGAAATCGTCATCGAGGATAACGGCCCCGGCATCCCGGCGGACCTGCTGGCATTCCTGTTCGACCCGTTCGTTACCACCAAGGTCAACGGCTCCGGCCTGGGGCTGGCTTTGGTGGCCAAGATCGTTGGTGACCATGGCGGGGTCATCGACTGCGAAAGCCGGCCCGGCCGGACCCGATTCCGCATTTTGCTGCCGGTGGCGAGCGCGGCCTTCCAACTGCCTGATGAAGAAGAAAGGGCGACATGAGCCAGATTGTCCTGCTCGCCGATGATGACGCCGCGATCCGCATGGTGCTCAATCAGGCCCTGACCCGCGCCGGCTACGAGGTTCGCCCCACCGGCAACATGTCCACCATGTGGAACTGGGTCAGCCGGGGCGAGGGGGATGTGCTGATCACCGACGTCGCCATGCCCGACGGCAATGCCTTCGAGGTGATGCCCAAGATCAAGAAGCTCCGCCCCGACCTGCCGATGATCGTGATGAGCGCGCAGAACACTTTCATGACCGCTATCCGGGCGTCGGAGGTGGGGGCGTATGAATATCTGCCCAAGCCCTTCGACATCGCCGAGGTGTTGTCGGTGGTGGCGCGGGCGCTGGCCGATGCGCGCAAGCCGGCGGGTGAACGCCGGGTCGAGGAGCCGGGCGAAACCATGCCGCTGGTCGGCCGCTCGACCGCCATGCAGGATATTTACCGGGCACTGGCGCGGCTGATGCAGACCGACCTGACGGTGACCATCACCGGCGAGAGCGGCACCGGCAAGGAACTGGTGGCGCGGGCGCTGCATGACTTCGGCAAGCGCCGCAACGGACCGTTCGTGGCCATCAATATGGCGGCCATTCCCCGCGACCTGATCGAGGCTGAATTGTTCGGCCATGAGAAGGGGGCCTTTACCGGGGCCAATAGCCGCTCGTCGGGCCGCTTCGAGCAGGCCGAGGGCGGCACGCTGTTTCTTGATGAAATCGGCGATATGCCGATGGATGCCCAGACCCGCCTGCTGCGCGTGCTGCAAGAGGGCGAATACACCATGGTCGGCGGGCGCAATGCCATCAAGACCAATGTCCGCATCGTCGCCGCCACGCATCGCGATCTCAGCCAGATGATCCGGCAGGGGCTGTTCCGCGAAGATTTGTACTACCGCCTCAATGTGGTGCCGATCCGCCTGCCGCCGCTGCGCGAGCGGGTCGACGATGTCGGCGATCTGGCGGCGCATTTCCTCAAGACGGCGCAGCGTGATGGCGAGCCGGTCAAGACCATTTCGCCGGAAGCCATCCGGCTGATGCAGAACTACTCCTGGCCCGGCAATGTCCGCGAGCTGGAGAATCTGGTGCGGCGGCTGTCGGCGCTTTATGCCGACGAATCGATTTCGGCCGAGATCGTGCAGAACGAGCTGAACATCACCGAACGCCCACAGGCGGTCGCATTAGCTGGCCCGATGGATGTGGCCATGGCGGTGGAAACCCATGTCGGCCAGCTGCTGCGCGAATATGAGCCCAACCTGCCGCCGCCGGGGCTGTATCAGCGGGTCATCGACCGGGTGGAGGCGCCGCTGATCGCCATGGCGATCAATGCCTGCGGCGGTAACCAGATCAAGGCGGCCGAGCTGCTCGGGCTGAACCGCAATACGCTGCGCAAGAAGATCCGCATGCATAGCATCGAGATCGTGAAGCAGAGCCGGCGGGGCGGGTAATCTGGCCCCTCACAGCTTTGTTGAGATCGCATTTGGCCTGCGTCTGGGCCCTGCGAGCGTAGCTCTTCGGGCCTGATCGCCTGAAAACGCGCCACTGGCGCTGACTGTCATCACGTATGCGCGCGGTATTCGCAATTAAACAGCGGCTGAATCAATGAACCGCATCCTGTAAGCCCAATATATCCTACCTCGAATATGGGCATTCGTACGCCGCTCGATCACGAACCGCGCCTTGTCAGGTTTGCGCCCATTGCAGTCATCCAAGACCCTTCGACGACTTCCCGAAAGCTGCCGTTCCGAGAAGGTCTTACCGAAGGGCACTGCAATTTACCGGCGCAAATTCCGCGAACGAAACACCCCCCCGCGGCCAAAAATGGATGCGCGGTTGCAACCGACAATTTTAGGGAGTCGGCGGCCACGCAAGGCCATAACTGGCTTCCGCAAGTCCTTGGCTGAAGCTGTCGTGTTTGCCGGTTAGTGATGAACGGTCCAGCGCCACATAGAATAGCGCTTCGGCATACTCATGAGCTGCATTAGCGGCCGTCCAGTCGACGAACTCGCTGGCAGAGCTTGCGGAACGCAACCCGGGCATCGAGGGGGTATTCCGGCGGGTCGACGCCAACCGCTTCTTCGCCACAGTCTACCGGGACGGAAAGGACGTCGCCAAGGCCACCATCTACATGGGCGGTGACAGCTTTGGGCGGGGCATCAACTACGTCCAGGGCCACACGACCGCCGGCAACACGATCAACGAGTCCCTCAACGTGGATGCCGACGACCAGGCGATCTACCTCAAGACCATGGGCATGATGCACTACGGCGACCAGGGCGACAGGAAGCTGTCCCCGGAGGGCGGTGCGGAACTCTACTGGGAGAACCTCGTCAGTCCGCTCCAGGAGAGGTGGTAATCCATGCTGGCGCCAGAAGAGTTCACCGTTGGTACGTTCCATTCGGCGCCCTTGAGGAGCCTCATCCTTCCGCGCAGCAAGCATGAGGCGGCCGCGATAGTGGGGATTCTCGACGATGCTCCGACCGTTGTGTTCCTGAGTGACCAATTTCAGTTCAGCTACTTCCCGGCTGCGGGGGCCGAGAATTGGTCCGGGCTCATCGTTCCCAACGTGCGGATCGAGGTCGACGAAACGACGGCGTTCGATCCCGGCTACGGCAAGCCGCTGGGTGCGGTCATCAGGGTGGACACCTCGCTAAGTATTTACGCGAAGACAGAGCGCTCGTTCGGTCGTACGCGAGCGGTCCCTCTGATCGTGAACCTCCCTGCCGCCAACGAGGGTGGTGTCGGATTCACGAAGTGGCAGGTCGTGCTTGGGGCAGGGGTCGATAAGCAGATCCTCCTCGAGATCGCCGTCAACGCAGCATAGCAATGACCAACCGGATGCGGGAGGCATCGTCGAGATGCTGGTAAGCGCGACGGCCATCCAGGCGGAGATGGCCGCGTTGAGGGATGGTGACCCTTGGCAGCTGGAGTGCATGCGCCTCTGCACTGTTGCCATTGACCTATTCGCCGCCGCAGCCGCAGTGACGCTTACGCCGCGGCACGACGACGGCCAGGCCGAACGGGAGTTGGTCGCACAGCAGGTTCTCGGTATCCGGGTCCTCAACAGCATAGGCGCCGCCGACGAGTTGATCCTGCAGGGCTTCTTCCAACCTGCCGGCATCATGATCCGGGACATCGTGGAGTGCGCCTATCTGCTCGACTTGTTCAGCCGGGCCCCGGAGCATCTGCCGAAGTGGATAGCACTCGGCCAGGAAGCCGGCTTGAAGGAATACAAGCCGGGGCAAGTCCGGGACCTGCTGAACGCGATCGATGGCGTCGACCGGGGTGCCCGGCAGGCGCCCTACACGTTCTACTCTCGCTACGGCACACACCCGAACTCGGAAGCGGTCGGGCTTATAGCCCCGGAAGGCGCTGTCCATATCGGACCGTTCGTGGATGAGACGCGTCTAATAGGCCTCACCTACGACCTCACCCGGTTTGGGGTGTTGGCGGCAATGCACCTAAGCCGCTGGATGATTGTCGTGGACCTGGTCGACAACCAGGTATACCAGGCGCTGGGCGAAGCCTGTGTGGCCATCGAGATGGCCTTCATGGGCTTGAACGCGCACCTCAAGACGGTCCCACGGGACCGACTGCGGGAATGACGATAGAACGCGTCCGGTGAGTTTAAGCACCATCCTGCTTGGTCCCGACAGCGACGATTTTAGCCTGCCGTCGGGCAGTGAGAGCGGCGGTGCAAAATTAGTCCACGGTAGCGGCGGGATAGTCCCGCTTCGGGCGGCGTAAAAGTCGGCCACCTATCTTCCTTCTGCGACGCTTGCAGGAGGGTTGGGGATCTATACCGTGG